>JBLWVX010000026.1:0-37730 GCA_048268245.1 Arcobacteraceae bacterium
TGAGCAATGAATGTAACATTTTTTATTTCATAAGTCTTGAACCAAAACATATGATGTATTGAAATAGATACTACAAAGATGAAAATTTCAATATATGGCCTTGAACCAAAACATATGATGTATTGAAATACATGAAGTGATCCAGTGTGAAACTGCTGCTGAACTTGAACCAAAACATATGATGTATTGAAATGTCGATTAGTTGGATTTGTTTTTTATTTATTTTTGAACTTGAACCAAAACATATGATGTATTGAAATAAAAAACTATAGTCGTATTTATTGTCTTTATAAACTTGAACCAAAACATATGATGTATTGAAATACAACAAATACATGTTTCTTAAAACCATCTACAAAACTTGAACCAAAACATATGATGTATTGAAATGCAAAGAAAAGAAAACAATGAGCTACTAGGGGATATACTTGAACCAAAACATATGATGTATTGAAATGTCAAGAATATGCACCGAATACACTCTATACAAACTTGAACCAAAACATATGATGTATTGAAATAAATATGTAAATGCAAGCAAAAAGGCTTTATATGCTTGAACCAAAACATATGATGTATTGAAATGGGGGCAGTGAATAAAAGAGGTACTTTGTTGCTAGACTTGAACCAAAACATATGATGTATTGAAATGATGAACCATTAAAAGATTGTTTTTGTAAAATATAGGCTTGAACCAAAACATATGATGTATTGAAATTATTTCTGTCTCTATCCCAATCTTTACCCCATAACAATCTTGAACCAAAACATATGATGTATTGAAATCAAGATATAGTATCTATCGGTTTAGGAGTTTTACAAGCCTTGAACCAAAACATATGATGTATTGAAATGACATTCCTTTATCGCTAAAACATTTTTGAATATCTTGAACCAAAACATATGATGTATTGAAATAACAATGGTTTAAGTATTGATTTTTCTTTATTTATACCCTTGAACCAAAACATATGATGTATTGAAATTATTTAACCCTTTACAATTGAAATTATTGTTTCTATCTTGAACCAAAACATATGATGTATTGAAATACAAGACAAAATTTAAAGCTGAATTATTAGCACTCTTGAACCAAAACATATGATGTATTGAAATGATTTAGAATTAAATGATACTGACTATAGATTTTTTCTTGAACCAAAACATATGATGTATTGAAATTTTGTAAAAATATTAATATCGCTATTTTTTTCTTGACTTGAACCAAAACATATGATGTATTGAAATTTTTAAAAGTTAAAAAAGGTGCTGGAGATACATTTGCTTGAACCAAAACATATGATGTATTGAAATGGTATATCTGATAAAGAAATACTAGATACACCCACCTTGAACCAAAACATATGATGTATTGAAATGATATTACAGGGTTTTTAGGAAATACTTTAAATAGCTTGAACCAAAACATATGATGTATTGAAATTGACAAATAGGAGAATCACTAAAAACCTTCACAATTCTTTTTCTAAAATTATTAAATCAAAACATATGATATAATTACTTATTATAGTTTAAAGGTATAGTTATGTATAGAATTATGTACTTAAGTAGGGCTGTTGTTAGATTCTCTGATGAAGAGCTTGAAGAGCTACTTTTAAAAGCTAGACAAAATAATAGTAAAAGAAATGTTACAGGATTATTGATATTAAAAGGTAGAAGTTTTTTACAATGCTTGGAAGGTAAAAAAGAGGATGTTTTAGCAATCTTTGAAAAAATCAAAAATGATGACAGACATGACTCCTTAATAGAGGTTATAATTGAAGAGGATTCTAAAAGGTATTTCCCAAACTGGTCTATGGGTTATAAACCAATAAATCATTTAGATGAAGTAAAAACTAAAAAATTGATTGATTTTTCAGAAGCAAAAAATATAAATGCCTTTTCAAATGATGATATATCAGAAATATTCAAAGAGTTTATAGAGGTTAAGTGATTTTATATTATGATGTCATTTTAAATACAAACTAGGATTTATAAATGATTAAAAAAATTGATATAGAAAGTGAAGAGTATCAAACTGAACTTGAACTGACAAAACAGTTCACTGATAAAGTTGTTGAGAGATTTGATTTTAGATATAACCCAAATGATGAGGTAAATGAATCAATTCAAATGGGTCTTACAAGAAACAAAATGATTTATGGAAAGAGATACTGTCCATGTTTTATGGTTGTTGGTGAGACAAAAGAAGAACAAAAAGCTGCCAACAACCGATTATGTCCATGTACACCTGCTTTAGAAAAAGAGATACCTACAAGTGGAAGCTGTCATTGTGGGATTTTCTGTACACCACAATTTGCACAAGAAGCTGCACAAGAAGAGCAAATGCATGATGCAATTGCTACTCATTCAAGAGGGCTTACAAAAGAAGAGTGTGAAAAACTTTTAGAAAAACAAGAAGTAAATGCAGTAGAGTTAGAGTCACTACTTGAAGCTAGAGATTTAGGCTTTGTAAAATTCAATCTTGTTGACACAAGAGAGTGGATGGAGTGGGTAAGTCAAAGAATCAAAGGTACTGATTATTTAGTTCCTACAACTGCATTTTATCAAGCTTTAGAGCAAATAGATGATCAAAAAGATACACCTGTTGTTGTATATTGTTTAAGTGGAAGTAGATCAGCATATTGTCAAAGAATTATGCTTGATTTAGGCTTTAAGTCAGTTGCAAACTTAGATTATGGTATCTCAACATATCAAGGTGAGTGTTTAAGTGGTGAAGAAGAGTAAAGAAAAGTGTAGTTAAACTACACTCTCTTTATACTCATCTGAGTACTTTTTCAATAATCTCATTATTGAAATAAAAAATGTAACTGTTGCAGGTCCTATAATCATACCCCAAAATCCAAAGGTAGAAAGTCCAGCTACAATAGAGAAGAAGATTAAAATTTCATTTATTTTGGTAGGACTCCTAACTATTTTTTGGTTTATATATTTTATGATTATAGGCTTTGCAAAAGTATCTGCAAATATAGAAATCATCAAAATTGAATATACTGCAATTACAATAGCATTTGTAATACTTCCTGTCATAGCTTCATATATGGCAATGGGAACCCACATAATAGCTCCTCCAATTACAGGTATAAGTGAAGCAAAACCATATAAAACTCCAAATAGTAAACCATCATATCTATAAAAAGTTAAGAAAAATCCAAATAAAAAACCTTCAAATACAGCAGTAACTAAAATAGAATATAAAACTACTGTCATTACATTTGATGATTCTGAGAAAAGAATAATTGAATCATCTTTTTTTATAGGAAGTAAACCTTTTACATAAGTTGAAAGGTTTTGTGCATATAGTGTAAAAAAGAAGAAAAATATAAGTATCATAACCATATCCATCATAAAAGATGCAGAATTTCTTCCAAGATATGCTCCTGTTGATATGATGTTTTGTGCTAGTTGACCCACATCTATTTTTTCTAAAATCTGATTTAAAAGGTCTTTTAGAAAGTGAAAGTCTTCTGAGATGTTTTCAACCCAAAGTTTTAAATTGTTAAAACCATTTATTAGTAGTTTTTGATCTATTCCTTTAAAGGCATTTGCAAAAGAGAAAATGCAATACATAACGGGAATAAAAAATATCCCAGCTAAACTTATAGTCATAAAGCTAGTAGCAGCTACTCTACTTTTTAATCTATTCTCTAAGAAAAAAGTCAAAGAGTTTGTAGCAACTGCAAGAAGTAAAGCTACAAACATTGCTTTTAAAAAGGGTGAAAAAAGTTCTACCATAAAGAAAATTGTAACTAATGCAATTGCGATTAAAAAGTAAACGGGTCTCAAAATAGCTTACCTTCTGACTCTAGTTTTTCACTTCCTGGATAAGATAGTCTAAACATTTCATAAGTTTTTACAGAAGCAATTCTTCCCCTTGCAGTTCTTTCTATATATCCATTTGCTAAAAGGTAAGGTTCAATTGCATCTTCAATTGTTCCTTCATCTTCACTAAGTGCAGCTGCCATTGTAGATAATCCCATAGGTTTACCTTTATTTGAAACTAAAAGTTCAAGTAAGTTTATATCCATCTCATCAAAACCTGTTTCATTTACTCCAAGTTCATCAAGTGCATATTGAGCTCTTTTCATATGAATAGAGTTTTCATTTTCAACTTCAGCAAAATCTCTTACTCTTCTAAGTAGTCTTAATGCCACTCTTGGTGTTCCTCTACTTCTTCTTGAAATTTCAAGAGCAGCATCATCTTCACAATTCTTTTCAAGTTTAAATGATGCTTTTTGAATAATCTTTGCTAATTCATCATGTGTATAAAACTGCATTCTAAAGTGCATACCAAATCTTTCTCTTAAAGGATTTGATAACATACCCGCTCTTGTAGTAGCGCCAATTAAAGTAAATCTTGGAAGATCAATCTTTACAGTTTGTGCAGCAGGTCCTGAACCTATAATAATATCAAGTCTATAATCTTCCATTGCAGGATAAAGAATCTCTTCAACAGCTGGGCTAAGCCTATGAATCTCATCAATAAATAGAATATCACCTTCTTCAAGGTTTGTTAAAATTGCAGCTAAATCTCCTGATTTTTCTATCATAGGACCTGCTGTAATTTTAATATTTGTGTTCATTTCATTTGAAATTAGATAAGAAATAGTAGTTTTACCAAGTCCAGGAGGACCATAAAAAAGTATATGATCTAAGGCTTCAGCTCTTTTTTTAGAAGCCTCAATAAAAATTTTTAGGTTTTTTTTGATTTTTTCTTGACCTATATAGTCATCCCATGAAGAAGGACGTAGACTAACTTCCGCATTATCTTCTTCAAAAGAGACTTGTTCAACTTCTACAACTCTTTCCATTCTTAGTACTCTTCCTCTTTTGCAGGAAATGATGAGTCTTGAACATCACTTCTGTATTGATTTACAGCTTCTTTTACAACAGATGCTCCATTCATATAGTGTCTTACAAATTTTGGTTTAAACTCTTCAAAGAATCCAAGCATATCAGACCAAACTAAAACTTGTCCATCAGTTACATTTCCAGCACCAATACCTATAGTTGGAATAGAAACAGCTTCACTAATTTTCTTAGCAACATCACTCATAACACCTTCAACTACAATAGCAAAAGCTCCTGCTTTTTCAACTGCTATGGCATCTTTGATTAGTTGTTCTGTATCTTCTGGTGTTTTACCTCTTACTTTATATCCACCTTCACTTCTTACATACTGAGGCATAAGTCCTATGTGTCCCATAACTGCAATAGAGTTTGAAGTTAAATGTTTGATAATATGTGCTCTATCTTCTCCGCCCTCAATTTTAATTGCTGCTGCATTTGTTTCTTGGTAAACTTTAACTGCATTGTTTAAAGCATCATTTTCATTGTTGTAAGTTCCAAAAGGCATATCTAAAATTACAAAGGCTTTAGGTGCTCCTGTACAAACTGCATTTGTGTGATAAATCATTTGATCAAGAGTTGCAGATAAAGTATCTGGTTTCCCAGCAAAACTCATGTTTAAACTATCACCTACTAAAATCATATCAGCAATCTCTTCAAATAGTTTCGCAAAAAGTGCATCATAAGCTGTAATCATTGTAAGTTTTTTATTATTTTTAGCTTTTTTTATTTTTGTTACATTCATTTTTTCAAAATCATTTTTGATAATACTCATTTTAAGTTTTCCTAATAGTGTATTTAAATTTCTAAATATTGTATCTAAATTATTCCAACATTATCGTAAAGTAGGTACTGTTTTAGAAAAAATTAATAAATATAAAGCTACATTAAAGTAACGAAAAAAGGTTATTATATATATGATTAAAAAACTAATTTTATTCTTTACAATACTTGTTATAAACCTCCATGCAAATATTAGTGTTTCAGGACTTAGTGAAAAGCAAACTTTATGGCTTAAGGAACACCCTGTGATTGTTGCTCAAAATGAAGCTGATTATATTCCTATAAATTTTAATAAAAACAGTATTGCTCAGGGGTATTCAATAGATTTTATGAAGTTAGTTGCTTCAAAACTTGGCATAAAAGTAGAGTATACACAAGGATATGCATGGAATGAATATCTTGATATGGCAAAAGAAAAAAAGATTGATATTGTTTTAAATATTGTAAAGACGGATGAAAGACTAGAGTATTTGAATTTTACAAAACCTTATTTAAAGTCCCATCCTTTTATATATTCAAAAAAAGATAAACCAATTAACTCACTTGAAGAGTTAAAAGGTAAAACTTTAGCTATTCCAAAAGGTTATTATTTTGAATCACTTTTTACAAAATATTATCCAAAGATAAAGTTATTATCTTTTAAAAATAATTTAGAAGCATTAAAAGCTGTATCTGTTGGACAAGCTGAGGCTACAGTTGGAATGGCTTCTACCTTTGAATACCTAATAAATGAACATTTTATTACAAATGTAGCAATCAGTGCAGAAGCAAAAATTGAAGGTATTTCTAAATATTTTGAAAGAATAGGGATTAGAAAAGACTGGCAGATATTTCAAGAAATATTAGATATTGCGATATCTCAAATCAAATATGAAGAAGAGTTATACTTAAAAGAAAAATGGAAATTAGCTTTTGAGAAAAAGAAAAATAAAGTTTTAAAGACTTTTACAAAAGAAGAGTTAGCTTGGATAGAAAACAAAAAAGTTTTAAAAGTTTATAATGAAAAAGATTGGGCTCCATATAATTACACAATAAATGATAAACCAATGGGCTATTCAATTGATTATATTGAAGAAATAGCGGATGAATTAGGACTTGAATTAGAATTTGTTAGAGGTATTTCTTGGAGTGAAGCTTTAGACAAATTAAAAGCAAATGAGCTTGATTTGGTTTTAAATATAGCAAAAACAAAAAAAAGAGAAAATGATTTTTTATATACAAAAAATAGTTTTCTTAAAATAACTAATGGCCTTGTTTTAAGAAGAGATTCTCAAGTAGTAAATACTTTTGAAGATTTAGATGGTAAAAAACTAGCTATTGTAAAAGATTATTTTGTTGATGAATTAATTGAAAATAAATACCCAAATATTGAGGTTCTAGCTTTAAAAAATAGTACTGAAGTTGTAAGAGCTGTATCTGATGGTTTCGCTGATATTGGTCATGGTTCATTAGGATCATTACAACATGTAATGCTAGAAAACTATATTACAAATTTAAAATACATAAAAGAAAATGAGTCTTCAAACAATTTATATATTGCATCAAGTAAAAATAATGAAATTCTTATATCTTTAATAAATAAAGTAGAAGAATCATTGTCAAGTTCTCAACTAAATGAAATAAAGAAAAAATGGTTTGTAACAAATGAAAATAAAAAACCATCTTTCAAGTTAACAAATGAAGAAAGAGTTTGGCTTAATAAAAATGAGATTGTTTTAGGAGTTGATAAAGATTATGCCCCTATGAACTTTCTTGATAATAATAAAGAACTAAAAGGTCTTTCTATTGATTTTATTGAGGCTCTAGAAAAACAAATAGGTAAGAAAATAAACTTTTATGTAGACACTTGGCCAGAGGTTTTAGATAAAGCAATGAATCATGAAATAGATGGAATAATAAATATCAATGAAAGCGAAACTAGAAAAGAAAAACTTCTATTTACTAAACCATATATTACTATTCCTATGGGTGTTATAACAAAAAGTGATTTTGAAAAATATACTAACTTAGATGATTTTAAAAATAAAATCTTAGTGGTTAAAAAACAGACTATAGAAGTAGAATACTTATCAAAAAATTTCCCTGATATAAAACTTATGATTGTAAACAACTACAAAGATGCACTTAGCTTAATAAGCGAAGAAAAAGCAGATGGTATTTTTGCTCCATTACCTATAATTTTGCATAATATAAAAAAATATTTGATTTCAGATTTAAAAGTAAATGTAATTCATTTTAATGAAACAATAGGGCATCAACAAATAGGTGTTAAAAATACAAATTCGATTTTGCTATCAATTTTAAATAAAGGTATAAATCAAATTGATATTAAAAAAAGAGATGAAATTGTTGATAAATGGTTAAAAATTGAATATAAGCAAAATGAAACATATACTTTTTTATGGAAATATTTAGTAGGTGCAGTATTAGTTATCTTGTCTTTAGCTATTTTCATTCTTATGTTAAAAATGAAAATTAATAAAGAAGTAGAAAAAAGATTAAGTATTCAAAAGCAAAAAGATGAATATGATTCTATTTTAAATGGTTCTTCAACAATATTAGTTCTTCATTCAGGAACTGAAATGACTAAGGTAAATAAAGCTTTCTTGAACTTTTTTGATTCTTATGAGAATGTAGAAGATTTTAAAAAAGATTATGTATGTATGTTTAATTTATTTAAAAAAGTAGATATTCAAAGTTACATATCATCTTTAAATACCGATGTAAATACATGGGTTGAAGATTTATATAATAAACCTGAGAGAAATTTAAAAGTAGTTTTATCAAAAGATGGAAAAGATGAACACTTTTTAATTCATGTAAGTTTAGTGAAACTAGATAATAAAAACTACTATTTAATAGAGCTAATTAACATAACTTTAGAAATTTTACAAAGTAAAGAAATCGAAAACAAAAATAGAATTATTACCGAACAATCTAAAATGATAGCCTTAGGTGAAATGATAGGCAATATAGCTCATCAGTGGAGACAGCCTTTAACTATAATATCTTCAATATCAAGTTCATACAAACTAAAATATGATATGAATTTAGAGATAAACAATGAAGATTTAGTAAAAGATATGACTAAGATAACTGATACTTCAAAGTATTTATCTCAAACAATTGATGATTTTAGAAACTTTATAAAAGGTGATAAGTTTAAAGATGAGTTTAATGTAAGTAGTAGTATCAATAAAGCTTTAAATATGGTAGGTACTGCAATGGCAAACAACTATATAAATATTCAAACTAAGATGAAAGGAAATCTTAGAATTGAAAGTTATGAGAATGAATTAATTCAATGTCTTTCGAATATTTTAAACAATGCAAAAGATGCTCTTAAAGATGTAAGTGAAGAGAATAGGGTAGTTAGAGTTTTCCTTGAAGAGTTTGAAGATGGTGTTGTTATAACTATTCATGATAATGCAGGGGGAATACCTGATAATATTTTAAAGAAAGTATTTGAACCATATTTTACTACAAAACATGAGTCTCAAGGTACAGGTCTTGGACTTTATATGTGTTATAAGATAATAAATGAAAGTTTAAATGGGGATATAAAGATTTTAAATGAAGAGTTAAAAGTAAATAATGAAGTTTATACAGGAGCAAAAATAGTAATACAACTTCCAAGGAAATTAAAGAAAGAAGATTGATTTTAAGTTGGCTTTTTTAGGCTAAATATAAAAAAAAGATGATTTTTGATAGAATGTAATATTTTATAAATATTTAATAGGATTATTCTAAATGGGTGAGAACACACAGAAAAAATTAGTTGGTTATATAACTTCATCAGTTCCTGATAATAGTTTTAGTGTCGATTTAGCTTTTAGTATGAAAGAAGCAGGAGTTGATATTTTGGAGTTAGGTATTCCTTTCTCTGATCCTGTTGCAGATGGACCTGTAATTGAAAAGGCAAATCAAATTGCTTTAGCAAATAATTTTAAGCTTGATGATTTATTTGAAGTATCTTCAAAAATAGCAAAAGATATTGATACTTTATGGATGGGATATATGAATCCTTTCTTTAGTTATGGGGTTGAAAACTTTTTAAAAAAAGCAGATGAATTTGGTGTTAATGGAACAATTATTCCAGATGTACCATTTGAGATGGCAGAAAATTTAAAAGATTTATATACTAAATACAATAAAGCAAATATTTCATTTGTAGCTCCAACTCATAGTGAAGATAGAATTAAACAAGTAGTTGAAAACTCACAAAAGTTTATTTATATGGTTGCTTATGCAGGTATTACAGGTAGTGGTCAAAGTGAAGACTTATCACAAGTAATTGAGAATGTAAGAAAACATACTAAAACACCTTTATATATAGGTTTTGGTGTTGATGAAAAAACTTGTCAAGAAAAAGCAAAAGGTGTTGATGGGGTTATTGTTGGTAGTGCTTTTGTAAAGCATTTAATTGATGATAGTTTATCAAATAGTGAAAAAATAAATAAAATCTCTTCAATTGCAAAAGAGATTAAAGAAAAAATAAACCAATAAAATGCATATTTTAAATAAAGATATTGAGTTTGTTGAGGAACAAAGAGAGTGTTCTTACTTTGATAATGAAATATCTGATATAAGATATAGATATATGTTTGATTGCTCTACTGAACAGTATCAACAGATGTTAGAGCGAGGTTGGAGAAGATTTGGTAAAATGCATTTTGTTCCAGAGTGTAGAGCTTGTGATAAATGTATATCTATGAGAATTGATGTAAAAAATTATAAATTTTCAAAATCTGAAAAAAGAGTAATTTCTAAAAATAAAGATACAAAACTTTATATTAGACCTCCATCTATGACAGTTGAACATTTAGATTTATACAACAAATATCATGAACATATGAATCAAAAAAAAGATTGGCCTTTTACAAAAATAGAGCCAAATGAGTATGTGAAATCTTATGTTGAAGGTAAAGCTTCGTATGCAAAAGAGTTTTTATATATGAAGGATGATAAATTAATAGGAGTAGCTTTAGTAGATATATTACCTAAGTCTATCTCTGCAATTTATTGTTATTATGATCATGAATATGCTGATTTATCAATTGGAAAATTTTCTATTTTAGCTCAAATAAAAATAGCAAAAGAGATGAATATTCCTTATATTTATTTAGGTTATTGGATTAAAGATCATTTTTCTATGGGATATAAAGAAGCATATCAACCATTTGAAGTTCTTAAAAATAGACCTACTATAAATGAAGAAACTATATGGGAAAAATATGAACTATAATGTTGTTGTAATTGTTTCTGCCGTAATTTGTGCTATAATTTCTTTGTTACTAAGCTACTATGGCGTATTGTTAATATTAGATGAAGATAGCTCTCTATTTAAAATAGCTCAATTGGCTATAGCTGTAGCATCTATGACAACTTTTTATGCACCAATCAAACATTTATTGTTAAAATATATGGATATAGATATAGAAGAAAGTGAGAATAAAAATGACTAGATTTTTAATTCCTTTTTTATTTCTAGTGACATTTTCTTTTGCTCAAATGCAAGAAAATGAAAACTTTATAGAAGAAGAGAAAGAGTCTTCAGTTGATTGTCTTATTTTAAAAGATGAAAATTCAATTATATGTAAATTTGAAACACAAAGAAGTGTTGAAGACCAAACTATTATAGCTCAGTGGATTGATCCATTTGGTGAGGTTTCAAGAAGTAGAGAGATGGTTGTTCCTGCTGGTCATGGATCTATTTATGACTATAGATATATAAAAGGTAGAGTAGAGGGTACTTGGACTTTCAAGATAATCCTTGATAATCAAGAATATACTACACAATTTGAATTGAAGTAGATTAACTTCTTTTCAAATTATTGTTTAAACTAATCACTAAATTCATAGATTTTTTATTAAAACCATTTATTAAACTTTCATTATTTTCATCAAAAACTAAAGCTCTTTGAGTTTGAGATAGCTGTTTTAAATACTCTTGTATTTCAATTATAAGTTTTTTATCTTCTAAAAGTAGAACTGTTTTATTGCATATTTCTTTTAATCTTTTTTCATCTTGTGATGATGAGTTTTTTATATCAAAAGATAGTATTTCATTTGATATTTTACTAAATAAATTAAGTTTTGTTTCTCTCATCCATTTATTATGATCATTTTTTTTATTGATTTTTGAAGTTATTATACTATCAACAACCTTTGTAGATACAGCACTAAATAGAGCAGTTCTTGCAACTTGCCCTAAGATATTAATTCCAATATTTAGCATTTTTAATCCTTTATAGTTAAAATTTTAAAACTAAAATACTTAATATCTAATTAAAACGATAATTATTATCATTAATGTTTTATTAAGATACACTTTTGTATCATAATAAAAATGATATTAATTATCAAGGTATAAAATGAAAAATATAAATGAAACAAATTTATATAAAAAAAATATTAAACTTCAAAATAATTTATCTAAAGTGTATACTGTAGCATTAATATTAGGAATTATTATTGTAGTTTATAAAGGGTTTATCTAGTGAAAAGATATGAAATTAGTTTTGAGTCATTTTTATCGAATTTTAAAAAATCTGTTTCAAAATCAGGTTATAAAAACTCAATTCAAAAAGACTACATATTAAAGATACTTTATTTTAGTGATGACCATTTAAGTGCAGAACAAATTGTAAATATAGCAAAAAGTTTATATAAGATTGACTTAGGAATTGCAACTGTTTATAGAACAGTAAAGTTTTTTGAGTCTATGAATATAGTAAAATCTTTAGACATAGGAGATGGTACTAAAAGATATGAACTAAATATTTCAATTCACCATGATCATATGATATGTACAAATTGTGGTAAAATCATTGAGTTTACAGATGATTTAATAGAAGAACAACAAGAATTAGTTGCAAAAAAGCATAATTTTAGATTAAAAGATCATATTATGACAATATATGGAATATGTGAAGATTGCCAAAATAAATAACTAATGATAATAATTATTAATATAATCCTTTTTATATAAGAGGATTATGATAAAAATAAACAATAAAATTTTTTTACTTTTTGCATCTTTATTTATATTACTTTTAATATCAATATATATTATTTTAAAAGATGTAGCAATTCGTTTGAAACAGCATTTACATAGTGATGATTTTAATAGGAAGATTTGGTGGAAAAGAGTTTATATATGAAAAATATAATCTAAGAATCACTGCAAGTTTTGTTGTACTTATTGTACAAAAGGTAAATACTTTGATGACTATTTTAATATTGCAGATGAGGTTTTATATAAATCAAAAAATAGTGGAAGAAATAAAGTTATAGTTAAATAGTAATAGGCTTTAGCCTACTACTATTTTTGTGATGTTATAAACAATAAAAGATAAAAGCCATGCTGTTGTAGTTGTAAATACAAATAAATAAGCTAAATATTTCCATCCTCCTGCTTCTTTCGCAAAAACCATTGAAGCCGCTAAACAAGGTAAATAAATCATTACAAAGACAATAAATGACATGGCTGATGCGAAAGGAATATTATCTTTGATTTTTTCAATTAAACCTTTTGAACTCTCGTCATTATCTTCACCTAAACCATATAATATACCAAGAGTAGAAACTACAATTTCTTTTGCAGCAAGTCCTGTTTCTAAAGCAACAGTCATTCTCCAATCAAAGCCAAGTGGAGCAAATAAAGGCTCAGTAGCTTTACCTATGATTCCTAAATAAGAGTTTTCTAGTTTATACATAGCTAACTCATTTAATAATTCACCTTTTTTATCTTCAGAATTTGTAAGTTCTATTTTACTATTATATTGCTCTTCAACTAAAGGGTATTTAGGATAGTTTGATGCAAACCAAATTAAAATAGAAGCAGCTAAAATATATGTACCTGCTTTTTTTAAGTACATCAAAGCTTGATTTGAAACTGTATGCCAGATTAGTTTAAAAGAAGGCATTCTATATTTTGGCATTTCCATTACAAAAGGTTCATCTTCACTTTTAAATACAATTATTTTTAAAGCTTTAGCTGCTATTAATCCCAAAATTGCTCCAGCTATATATATTATAAATAAGATGTTACCTGCATTTCCTTCATTGAAAAATGCACCTACAAAAAGTACATAAATTGGAAGTCTAGCCCCACAAGACATAAAACCTATAATAAATAATGTTAAAAGTCTATCTCTTTCATTTTTTAAAGTTCTAGCTGCCATATAAGCTGGAACAGAACAACCAAACCCTGTAACTAAAGGAATAAAAGATTTTCCATGAAGTCCAAATTTATGAAAAAATCCATCAAGTAAAAAAGCAACTCTACTCATATATCCTGTAGTTTCAAGCAAGGCTATACCAAAAAATAGTATTACGATATTTGGTAAAAAAAGAACTACTGCTCCAACTCCTGCAATAGCACCATCTGCAATTACTGAACTTAATTGATTATCTCCTAAAACTTCTTTTGTACCATCAATTAGCGAGGCAAAAAATGCATCAATCATATCCATAGGAATATTTCCTACTTCAAAAGTAAGTTGAAATAAACCCCACATCAAAAATAAAAAGATAGGTAAACCTAAAAATTTGTGAATTAGTAAAGAATCAATTTTTTCAGTTGTTGATTTTGCTATACTTTTTTCTTGTTTAACTGTTTCAGTTACAGCTCCTTTTGCAAAAGCAAATCTTTCATCACTAAAAATATCATCCATGTTTTTAGTATCATAATGAATAAATAAATGCTCAAAAGCATGAGCTAAAACAGGTTGAAGTTTAACCCAAATTGGTTCATCATGAAAATACTTATAAGTTTGTTTATCTTCTTTTAAAAGTTTAATTGCAAGTTGTCTATATGTTTGAGAAGTTCTAAAAGCATTCTCTTCCATAATTTTTACTAAATTTGAAATCTCTTCTTCCATTACATCTGAAAAAGTAAGTTTTGTTGGAAGTTTTGCAGATTCATGTTTTTTTACAATATTGTCAAGAATTACTTTTATACCAAGTTTTTTAGCTGCACTTGTCTTTACGCATGGCTTACCTAATATTTTTCCTAATTGAACTTCATCAATTACAATGTTTTCTTTTGTTGCTTCATCTATCATATTTAAAGCAATAATCATTTTTTTATCAAGAGCAAGTAATTCCGAAGTTAAATATAGATTTCTTTCTAAGTTAGTTGAATCTAATACATTTAAGATTATATCATAAGGTGAATTCTCTAAATACTCTTTTGTAACTTTTTCTTCTAAGGTATAGTCATTTAAAGAGTAAGCTCCTGGAAGGTCAGTAATCTCTATTTTGTAGTTTTTATATTTAAATACAACTTCTTCTTTTGCTACAGTTACTCCTGAAAAATTACCAACTTTAAGTCTTGCATTTGAAATAGAGTTAATAAGCATAGATTTACCAACATTTGGCTGTCCTACTAATGCAACTTTAATTACTTTTTCTTCTTTAAAATTTTTTATTTGCATTTTTCAATCTTAATTTTTGCAGCTTCTGTGAATCGTAGAGCAACTCTTGTATTGTTTATTTTTATTTCAATAGTACTTTTTGTTAAAGTTACTTCTTCTACATATATTTTAGAACCTTTTACTATACCAAAAGAATAGAATCTATTTTTTAGTGTAGGTTCACAATTTATAGATTTTACTATAGCAGACTCATTGATATTTAATTTATCGAGGGTCATTTTTATTCCTTGTCTTTAATAATGATTATTATAATACAATAAGCCTTACTTATAGTTTATAGATATTATATAAATATGATAAATAAAAGAAACAATTCTTCTTATATGCAATTGATAATTATTATTAAGTTCAATATTGCTATAATCTTTTTTGATAATGAGTCTAGATTTATATTAAGACATAGTTAAGCTTGATAATATAAAAATCGAAAAGTAAAGGAATTTTTTTGATAAGTACAGAAGATATTATAAAAATAGCAGATTATTTTAGCATTATTGCACATTCTCCTGGGAGACTAAGAGTAAGAGTTAATCCTAAAATAAAGAATGAAGGTGGAAATATCACTTTAGAGGATATTGAGAATTTACCAAAAAAAATAAATGGTATTAAAGAAATAAAGATTAAAAAAATTATTGCTTCGGTTACAATCACTTATGACCCAGCTATTTTTGAACCAAGACTTTGGGAAGATCTAATAGCTCACAAAAATTTGGATGAAGTAACAAAACTAATTAACACCCTAGCAAAGGAGGTAGTGTAAATGCAACAAAACAACGTGGACCAAAACTTGTTGGATGCTCAAAGAGTTGATCCTAATGACCCTCAACCTGTGTTATCTCAAGCTTTAAGAATTGCAGCTTATGATGAGTTTGAGGCTTATAATACTTATAGTAATGTAATTACAAAGTTTGGAAATGTATTGCCTTTTTCAAATATTATAAATTCTGAAATTAATCACTATAATGAAATGATAACATTGATGCAAAAATATGGTGTGGAAGCTCCAATTGTTGAGCAAACACAAGTTGAGTTACCTAACACTTTACATGAGTGTTGTGAAATAGCAGTTGCTGCTGAGATTGATAATGTAGCTTTATATGATAATTTACTTATGTATGTAAATGAACCTGATGTAAGAGATTTGTTTTATAGAGTTCAAGCAGCTTCATTTAACAATCACTTACCAGCTTTTAGAGCTTGTGTTGCTTCATTTTATAATCAAGCAAATCCACAAGTAAATAACCAAGTGCCTCAAATGCAACAAAATGGGGCAAATATGATGGATAACATGGCGCAATATCAAGAACTTCTTGATGATGCAATGAATGGAAATATAGATCAAAATAAAATCATGTCTATGTTATCAAATATGAATATGTCAATGATGAGTGGTCTTGCTGTAGGTGCCTTAGGTGGTATGGCACTTAGTAGTATGATAAATAAAGAAGATATTACAGAAGAGTAAAGGAGTATATCATGGCACTTCCATTTTTATTAGGTATAGCAGTTGGAGCAGGAGCAGTAGTTGCATATAATAATAGTAAAAAAATAAAAGAAAAAACAGATGAACTATTTGATAAATCAAAAGATATAGTTTGTGATGTAAAAGATAATGTAAAACAAAATGTTGAAGCGACAGTTGATTGCATAAAAGACAAAAAAGAAAAAAATAAAACTCAAAATGAGTCTAAAGAAGAATGTAAAGATAAAAAAGAAGAGGAAAAAAATGAAAAGTAATTTTGAAGAACCAAAGATAATGACACACCATTTAGTAAGTGGTGCAGCTGTATCTTTATTAGCAGCGGGAACAATTAATGCTATGAGAATTAAAAAAGGTGAAACAAATATTAAAAAAGCTACGTATGATGTTGTAAAAAGAACAACTCAAGGTACAATAGCAACAGCTTCTGTTGTAGCTGCAAGTTCATATAAAAATGAAAAAAATGGTATGTTTAAAGCTTTAGCTTCTTTAGCAGTTGGTGCAGCTGGAGTTTATGCTGTAGAAATGATTGACAAAAAGTTTAATAGTGATGAACAAGTAGAAGCAGTTTCTTGTGCTAAAGAAAATAATGAGGTAGTAGAGTATGAATAATATGAATCAACAAGGACAAAATCAAGGGCAAAATATTGCAGGTGTTCAAGATCAAGTTCAAGTAAATCAACAACAAAATATGGGGAATAATCAAATGGTACAAAGTGCTTTTTTATCAAATCCTTATATCAATCAAAATCAAAATATGAATAATACTCAACAAGTAAATCCATATATAAATCAAGAAGTGAATACTTCTGTACAAACTCCTATGAATGCTCAAAATATAATGCCTCAAAATAATGCTAATGATTCATTTTTTAATGGTGATTTTGTAAAGGGTGCACTAATTGGTGCTGGTGTAACTTTTCTTTTAACAAATAAAACTACACAAAAAGCTATTTTTAATGGTTTTTCAAAAGGTAGTGAATTGGTTCAAGCAGGAATTGAAGAGTTAAAAGAAAGAATGGAAGACGCAAAAGCTCAAATGGAAGCTAAAAACTACTAAGGTTAATTATGAGTATTAATAGTTTTAAAAAAGTTCATAGTACATCTTTTAGAGCAAGATATAAATTTGAACTTTTAAGTGATGAGTATATTGATGAAAATATACTTAAAAACTATCTTGAAAAAGTAGAACACGTAACTTCTGTTCGAATAAATAAAAAAGCAAAAAGTATTATTTTTACTTTTGATGAAGACGTTTGCAATGCTATTGAAGATAGATTAGCTAATGTAGATGCAGATAAATTATTAAGTTCTTTGGATGAAGAAGCTTCTGTTTGTGTATCTTGTATTAGTGAAGAAGAACCTAGTTTAAAACCTTTGATGTATGCTTCAGGTGCATTAGTTAGTGAAAGATTAATTAAAAATAATCTAATAAATGCAACTATTTCAAGTGCTGCTGCAACACCACTTTTAATTGAGGGAACACAAGAACTTTTTAAAGAAGGTCTTACTTCAAGAGTTTTAGAAAGTGCAGCAGTTGGTATCTCTTTAATTAGAAAAGATTATCTTGCAGCGAATTCTACGAATACAATGTTAGCTCTTGGTGAATATATTGAAGAAACAACAGTTCATAGAAGTGATGATTTATTAAAAGAACTTGCTAAGCCAAATGTTAAAGAAGCATGGATTGAAAAAGAAGTTGATGGTAAACTAGTTGAAAAGTTAGTTGATACAGATACTATTGAAGTTGGGGATATAGTTATTGTTTCAGCTGGAAGTACTGTACCTGTTGATGGACATATTGTAAATGGTAGTGCAAGTGTAAATCAAGTTTCTATGACTGGGGAAGCTGAACCTGTAAAAAAACAAAGAGGTGATAGAGTTATATCAGGAACTGTTTTAGAAGAGGGTAGGCTTAAGATTTGGGCTGAACAAGTTGGAGCTAATACAGCGACACAAAGAATAAAGCATTATATTGAGAACTCTTTAAATGAAAAATCTTCTGTTCAATTAAAAGCAACTAAATTAGCTGATAAACTAGTACCTGTTACATTAGGACTTGCGGGAGTTTCTTATGTAATGAGTAAAGATTTTGAAAGAGTAGCTTCTGTTTTACAAGCTGATTATTCTTGTGCTTTAAAACTAGCAACACCTGTTGCTTTTAAATCTACAATTTCAAAAGCTGGTCATGAAGGCATTATGATAAAAGGTGCTAAATCTATTGAAGCTTTAAATAGTGCAGATACTTTTATTTTTGATAAAACAGGAACTTTAACTCAAGGTGATTTAGAAGTTGTAGATGTGCAATCTTTCAATGATAAATGGACAGAAGAAGAAGTTTTAAATCTATCTGCAAGTACAGAAGAGCACTACTTTCACCCAGTAGCAGAGGCTGTTGTTAAAGCTGCTAAAAAAAGAGGTTTTGTTCACATGCACCATGAAGAAGTTGAGTTTATTGTAGCTCATGGTGTAAAAACAGAAGTAAATGGTAAAACTGTTGTTATTGGAAGTAGACACTTCTTAGAAGATGATGAAGGAATAGATTTTTCTGAACATCAAGATAAAATTGATGAAAAACTTGATGAAGGTAAAACATTACTTTATATTGGTTATAACAATGAGCTTTTAGGAACAATATCTTTAGTTGATCAAATAAGACATAATACAAAAGATTCTTTAGAAAAACTAAGAGAGTTTGGTGTAAAAAAACTTGTAATGTTAACAGGTGATGTTGATAAAAAAGCTCAAAGTGTTGCTAAAGAGTTAGGTATTGATGAGGTTTATTCAGAATTACTACCAACTGACAAAGCTACAATCGTTAAAAAGATGATGGATGAGGGTAATAAAGTAGCTTTTGTAGGTGATGGTATTAATGATGCACCTGCATTAATTTCAGCTCATGTGGGTATTTCAATGAGTAAAGGTGCTGATATTGCTAAAGCAACAGCTGATGTTAGTTTGTTAAAAGATGATATTGCTGCTGTTGTTGAAGCAAAAGAGTTAGCGTACAAAACAATGAAATTAATCAACACAAATTTCAATGCAACGGTTGGTATTAATTCAGCCATTTTAGCAGGTGCTACTTTTGGAGCATTTTCTCCTATTGTAACAGCCTTTTTACATAATGGAACGACAATTGGACTACTTTTAAATTCAATAAGAGGTGTTAAGTTAGATAAATAGTTTTAATCATGATAATAATTATCAGTTTATTTTAAATTTAAATAAGTTACAATTATGATAATTATTATTAAAAGGACTAACGATGCCATTTATCTTGCCTTTAGCTGCTGTATTAACAGCAGCTTTAACTTATGAGACTTTAAAAGGAACAAAGAAAACTATTGATAGAAGAGCTAGAAGGAAAAAAAGGAATGAAAAAGCTTGATTTAGAGGTTAAAAAAGAAGTTGCAAAAATAGGAATGACCGCAACATTAGGTGCGACAGTTGTAACTTCAATGTTTATGAAAAATAAACTAGCAAAAAAAACGCATGTTGTTGCTGGTGCAGCATTTTGTGGCTTTGCTTTATGGCATCATATGCTTTATCAACCTGAAAATAAAAAAAAGAAAAAACTTATAAAAAAAGAATCAAAAGAAGAAGTTATATTAAATGATAATATTTAGTGTTTGTATTTTAGGCAAACTTTGGCTATACTATTAAGCATTATAAAGTTTAAGGGCAAATTTTTATGGTAGAGAACGAAGAGATAATAGAAGAACTTAAAAAGATTGTTAAACAAAAAGGCTTAAAATATACAGAACAAAGAGAAATAGTTTTAAGTATTTTAATTAATGCTGAAGACCATTTAACAGCTGAAGAAGTTTACAATGAAATTAAAAAACAATACCCAGATACAAACATTGGAATCGCTACAGTTTATAGAGCATTAAGCTTCTTAGAAGAAGTAGATTTAATTGTATCTATTAATTTTGGTACTGATGGAAAAAAATATGAGAGTAACGCAAAATCTCATCATGACCATCTTATTTGTACTTCATGTGGTAAAATAGTAGAGTTTTTAGACGATGAAATAGAGAAAAGACAAGACAGAATTGCTAAAAAGAATAAATTTAAAATTACAAGTCACTCTATGCAACTTTACGGAACTTGCGAAGATTGTACTCAAAACTAAAAGTTTAAACTTTTAGTTTTGTTTTTTATATAATATCACTTTTGATATCTTCAATCCAGGCTTTAATTCTATCGTCTGTTAAATCATCTTGATTATCTTCATCAATAACTAATCCAACAAATTTTCCATCAATTTCTGCTTTTGATTCATCATAATCATAACCATCCGTAGATGTAAAACCTACAATATTAGCACCTTTTGAATTCACTTGTTCATGAATAGTTCCTAAAGCGTCTACAAAAGTATCCCCATAACCTTCTTGGTCTCCTAGTGAAAATAAAGCTACATTTTTTCCAGAAAAATCAAGTTCACAAAATTCATCCCACACTTCATCTAAATCATCGTTTAGATCACCATCTCCCCAAGTAGAAGCACCAATAATTACTTTATCATACTGTTCAACTTTATCAAGGTTTGCACTTAAATCAAAAACTTCAATTCCTCCTAACTCTTCTGCAATTTTACTTGCAACTTCTGTTGTATTCCCTGTACTAGTTGTATAAAATATAGCTGTCGCCATTTGTAAATCTCCTGTTTTTATCTTATAATTGATCTAAAAGAGTACGGTATTGCTTTGATTTGGTACTCTTTGTTTTTTAATTCATCCACATATATAGGTATTTGTTTTTTAAATTCATCATCTTTTGGATACGCTAAATATATTTGATTGAAATCTCCTTTTTTTATTGACTCAATAGCACTTTCTAGTTCATCTTTAATATTTGGGTTTTTAACTTCAATATTTTTCCAAGATGTGTAGATTTTAAGTTTACATACATCTTTTGCTTCAATACAAATCGAGTCACCTAAATCTATTACATTTTTATCTTTATGAAGTTTTTTTATCTTATTTAAAACGAATTCATGAAATAGTAAATGTTTATCAATAAGTAACTGCATATTATTATTTATAAAACAATGAGAAATTAGCTTTGCAGCAGGAATTAAATTTTTACTTGTTACGAATGTTGAGTTATTAGTTTTGTTTAAATAGTTGTTTATAATCTTAGTTGAATTAATACAAAGTTTAAAACTCTTAGAAATTTTGTGTGTTTTTATATTTGAAGTTGGAAGCATTGAATTTATTTTAAACTCAAAAGCATTTTTAAGAGAATAAATACTTAATCTTCTTTGCTCATATTTTGTAAAATGGCAGTATGATTTTAAAACATAATTGCTAAGATTTAAAAATAATTGTCTTAATCTGTATTGAGAATTAAAGCTGTCAAAGCCTTTTGGTAAAAACTCTTTGTTATTATCAAAACCAACAAAATCATCACAGTAGTTAAAATAGTTAAAACTCATATTAATCCTTCTTCTTAGTACAGTTTGCATAACACTGACTACAATCTGTAATTCCCATAATCTTTACATATTCATCATATACACAAGAAACTGATCTTTTTGCACATATAAATGGAATGTTTTTTCTTTTTGCTTCATTTTTATATTTAAGCATTGTATTATGGTTTAAAAAAGAAGTTAGCATAACTATACAATCCGTATCCATAGGAACTTTTTTCTTAGGAGCAGAAGATTTTTTTCTTGCATCCCAGTGATTGATAGTTTTTGCACCAAGGTTTTCCAACATATTTACAATAGGAGATATTTTATCTCCTCCAATAACTAATACACTCATTTTACTTCCTTTAGCAAGTACAACCAGTTGGCTCTACTAAATCTTTTTTATTTTTTATTTCGTAACAAGTAATCATTATAAATCCTTTCATATTGATAATCATTATTAGTATATTACAAGAACAAAACTTAAATTTATATTAATATTGAGAATAGTTATCACTATACTTTGAAATTTTAGAGATAAAAAAAGGAAGAGAGTATAACTCTCTTCCTTTTACTTTGTTTTGGTAATAATTAAAATGAGTAAGCTAAGTTTACAGCTACTTTTGATTTGTCCTTATCCGACTCTAAAGATAAGTCTGTATACATAATATCTGCAGCTAAGTTTTCAGTAAATGAATAAGCAGCGCCAAGAGTAAATTCTTTATCTTCTTTATTTGTACTGTCATTATCAGCAACGGCATATAGTGCAGATAGTTCTACCTCAGAGATAGTATATCCAGCTGTAGCATAAATAGTGCTAGTATCAGTAGCATAAATATAATCACCTAACTCTTCAGTTGGATCAATATTATCACCAAATGCAGCAATTGAACCTAGCCCATTGTCCTTTCCAGCTTTAATATAGCCAGCTGCTAAACTAAATCCAGATACATTAGCACTTGCTTCAAAATGTAAAACTTCACCATCTTCTGTATTTGCTGCATCTTCTGAACTTTGTGCATAATGAGCAGTTAAACCAAATGTATCAGTTTCATAAGTTGTTTTTAAACCATAGAAGTTTGCTACATCTTGTGCTGAATAAAAATAAGGGTTTAATACAATATTTTCAATTCCATTATATTTTGCATCTATAACATAGGCACCATCTTTTGTAACATCAGCAAAATTTTTGCTTTCATCTGCACCAATCGCAGCTTGTCTAGTTGTATATCCTGCAACTAAAGTTGTATTTGGAATTAGTTTTGATGAAGAGATAACAACTGCTTCATTGTAATCACCCAACCACTCTAAATCGATCTCTTGTCTACCAGCTTTAATAGTAAGAAAATCATTTGAGAATTCAATATTTGCAGTATGTATAACAGCATTGTTTTCAAAATCACCTTCGTAATCACCTGGTTCTTTTTCAGAGAATTCATGATTTGCTCTAAATCCAGTGTTTAATTTAAAACCATTTAATGAATCAGTTTCATAGTTTAAGTTAAAAGTTCCTGCTGTAAAACCAGAGTCTTTTTCACCAGCTCCATTATCCCATGATTGATGATGAGCTGTAAGCTCTCCAGAAAAGCTTCCATCTTTAAAAGCCTCATCAACACTATTTGCAGCATAAGCAGTAGATGTTAATACTAATGCACTTGCAATAATACTTAATTTTTTCATTTATTATGTCCTTTTGTTTTGAATTTTTTAGTAGAAATAAATTCAATTTAGTGGTGGAATATTAGTGAATAGAAAATTAATTTATACTTAATTATGATTATGGTTATCAATTTTATTTGTTTTTGAGTGTTTTTATATATCTGTTATTTATAACATATTTAAAGTTTGTAATTAGAAAGTATATTTTTATTTATTTTGTTATGGTAAAACCTATGGAATTATTATTTAATGTTAGTTGAAGAAAAGTGAGTTATAAAAAATAGAGAGGTCTCTATTTTTTATTTACGAGGGGCATATTTAAAAAATATATATAAAACAGCAACCATTACCACTACAGTTACAATCGACATTATACTTAACTCAACTTCTGGTCCTGCTCCTCTTTGGTAATTCTTAGGCATAAAAAGGAACATAGCAGATAGTAGCATAAAAGATGATGTAACTACTGCGATTAAATGAGCAAAAACTCTGTGCAACTTAGTAATGTAAAAGTCTTTTACCATTTTCCATGTAATAAATGCTGCGGATAAAACTATCACCAAAACAATGATTTTTTCGTACTGTGGTTCCAATATTTCTTCCTTAAATAAAAAGTTTCATATTTTATGGATAATATACTTAAATAAGGCTTTTTTAACTACTCTTTAAAATCAACATATATTTATTTAATGAATAAAGTAAAATAGTACTATAATATACGAAATTGAAAATAACTAAGGTGTGTAAGATTTTTAAACTAATTTTATTAATAATAATTATATTTAGTGTTGTATTAAATGCTGAAAATATCAAACCTATACCAAATAATATAGATGTGCATAAACAAAAAGCTAAACTAGGCGAAAAACTTTTTAATGATAAAAGACTATCTTTAGATAATAGTATATCTTGTGCCTCATGTCATATACTAAATGAGGGTGGTGATGATAATAGTGTTGTTGCTATAGGTATTGATGGTAAGCAAGGTAATATAAACACTCCTACAGTTTTAAACTCTGTTTTTAATTTTAGACAATTTTGGGATGGAAGAGCTAAAAGTTTAAAAGACCAAGCTTTGGGACCTATTGAAAATCCTATTGAAATGGCTAGTGACTTCAATGTATTAATTAAAAAATTAGAAAACACTGAATATAAAGAGCTTTTTGATGAAGTTTTCAAAAATGGTATTACAAAACAAAATATAGTTGATGCAATAGCAGAATATGAAAAAACTTTAATAACTCCAAACTCACCTTTTGATAGATATTTAAATGGTGATGAGAATGCTATTACAAAAAAGCAAAAAGAAGGTTATGAACTTTTTAAAAATAAAGGTTGTATTGCTTGTCATAATGGAGTTAATGTAGGTGGAAACTTATATAGTAAGTTTGGAATTATGGAAGATGCAAAAAGTATTAATCTTGGAAGATACAATCTTACAAAAAAAGAAAAAGACAAGTACTATTTTAAAGTACCTACTTTAAGAAATATAGAACATACTGCTCCATATTTTCATGATGGAAGAACTTATAGTTTGAGTGCAGCAGTTAAGATCATGACACTTTATCAAGTTGGTAGACCAATGAGTGAAGAAGAGATAAGTAGTATTGTTAGTTTTTTAAAATCACTATCTGGTGAATTGCCAAAAGAAAGGAGTAAATAAATGTTTTTAAAAGCTAAAAGTTTATTTATTCCCTCTATCGTTATTACTTCAATCCTTTTAGCAGGACTTTTTTTATATCTTTTTAAAATTGAAGATAGTGTAAAGAATTATGATAATTACAAAAATAGTTTAATGCAATTAAGGCTTATAAATAATGACTTCACAAATTTTCTTAATATTAATAGTAAACTAATTAACTTTGATGAAATAGTTCAAAAAACAAATAGTTTTGAAATCCATCTTAACAATTTGATTAAAAGTTATATTAAAAAAGATTTTGGGATTGAGTTTAATGAACATTTAAAAGATATACAAAATAAATATTACAAAAAAATTGAGTTGCTAGAGGACTTTAAATCAAGACATGCTACACGGCTTAACTCAATTCATTTTCTTTTTGATTTAAATAATAGTATTAGTGAAAGTAAAAGTTTAGACAAAGAGTTAAAAAATATAGTAAATAATATTACTTTTTTGTTAATTCAAGACTATGTAAATATAAATGAAAATGAAACTATTATTTATAAAAACCTAGAGTATATACAGCATAGAAATATTGATAGTAAAATTGATTATTTTGATAAGCATACAAGAAAAGTGTTAGAGTTAAAAGAACAGTTAAAAAAGATTTTAGAAGAGTCATTAAGTATAAGATTAAATGAGAGTATAACAAAAACTTCAAATAGTTTAGAAATAGCTTATGACAAAGAGCTTTTTTACCAATTAATTATTGCATTGTTGTTTTTTATATTATCAGTAATTTTAGTAATTATAATGGTAAAGCTTTATCTAAATACTATAAAAATTCAAAATGAACTTCAAGCTTTTAAATATGCAGTGCAACATAGTGATAACTCCGTAGTATTAACTGATGCAAATAAAAATATTTTATATGTTAATGAAATATTTGAGAGTAATTCAGGTTATGAAAAAGAAGAGGTTTTAGGAAATAAACCAAAGGTTTTACAATCAGGCTTGACTCCTGAGAGTAGATACAAACAGTTAAATGAAAATTTAAGTAATGGAAAAAAATGGGAAGGGGAGTTTATAAATAAAAGAAAAGATGGTTCTATCTTTTATGAAAAAGCTTCAATTGTACCTATTTTTCTAAATGGTGAAGTTGTAAATTATCTTGCTATAAAACTTGATATTACTAAATATATAAAGCAACAAGAAGAGTTAAAAGAGTCAGCTATAGTATTTGAAAATACACAAGAGGGTATTTTAATCATAGATAGAAGTGGAGATATCATAAGTGCTAATAAAGCTTATGAGGATATTTCAGGATATAAAATTGATGAGTTAATAGGTACGAAACCAAATGTTTTAACTACAAATAGACATGATAAAATGTTTTATAAAAAAGTCTTGACTCATTTAAATAGAAATGGGTACTTTAAAGGCAAGGTGAATGATATAGCTAAAGATGGGACATTGATCCCTACTTGGTTAAATATTACTGCTGTAAGAAATGAAGATGGTAAAATTCTTAAATATATTTCAATTCATACAAACTTACAAGAGATTATAGATACTCAAGAAAAAGCAGATTTCCTTGCTTATCATGATAGTTTAACATCTTTACCTAATAGAGTTATGCTTGAAGAACATCTAAATCATGTAATTGATGCATCAAAAAGAAATAATTATAGTGTTGCCCTACTTTTCTTAGATTTGGATAGGTTTAAAATCATAAATGATACTTTAGGACATAATGTAGGTGATAAGCTTTTAATTGAAGTGTCTTCAAGAATTAAATCTGTGTTAAGACAGTCAGATATGCTTGCTAGAATGGGTGGAGATGAGTTTGTAATAGTATTAGAATCTGCAAAAAATAAAAGTAGTGCAGGGTTTGTATGTGAAAAGATTTTAGAGATAGTAAAACAACCTGTAAAAATAGATAATTTTAAATTAAATACAAGTGCTAGTATTGGTGTAGCTATGTTTCCCAGTGATGGAGATGATATGCAAACACTTATAAAAAATGCAGATACTGCCATGTATTATGCTAAGAAGCAGGGTAAAGATACCTTTGAGTATTATGATGAAAAACTATCAGAGGATGTGCATGATCAGCTTGTAATAGAACAAGCATTAAAACAAGCAGTTCAGAAAAATGAACTTTATTTAAATTATCAACCACAATATGATTTAAATACTAAAAAAACAAGATCTTTTGAAGCCTTAGTTAGATGGAATAATGACAAATTAGGTTTTGTATCACCTGCTACTTTTATCCCAGTTGCTGAAGATACTGGTCTTATTGTACCAATAGGGGAGTTTATTTTCAAAAAAGCTTGTGAAGATTTTATGAAGTTTAAACAAATAGATACTACTCTTGAGTATATAGCTATTAATATATCAAGTGTACAGTTCAGGTCATCAGACTTTTTGAATAATATTAAAGCAATTATTAAAGAAATAGGAATAAAGCCAAGTCAAGTAGAGCTTGAATTAACTGAGCGATATATAATGGATTTTGGTAAAGATAGTATAACGTTATTAAATGAACTTAAGTCATTAGGTTTTAAAATGTCTATTGATGATTTTGGTACAGGTTATTCTTCAATGAGTTATCTTTCAAAACTTCCTATTGAGACTATTAAGATTGATAAAGCTTTTATTGATTATATTCCTAAAAACAATAATAATCTTCAAATTACTAAAGCAATAATAGCCCTATCAAAGAGTTTAGGCTATAAAACAGTTGCTGAAGGAATAGAGTACCCTGAACAAGAGGATGTTTTAAGTGATTTAGGTTGTGATATTGGTCAGGGGTATTTTTATGCCAAACCACAAAGTTTTGAAGACATTAGAAATAGTCTAATTTTACAAAATATGTGATTTTGTTACAATGTTACTAAAGAAGGTATAAAAAATATACAATTTTTTAATATATATTGAAATAAAAATATTTAAATGATATTATGGTTATTAAATAACTAAATAGTATCAAAAGAGGAGTGCCTTTATGGAGAATCTATATATGATGTTAAGCTCAATTGCAGTAGTTGGGCTAGTTGCTTTAACGTTTGTCTATTATTTTGATAGAAAAAAATCATCTTAAAATAGAAGTTTAAAACTTCTATTTTTTCTTAATTGCATCTTTTGATTTATTGAAGCAAAACATTCCCATTTTTTCATTTGTAAATGTCATAATACAAGTACTTCCTGGATCACTAAGGGGAGTGAATTCATAAACTCTTGCATTATAACCTTCTGTTTCAATATTATATTTTACATCAGGTTCAATATCTTTATTTGTCCAACTTTTAAGTTGAGACCAACTAAGGGCATAGGCAAAGTTAGTACAAAATGCTAGTAGAAAAGCTGAAACTATTACTTTCTTCATATTTATTTCCTTTAAAGTATTTTCTAAGTATATAAAATAGTAGATAAAATTTTTAATTTAATATGTTATTTCAATTATTGGTAGTTTTGAATTGCACTTATAATATCCAATTTTTCTATCTTTATAGTTATTGTAAAAAATAGCATATTGTTCATATCTTAAAGCAATATTTATTGCTTCTTGAAGCTTTAAATCATATATTAAATACCCATCTTCACTATGGTCATCTAAATATCCTCTTGCATAAAGATATTGAACTTCTAACTTTTCTATATCTTTTCTTAGAAGTATATGTCTATCTTGATTTTCTATACAAGATAGAATTTCATTTTGAGGATTAAATGCTGTAATAATTGTAAAATCTCTTTTAAATAATGAGTTTCTTTTATATTTGTCAAAATCTTTTAGATTAAAAATAAAACTATCATCTATCTCATAATAGTTTTGGAAATAAATGTCTTTGTAATCCATATGTAAAGTATCTATTCTTTAGTAGTTTCTATATCTACAAGTTCTACACCAATACAATCTTTTTTGTTTAGTTTTCTAGCATTTGCATCTTCTTCTGCTAGACTAACTAAATCTGCAAAGTCATCTTTTCTAGCTTCAAACTGATAAAGCTCTTTTTGTGTTTCTATCTTTAGTTTACAATCATCATTCTTTGTATTTAAAGCTATATTTCTAATACCTTTAGCAAACTCACTTTTAATAACCTTTGCAACTTTTTCATTTGCAAGTAACTGCTCTAGTGTAACTTCCAAGTTGAAATCAGACTTGCATAATATCTTGTAAGTAACCAAAATCTTACCTTCCATAAAATAAACCTTTATTTTTGTTTTTTATATTTTAACGAAATCTTTTTGATTGTTTAAATTTTATTACAATTTGTTATGTTTTGACTTTATATTATTAATATGTCTGATGTTTGTTTTGATACCTTTTTTCAAGCTATACTTTTTAACTTCATTCATATACTTTACAACATCTTTTCTTGATAGTATAGGTTTATTAAAACTTTGAATATATGGAACTAAATTAGTTACAGTACAAACATTACTTGGAAGTTTGGTTTTAAATTTACTATCTCCTGTAAAAACAACTATGTTTTTAAATATATCATTATTTGTAGAAGTGTTTAAAGTTTGCTCTAAAGATTTTATATGCTTATAATTTTGATGTAGAGGGTTTTGAAATTTATATTTCTTTTTATATATACTTTGAGTCCAAGTTTTTTGGTTTGCGTTTCCAAAAATCCAACCTTTATAGTTTTTTACTTCTATAACAAAAATTCCATATACAGAAAATACAATAAGGTCAATTTGTGTTGTATCACCTTTTTTTTCTAGACTTATATCTTGCATTATAAAGTATTCTTCTTTGTTCAACAAGTTATCTAAAATTGAGTATACATTTTTTTCTCCAATGATTCCTTTTATTATTGGTGTTTTAAGTACCAATCCAATAATAACAATAATTATAAATAGAATAATAAGTTCAGTTGCTATCATATTTAACCTTTTAATAAAAGTCATTATTATATTATCATAAAGTTTTAAATAAATAGTTATATATAATCAAAAAGGATTACATTTGTCAGAAGAAAAAATAAAATTTATATCAACAACTTCATTATCTAAAAAACATTCAATATCTACAAAGGATTTATTTGGAAAGTTCCAAGATATAGGTTATATAAAAAAAGATAAAGAAAATAAATGGATATTAACTGAAAAAGGTTTTAAAATAGGAGCAAACTACAAAGAAAATAAACAATATGGCAAATATATAGTTTGGCCAGAAAATATTGATATTTTAGAGAAGAAGAATACTGAAGAATTGTTAACTGCAACGAAACTAGGATTACATTTTAAATTATCAGCAAGAAAAATAAATGTAATTTTATCTGAAATAGGTTGGACAAAAAAAGGCATAAAAGGGTGGGTAGCAACACCACAAGGCTTAAAAAATCAAGCTATTCAATCAGAAGATTTCAAATCAGGCATACCTTATGTACAATGGCCGATAAGTATACTTGAAAACAAAACTTTGATTTCAACAATAGAAGACATAAGTGGTATAGAAAAAGAATCTGTAGAAGATGATATTAAAAAAGAAACACTATCTTTTAGAGATAAATTTGAAGCAAAACATAGAGCAACAGATGGTCATTACACTCGATCAAAAGCTGAAATGCTAATAGACAATTGGCTTTATATGTTTGAAATAGTTCATGCTTATGAAAGAAGACTTCCTATTGAAGAAGAAGTTTATTCTGATTTTTATATACCAGCTGGAAAAGTTTATATTGAGTATTGGGGATATGAAAATGATGAAAAATATTTACATAGGAAAAAAATAAAACAAGACATTTATAAAAAATATAATTTAAATCTAATTGAATTAGAAGATAAGGATGTACAAAATCTTGATGATGTCCTACCTAAGTATTTATTGAAATATGGTATTCAGACTTATTAATAGGTTAGTAGAAAGATTGTATTAATAGTATTAAAATATTAGCAAAAATTCAAGTACTAATTAAAAACATTTCAACTTCCAATAGATTTTAGATAAAATCTAAACTATATAAATTTGAGGATATTTTATCAATGGGAAATAATCAACAAAAAAATATTGCAATGTTTATTGATTGTGATAATGTTAGTGCAAAATATATAGATAGTATTTTTAAAGATCTATCTCAATATGGAAAAATCACTATTAGAAAAGCATATGGTGATTGGTCAAGTAGACATCTTAATGGTTGGGAAAATGTTTTATTAGATTATAGTATTCAACCTTATCAACAGTTTGCTTATACAAATAATAAAAATGCTTCGGATATTGCAATTGTAATTGATGTTATGGATTCAATATACACAAAAGATATTGATATAGTTGCTTTGATTACAAGTGATAGTGATTTTACTCCACTTGTTGCTAGGATCTTGTCAGATGCAAAAACTGTACTTGGATATGGTGAAGAAAAAACACCTGATGCATTAGTAAAAGCTTGCTCTCAATTTATCTATGTAGAAAAGTTTATTCAACTGCAAGAAAAAGGTCAAGACATTGATGATTCTAGTGAATATAAATATGATTTTAAAATCAGTTATAAGGGTAATGATTATGATGCAAAAAAAGATAATAATTTAAAAAAGTCTCTTCTTGATGCAGTTGAACAAGTATCAGGTGATAATGGGTGGGCTGATTTAAAAGATGTAGGTTTATATATCAGTCAAAATAGTTCTTTCTCCCCAATTAATCATGGTTTTAATAAGTTAGGAGCATTAATTAAATATCTTGATATTTTTGAAGTTAGATATATAAATGATAATTTAACAATGCTTGTAAAACCTAATAAAAAGGTTTTTGGTAAGTATTGAGAATAAAAGTTGATTTAATATACTTGTGATTTATAATAAAACTATAGAATTAATATTCTATGGTTTTTATGAATTATTTTGGTGGAGATGTCCGGAATCCAACTCTATCTTCAAAGAGCTTATTTTTAGGGATTTTATAACTTTAAAAAAGTAACGATATGCCAGTGGATATGCCATTTTGCTTGTACGTTGAAAAATAAAAGGTTTATGTAATTCAATATGAGTCATTTAAAGTCAAAAGTTATACTTTAAAATTAACTAATTGTTTTATTTAAACTTTTTTGTAGAATTACTTTCATCTTTTCACAATCAGCAATCATACAGTCAATTGATGCTTTTATATAGTCATTATTTTCTAAAGTATCTTCATAGTTTATATATTCATATCCATTGAAAGTTACTATCATATCAAAAAATAGCCTTAATGCTCGTCCATTACCTTCATTAAAAGGATGCAATACATTTAATTCGCAAATATAAAAAGCAAGCTTATCTATAAAATCATCTTTTTTTGATATGTCTTCAAAGTCTTTTAAAAAATTGTCATCTTTTAACTTTGAAAAAATTTCGTTAGAAAATGATGATAGATTTAAGTATGGACAAAACATACTTTCATCTTTTGATATGTTTACAGTTCTAAATTTTCCTGCCCAATCATATAATTGAAAAAAGATTTGTTCATGAACTTTACAAAGGTACTTTTCATCAAATTTAATATTTTCATCTAGCTTTGTATGTAGATTTTCATAAGCTCTAGCTAATAACTCTTTTTCAATCTCAGTTATAACTTCAAGCTCTTTGATATTTAGTTTATTTATAGGAACATCACTATTTTTATAGTAAATGTGATTTGAAGGAGGATAGTATTTCATTATTTAAGTAAAGATAAATATTGTTTTACTTTTTTTAATGTCTCTTTATCTTTAATAGGTTTATAACCCTCAATTTGATTTGAAATTGAAGCTGTTTTTAAAGCTTTTTTTCTAGAAAAAGGTGGTTTACTCATTTATTAACTCCTTATACAATATTAATATTATACCAGATTATTTAAATTAAATCTATATCTTTTTTAGAAGTAAAATCTAAATTTACCTATAAATCCTATACATCTAATATTTTGAATATATAGATTCAATTTATGTGACACTATTTAAAAAATTAGAGTTTATATCTTTATATTATTTAAATCAAGTTCTTTTTCAACTATAAAGCTGTCAACTTCATCAAATTCTTCTTCAACTAAAAAGTTTTGAACTTCATCAAATTCTTCTTCAACTAAAAAGTTTTGAACTTCATCAAATTTCTCAATTTTAAAAATTTTATTTTCATTTGTTTCTTTATTTTTAATTGGTTTAGAGGTCTCTTTTTTAAATTCTTTAACAAGTAAAGAATTGCCTTTATTAATAAGCTGATCTTTAAAGGTATTTTTTATATAAAATATTTTTAGATTCCTATTTAATAGTTTATTAAATATTGTTTTGTCATAGAAAAATGAATCAAATATTAAATAGATATTTTCGTCTTTATAACAACTTATTAAATATTTGTAAGTCTTAATTAGGTTTTTTTGATTTTTATTACCACAATAAATAAATTTGTTTTCATTTAATCTTGTCACAATATGTATAAAACCATTTATATATGTTTTAACATACAAAATAGTTGTATTATCATTATAACTATCTCTAAGAATGTCATCATTATTTAACAAATTTTTAATTTGATTACCTTTTTTTATTTGTTTTATATTAAACCATTTATTTAAATAATCTCTAATAGTTGAAAGAGCTAACTCTTTATTCATTTTTAATTGTATTAATTGCTGAATACTTTTTGGTGACCAAAAAGGTTGTTCTTTTATATTATAGAAACTTGGCCTATGTTTTATAAGATCAATGATTTTTAATTGTGTTTCTTGTGATAATTTTCCAGTATTCTTTTTTCTTCCTCTTGTTTCAATCGTAGAATTTGATTGATTAGCTGTTCTTTTTTTATATTCTTCAAAAGTTTCATTTTCTCCAATTTTAATATTACTCATTAAATCGCCTTTGTACCATTATAACTTATTTTATTTTTCCGTTAAGTTCTTTTAAAGTATACCATATAATGGCTATTTACTGATTGATATGAAACAAATATAGAAATTTTTTTTAATTGTTTTCAGATGATTACAAACTCTGGAAATAATAAATTACTTTAAAGGAAAAAAATGGAAACAAAAAATGATGTTTCTGAGTACCATTTTATTAGACCCTCACAATCATGGATGTTTGGTATGAGTAAATCTCATCTAATAACATTAATTCAGAATGGAGATGTCCCTTCTTATTTACCAACACCGAAATTGCGTCTCATAAAAGTTCAGGATTTAATTTCTTACATTGAAAATACAAAGATAGAGGTAAATGTTGATGAAAATTAAATTTACTCTAATTACAAACACAGAGGGGTCTTTAAATAAGACCTTCTCTTTAGACCAAAATGGTCAGGTTAAAAAAGAAGCAAATGCATTCCTTTCAAAAGGAACAGCACAGGTTCTTGAAGTTAACTCTCTAAGTGAGTTTTATAACATATTGGAAAGCTTACATCCAAGTCAAGCAATAATTTTAGGAGAAATAAATGAACACCAAGATCTATAATATAGTAAAAAAGGGACAGGAAAATCCTCCCTTTACTATATCTAGAAGTAATAAATATTTTAAATATCCACAAACAAGTTTATTAATTGCAGATTATGATCCAGATATAGCAATGCCTAATTATATGGTTATTAAAACACAAGAAGAAGTCTATAAAACATTATCAAAAATTCTTCCTGATAGTTTTAAGAAAGTTGCGTGTTTAGTAGGTTTTGGATCAAGTTATGGCATTAAAAATAGTAAAGGTGAATTAATTTATACAAGCTTTTCTTTTCATGCTTATTGGTCAAATTCAAATGTTACAGAGGAAACGGTTAACAATTTAGTTGAATACATTAAAAGAGCTTGTATCTATTACAATCTTTACTATTTAAAGATTCATAAAGATGGAAGTGCAAGTATGAGATATGCAATAGATTTAAGTGTTATGAAGTCTGCTTTATCAAGGCTTTGTTTTGAGGCTAAACCAACTTGTAAAGATGGTTTATATCAAGATAAACCACAAAGTTCTATTTGGAATATGGGTAGTCAAGAAACATTAGATTTATCAAAAGTTTATTATGCTCATCTGCCTGATTGGAAGCCTGTGTATAAGCAGTTAAAGATTGATAATCAAGATTTAATTCAACAAACAAAAGATGCTTACAAAGCTTCGAAAGTTAATGAATTAGTTTCTAAAGGTCTAACACAAGAAGTTGCTACAAATATAGTAGTTAAACAAATTGAAGAGAGTGTAATCTCTGTAAAAACAATAGTAGAGGTAAACTAAAATGAGTACATCAATATTACAATTATTAAATAAAACTAATCAAGACATCTATATTAGAGATGTAATACAGCCAGAGAAAGGAGCTTCTCGGGCTATATTAAGTACAAAACATTTATTTAATGCATATATTTATAGTTATTTACATGGTGGTAAAAAGTATAGGTTAGACTTTGATGAAGTTGATATTGAAAGTATTTTAGAACTACATAAAGAAAGTGATCAAATTGAAAAAATTATTGAAGAACTTGCTGGGTATTTAATGATAAGTAAAAAGCATAAAAGGTTTGTAAAAAATGTTTCAAAATTAATTTTAAAAATTACAAAAGATGAAGAATTACAAGAACATTTTGAAACTCATTATGATATTAAATCCTTAGAAGACAAGGCCTTTAAATACATGAATTCATATGCTCTAATCCAATCTGGTGGAAAAGTCGGATTTATTGCAAAAGATAAAGATGTTTTAGAAATCTATAGTAAACATGATTTAAAAATTAAGTTTGAAAACAAAAAGTTAAGAGCCTTATTTAGTAAAAAGATTCTTAATCCTGTTGATATCTTTACTTCTAGTAAAAATAGAGAAGACTACACTTCTATTGTTTTTAAAGAACCAAGTAAAGTGAAACCTTATGAATACAATTTATTTAAAGGATGGCCGTATAAGCCAATCAAATCTGTAGATACGTCTTTTTATTGGAATTTTGTGAGACAAGTAATAGCAAATGAAGATGAACTTATATTTAAGGTAATTTGTTCATGGATGGCTAAAACTATTCAAACACCATTTTGGAAAGGGACAGCAATTGTCATAATTGGCGAAAAGGGCTGTGGAAAGGGAACTTTTGTAAAAGTATTTGCTTCATTATTTGGACACTATTTTATGGAAAGTGCTGATCCCAAAAGAATTTTTGGATCTTTCAACTCGCATCTTCAAAACTGTCTTCTTTTATATGGGAACGAAGCATTTTGGAGTGGACAAAAATCTGATGAGTCAAAACTAAAATCGATCGTGACAGATATTGACCATGTATATGAAATCAAAGGTTCTATGACATATAAAGGAGATAATTATACCCACTTAATCTTAGATTCAAATTCTGATCATGTAGTTTGTGTAACAGCTGATGAAAGAAGATGGATAACAACGAAGGCTAAATCTATATATAGAGGTGATTTTGAGTTTTTTGAAAAATTTAATAAGTTAGTATCCACAAAAGAATTTAAAGAATCTTTGATGTATGACTTAATGAACTTTGACTATAAACCATGGGAAAGACATTTATATAAAGCTCCTATGACAGAAGCTGTAATGGATCAATTATTACACTCTTTAGATTTATATGAACAGTGGTGGTATGATGTTTTAGAAAATGGTTCATTTGGTGAACAGTTATGTAACCTTGATACTGATATGAGTGTTAGAGTTTCAAATGAAGCTTTACACGAAAGTTTCAAAAGCTTTTTAAGAGCTAATGGGAAGAAGAACTATGATGCTACTGCAACATTTATTAAGTCAATCAAAAAAAGGTTCTTACCTAATGAATTAATTATAAAAGAGACAATTAAAAGTCAAGATGGCAAAAATGCAAAGATTATTGCTTCATTGGATAAATGTAGAACTTTCTTTAGCAATAAATATGGTGTTGAGATTAACTCAGCAATCAATGAATGGCAAGTTAAAACTATGCCTAATTATATGAATAAAGGACTTTAAAATGACAATAAATAATCAAATGACTCAATCAGAAATGATTGAGTTAAATTTACAACTATTAGAAAATGAAAGAATTGATACGAAAAATAAGCACACTTTGTATAAATTACTCCCACATTATGTGTCTTATGTAGATAATGAGCATATTTTATTTTTTAATAAGTATTATGAAGTAGTACTAGATTTTAGTAATTATAATTCACAATCATTTTTTAACCAATTTAACAAAATAGAGAATGAGGATTACTACAAAGAAGCTGAGAATTTTGATTATCTCTTTATTGAGGCAGTTTTACCTGATACCTCAATCTATTTCTACAACAGCTTTGAAACTATCTTAAATAAAAAGTATCATAGTGATTATATAAAAAGGGTACGTAAATTCATTGAACTCTTGAATGAAAATAAATGTATCAAAGAGAATGATATGAAATATTTTAGATTAAAAACTAACTACTACTAACCAAATTTAGAGGGAATACTCTTTCCCTCTAATATTTTAAAATATAAACTCTAAAATAACTTATAAAACCTATACTTCCTATATTTTTATAAAT
>JBLWVX010000027.1:0-34530 GCA_048268245.1 Arcobacteraceae bacterium
TCAGTGAGATTATGGAAAAATATACTAAGTGATTAAAAAGTAACTGGTGGGTTTACACAGTTTAATTTACAGGGTCTAAAAGAAGATTAGATGTCTTCTTTTATTTTCTCTAAATCACTTATTTTTTCGTGGTACTCATTCTCTTTATTTCTTACAAATTTTATTCTATCTTCATTTATTTCTAAGTACTGTTCTTTTGAGTATTTTATAATTTTATATAAATAGTTTCTTTTTGAAGTTAAAAAGTCTTCAATTTTTTCAAATCCAAAGTTTGCTTTTAATTTTGTAAGTATTTGATCTTCTCTTGGATGTTGAATAGCAAATCTTGTAGGCTCTTTTTTATAAAGCTCTTCTGACTCTAATATTTGTTGTTCAAAGTGAGCAATTGTTGCTTGTGTAGTTTGAATATATGAGTACGATAAGGCACCATTAAAGTATGCAAATTTCTTTCTTAAGGCAGAAATATTTTCTAAAATAGCTCTATGATATGATCTTAATACATTTTCATATACTTTTGCGGCAAAATGTCTAGTATTTGAAAACTCCAAATCAGAAGCAATTTCTCTATGTTTTCTAATAAGTTCATATGGCTCTTGCCATTTAGCAACTTCATTTTTAATAATTCTATAAACATCTCTAAACGCTTCATCTGTATTTAGTTCAATATTCTTTAAAAGTTTGATAGATCTTTTAAACATCTTATCAATTTTTTGATCATCATAGAAAAGGTTTTTGTAGATATTATCCGCATCAATCCAGTAAGTTTCGTACTCAATTTTTTCAATTTTCTCAGATTTTAAGAAACCACTTTTTGATTCTTCAAATCTATAGGCTTTTTTTCTTTTAATATTTTTGTATGTTTCATGTGCCATTTTTTCCATAATTGATTCTAAAGAGTTGTAAATTGTAAATAGCTCTTTTGAGTATTTCTTATGAATATTATCTAAAGCATCAACAACATCATTTTCACAATTTCTTAGTATATTACTTAATGCATCATAAACACCAATAATAGTTTGATACTCTTTGATTAAAATATCACAAATACCTTTTAAATCTTTTTTGATTGCATACTCTTTTGACTCTTGTGCCTTAGGTCTTATTGTATGTTCTATAAAGTCTAAAACCTCTTGAATATTCGAATCATGTAAAAGCTTCATATTTGAAGTAATATCTTGATATTTTATCTCTTTTATTTGTTTTTGGAATTCATCATATTTTTGTCTAAAGAACTCTAGTGAAGTACAATCTAAGTTTTCATTTAACTCAGTTTTAAACTCTTTTAAAACCTTCTCAACGCTATTTTCTATAAGTACTGATTTATGTGCAGCTCTTGAATCTAATGCCATTTTTGCTGAAATTGGAGTAACTTGAGCAAAGTATTTTGCAAACTTTTCTTTTACATAGTTTGTAGTAGTATCTATTTGTTCTTGAGAGAATTTATCTTTTTGATTTAATACACATAAAGTTTTATCTTTAAAGTGAGTCATATATTCATCTAAAATATCAGCTTCAGATTTTTTACCTGCATTGTCAATTAATGTAAGCCAAATAATACCACCAACATCTCTTAATACTTTTCTTGTTGTATCTGTATCACTTTGAGATTGAGAGTTAAGTCCTGGTGTATCTACAAAAGAGATTTCTTTTAATATATCCATTGGAGCATAAAGTGTAAGATACTTAATATCTTGCATTTCATCTTGTCTTTGGTCTGTAAAATCAGCAATAGCTTCAATTGGAGCATATTCATGTGCTCCTGAATAATAAGTGATTTTTAGTTTATACTCTTCACCATAGTTGATGAAATTTACTTTTGAAGTAACAGGTGTAATACCTGTTGGTAAAATATTTCTAGAAAGTAAAGCATTTAAAAAAGTTGATTTACCAGCTGAAAATTGACCAGTAATAGCAACTTCCATAGGATATCTAGCTCTTCTAATTTGTTTTTTTAGAATACCTTCTAATTGTCTTGATGGTAAAAACTTTTCATCAAGTAATTTATCTTGAGTTTTTTTAATATCACCAACTAAACCACTTTCATAAACTACTTCTTTTTTTGTATAAGTATCTCTAAATTCATTAATAAAATTATCTAATATATTTATTGCTTTACTCATTAGTGTAGTCCTTTTATACTAGATAAGATATTATCTAGTTTTTTTATCTTTTTATGAATCTCAATTGATTGTTCAGCTCTATTTTCATTGTTTTGTTCAAATGATTCAATTTGATTTTGTAGGATTTTTTCATCATTTTCAAGTTTTTGTTCAAAGGCTTTTAAAGGAGCATTTAGTGTTTCAAAAAATGACTCAATTAATAAAGTAGAAACTTTTTTTGCTTTAGATTTTATATCTTCTTCAATTGCTTTGAATTGTCCTTTTATAAAACCTTCTATTTGTCTATCTAGTTCATTTAGTTTTTTTTCTTTTGCTTTTGATACAGCTTGAGTTACTTGATTTACTAAAACCTCATTATTAGATGTTAAGAAACCAGTTTTAAAATCATCTTGGAAGAATCCTCTTGCATCAAAGTTATCATTTTTATGACCTATTGAGAAACCAAAATCATGATATTTTTGTTCACATTGTTCACCAATACTTTGAGACTTTTTAATAAACTTATATCTATAGTCTCTAATTACATCAATAATACCATCTTTAATAGCTGTTTCTACTATTACTTTAATTCTTGAGTTTTCAGGTCTTTTTCTAAACTTTTCAAAAGAGTATCTTACATCTGATATAACTCTTTGTTTTATTACATTTTGTAAATCAATAAGTTCACTTTGTAAGAAAGTTTCAAGAGAATCAATATAGCTTTTTGCATCATTTTTATAAAAGTTTATATCTTCTTTCATTGCAGTAAAGATTCTTTCATTTACAGCTTTTTTCTTATTAAATTCTTCAAGTTCTTTATTTAGTTCTTCTTTAGATTTTGAAAGAAGTTTCATTTCATAGTTTAAAGCATTTGTTTGTTTTTCAATAGTTCTTGCTAGTTGAGTTTTTGAAGATTGTACAATTAGCTCACTTTTTTGAGAATTTGAACCAAAAAGTGTTTCTTTTAAATATTCTTCTATTTCTAAAATACCAGTATCTTCTATTTTAAATCCAGCATCTAAAGCTTCTTGTTCTCTCCCTGTTCTATGAAGTAATGCCATTTTCCCAGAAATAGGAATAAACTTAATAGTTTTTAGTATGTAGTCAAGCTGAGAGTCTTTGTTTTGAGCTTTAAGTTGTCTTTTAATAGATGATTTTGTATATTCAATAACCTCTTGTAGTTGTTCTTTTGTAACTGTATCAGCTCTTGTGATTACAATTAAAAGTTTTGAGATATTTTGATAAAGTAGAGCATCTATAATAAATTCTACATCTTTTAATGTTGCACTTTGAGATACATTCATTAAGTGAAGCATCATATCACACTGTGAGATATACTCTTTTGTGATTTCTTCTCTTTGAATAACTGGGTCATCAAGTCCTGGAGTATCAACTATTTCAATACCATCTGATAGGAATTCTAAATTTGAACCTAATTCAACATATTTTACAAGGTTACATTTTTTTCCACTAGCTTCTGCTGATGTATAACTTGATAAATCATTGATATCAACTTCATCATATCTTGATTCATCTTTTATATAATCTTTTAAAGAATCACCAAATATTTTATTTGTTTCATTTACATAATCTTTCATAGAATCTAATTCAGCAGCAGAACTTTCTATTCTAGACCATTCATTTTTATTCCAATAAAATACTTTTGCATTTTCAGTAGGGTTATGTTTTACAATAGTTAAGTTTGCAGTTTCAGGAACTACTGCACTTCCAAGAATTTCTCTTCCCATTAGTGCATTTAACATAGTAGATTTACCAGCATTCATTACACCTGTAATACCAATAGAGAATTTTTGATTATTTAAGTAGTTTTGACATTCATCTAGTTCACTATTAATCTCATCATTTGAATTTTCATTTTTTAACTCATTAATAAACTCTTCAAGAGATGATTTTAATTCTATAAATGTAGATTTATATTCAAGTTCATCTTCATCACTATAACTTGAATCACTATTATCAATATCTAATTCTTGGTAGTCAAACAATGAACTAAGTTTAGTATAGTTTTCTTGGTTTAAGATGCCATTATTATTTAGATGTTCAAAAGAGTTATGAAGTACATCAATATATGATTTTTCTTTGTTTTCTTGAATGTTTTCAATAATATTATGTTGTAAGTGGTTTAACTCACTTATGTTTGTTGGTGTTTTTACATTTAATTTATTACATAGTTTTTCAAAAGACTTTAATGGAATAAATTTTTTGTACTCTTTTCTTGATGCACTTAAAACTAAGGCATAAATACTAAAAGTTTCTTCATCTATTAAAGTATCAATTGGTTCTACATCTAAATTTTGTTCAAATGTTATACCATGATAAAGTAAAAAGTAGTCATTTGCTAAGTTCATTATATCTCTCCCTAAAATACAAAAAGTTAAATATCAAATGAAATTGATACTTAACTTTTTCTACTTATATAATGAATAAAACAAAAGAGGTAATCCTCTTTTGTTATTATCTTAATGCTACTAGTTTTCTTCTTAAGTAAGCAATTTTATTTTGTAATGGTAAGTGTTTTGGACAATGGTCTTCACAAGCCATTAATGACATACAACCAAAGATACCATCATCATCACCGATTAACTCATAGAAGTCTTCAGCAGTTCTCTTATCATGAGGGTCAACTTCAAATCTAGCAACTCTGTTTAATCCAACAGGTCCTACGAAATCTGGTCTCATAAGTTTTGTACCACAAGAAGCAACACAAATACCACATTCGATACATCTATCAAGTTCGAAAGTTTCATTTGCAACATCTGGCTCAATTCTTTCTTCCATTTTAGCAATATCAACTTCTTCACCATTATCAACAATCCAAGATTGAACTCTCTTAGACATTGCATCCATCCATTTACCAGTGTTTACAGATAAATCTTTGATAAGTTCAAATGCAGGCATTGGCATTAATTGGATTTTTCCAGTTGGGTAATTAGCAATTAATGTTCTACAAGCAAGTGCAGGTTTACCATTTACTACCATACCACAAGAACCACAAATACCAGCTCTACATACGAAGTCAAATGATAAATCTGGGTCATATTCTTCTCTGATTTTTGTTAATGCAATGAAAAGAGTCATACCTGGAGTCTCTTCTAATTTATAGTCAACGAAGTGAGGTTTTGAAACCTTACTTCTTGGATTAAATTTAAGAACTGATATAGTTATTTCTCTACCTTTTTCAACGCTCATTATTTGTCTCCTGCTCTTTCATTTTTCTCTTTATAGTTCATTGGTAAATCAAAAGGCATTAATGCATCTTGAATTTCATGTCTATCTTTACCTTCAGCTTCAAGTTTCTCTGTAATAGCGTCAACTTCTTCTTGTCTCTTAGCTGATAGTTCATTTTCAATAATCATACCCTTAGCACCATAACCTCTAAATGCTGGAGGCATTTCCATTTTCATAATATCTAATTCAGCGTATTCAATTGTTGGCTCTAATTCATCAGGATTTGGCCATGAACATAATGTTCTATTCATCCAGTTAGCATCATCTCTTTTTAGATAATCTTCTCTATAGTGTGCCCCTCTAGATTCAGTTCTGTCTCTAGCACCTTTAGCAACACATAGTGCTACTTTAAGCATTTTAGGAACTCTATAAGCTTCTTCTAACTCTGGGTTACCACATCTTTCTTTAGATTTAACAGTAATTTGTTTAGTTTTAGCTAATAATTCTTTTAATTCTTCAACAGCAGCTTTTAAAGGCTCACCAGATCTAAAGATACCAACTTGGTCATCCATAATGTCTTGCATTCTTCTTTTAATTCTAAAGATGTCTTCATTTCCATTGTAAGAAAGGATTTCATCTAAATAAGCATCTTGCTCATCAATGAACTTTTGAACTGTAGAAGTAGGAATAGTAACATCATTAGCTAAACAGTAATCAGCAAAGTAGTTACCAATAATCATACCAGCAACAACTGTTTCAGATACTGAGTTTCCACCAAGTCTGTTAAATCCGTGCATATCCCAACATGAAGCTTCACCACAAGCGAATAAACCATTTAATCTAGTTGCTTCACCAGTTGGTTTAGTTCTAATTCCACCCATTGAGTAGTGTTGCATTGGTCTTACTGGAGCCCAACCTTTTTTACCTTCGTCAGCTGGATCAATACCATTAAAGATTTGACAAATTTCTTGTACATCTCTTAAGTTTTTTTCAATATGCTCTCTACCAAGAATAGAAATATCTAACCATACGTGCTCACCATATGGAGAAGGTACACCTTTACCATTTCTGATGTGCTCAATCATTCTTCTAGAAACAACGTCTCTTGAAGCAAGTTCTTTTTTCTCTGGCTCGTAATCAGGCATAAATCTGTGACCATCAACATCTCTTAAGATACCACCATCACCTCTACAACCTTCTGTTAATAAAATACCAGATGGAACAATTGGAGTTGGGTGGAACTGTACAGCTTCCATGTTTGATAATGTTGCAATACCAGTTTCTAAAGCAATAGCAGCACCTGTACCTTCACAGATAACAGCATTTGTTGTTTGTCTAAATACTCTTCCGTATCCACCAGTTGCAATACAAGTTCCCTTTGCAACGTAAGCTTCTAATTCACCAGTAATTAAATCTCTAACAACAGCACCATAACATCTTCCATCTTCGTGGATTAATGATAATGCTTCTTTTCTATCTCTAATATCAACGTCATGTTTTAAAGCTTCATTTGCAACACCAAATAACATAGTATGTCCAGTTGCATCAGCTGTATAACATGTTCTCCATTTTTTAGTACCACCGAAGTCTCTTGAAGTAATTAGACCATGTCTATCTTCTTCTTCAGTAATAGTAGTTTTCTTCGCGTTGATAACTGCTTCTCTAGTACCAGCTTCAACTCTAGACCAAGGCACACCCCATGAAGCTAATTCTCTAATAGCTTTTGGTGCAGTATGTACGAACATTCTTGCAACTTCTTGGTCACATCCCCAGTCAGAACCTTTTACAGTATCAGCAAAGTGTAAATCTTCATTGTCTCCATCAGACATTTTCGAGTTACCTAATGAAGCTTGCATACCACCTTGTGCAGCAGCAGAGTGTGATCTTTTAACTGGAACTAAAGATAAAACAATAGCGTTTAATCCTTTCTTTTGTGCAGCAACAGCAGCTCTAAGACCAGCTAGACCACCACCAATTACTAACGCATCACAGTAATTAATTTTCATTACGCAATTCCTCCAATAGTTTTATTTGGCATTTTGTATTCCATAACTTGTGCAGTTGGTTGATATTTGTTTCCAACATTATTGTTGTTAACTTGATCAATACCGATTTTCATGTAAGCTGCAAGTGAAGCAAATCCTAATACTAAGAAGAATACAGTTAATCCCCATTTTACTTTTTTAAGTTTTACTCTGTTTTCTCTTGGGTTGTCTCCATCAAACCATCCCCATTTTACACATAGTCTGTAAAGACCAATTGTTCCGTGTAATTCAACAGCTAATAAAAGTAAAATATATAATGGCCACATCCACTCAGACCAAATTCTATCAGCAGAAGCGTAAGGTCCAATATCAGCAGAGTTAGTCATGATGATATATAAGTGTACAGAACCTAGGAAGAACATAGCAAAACCTGTTCCTGCTTGTGTAAACCATAATTTTGTATCATCGTGATTCATATGCTTAGCGTGAGCTTTCATAACTTGGTACTGTTTAAAGTTACCAGGTAACTTTCTCATACCTAAACCTGCGTGTGCAATAAATACAACAAAAATTACAGCAGCTGCAATTGTTACTAATAATGGGTTTCCACCCTCAAAAATGAAACTAGCCTCTAAAAGCTTTGTTACTTTGTACATGAAGTCTTCTGAAATTAATATCGAAGATACTAATAACATGTGAGCCCACATGAATAGTGCTAAGAATAATCCTGTTGCACTTTGAAGATAATCAAGCTTCGCAGGTAATCTACTCTTTCTTCCCTCAACCGTTTTACCTAAATAACCTTCTATTAGGTCACTCATTTCCTATCCTTTCTTGTGATTTAGATTATATGAATAATAGCAATATAATAGCTAAATGGCTCTTGTTTTTTGATTAGATACGATACAGCATATTTGAATGATATTTTTATGATAAAAGTTATAAAGTGGTCAGTGAGCCCATAATATGGGCTCTCGTGAGGTAAAAATTAATTTTTACTTAGAAAAACAATTTAATTTGTCTTGTTACTATATGATACAACTATTTTATAAACAATGATTGCACTGCTGTTTGAGCTAGGGCAATGATTTGGTCAATGTTCATAGCAGGGATAAAGAATACAATCGCAGAACCAATACCACCTAAAATAGTCAAGATTGCAACAAATGCAATTGCATAAGTTGAAACCCTTTTATCGTTAAACTCTTTTGATACACATTCTTGTTTTGTTGGGTAAAAATACATCATAGCAATTAGTTTAAAATAGTAGTAAACTGAAACAATTGTTGCTATTACTGCAAGTATAGTAAGTCCAACATATCCTGCATGAATTGCTTCAGTGAATACGTAAAATTTACCAATAAATCCTATAGTTGAAGGAATACCTGCAAGTGAAAATAAGAATATTGTCATCATAGCAGCTAAAAAAGGTCTCTCTTTTGCTAAACCTTTGAAGTCATCATATGTTACTCTTACATTTGTCTCTGAAATAATATGTGATGCTAAACCAAATGCACCAAGTGCAGACAATAAATAAGCAATTAAGTAAAACATTGTTGCATATGCTGAATCAATATTTACTATTTCACTATCTTTATAGCTTAATGCTATAAATGCTAAAAGTAAATACCCTGTATGAACTATAGATGAAGCAGCTAACATTCTTTTTATTATTTGTTGAGTTACAGCTAACCAAGTACCAAATACTAATGTAAATACAATAATAACAGACATTATAGTATCCCAAAAATCAATAGTAAATCCAAGATGTTGTAAGAAGGCTCTTAGGAAAAAAGAGAATATAGCAATCTTAAATGTAGATGCCATATACGCAGTAATAACCATTGGTGCACCTCTATAAACATCAAGAACCCATGATTGAAATGGAAATGCAGCAATTTTGAAAAGAAAAGTAAACAGTATTAATGTTAAACCTATATATACAAGTATCATATTTTCATCACTTGCACTTGCAATAAATGTAGCTATTTCGTTTAAGTTTGTACTTGCAGTTGCTCCGTATACTAAAACTAAACCTAATAAGTAAAATGCACCAATAAATGAACCTAAAACTAAATATTTAAATATTGCTTCAACTCTTTTTGAATCATCACTATTATAACCAACCATAATATATACAGAAAATGAAGCAACCTCTAACGCAACATAAGCAGTAATAAGCTCGTTTGAGTGTCCTAATAACATCATTCCAAATAAAGCAAAAAGTAAAATACAGAAAAATTCACCTTTAAAGTATGATCTATGTTGGAAGTAATGTTCACCAATAAGAAGTGTTAAGAGTGTTCCTGCAATTAATAATATATTAAAAAAGTTTGAAAATGAATCAAAAACTAATGTGTTATGAAAAAGTTCATTGTATGGTTGTGCTTTATATAAAGTCCCTAAATCTGCTAAAGAAAAACCTAAAGCAACAATTAAAAATAAAGAAGCAACAACTATAAAGTTTTTAACTGAATATTTTTCATACATACTCATTATCATTAGTGTTAATGCACCAAGTAATACTGTTAATGCTGGAATTAAATAGATAAATTGACTCATTTTGTTGCTCCAATTTGTAAGATGTCATTTAAGTAGTGAGTAACTGTTGGCTCAAACTTATCCATGAATACCTCAGGATAGAATCCCATAAGAAATACTAAAAATACCCAAGGAGCTAGTCCAATGATTTCTTTGATTTTTAAATCTCTCATTTTTACAACAGTTGAACCCTCAGGTCTATCTTGTAAAATTGCTCTTTGAAACATCCATAACATATATGAAGCACCTATAATTACAGTAAGTGCTGAAATATATCCTAAGGTATGATTGAATTCATAAATACCAAAGATAATTAAAAGCTCTGATACAAATCCATTTGTTCCTGGAAGTCCAACATTTGCAAAAAGCATAATTGCAAATATAAATGTAAAAATTGGTGCTTGTTTTGCTATTCCACCTAAATCTTTGATAGTTTTAAACCCTGTTTCTTCTTGTAGTAATCCAATAAGTAAAAATAAAGCACCTGTTGCAATTGCATGGGCAATAATTAAATAAAGTGCTCCATTTATACCATATTCATTTAATGAGAAAATACCAGCAGCAATAAAACTTAAGTGTGATGCTGATGAGTAAGCAAACATTCTTTTAATATCATCTTGCATAAGTGCAGCAATACCAAAATAGATTAAACCAAATAATCCAATAGCTACAAACCAGGCAGAAAATTCAACATAAATATCTGGGAATATTGGAATCATAAATCTTACGATTGCATAAACACCAAGTTTTGCCATTATAGAAGATAGTAAGAAAACTGCACCTGTAGGAGCATTTTTATATGTTTCCATAATCCATGTATGAAGTGGGAAGATAGGTATTTTTATAGCAAAAGCAGCTAAGAAACCTAAAAATAACCAAACTTTTTGACTATACCCAATAGTTGTAATTTTAGTTAATTCATCATAAGCAAAAGACCAAACTCCAAATTCATTAAAGTAAGCCACACCTAAGTATAAAATAGCAATAAACATTAAAAGTGAGCCAACCATAGTATAAACAGTTACTTTAATAGTTGTAAATACTTTATTCCCAAACCCATACTGTCCTATAAGTAAAAATACTGGCAGAAGCATAATTTCCCAAAAGAAGTAGAAAAGTACAACATCAAGTGAAAGTAAAGTTCCTGTAACACCTGTTTGAACTAAAAGCATATTAATCCAGTAACCTTTTGTTTTACCTTCCCATAAAAGAAGGTAAGAAGTAGGGATTAAAATAGCAATCATCATTAGAATTGTAAGTGAGAATCCATCTAAACCAATATAATAGTTAATACCATATGTACTAATCCATGATACATTTGTAACAAATTGCATGCCAGCACTTGGTTCAAATTCAATATAGATTTTTAAAACTAAAGCTAGAATAACAGTAGTAGTTAAAAAAGCGATATTTCTAATTGTATTAACATCTCTTGTTGTAAGCATTAATCCAAATGCAACAACAGCAGGTAAAAATATAATAAATGAAAGAATATCTGAACTCATACTATAATCCTAATGTATAAATTAAGTAGATAAATACGCATGTCATACCAACTAGCATAAACACTGCATAAAATCTTACGTTTGCATTTTGTATTATTGCAACTTTTTTACCTATATTTACAAATGTTTTAGATGAGTTCATTATAAATGCATCAATAATCTTATCATCTAAAACTTTGTCTATAAATAAAGATAGTTTTTTTGATGTTTTTACAAATATTGCATCGTAAATTTCATCAACATAGAATTTATTACCAATAAGACCAATTTCTTCTTCTGGTTTTTCTACATCAAACTTTGCATATTTTTTATAAGCAACAAAAATTCCTCCAACAGCAACAGCAACTGATAAAACAATTAATATCCATTCAACTGCTTGACTCATATGTATTGTTTTAGAATTTAACTGAGCAAGCCAAGAGTCAACTTGTGCTTCTCCTCCAAAAATAGGAGCTAAGTTTAGATATCCTGCAAAAACTGCTCCAATGGCAAGAAGAAGCAATGGTATAGTTATAGTTTTTGATGTATAAACATATTCTACTTTGTGCTTAGTAGGAGCTACAAAAACAATGAAGTACATTCTAAACATATAAAATGCTGTTAAGAAAGCTGTTCCTAAAGCAATAAGCCAAATTAGGTATTGACCTTCTTGAAATGCAGCTGCTAAGATTGCATCCTTTGAGAAGAATCCTGAGAAAAATGGAATACCTGAAATTGCAATAACACCAATTAAGAATGTAAACTTGATAATTGGAAGATGTGCTCTATGTTGTGCTATTTCAAAAATATTTTGTTTATGATGAAGTGCAATTATAATACCACCTGCACCCATAAATAGCATTGCTTTAAAGAAAGCATGTGTAAATACATGAAATAAACCAGCAGAATAATAACCAAGTCCAACAGCTATAAACATATATCCTAATTGACTCATAGTTGAATAAGCAAGAATTTTCTTAATATCTGTTTGCCTTGTAGCAATTATAGCAGCAAGTAGGGCAGAAAATGCACCAATATAAGCTATAAAAAGTCCAATCTCTTCAGCTTCAACATATAAGAAATGAAACCTTGCAACCATATACACACCAGCTGTAACCATAGTTGCAGCATGAATTAGTGCAGAAATTGGTGTTGGTCCTGCCATAGCATCAGGAAGCCAAACATATAAAGGAATTTGTGCTGATTTACCCATAGCTCCTACAAATAGTAAAAAGCCTGATAAAACTAAAAGTTCACTTGAAGCATTTGTGATATTCTCTTCCAAAGAAGCAAAAGATAAATCAACTCCTCCTAAAGCAAAAAATAGTGTTACAACTCCAAGTAAAAATCCAAAATCTCCAACTCTATTTGCAATAAAAGCTTTATTTGCAGCTATTACATTCTCTTTTTTTCCATAATAGAATTTAATTAAAAGGTATGAACAAACACCAACACCTTCCCATCCAATAAATAAAATAATTGGATTATCTGCTAAAACTAAAATAAGCATAGAAGCTAAGAAAAGGTTAAAATAGGCAAAGAATTTACCAAAACCATTATCCCCTTTCATATATCCTATTGCATAAATATGAATTAGCCATCCTACAAATGTTACAAACATTGACATGAAAATAGATAAATTGTCACCTAAAAGAGCCATATCAATATTTAGTTTCTCAATATTTAACCATGTAAATAAATGCTGAGAAAAAGTGATACCTTCTTCTTTCATTTGTAAGAATAGTGTTAAAGTAATTAAAAAAGAGATTAATGGAGTTATACATCCAATTAAACTAAATGTCAATTCTGATATAGGTTTTCTTTTTATATGGTAGAAATATAAAGCTCCAAGTAAAATAGAACCTAATAAAGGAGATAAAATAATCCATACTAAAAGTGATGTACTCATGACTTTTCTCCTTGTGATAAAGTATTAAATATATCAGAATCAAGAGATTTTCTTGATCTATATAAAAGAATTATTACAGATAAGAAAATAGCAGCTTCAGCAGCAGCAATTGCAATAACCATAATTGTAATAATTTGTGGATCCATATCAAAGTGATACCTTGCAAATGTAACTAAAAATAGATTTACTCCATTTAGCATCATTTCAATTGACATATAAATTACAAAAACGTTTCTTCTTGCAATTACTCCAATAACTCCAAGGGAGAAAAGTAACATTGATACAAATGCATAAGATGTTAATGAAATCATGATTTCTCTCCTTGTGTGTTAATCTCATTGTGAACTTTTGATTTTCTTTTTTTTGCAAGTACAACTGAACCAATTAAAGCGATTAAAAGAAGAATTGAAATAAGTTCAAAAGCTACTAACCAGTTATCAAAAAGTTGTATACCTATAGGTTTTATATCTCCAAAATCTGTTTCACTAATACCTAAATCTTTTTTTGGAAGTTTTGCTACAGCACTTATAATTAAATAGTTTAAAGGAACCATTATAACTGCACCTATTGCTATGTTTTGGAACTTTTTAGGTTCTTTTGGTAAATCCTCTTCTTTAATATTTAAGAACATTAAAATAAATAGAATCAAAGTCATAATAGCACCTGCATAAACTATTATTTGAACTAGAAAAAGAAAAGTAGCGTTTAAAAGTGCAAATAGTCCTGCTACACTTAACATAGAGATTAAAACTCCAAGAGCACTATACATAGGGTTTGCATAAACAATCATCGCAACTGCACCTAATATAGCTAACAATGACAAGCCAATAAATATTAAATCAATCATCACTTAAGTCCTTTGCTCTTTCATTTTTCATTAATGCTTTTTTATCTAAAAGAAAGTCTTCTCTTTTTGAACCTGTAAAAGAAAAAATTCCTGTATCCATTCTAATAGCATCACAAGGACAAGCCTCTACACAATAACCACAAAATACACACTCTAAAAGATCAATTTTAAACTCTTTTGGTCTTTTTTCAGCTTTTTCATCAAATCTTTCTTCAGCATCAATAAAAATACACTCAGCAGGACAAGCTGTTGCACACATATAACAAGCAACACATTTTTCACTGCCATCTTCCCATTTTGTAAGTCTATGAACACCTCTATATCTTTCTGTTAAATCATCAGGTTGAACTTCAGGATATTGCATAGTTTTTAAATTGTCTATGTCTTTTAAGTTTTTAGTGAAGTGTCTAAGTGTTGTTTTCATTCCTCCTGCAATAGCAGGTAAATATAGTCTGTCTTTAAATGACTTACCATGTCTTTTTACTACTTTGATTCCCATTTTAACTTCCTAGTACTATAAAAGTTGCAGTTAAGATTACATTTAAAAGTGCTAATGGAATTAAAACTTTCCATCCTAGCATTTGTAATTGGTCATATCTAAACCTTAAAACTGTCCATCTAACCCAAATATATAAAAAGGCAACTAAGAAAAATTTAACTAAGAATGTTCCAATTTGTAAAATAGCTGTAACAATATTTATTCCATTTGTTCCAAGTCCAGTAACTAAAAATAGTGCTAAAAGACCAACTATTATAAAGCATAAAGACCAAAATGCTATAGTTAAAATTTTTGTTTCTTTTTCTCTTCTTTTATCACCTGTTCCAATTGTTTTATTGTTTTTTTTCATCCATTTTGTAAAGATAAATATCTTTATTGGAAGTAAAATCATAATTGCAACTATTACATAGCTTATATTACTATGGATAGTTTGTGTATCAAGCCAAGGAATTTGGTATCCACCAAAAAATAAAGTTACTATAATAGCAGATGAAGCAGACATAGCAGCATATTCACCAACTTGGAAAAGACCAAATCTCATAGCTGAATATTCAGTATGATAACCTGCAACAATTTCAGATTCTCCCTCAGCTATATCAAAAGGAGCTCTGTTTGTTTCTGCAAAAGCACATACTATAAATATAATAGCTGCTAAGGGTTGTATAAAAATACCCCACATTGGAATTACACCAAGGAAAGTTCCAGCTTGTGCATTTACAATATCGGTTAAATGAATTGAACCATATGAAATAACCATAGATACAACAGCTAAAGTTAAAGCAACTTCATAAGAGATAACTTGTGCACTTGCTCTAATTGAACCTAAAAGTCCATATTTATTTTGAGAAGCATATCCCCCAAGGATTATTCCATAAATTGAAAGTCCAGCAAAAGCTAAAAACCACATGATACCAAGTTCATTTGGAATAGCAGACATAATATGTGATTCTCCATCTATTATTAAAACATCAGCAAACGGAATTGTCGCAAATGTTAAAAATGAACAGAAAAATACAATTGCAGGTGCAATAGAAAATAAAAACTTATATTTGATATGTGATGGTGTAAAGTCTTCTTTAAAAACAAGTTTTAACATATCTGCAAAACTTTGAATAAGTCCACCAAGTCTTAATGGTCCTATATTACATCTATTTGGGCCAGTTCTATCTTGCATAAGTCCTGATATTCTTCTTTCCCACCATACAAAAAGCGGAGTTAAACCTACTGCTAATAGCGATGCAATGGATATATTTATTATTGTTATTGCTGTACTACTCATAGCGTTCCTTTAGAAATCATTTCTTTTAAATGTTCAATTATAGAAGTAACTGTTTCCATAGGTTCATTTTTATTCATTTGAGAAATAACTTTTTGTTTTACACCCTCACAGTTTATGTAAGTACCACTTTTCTCATAAAATGAACTAATAGGTATAGCTATATTTGAGTAGCTTATTGTTAAACAATGATGACTAAATAAAGATACTACTTTTTTACCATTTAAAAGTTCACTTCTATTTTCAAAATAGTTATTATCTACTATTACAACTGTGCTAGATTCTTTTAAAGATTTATTAAAAAACTCTTCTGTTTCATCTATGCCTATTTCTTTGAAAGAAGCTCTATTTGCTGTTCTGTCATTTGTTCTTAGATAATCGTCTTTGAAGTTTTCATCATAAGTATCAGGACTATATCCAGATACCTTAGCATTTATTTTTGAAGCTAAGTTATTAATGTTTGACATTTCTTCATAAGAAAGATTTGCACTTAATACAAAAAGAGTACTTTTTGATGTTGATAACTCTTTAAATAAGTTTGTAATTGTGTTACTTAGATTTGTCTGCTCTTTGTTTAAAAGTGGAGTTTCAAATCTATTTTGGTTTTCATCGTGATAAGATAATCTTCCTTCATCACATATAAACCAACCATTTACATTTTTATTTACTCTCGGTCTAAATCTATAGATTTTATCATCTTCATATTTCTCTTTTCTATGGTCAACATAGATATTACATCCCTTTGAACATCCATTACATATTGCATTAAATGTTTCTAAGAACCAAACCCTTTGTTTAAATCTAAAGTCTTTTGAAGTTAAAGCTCCAACAGGACATAAATCAACAACATTCATTGCATATGGATTCGATAGGGGACGACCAGGAAATATACCAATAGTTGAGTGGTCAGATCTATCTATTACACCTAACTCTGCTGTTTTAGTAATATCTTTACAGAATCTAACACATCTAGTACAAAGTACACATCTTTCTTCATCAAGCATTACATTTGAGCCTAAGTCAACTCTTTTTCTATGCTTATTTTTAGAATCTACATTTATCCTTGATTCATAAAAACCAGATTCCATGTAGTAATCTTGTAATTTACACTCTCCTGCTTGATCACAAGTAGGACAGTCAATAGGGTGATTTATAAGTTCAAGTTCTAGAATATCTCGTCTAACTTTTTCAATATTCTTACCTTTTGTTCTTACAATCATTCCATCTTTTACAGGTGTGTCACAGGCAATTTGAGGTCTTTTTTGACCTTCTATTTCAACCATACACATCCTACAGTTACCATCTTTACCAAGTGCTTGGTGATAACAAAAATGAGGTATGTGAATATTCTCATCCAATAATTTATCAATTAACAAGCTTCCTTTGGAAGCTTGCATTTGGGCACCATTGACTGTAATTTCTACCATTTCACTCATGAGTATTATCCCCTTACACCTAGTGTTTTTATTTAAATAGTTTAACTATTAGTTTCCTGTATATAATTGTCTTGGTCTAGCAATTTTATGCTTAGGATCTTGTTTTAACTCAGACCATTGTGAAATCCATCCTGGAATTCTACCAATAACAAAGATTGGAGTAAACATCTCTACAGGAATTTTAAGTGCAGTTAAAATTACACCTGAATAGAAGTCAATATTTGGGTAAAGTCCTCTATCTTTGAAGTAATCATCATTTAATGCTGCTTCTTCAACTGCTGCTGCTACATCTAATAATTTAGAGTCTAAGTTTAACTCTTCTCTTAATTTATCTTGTAGTCCTTTTAAAGTCTCAGCTCTTGGATCTCTGTTTTTGTAAACTCTATGTCCGAATCCCATTAATCTGAATGGGTCATTTCTATCTTTAGCTTTTGCAATATAAGTTGGTACATTTTTAACATCACCAATTAATTTTAATTGATCCATAACTTTTTCATTTGCTCCACCATGAGCAGAACCCCATAATGCAGAAATACCAGATGCAATAGATACATAAGGGTGAGCTTCAGTAGAACCAACATTTCTTACTGTAGTAGTAGAAGCATTTTGTTCATGATCAGCATGTAAAGTTAAGATTGCATCTAATGCATCAACTTCAACTTGTTTAATCTCATCATTAACACCATTTCCTAAATACTTCATATTTCCACCTGGATATGCTCTTAACATGTATAAGAAGTTTTCAGTAAAGTATCTATTTACATCTGGGTAAATTAGAGGAGTACCAATTGAGTTTCTGTAAGCCATAGCTGCAATAGTAGGCATTTTTGCTAAGATTCTTCTTCTCATTGTTTTAAATTCATCTTCATTCTCTAAATGTAAGTGATCTTTATAGAATGCAGATAAAGCCATAGTTGCTGCACCCATAGTTGCCATTGGATGTGCACCATCTGGTAATGCATCAAATAATCTAATGATTCCTTCGTTTAAGAATGATCTGTGTCTAATTTCTAAATCAAAGTCTTTTGATTCAGCTTCAGATGGTAATCTTCCCATCATTAATAAGTGACAAACGTCAAGGTATGAGTGCTTTCCTGCTAATTCTTTGATATCATAACCTCTATATCTTAACTCTGAGTTTTCACCGTCAATAAATGTGATTTTTGATTCACAAGATGCAGTTGAAGTATATCCTGGATCGTATGTAAACATTCCTGAATCTTTATAAAAAGTTGAAATATCAACAACGCTTGGTCCTCTTGTTCCATCTATAATATTATATTCGTATGTATCACCATTTCTATTGTCAGTAAGTGTCATAGTATTTTTTGCCATTAATTTCTCCTTTAATAAATTGACTTAATTTTTTTGTTTCTTTATTTTTTAAAATGTGCTTCAAACTCATGTTTGAATTTCTCAACAATACTTTTTATTATATCTTTAACTGCTGGTGCAAATACACAGATTGTTTTTCCATTCATTGTATCACACACATCAAGTATTGTTGATAAATCTTCGTTTGAACCTTCACCATCTAAAATCTTTTTGATAATTTTATCTATCCATCCACAGCCCTCTCTACAAGGTGTGCATTGTCCACAAGACTCATGATGATAAAACTCAATTAAGTTTTTAGCAACATCAACCATAGATACTCCATGGGGAATAATCATCATTCCTCCTGTACCTAAAGTTGAACCAATATCCCACATTGATTCATAATCTAAATATGCCTTCTCAACCTCCTGTGCAGTTAAGATAGGACATGAAGCTCCTCCTGGAATCACAGCTTTAAGCTCTAATCCATCTTGAAGTCCTCCTCCTATCTTATTTATTACATCTATCATTTTATTTCCGTAAGCTAGTTCATAAACCCCTGGGTTTTTAACTGGTCCACTCATTGCAAATAGCATAGTTCCTGGTGCTTTTTCCGTACCATATTTTGTGTATGATTCATAACCATTTAACACAATATTCGGAACAGAAGCAATAGTTTCTACATTATTTACAGTTGCAGGATTTCCAAAGAACCATTCACACTCTTTACCATGTGGTTTAAGTCTTGGATGACCTCTCTTGCCTTCAATTGACTCAATTAGTGCTGATTTCTCTCCACAAATATAAGCACCTCCCCCTCTATGAACTGTAATGTCCATTCTATAGTCATATTTATTCATAACTTTAGGACCAATAATACCTGCCGCGTAAGCTTCTTCAATAGCAGCATTTAGTCTATCAATGAAAAATTTATATTCACCTCTTATATAAATATAACAATCATGAGCACCAATTGCATATGATGAACAAATAATTCCTTCTATTAAAAGGTGTGGGTCATATTCAAAGATTTGTCTATCTTTGAAAGTTCCTGGTTCACTTTCATCCCCATTTGCAATTAAATATCTTGGTCTATCATCTATAGGTGGCATTAATTTCCATTTAGGTCCACAAGGTGCACCACCTCCACCTTTTCCTCTTAGACCACTTTTACAAACTTCTTCTGTAACTTCATCAGGACTCATAGAAAATAGTTTATCTATAGATTCATATCTTCCATGTTTTAAAGCTACTTCTAATTTATGAGAATTAGGAATATCAAAATTTTTACTTACGATTTTTACTATCATATCATTAGCACTCATTTTTACACTCCTGTATAATATTTTTTAGTTTTTCAACAGTCATATTTTCATGATACTTATTATTTAAAGCAATCATTGGAGCTCCACCACAAGCACCTTGACATTCTACTTCACTAAAATGAAATTTACCATCAGCAGAAGTTTCTCCTGGTTCAATTCCAATAGTATCTTTTATAAACTTCTTAAGTTCAGGTGCTCCCATAATCATACATGAAAGAGTTTTACATAATTCAATATGATATGTTCCAATTGGTTTTAGATTAAACATTGTGTAAAAAGTAGCAAAACTATGAACTTCTACAGGTGATTTTTCTAGTCTATCGGCCATAAATATCATAGCATCAGGACTTATCCATCCTTCTTGTTCTTGAACTAACCAAAGTCCTGGAAGCATCATTGCATCTGAATTAGGATATTTTTTAAGTAATCTTTGAAACTCTTTTTCATTTTCTGGTGTATATTTAAATTTACTCATTATCTATCAAACTCCCCTGCAATAAAGTTCATACTAGCCATTGTTACAATTGCATCAGCTAACATTGAACCTTCAACGATTTTTGCATAAGCACCAAGTGAATAAAAACATGGAGGTCTACATTTTACTTTATAAGAACTACCACTTCCATCACTAACTATAAAAAATCCAAGCTCACCATTTCCAGCTTCAGTTGAACCATAATATTCGCCTTTAGGAACTTTAATCCCTTCAAAAGTAAGTTTAAATTGGTTCATTAAACCTTCAATATTCCCATAAACATCTTTTTTAGAAGGTAATATAATTCCTTGATGATCTACATTTAAAGGACCATCAGGTAACTCTTTCATTGCTTGTCTAATAATTCTAATACTTTGAGTCATTTCTTCAAATCTACACATCATTCTGTCGTATACATCACCATGACTTCCTATAACTAAATCAAAATCATAGTTTTCATAACCATAATAAGGTTTGTCTTTTCTTAAGTCATGAGCTATACCTGTTGATCTTAAATTTGGTCCTGATACTCCTGCACTTATTGCAAATTCTGGTTTTATAACACCAACATCTTGTGTTCTGTCATGAAAAATTCTATTTTTTGCTATTAAGCTTAATGCATCATCAATAGCTGTTTCAACATTTTTTAAAACTTGGTTTAAATCTTCTTCAAAACCATCATATAAATCAAATTCTAAACCTCCAATTCTTGTATAAGAGTTAGTAAGTCTAGCACCTGTTAGTTTTGAAAGTAAATCATATGCATCATCTCTTGGAGCAAATAAATACCAGAAGTTAGTTAGACCTCCTAAGTCAACCATATTTGCTGCATTACATACTAAATGATCAATAATTCTGCTTAATTCACCAATTACAACTCTAATAGCTTTAGCTCTAGGAGTTATATCGATATTTAGCATCTCTTCTACAGCTTTTGAAAATCCTATATTATTTAAAATTGCACTACAATAGTTCAGTCTATCTGTATATGGAATAACTTGTGAATAAGTGTGAGTTTCACAAGATTTTTCAAAACCTCTATGTAAGTAACCAATCTCAGTTACACATGATGTAATTGTTTCACCTTCCATAGCCACAAAGTTTCTAATTGTACCATGTGAAGCAGGGTGTGAAGGTCCAATATTTAACATCATTAAGTCATTTATTTCAGATTCACTATAGCCTTTAGCATGTAATCTTGGTAACATCTCATCCATTAGGTTTTCTGTTTCAGTACAGATTTGTCCTTTTGTAACAGGATAATCTTTTCTTAAAGGATGACCTATAAATTGATGGTGATTTAAAATTCTTTTTAAGTTTGGATGACCTATAAATTTTATACCATATTGGTCATAAGTTTCTCTCTCACCCCAGTTAGCTGCTTCATATAAAGAAGTAATACTTTGAACTTCTAAAGTATCATCATTTACATAAGCCTTAACACTTATTTGTTTTTTAAAAGTTGAATCTCTTAAAATATAAACAACTGCAAATCTAGATGGAGTTACATCTGGATATTTTAAATAATCAATTGCAGTTACATCAAGTAGTAAAGTATAGTTGTCTTCATTTTTAAGTTTAGAAATAGTTGATAAAATATCATTTGAATCAATTAGCATATCACATTTAAGCATCTAGGAATCCTTTATACTCTTTGACTCTATCTTTTAATATAGATTCATCATTTGCTTTTTCTTGAATTCTCATAATTGCATCAAGTACAGCTTCTGGTCTAGGTGGACATCCTGCTACATATTCATCAACTGGAATAATCTCATCAATTCCTTGAACTGTAGTGTAGTTATCATAAAAACCACCAGAACATGCACATGCACCCATAGAAATAACCCATTTAGGTTCACACATTTGTTCATAGATTTTTTTTAGAATGGGTGCTTGTTTATATGAAATAGTTCCTGCAACAATAAGTAGGTCTGCTTGTCTTGGTGAAAATCTTACAACTTCTGCTCCAAATCTTGATAAATCATACTTAGCTGCTGCTACTGACATAAATTCAATACCACAACATGCAGTACCAAATGCCATTGGCCATAAAGAATATGATCTTCCCCAGTTTACTGCGTGATCTAATTTTGTAGTTACAATAGAATCACCTAATTTTGATTCAGCTCCTAATCCCATGATAATGCCTTTTTCTTATACATATAGATTAAGCCTAAAAATAAAAGTCCAATAAAAATGAACATTTTAATTAAACCAGTAGCACCAAGTTCGGCAACATTAACTGCCCAAGGGAACATAAAAATGATTTCTACGTCAAATAATAAAAATGAAATAGCTATTAAATAGAATTTAACAGAAAATCTTATGTTTGTATTTCCTACTGGATTAGATACACCACTCTCGTAAACACTGTTTTTCAGAACTGCATTTTCATTTTTTGGTCCTATATATCTTGTAAGAGTAAATACACCTACAAGGATTAGACCAATAGCAACAAAAATAACAGATGCAAGAACAAGTTCTGTTGACATGTTAAATCCTATTTTTTAATATTATTTAAAGATTGTACAGTAATTTAAAATAGTAATAAAGTTTTTTAGCTTTTTGAAAAAATTTAATCTACATTGTGAGAAAAAAGGTAATACTTTATCTCACAAGACTGTTAAAAAGCGTAACATATTTTTTCTAAAGCCTGCTGTAACGGCTCTTTACTAAGGGCTAAGTTTACTCTAAAGTGCTGTTTTGCATTGCTACCAAACGATACACCATCATTTAAAGCCACCTTTGATTGTGTTAGTAACTTTTCTTTTATTTCATTATGTGAAAGTTTATACTCCTCAAAGTTTAACCATAAAAGATATGTTGCTTCTGGTTTAAAAAATTTAATTTTTGAATTATTCTTTTCTAAATACTCTTTTGTAAAATCAATATTGTTTTGAATATACTGTTTTAATTGTTTTACATAAGAAGAACCATTTTCATATGCTGCTTGCGTTGCTATATATCCAAAGAAGTTTACTGAATTAATTTGTCTTTTTTGTGCTATTTTTTTAAATTTATTTAGTAACTCTTCATTTTTTGATATGGCATAAGAAGTATTTAATCCTGCAATATTAAATGTTTTTCCAGCACTGTTAAGTGTAATTGTAATATTTGCAATTTCATCATTAATAGATGCTATTGGAGTAAATTTTTTGAATGTAATATCTGCATGGATTTCATCCGAAATTATAATGATATTATTTTGGATACAAATATTTGCTAAGTCTTTTAACTCTTCTTTACTCCAAACTCTACCTACTGGGTTATGAGGTGAACAAAGACATAAAACTTTTGTGTTTTTTGTAATCTTAGATTTTAAGTCTTCTAAATCCATAGTGTAGTAACCATTTTCATTTTTAAGCTCATTTACAACTACTTTTCTATTATTTGCAGTAACACATTTAAATAAAGGTGGATATACAGGTGTTTGAACAATTACTTCGTCTTCTTTATTAGGACAAAATGCTTCGACACAAGCACTGTAAGCTGGAACTACTCCATTTACAATAAATATTTCATCTTTTTTAATTTCCCAATTATGTTCATTTTTTTGCCAGTTAATGATTGAGTTATAAAACTCATCACTTGCAAAACTGTAACCATATACTGAGTTTTTAGCAGCTTCTATTATTTTATCATTAATAAAAGAAGGTGTTTTAAAATCCATATCAGCAACCCATAAAGCTTGTAAATCTTCGTATCCAAAAACTTTTTTTAATGCATCATGTTTCTCACAATTTGTGTTTTTTCTATTTATTTGTTCATCAAAATTATAAATCATATATAAAACCTCTATTATAAACTATTTTTTATTGATAAAATGATATAAGATTTATACTAATTATAAGGTTATTTGGGAAAATTATGAAAGAAGCAATTGAACTATTAAAAAAACATGATCTATTAAGAGTTATTGATGATGAATTAGATATTTATTTAGAAATACCTCATATAGCATATGTTGAAGTTAAAAAAGAAGACTCTAAGGCTTTATTATTTACAAATGTTGTAGATAAAAAGAATAATAAGAAATTTGATATTCCAGTATTGATGAATGTATTTTGTAATGAAAAAGCAGTAAAACTGTTTATTGGAGATGGAGATAAAATTGGTAGTGAGATTGAATCATTGCTTAAAATGAAGCCTCCAACAACATTTAGTGAAAAACTATCAACTTTTGGTAAGTTATTTGCTTTAAAAAATACAATTCCTAAGAAAAATAGAGGAAAAGGTGAGTGTCAAGAAGTAGTAAAACTTGGAGTAGACGCAAAGCTTTCTGATTTACCAGTTCTTACAACTTGGGAGCAAGATGGTGGTCCATTTATTACAATGGGACAAGTATATACTACATCATTGAATGGTGAAATGAAAAACTTAGGTATGTATAGACTTCAAGTATATGAAGATAATACTTTAGGATTACACTGGCAAATACATAAAGACTCAAATCATTTCTTCCATGAATATAAAAAAGCTGGAAAGAAAATGCCAGTATCTATCGGTATTGGTGGAGATCCTATGTATATTTGGTGTGGACAAGCACCACTTCCTATTGGTATTTTTGAACTAATGTTATACGGTTTTGTGAAAAACAAAAATGCACAATTAGTAAAATCAATTACTAATGATATATATGTACCAAGAGACAATGATTTCATAATTGAAGGATTTGTTGATACTTCAAAACTAAGAATTGAAGGACCCTTTGGAGATCATACAGGATATTATACTTTAGAAGAAGATTATCCTTTTATGGAAGTAACTGCTATTACTCATAAGAAAGAACCAACATACTTAGCAACAGTTGTTGGTAAACCGCCTTTAGAAGATAAGTATATGGGACATGCAACTGAAAGAATTTTCTTACCTTTACTTAAAACAACAGCACCTGATTTAATAGATTATTATATGCCAGAAAATGGAGTTTTTCATAATCTAATTTTGGCAAAAATTAAAACTTTATATCCTGGTCATGCAACTCAAATGATGCATGCATTTTGGGGAGTAGGGCAAATGTCATTTGTAAAACATGCAATTTTTGTAAATGAAGATGCACCAGATTTAACTGACCATGATGCTGTAGTTGAACATATTTTAAATAGAATTGATATAGATGATCTAATGATTTCAAAAGGTGTTGTTGATGCTCTTGATCACTCATCTCCAAAATTTGCAGTTGGTGGTAAGTTGGGATTAGATTGTACTGGTGATGAAATAGATGAATTAGGTATTACTCTTCTTTCGGATTTAGAATTATTATCTAAGATGAAAGAACTAACTGATGAGGTTAAAAATCTTAAACAGTATTATACAAATACAAAAAATCCAGTTACTGTTATAACTGTAGATAAAAAAAGAAATCAAAAAGAAGTATTTGAAGTTTTAAAACCTTTATATGAAAATATTAAAATTTTAATTATAATTGATGAGGCTAATCAAAATGATGTTGAAAACCCATACATGTTAGTGTGGAGGGTTGTAAATAATATAGATTCAAATAGAGATTTATATATAGACTCAAATACTTTATGTTTAGATGGAACGAATAAAAACTCATTTGATAATTTCAAAAGAAGATGGCCTGATGATGTTGATTGTTCAAAAGATGTAATTGAGTCATTAAGAAAAAGAGGTATTTTAGATATTGATGATGATTTTATAAAAAAATATCAAATTTAAAAGATAGGGATATCCCTTCTTTTAAAGAATTTTAGTATTATTCTTACCATTTTTCTTCACGTAGTACATGGCTTCATCAGCTCTTAAAACTAAATCTTTTTTTGTATCATTTTTTATAAATTGAGTTATACCAAAACTAGCTGTAACTTTTCTGTTTATATTAAAATTACTATTTTCAATAAGGCTTTTTAAATGATTTGCACTTTTTTTTGCATCTAAGGCTGAGGTATTTGGTAAAATTATAATAAACTCTTCACCACCCCACCTTCCTAACACATCATCTTTTCTAATATGAGAGCTAATAATTTTAGAAACTTGAACTAAAATTTTATCTCCTGTTAAGTGACCTAAAGTATCATTTACAGATTTAAAATCATCGATATCAATAAAAATAACAGAAAAGATAGAATTACTTTCTTTTGCTTTTTTTATTAAACTTGAAAGAATTTTTTCAATTTTCCTTCTATTTATAACTTTTGTTAAGCTGTCTTTATTTGCATAATCTAATAAATTGTTTTCCGCAATTTTTCTTTTTTTAATTTCTTTTCTCATTCTATTATTTATATATATACTAAAAATTATAACAATAAGTAAAGGAAGTACGTATTTATAAAGCCAAGAATAATCTTTTACTTCTTGATATACTATTAGCTGATATTTATTTATAATATTTCTTTTTTCATCTTCATTTAATTGATCAATTATCTTATTTAAAATAGGTATAACTTCTTTATTTTCAACAGTTGTTGTTAGTCTAATATTTGTTTCATAGTCTAGTGTACCTGCTATTTTTATATTGTTATAGTTATTTTCTATAATCGTATGTGATAAAGATAATACATTGTCTACTAGGCCAAAGATAGCATTTCTTTCAAGCAGTTTAATACCCTCATGTATGCTTTTTATATGTATAAATTTAATATCTGAATATTCATTCTTAAGTTTTTCAAATAAATTGTTATTATTTATAATAGCTATTTTTTCACCTTTTAAAACATGTAAATCTGAAATGAAGTTTTTATCATTTATCGTTGCAATAACTAACTTTATCTTACTTAAAGGCTTTGTTGACAACTCTTTATCTTTATAGTCGAATTCAAGCTTTATATCAAAAGTTTTTATATTTTTTAGGATTTCCTCATTTTTTGGTTTTTCACTAATATTAAAATTCGTATACAGTTTTTTTGCAAGCAGATTCCAAAAGTCAATTTCTAAGCCTAAAATTTCATCTTTTTTACTAAATGAAAATGGAATATTTGAATCATTTACAAGTAGCGTAAATGAGTTGTTTCTTATGAAGTTTTTTTCATAATCATTAAAAAGGATTTTATTTTTATCATATATAAAAGAATCTATATCAAGATTACTATTTTTACTAAGTTCAAGTAGAAGATAGAGTCTCTTAATTTCATCGATTTTTTCAATATTAATATTTCCTAATAAACCCTCTTCATGTTTTGAAAGTTTTTTTAATACTCTACCTTCATATATCAAAGACTCAAGAGTTTTATTTTGTGTATTATATTTTTCAAAGATAATACTTGCTGTTTCTTCAATGTTCTCAAAAGCATAGTTCCAGCCTTTTATTGTGGCATCAAAAAAGTTTTTTACTCTTTTAGGGTGTTTTTTTACTTCTTTAGTTGATGTAAATAAAATACCACCATAAAAATCAAAACCATAATCTGCAGGATTAAATATATTATATTTAACTTTTTTTTCTGATAGAAGATATGGTTCATTAGATAAGTAGCATGCCATTGCATCAGTTTTTTTATTTATAAGGTCATCTAATTTAAATGAGTGTGGTATAAAGTTTATTTTATTACTTTTTACTCCCTGTGATTTAATCATCGATATTATATTTGCAGTATCTTTTGCATCACTTGTTAACATAACTTTTTTATTGATTAAATCTTCAATTTCATTTATTCCCGTATCTTTTCTAGTAATTAAAACCATTGGAGAATTTTGATATATTGCAGATAAAAGGGTTATTTTTTTCCCTTTTAATCTTTCTATAATTAGAGATGACTTTCCTATTGCATAAGTACCTTCATTGTTTAAAGTCTCATCAATAAGATCTGTTTGGTATGTAAACTCTTTTATATTTACATCTAAGCCATTTTGTTTATAAAAGCCTTTTTCCTTTGCTATATAATATCCAGCAAATTGAAATTGATGTAACCAATCTAATTGTAATTGAACTTTATCTAAGTTTTGACAAAAAGAATAACTATACAGTAGTATACATAATAAAATGACTTTTTTTAGTTTCATAAGTCAATTATACATTAAATGTATTTAATTATCCAAGTGTTTTAGTTTAAATACTATTTTTCAATAACTTTTATATTTTCTTTTGAAATATTAAGAAATAAAGTTTTATTACTGATATTCTCAATATTTTCTAATTGTGAATGTAAGTTTTGTTCATGTTCATAGTTTTTGAGCTTATATATTACTTCATAGTTCTCACCATAGTATGAATAATCAATAATTTCTATTTCTATACCATTATTAGAAGTTAGTTTACAGTCTCTTGTATTTGCAATACCTATTTGATTCTCACTTATTTCAATATTTAAACTTTTAAGTAAAGAATTTGGAATGATATTTATTTCAGATAAAAAATTTGCAATATAAAAGTTTTTAGGATTGTTATACATATTTTTTGCAGTATCAAATTGAATCATCTTCTTATTATTTATAATTCCAATTTTATCAGAAATACTTAAAGCTTCTTTTTTATCATGAGTAACCAATATTGCACTTAGCTCATATTTTTTTATTAGGTTTTTAACCCACATTTTTGTTTTATATCTAAGTTGTGAATCGAGATTTGCAAAAGGTTCATCAAGTAGAAGTATTTTGGGGTTATTTGCCATAGCTCTTGCTATTGCAACTCTTTGTTGTTGCCCACCTGATAATTGGTGTATTTGTTTTTTTCTATGGTCTACTATATCAAATTGATTTAAAAGTTTTTGAACTTTAGCTTCTCTATCTTTTTTAGAAAGTTTATCTAGTGCAAATGCAATATTTTCTTCAACATTTAAATGTGGGAATAAAGCATAGTCTTGAAAAATATATCCCACTTCTCTATTTTTTTCATATACATCTTTTGAAGATACACAAGTATTACCAATACATATTTCACCATCATGATCTTTTTGTAAACCAGCAATTGATCTTAATATAGTAGTTTTACCACAACCACTTTTTCCAAGAAGAGTTACGATTTCCCCTTTTTGTACTTCAAAGTTTATATCTTCAAGTATTTTTGTATCACCAAATGAGATTGAAAAATTATTTACACTAACCATTTTTTATACCTTATTCATATTTCTTGCTAGTAAAATAACTGAAATCATACCAATGATTATAATAAACATTGAAGGTACAGATGATTCTACTATTTGAGCTTGTTGTGTTAATTCTAAGGCTCTAACTGCTAATGTATCATAGTTAAAAGGTCTTAAAATCATTGTAAGAGGAAGCTCTTTAATAACCTCAATAAATATTACTATAAATGCAGAGAAAGTAGCATTTTTAAGTAATGGTACATATATTTTAAAGAAGGTCTTTTTATCACCTATATTTAATATTTTTGCTGCATCATCATAAGAAGTAGGGATTCTTGAAAAACCTGATTCAAAACTGTTAATTGATATGGCTAAAAATCTTACACAGTAACCAAATATTACTGCAATAATAGTTCCTGAAATTATAAATGTTTCAGAAAAAATATCAAAAACATAAGTATCTAAAATAGCAAAGAAAGATAAAATACCAACTCCAACAACTGCACCAGGAATAGAGTATCCCATTTTTACTATTTGATTTAATAAAAATGACGTTTTATCACCATTTAGTCTTACATTGTAAACAAAAAGTAAAGCCAAAGCAGTAATGATGAATGCTGAAGAAATTGCTAATGTCAATGTTTGATATAATAAAGTCATAAAATCTTCATCTATAATCTCTTCATATGATAATAAAAACCAATAACATAATTGAATAAAAGGTAATAAAAAACCTAAGAAAAATGGAACAAAACATATAACAAAAGCAGCTACATTTTTTCCACCACTTAATTTGACTTTATCAATAGGCTTAAAATCTTTTCCTGAACTTTTATATACTTTATTTCTTCTTTGTAGCCTTTCAAGTACAATGATGATAAATACAAAAGTCATTAGAATACTAGCAAGCTTTGCAGCATCTTCAACAGAACCCATTCCAAACCAAGCTCTAAATATTCCTGTTACAAAGGTACTTACTCCAAAGTATTCCATAACTCCAAAATCAGCAATAGCTTCCATTACAGCTAGTGTAACTCCTGCTACAATTGCAGGTCTAGATACTGGTAATATTACTTTTTTTAAGATTTGCCATGAAGATAAGTTGAATGTTTTTGCAGCATCAATAATAGAAGCAGATTCAAAAGATAAATATGTCTTACAAATTAGATATACATATGGGTATAAAACTAATGACATAATTATAATTGCACCTTCTATTGACATAATATCAAAGAAGTAAACTTCATTTAATGATGTATCAAATAGTTCTAGTACAAAAGTAGTTACACTTCCTGTAATATCAAACATCCCACCATATATGAATGCCATTATGTAAGTAGGAATTGCAAATGGTAATATTAGTGCATAGTGAAAGAATCTAGAAAATGTAAATGTATACAATGATGTTAAGTAAGCTGTTGAAAAGCCTATTATACTTGTAAGAATTGCAACACCAAACATAATATATAAGGTATTAAAAATATATTCAAATAATAGGGTATCTTTTAAATGTTGCCAATTGTCACTTGAACCTGAGAAAAGATATAAGAATATTATGATTGCTGGTGCACTAATAAGCAGTGTTAAAAAAACACTACTTATTTTTAATTTTGAAAAACTATTTATCAATTATAATTACTTCCATCCTGCTTGATCAAATACTTTGATTGCAGCTGCATTATTTTCACCTAAAGTGTTAATCGAAATTGTATCATCTTTAAACTGACCCCAAGATGAAACTAAATCAGAATTTTTAACACCTGCTAATACAGGATACTCATAGTTAGCTTTTGCAAATAATTCTTGTGCTTCTTTTGATGCCATAAATTCAATAAATTTAATTGCATTCTCTTTATTAGGAGCATATTTAGCTACACCAGCACCAGATACATTGATATGTGTTCCACCATTTTCAAATTTAGGGAAGAAAATTTTAACTTTTTTCACTGATTCTCTTTGTGAAGCATCTTTATTATTTACCATTTTACCAATGTAATATGTATTTGCAATTGCAATCGAACCAATGCCATTAGCTACAGCTTTAACTTGATATCTATCATTACCTTTAGGAGCCTTAGCCATATTTGCAACTACACCTTTTGCCCATTCTAAAGCTTTTTCTTCACCATGATGTGCAATCATTGCAGCCATTAAAGATTGGTTATAGATATTATTTGAAGACCTAACCATAATTTGACCTTTAAATTTAGGGTCAGCTAAATCTTCATAAGTTTTTAATTGATTTTCTACATCTGAACCAATTCTATATACTGCAACTCTAGCTCTTTTAGTTAATGCAAACCATTTGTTGTCTTTATCTCTTAATTTTTCAGGGATATTTGTTGTTAAATAGTTTGAGTTGATTGATTGTAATAAATCTTTTTGTTTTGCTTGGTACAGTCTTCCTGCATCTACAGTGATTAATACATCTGCAGGTGATTTAGCACCTTCACTTTCCATTCTTTTGATTAAAGCTGATGCTTTTGCTTTTACAACATTTACTTTAATTCCTGTTTTTTCTTCAAACATTTTGAATAGTTGTTTATCTGTATCATAGTGTCTATGTGAGTATACATTTACTTCTGAACTTGCAAGTAGTGAACTTCCTAATACTACTGCTGTTAATGCTAATTTTTTTAACATAATTTTCCTTTTTATTTTTACTATACTGATAATTGTTATCGAAATTATAATGAACTAAAACTTTCATTTTACTTAATAGTAAGAATGATTATCAAATTAACAATAATATGTTTTAATTAAAAAAAACAATTTTATTGATATAATTACTCCAATAATTTAAATATATCATTTTTGATATAAACAGAGGTAAATAACATATGGTATTAATGATTGATAACTATGATTCTTTCACTTACAATATAGTTCAATATTGTTTAGAGTTAGGTGCTGATTTAAAAGTAATTAGAAATGACGAATTAACAGTTGATGAAATTGATAAATTAAATCCAGAAAAGATAATTTTATCACCGGGACCTGCTACACCTAATGAAGCAGGAGTGTGCTTAGATGTGATTAAGTATTTTGCAGATAAAAAACCAATTTTTGGTATTTGTTTAGGTCATCAAAGTATAGCACAAGTTTTTGGAGCAGAGGTGATAAAAGCTAAAAACATGATGCATGGTAAGACATCGAAAATTAAAGTTATTAAGAATTCAGAGATTTTTAAAGGTATACCAAATGAATTTACACAAACTAGATACCATTCTTTAACTGTTAAAAAAGATACAATTCCTAAGATAGTTATACCTACATCTGTTAGTTTAGATGATGATGAAATTATGTCTTTAGAAATTAAAGATAAACAAATTTACGGAGTACAGTTTCATCCTGAATCAATTATGAGTGAATATGGATATGAAATGTTGGATAACTTTCTAAAGTTGTAAAAATGACAAATATAAAATATGACTATTTATTCTATTTAATTTTATCTTTTTTAGTAGTTATATTAATTTATGTTTCAAATACATTAAGTATTTCATATAAAGAAGCACTAAATGTATTTGAAAATAGCTCAGTTCTATCTTACATTACTAATACTTCAATATATATATTTGGCCAAAATGATATTGCACTTAGGCTACCATTTATAATTTTTTATACATTAAGTATATTATTGATGTATAAATTAACAAGTAATTATTTCAAATATAAAAAAGACCAGTTTTTATCTATATTAATTTTTATGATTCTTCCTGGTGTATTAAGTGCATCATTACTTGTAAATAGTGCAATTGTTGTTCTTTTTTTTATATTGTTATATATTTTTCTATATGACAGAAATAAAGCACATCCTATTTGGCTACTATTTTTACTTGTATTTATTGATAACTCTTTTGCAATTTTATTTTTAGCCTTGTTTTTTTATTCTTTGAAGCAAAAAGACAAAACTACTATTTATATATCACTTTTTTTGTTTGCTTTATCTATGTATATTTATGGTTTTGAAACTGATGGCAAACCAAAAGGTTATTTCCTCGATACCTTTGCAATTTATGCAACAATTTTTTCACCTTTAGTATTTATATATTTTATTTACACAATTTACAGAGCAGGCATTAAAAATAAAAGAAACTTCGTTTGGTATATTTCTACAACAGCATTAATAGTGTCTTTACTTTTTTCTTTTAGACAAAGAGTATATATTGAAGATTTTGCACCTTATGTAGTTATATCTATACCTTTTATGCTAAAAATGTTTTATCATTCATATAGAATTAGACTCTCGATATTTAGAAAGAAACATTACATTGGAGCTATTATAGTTTTATTCATGTTAGTTATAAACTGTATTTTAACAATCGTAAATAAACCTTTATATTTATTTTTACCAAATGAAAAGAAACACTTTGCATATAAATATCATTTTGCAAAAGAAATAGCCTCTAAATTGAAAGAATTAGGAGTTACTAAAGTAAATGTATATGATGAGAGATTACAATTAAGACTAAAGTATTATGGAATAGAAAAGTCAAATGAATATTATTTATCAAATATAAATGATGGTAATAGAAAAAAAATATCAGTTTCATATTATGATAAAGAACTAATGCAACTATATCTTTATGAGAAAAAATAGTTTTACTCTTTTAGAATTAATACTAGTGATTGTTCTAATATCAATCTTATACACTTCTTTTAAGCTAAATATTAAAAATGACAATAAATTAGAAGAAATATCTAAAAGACTAGAGTTGCAACTTAAATATCTAAGATATAAAGCTTTGGTTGATTCTAAAAATAGTTATGAACAAGAGAACTGGTATAAAAAAAGATGGACATTGAAGTTTTTTAGATGTAACAAAAATGTTGGTGGTATATATTATAGTATTTATTCTGATGAGAATATGCTAGGTCATCCAAACAAGATTGAAAGTTTAAAAGATCCTTTATCAAAAAAATACATATATAATTCTAATTCATGTGTTGAAAAAGATGATATAAGTAAATATACATTACTTACGAAAAACTACAATATAGAAAGAGTAGAGCTAACATGTAATGAAACAACATCATTAGGACAAATATCAATAGGTAATAAAGGAGATGTATATACAAGACTAACAAATGATGATAATACATATAAACTAAAAGAGAATTGTAAAATAAAACTGATAAATTTTAAAAATCAAACAAAAGA
>JBLWVX010000028.1:0-34353 GCA_048268245.1 Arcobacteraceae bacterium
ATTTTACTAATATTTTACAACTTTTATATATAAAAACTATCTTTTTATATTAAGTTTTACTTAAATTTCAGTATAATTTCGCATTAATTTAAAAATAAGGACTAGCTTATGAACTTTTTTAAACTAAAAGAGCATAATACAACAGTAGGTACTGAATTTTCTGCTGGTTTTACAACATTTTTAACAATGATGTATATTGTTCCTGTTAATGGTTTTATTTTGGCCGATGCAGGATTACCAATGGATGCAGTAGTTACTGCCACTGCATTAATTACAATTCTAGCTACACTTTTCTCTGGATTATGGTCTAATACTCCAATTGCAATGAGTGTTGGTATGGGGCTTAATGCATATTTTTCTTATGGATTAGTGTTAGGTATGAAGCTTCCATGGGAGACAGCTTTAGGTATTGTATTTTTATCAGGTTTACTTTTTGTGATTTTATCATTAACAAACTTCAGGGTCTGGATAATGACATCAATACCCATGAGTTTAAGAAGAGCAATTAGTGCTGGTATTGGATCATTTATTGCTTTTATTGGTTTAAAACAAATGGGTATGATTAGTGCAAATGAAGCTACTTTAGTTTCACTAGGAGATTTTACTAATCCAAATGTACTTTTAGGAGTTTTAGGATTAATTCTTTCTTTTTTATTCTATGCTTATAGATTAAAAGGTGCTTTCATCTTATCAATTTCTATAACATCAATAGTTGCATGGATTTTTGGTCTAGGTGAGCTTCCTAGCGCTGTTCTTTCTGCACCAGCTTCAATCGAGCCAATCTTTTTTAAACTTGATATTATGAGTGCATTAAGCTTGTCTTTATTACCTATTATTATTACTTTTTTAATTACTGATATGTTTGATACTTTAGGAACATTAACAGGAGTTGGTACTAGAGCAAAACTTTTTCAAGAGAATAATAAAGATGACAAATCTTTACAAAAAACTTTAGAAGCAGATGCTATTGCTACTACTGCTGGATCTATGATTGGTGTTTCTACAACTACTGCATTTATTGAAAGTGCTTCAGGCGTTGAAGAGGGTGGACGAACTGGTCTTACTGCTGTATTTACTGCTATGTTCTTTGTAGCAACTTTATTTATGTTGCCTTTATTTAAATCAATTCCTTCAAATGCTATTTACCCTGTATTAGTTGTTGTTGGTGTTTTAATGTTTACAGAACTTGGGAAAATAAATTTTGAGGATTCTGATTTAGCCACTAGTGCAGGGGCATTTTTAATAGTAATTTTAATGCCTTTAACTTTCTCAATTACAAATGGTATTGCAGCTGGATTTTTAGTTTATACAATTATCAAAATTGGGAAAAAAGATTTTGAAAGTCTTAATTTAGGTATATTAGTAATTACATTTATTAGTGCATTAGCATTTATTTTATAAGGATATTTTTTGGAAAAACTTTATTATAGTTATGAGCTGTTCAAAGAGGACACTCAAAAATTAGTAGATAGTTGTAGAGATTATGAGCCAGATATTTTACTTGCAGTTGCAAGAGGTGGTTTAACGCTTTCTCATTTAATGGCACAAGCTTTAGATATGAGAAACCTTTACTCTTTAAATTCAATTCATTATGAAGGTGAATTAAAACTTGATACATTTAATATTTTTAATATTCCTGATGTATCTCATGCAAAAAGAGTATTAGTTGTTGATGATATTGTTGATTCTGGTGAAACAATGGAAGAGATTTTAAAAATTTTAAAAGAAAAATTTCCTACAGTTGAATTTAAATTAGCAACTATTTTTTATAAAAAAACTGCAGTTTTACAACCTGATTATACAGTAAGAGAAGCTACACAATGGATTGACTTCTTCTGGGAAGTAGACGTTAAATAATTACATTAGGTCAAAATAAATAATATTTTGACCTAAAAACTATATAAAATATTACTTTTATTAATAAATTATAAAAGATTTAGCTTATTTTTACAAACTTGCTTGTATAATCTAAAAAAAACTAATGGACATAAGAAATGACATTTATAGAATTTAAAAAACTACTTTTAGATGCTGAACTTACAATACCAAAATTTACTGCGTTAATTAAGGTGAGTGAGAAAAATATTCAAGCTTATAAAAAGAAAAAAGAAGTACCTAATGCAATTGCTGCTGTTGCTGCTTGTTTCGCTAAAATGAATCAAGAAGGTATAGACTACAAAACATTAATTAATGATTTAGAATTAAAGAAAAAAGAGAAAAAAGGCGCAGGCTTTTCTAAGAAAAAAGAAGAAAAAGATAAAGAGCTTCAATAGTCGCTACATACTATTAACATTTTTTTGATATACTTCGCAAAAATCAAAATTGGGAAGTATAATGTCACTTAATCAAAATTCAAAAAAATTTCTTGTTATTGCAAGTTTTTTATTTGCATTGGCTATTGCTATAGGCGCTTTTGGTGCCCATGGCTTAAAATCAATAGTATCTGAAAAAATGCTAATTATTTATAACACAGGTGTTGAATATCACTTTTACAACACACTAGGCTTATTTATTCTTGCTATTATTATGAATTTTAAACCAAACTCAAAAAAATTAGTATTATCTGCTTGGTTGGTATTAATTGGTTTATTAATATTCTCATTTTCACTATATGCTTTAGTTTTACTGAATATGCCAATATTAGGGGCAATAACTCCTATTGGTGGTACTTTACTTATTATTGCTTGGTTGCTTACAACTTATGCTATTTTAAAGGAGTAATTTAATGACTGCAATGGAAAAAATACAAGAAATAAGAGATGCAAAGTGGTTCTCAAATTTAACTACATTTATTATTTTAGCTTACGCTTCAATTTTAGGATTTAAAACTTTAGATGAAGTTGAAGGGCACTATGATCTTTTTTTAAGAGTTGCTGATTATTTTGTAACTGTTTATTTTGTATTTGAATTAGCCATTAAAATGGTTGCAGAAAAGAAGTTTGTAAACTTCTTTAAATCTGGTTGGAATGTATTTGATTTTGTAATTGTTGTAATTACACTTCTACCTTTAGAGTCATCAAGTTTTGCAGCTATTGCTAGACTTATGAGGGTATTTAGAATTTTAAGACTATTTACAGCACGACCTGAATTAAAAGCAATAATTGATATGCTTATAAAAGCTATTCCTTCAATCATTGATATAGTTATTTTAATGTTTATAATTTTCTATATTTATGCAATTATTGGTAGTTTCTACTTTGTTGATTTACCATCTGGTTTATGGAAAGATTTCTTAGTTTCAATGCTTACACTATTTAGGGTTTTAACTTTTGAAGATTGGACAGATGTAATGTATGAAGCAATGGAAGTATATCCTTGGGCATGGATATATTTTGTATCATTTGTTATTATTGCAGCATTTGTATTTTTCAATCTTTTTGTTGCAGTTATTATTGGAGAGATGCAAAAACTTCAAGAAGCTGAAATGAAAGAAGAGATTCATGAAGATAGTAAAAAACTTGATGTATTACTTGAGGAAGTAAGAAGTTTAAAACAAGAAATTAGTGAACTAAAAAAGAAAGATAGATGAAAACATTTTCAATATTAGGTACTGGATGGTTGGGTTATGCTTTAGCTTGTAGTTTAAAAAATAGTTATGATATAAAAGTCTCTATTAAAGATGACAAAAAACTAGTTTCTTTAAAACATGAGGGATTTACTCCTTATGTTTTAAATGAAAAACAGCTTGATAATTTAGATTCATTACTTGATTGTGACTTTTTATTTATTAACTATCCTCCCTCAAAATTTGAGAATTATCTTTTATTTTTAGAAAAGATATATACTCATCCAAAAATTTCAAATGTCAAAAAGATATTTTTTATTAGTTCTACTTCTATTTATCCAACTTTTGAAGAGTGTTTTACTGAAGAGTATAATATAAAAAAAGAAGATTCAAAATTGATAGTTTTTGAAGCAGAACAAGTAGCTAAAAAAAGTCATGTAATATTTAGGTGTTCTGGTCTTATGGGAAATGATAGAATTGCTGGAAAATATTTTAGTGGAAAAGTTTTAAAAAGCTCAAATAAAAAAATAAATCATGTACATAAAGATGATGTAATTAATGCAACTACTTTTGCAATAGAAAATGATATTAAAGGTATATATAATCTTTGCTCTAAACTTCATCCTTTAAGAGATGATTTATATGAATCAAATGCAAAAAAGTATAATTTTGAGAAACCTATTTTAGAGTATACAAATAAAAAAGTTTTAAATCGAATAATTGATGGAAGTAAAATTGAGAGTTTAGGATTTAGGTATAAGTACCAAAACCCTATGCAGTATAATTAGCCATTTGTATTAAAGGCTCTATCTCCTGCATCTCCAAGTCCTGGTCTGATATATTTGTTTTCATCAAGTCTTTCATCAATTTGAGCAATATAAATATCTACATCAGGGTGTGATTCTTGAACATTTTTAATACCTTCAGGACAACCTAAAATATTTAATGAAATAATTCTTTTTGCACCTTTTGATTTTAAATAATCAATACCATCTATTAATGAACCACCTGTTGCAATCATTGGATCTAATAGTAACACTGTTTTATCTTCAATTGCAGGAATATTTTCATAAAATAGTTTACTTAAAGCAGTTTCTTCATCTCTTTTCATAGCTAAAAAACCACTTCTTGCATATGGAAGTGTTCTTAAAATACCAGTAAGCATTGGCTCACCAGCTCTTAAAATTGGAACAAGTACAAGTTTTTGAACTTCAATCATTTCAACATCTAAAGCGCCTTGCCAAGTATTAATATTTTGAGTTACAGTTTCAAAATCACTTAATGCTTCAGATACAATAATTCTTGAAATTTCTTCAATAGTTAATCTAAATTCATTTGAAGCAGTTCTTGTATCTCTTAATCTATTTACTAAATGTTTAACAACAACATTAGAACTCTCTTTATACATATAAAATCCCCATTATTTTATTTTAAAGTTTATATAATACTGAAAAATTGCTTATAAATTGCATATAAATTTAATTTTTATTAACTATTAATTTGTTATCATTTCAGGTTAAATTTTTCACAAAGAGGTTTTATGAACGCCACTGATTATAATTTTAGAGTCAAGGATTCGATTTTAGGTTTACAATTTTTATTTGTAGCCTTTGGTGCACTTGTACTTGTTCCTATTTTAACAGGACTTGATCCAAGTGTTGCACTTTTTACAGCTGGAATTGGTACTTTAGTATTTCAATTTGTTAATAGAGGTGCAATTCCACCTATATTTTTAGCATCATCTTTTGCCTTTATTGCTCCTATTTCACATGGAGTTAAAACTTGGGGTATTGCTGCAACTATGTCAGGACTAGTAGCTGCTGGTTTATTATATGTGTTTTTGAGTTTTTTAATTAGACTTAAAGGAGATAACTTTTTACATAAACTATTACCTTCAGTGGTTGTAGGTCCTGTAATTATGTCTATTGGACTTATTTTATCTCCTGTTGCAGTAAATTTGGCTATGGGAAAAACTGGTGATGGAGAAGTAGTACTTGTAGATTTTGATATAGCAATCATTATATCAATGGTATCTTTATTAGTAACTGTATTTGTATCTTTAAAAGCAAAAGGTATATTCAAACTTATTCCTATTTTGTGTGGTATAGTTGTTGGGTATGTTTTATCACTTTATTATGGAATAGTTGATTTTACTGCTTTTAAAAATGCAGCTTGGTTTGCAGTACCAAATTTTACTGCACCTGAATTTAATTGGCAAGCTATTTTATTTATTTTACCAATTGCAATTGCTCCTGCTATTGAGCATATTGGAGATATATTAGCAATTTCAAATGTAACTAAACAAGATTACTTAAAAAAGCCAGGTTTAAAAAACACACTTTTAGGTGATGGTTTAGCTACATCTGTTGCTTCACTATTTGGTGGTCCACCAAATACAACATATTCAGAAGTTACGGGTGCTGTAACTGTAACAAAAGCATATAATCCTGCTATTATGACATGGGCTGCTATTTGTGCTATTGCACTTGCATTTGTTGGTAAATTAGGTGGATTACTTGCAACAATTCCTACTGTTGTTATGGGTGGAATTATGCTTTTACTTTTTGGTATTATTGCAACTTTAGGTATTTCTACTTTAGTTAAAGCTAAAACTGATTTTACTTGTCCTAGAAATATGGTTATTGTTTCAATGATTTTAGTATTTTCTATTGGTGGAATGACATTTAACTTTGGTGGGGTTCCATTCTCTGGAATTGGTCTTGGAGCTATTGTTGGTATTATCTTAAATCTTATATTACCACAACCAGCAAAAGATAAAAGTGATGAATTAATCTAATAAATCATTATAAAATATATGGCTATTTAGTTAGCCATATATTTAAAACTACTTAAATTATAAACAAATCCTTTCTTTTTCTTTGATATAATCTTCTTCTAATTTAAAATCAAAGGAAACATTTATGGCAAAAGCTAAAGAACATCAATTTGATATTTCTGCAAAACTTGATATGCAAGAGATGAAAAATGCAGTAATTCAAGCTCAAAAAGAGATAGATAATAGATACGATTTTAAAGGTATCACAAAAGAGATTGATTTTAATCAAGGAGCTAAGACTTTAACTTTAATAAGTGCTAGTGATAATAAAATTGATGCGATGAAAGATATTTTAATTTCTAAGATGAACAAAAGAGGTTTATCAATTAATTCCCTTGAAGAGTTAAAAGCAGAAGATTCAAGTGGTGCAAATAGAAAGTTCATATATAAAATTATTGATACTATAGAAAAAGATGAAGCAAAAACAATTCAAACTGAAATTAAAAAACTAAAATTAAAAGTAACTGCTGTAAATCAAGGTGATGAGATAAGAGTTACAGGAAAAAATATCGATGACTTACAAGCTGTAATGAAACATTTAAAAGGTTTAGAGTTAAAAGCACCTCTTGTTTTTGATAATTTTAGATAAAAATGAAATTTAATTGTAATTAATCTGAAATTAATTGTAATTTATGTATAATTACCAAGTTCAGAAAGGATAGTGTGATAGAAGACTCCTGAAGAAATAGTTTTGAAAATAAGTCTTAACCCTTAGTTTTCTGTTAATAAACTTAATATTTTAATCCACTTCTATCTATCTTTTTTGTTATTGTAATGAAGTGGACTATGTAAACATAGTTGTAGTTTTTATACTTTTACTGCAACGCCAATAATAGGTTATTATATAATACTTTATATGAATTCTTCTTTCTTTTGTAGTGACCTAATACTCTTTAATATACCGAACTACATAGTCTTTACTTCATTTATTACAAGGAATCTAGCTTGGAACTTTTAATAATAAAATCTATATCTGTTGTAATACTAGTTTTGACTCTTAGTTTTATTGCAGAGAAATTAAGCCCTAAAATCTCAGGTGTTTTATCAGGACTTCCTGTAGGCAGTTCTATTACTCTTTTATTTTTTGCAGTAGAGAATGGTGTAGATTACGTAACTAATGTAGCTTTGTATAATATTCATGGTTTATTTGCAGCACTTGCATTTTGTATAGGCTATTATATTAGTACTTTTTATAAAGGTAAATTAGAAATTTCAATGAGTATTTTAATCTCTTTCGTTTCTTACCTTTTAATTGCATATATTATATCTTTTATTCCTCCACATATAATTTTTACACCTTTAATTGTTATAATATTAATGTTAATCTCATCAGTATATTTTGCAAAGAAAGAGAATCATGCAATAGAAAAAAAAGAAAAAGTCTCTTTTTTTGATTTAGTTTTTAGATCTATTCTTACAATAGGGATTTTTTTAACTGTTTCAAGTTTACCTAAATATGTAGACCCTAATCTTGCTGGAATTTTTTCAGCTTTTCCTACTATTTTATTACCCTTATTATTGATAATTCATTTTAGACATAGTAATTTACAAGCTAGAACAATAATAAAGAATACACCTTTTGGTTTAAGTTCAGTTGTAATTTATTCATTAGTAGTTTTTTATACATATGAGTCTTATGGGATTTTAATAGGAACAATTTTAGCTTTTGTAGCATCTGTTGTTTATATATTAATTCAAACTAAACTAATGAAAATTTTCAAATTAATCTAATTTACAAGAAATAAACAAAATTATATTATAATATCTCATATTTATAAATAGGATATATATGAGAGTACTACTATTAGAAGATGATATGGCATTAAATGATTTGCTAAGTGATCATTTGGAAGACAAAGGTTATGATGTTACTTTATGTACAAATGGACAAGAAGCACTAGAGTACTTAATTGATGAAAAATTTGATTTTGCTTTACTTGACATAAATACTCCAATAATGACCGGAATTGATGTTTTAAAGACTATAAGAGAAGACTATAAAAATAGTACTCCTGTAATAATTCTTACTGCTTATCAAGATACAAAACATTTAAAAGACTCTTTTGAAAATGGTGTTGATGACTATATAAAAAAGCCCTTTGATTTAGAAGAGTTAGACCAAAGAATCATGAAACTTTGTAGACAGTTCTTTATTGAACAAAATAGTAATATACAAATTGATAATAATATATTTTTCGAACCTGATTCATGTTTGATTTCATTAAATGAGAAAAGTGTAAGTATTGCACAAAAAGAAAGAGATATTTTAAAGTATTTTTGTAACCATAGAAATAGGGTAATTTCTAGTGAAGAACTACTTCAAAATATTTGGGCTTATGAAGATATGCCAACTGATGCAACTATTAGAGTTTATATAAAAAATTTAAGAGAAATTATTGGAAAAGACAGAATAAAAACTATTAGAGGAATAGGGTATAAATTTGAATAAAAATGAAAGAAAAGCCCTTATTAGTTTTCTTAGTATTTACATTGGTTCAGCTATACTTTTAATTAGTATTATGCTTTATTTATACTACAACAATGAAGTTCGTATGTTAAAAGATAGTTGTAGTATGGAAATAAGTAGTGTTTCTATGGAAATAAAAAGTGAAATACTTGATAGTTATATGAAAAACAAAAGATTTATTCCTAAAGATTATGGAAGTGATCATATAAGATATGCTTTATATGATGAAAATAAAAAGCTATTATATTCAAGTTTAGATGGTGAAAAGTACGTTGATTTATCAAAAAGCAAATATGTAGAAGATATATATAATTTTTATATTGTAAAACTAAATGAACCCTCTGTTCCTACTGAATATATTGTTTTAGAGTCTTGTAGAGAGTATCAAGATACAAACAAATTAAAAATATATATTATTGTAATTCTTATATTAAGTGCTGTATTTATTGGAATAATTGCTTACTTGTTAGCTAAGATTTTATTAAAACCTGTACGAGAAAAAGTAGAGCATATGGATAGATTTATAAAAGATTCTGCCCATGAGTTAAATACTCCTATTTCTGTTTTGATGACATCTGTCTCAATGCTTAAAAAAGGTAAAAATCCTGAAAAAATGATGAAGTATATTTTAAGTAGTTCAAAACAAATATCTCAGATTTATAATGATATTCATTTTTCTGCTTTTAATGCTTCAAATGAAGATGTAATAGAAGAGTTTGATTTAAAACAGTTGGTTCAAGAAAGTGTTGATTATTTTAATGATATTTCAATTACTAAAAACATTGAAATTAAAACACATTTAGATGATTGTATTTTATTTATGGATAAAACAAAAACACAAAAAATTGTAAATAATCTGATTTCAAATTCAGTTAAATATAGTCATAACAATTCAATTGTTGAGGTTAGTATAAAACATAATACTTTAAGTGTAAAAGATTTTGGAGTAGGTATTTCCCAAAAAGAGCAAAAAGAGATTTTTAAAAGATATAAAAGAGGTAGTAATAATATTGAAGGTGGTTTTGGAATCGGTCTTGATATTGTAAAAAGAATATCAAATGAATATGGTTTAAAATTACAGTTAGACTCAAAGATAAATGAGGGTACTACTTTTTATATAGATTTTTCATCTGTGATTATAGGTGCAAAGTGTGATATTAAAGATAAAGAAATTTAAAAGAGTTTTTATAAAAAAAGCAATAGAATACAAAAAATAAAAAGAGATAAAATGAATAATATTATTAAAAATTTTAAGACAAGTGATTTAGAGAATACAAAGTTTGTTCATCCTTTAAAACTAACTTATACTCAAAATGGTAAAGATAAAGCATGGGAAGCTGTTAAAAGTCATGATAGTGTTGCAGTACTTTTATATCATGAAGAAAAGCATTCTTTTTTATTAGTTAAGCAATTTAGACCACCTGTATATTTAAATGATAATAGTAAATTATGTACTTACGAACTTTGTGCTGGAATTATTGATAAAGATAAATCTCTTGAGGAAATTGTAAAAGAAGAGATAGATGAAGAGTGCGGATATAATGTGCAGCTTGATTCTATTGTAAAAGTTACTTCATTTTATACAAATGTAGGTGTTAGTGGATCTAAACAACATCTATATTTTGCAAAAATAAATGACTCTATGGTTTGTCATGATGGTGGAGGCATTAATGATGAGCAAATTGAGCTTATGTATCTTCCTCTTGAGCAGAGTGATGATTTTATTTTTGATGAGAATAAAGCAAAAACTCCAGGTCTTATGTTCTCTTTTTATTGGTTTATGAAAAATAAAGACAACTTGGGAATAAAATGAGTAAAAAATTTATATACCTTTTTTTAGTTTCTCCTTTTCTTCTATTTGCAAATGAACCTATGGTACAAGTAGATAATACATTTATTACTAAATATGAATATGGGAAAATGCTTTATAATAATCCTAGAGGAATAGGGTGTAGTACATGTCATGGTAGTGATGCTAAAGGGAAAAAAATAGTTAGTTTTTCTCATACATATAGAAAGAAGAAATATGAGTGTGATTTAGTTGCTCCTAGTATTAAAGAAGCAGATTATAAAGTTTTCTCAAAAAAAATAAACTCTAAAATAAACCCTTCTAAAAAGTTTCCAAAAGAGCAAGTATGTGAGAAACTTATATATTATGCAAATGTAATGCCTACATATTTTTTAGTAGAAGAAGAAATCGCAGCAATTTATTACTATGTAAAAAATTTAAAGTAAGCTCTATCTAGATAGAGCTATACCAAATCCTATTCTATTTATTTTTTTGTCATAATCTATTAAACTATCTCCATAACCTGAAAATAGTTGTATAAAACCATAAGTATTTGATGAGGAAATAGCATTAGGAAAAGGGAATGTCCAGTCAAGTTGAACCGCACCTTTATTTTCTGAGTTAAATTTCATATTATTTCTTACCATTAATTCAAATACTTGTTCTTTGTAAGGATATAAAAGTTTTAAATCTCCATATCCATAATAATCTTCAATATCTGGATTGTCATCGTCTGCTTTTTCTGGTATTCTATACCAAACTCTTGGAATTACAAATAATTTAGATAGTTGTAAATAACTTTCTAAATAGATTCTATTCCATGATCTTGAAAACTCATTGTTCCTTCCATTTGATTGATGATTTAATGCTATTTTATAACCTTTTAAAGTTTCACTATTCTTATAAGGAAATTGTACAAATAGCTCAGGTTCATAATTTGTTTCTCTAAATGGCGCAGAGTCTGCTGCTGTTTGCCAAAAAGATTTTTGAGTATATGCAAAAGATATAGATTCATCTAAACCTAAAAAATTGTATGTCATAGGTTTTTCAATACTAAATTGAAATTTTGTTTCAAGTCTTTCTCTGTCACTTTTTTTATTATCATCAAAAGTAATAGGTAGTAAATAGTTCATTTTGTAAGGGTATAAACCAAAACTTTTTGTAAGTATTTGTTTGATAGTTCCATTCGCTTCTTTATCTTCTGTTTTATTTATAATTTCTTCATAAAAATCAGTTTTTAATTTAGTGAATGTTTGTACTTTATAATCATGGTCTTTTGATTTATCAACTATATATACATCACTATTATTTGAAAGTTCAAAGGCTTTTTTATACATAATCATTGCATTTTTATAGTCATTTGCTTTTTCATACTCTTGTGCTTTTTTATAAATGTCATTTGCTTCATTTGCCCAGGTAAAACTTATAATAAGTAGAAGTAATATTTTAATTTTTAACATTTTATCTCTTTTTTTGTTTTTTTTAATTTTACTATAATAGAGTTTAGGTTTTTATTTTTATGAAAAGTTTATTTGTAAATATATATTTTCGCAGGATAAAAGAGAGATAATGATATAATCACAAAAATTTACTAAAAGGTTAATATATGCTTGTTGCACCTTCGATTTTATCTGCAGATTTTGGAAAGTTGGATGAAGAAATAAAAGCAATTTGTGATGGTGGATGTGATTTAATTCATGTTGACGTTATGGATGGACATTTTGTACCAAATATGACAATTGGTCCTGTAGTTGTAAACCCTGTAGCTAAAACTGCTACAAAGCCTCTTGATGTACACTTAATGGTTGAAAACAATACATTTTTTGTAGAGCTTTTTGCTCCTTTAAAGCCTGAATATATATCTTTTCATATTGAAAGTGAGAAGCACCCTCATAGACTTATTCAAAAAATTAGATCTTATGGAATTAAACCTGCTATTGTTCTAAATCCTCATACTACTCCTGAAACAATTGAATACTTACTAGAAGATTTAGATATGGTTCTACTAATGTCAGTAAATCCAGGTTTTGGTGGACAAAAGTTTATTTCTTCAGTAGTTGAGAAAACTAAAAAATTAAAAGAGTTAATCAAAAAAAGAAATCCAAATTGTTTAATTGAAGTTGATGGTGGAGTAAATGATAAAAACATTCATGAACTTAAAGAAGCAGGTGTTGATGTAGTCGTAGCTGGATCTTATGTATTTGGAAATGATGATTACTCAAAAGCGATTAAAAGCCTACAGGTATAAAAATGAGAGTTAAAATTTGTGGTATCACAAATCTTGAAGATGCTCTTGATGCAATACAAGCAGGAGCTTCAGCTCTTGGCTTTGTATTTTATGAAAAATCACCTAGATATATTGAGCCTTTTGAGGCAAGAAAAATTGTAGATAAATTACCTCCTTTTATTCAAACTGTTGGACTTTTTGTAAATGAATCTACTAGTTATATAAATCAAGTTTGTAGTAATGCAAAAATGCAAATAGCTCAAATAATTGATGATGACAACTATACAGAATTAGAATTATTAGAAGTGAAATATATCGAAGTTATTCGAGCAAGAAATAAAGAGGATTTGTTAAATATAGATGACAAATATTATTTAGTAGATGCTTTTGTTGAGAGTTTTGGTGGTGCAGGTAAAAGAGTAGCGTTAGATTGGTTTGATGAGGTTGATTGCTCTAAAATTATACTTGCTGGTGGTTTAACTTATGAAAATATAAAAGAACTAAAAGGTTATAACTTTTTTGCAATTGATGTAAGTTCTGGTGTTGAAGCATCTAAGGGTAAAAAAGATAAAGATAAAATGATTAAATTTATAAAAGCTTCAAATGAAATCTAGAAAAAGACTAATTCCAAAACCTTCTTTTAAATTAGAAAATATAATTCAAAAACTTGAAAAAGATAAGATTGAATACAATGAGTTCTTAGTACTTCTAGAAAAAGCAAAAGATACATTTTTTGATACGCCTGAATTAGAATTTGAGCTTCTTTTATCAAATGGTTTACCTTTAGAATTAGATGAAGAAAACTATATTTTTCTAAAAACTACACATACAAAGATATATGAGCAGAATTTTTGTATTGTAGATATTGAAACAAATGGTTCTTGTGTAAAAAAAGGTGCTCAAGTTATTGAGATTGGTGCTGTAAAATATAAGAATGGTAAGATTATTGATAAATTTGAATCATTAGTTTATGCAAAAAAAATACCTGAATATATACAAGAAGTAACACAAATAAATCCAAAAATGTTAGAAGATTCTCCTGTAGTTGAAAATGTATTAAAGGAGTTTAAACTTTTTCTAGGTGATGATCTTTTTGTTGCCCATAATATTAAATTTGATTATGGATTTATATCAGATTCATTTGAAAAGTATGAATTAGGAAAACTTTATAATAGAAAACTTTGTACTATTGATTTAGCTAGAAGGTGTATTGAGTCTGAAAAATATGGTTTAAGAGCATTAAAAGAGACTTTACAAATTGATGTAGATAATCATCACAGAGCTTATTATGATGCTTTAGCCACTACTTATATTTTAAAAGAGTGTATTTCTAATTTAGAAAACAAAGATATTACTAGTGAAGAGTTAATAATGTTCTCAAAAAGTTCAAAAATAAAACAAAAGAATATACAGAATCAAAATAACAAAAATAAGGAGCAATAAATGTTTTCACAAGAAGTTTATCTAAAAGCTTTATCTTATGCATCAAAAGCCCATGGCGAGCAAAAAACTCCAAAAGATCATCCTTATGTTGTTCATATTGTAAGTGTTGCTATGGAAGTAATACATGCATGTGAAAAGTCAGGTCTTGATGAAGAAAAGTCAAATTTAGCAATAGTATGTGCTTTATTGCATGACACTATAGAAGATACTAATGTTACTTATGATGATTTATATACTGATTTTTCTCCTGAAGTTGCTGATGGGGTTGAAGCTTTAACTAAAGATAAAAGTTTAAAGACTAAAAAAGAACAAATGCAAGACAGTTTAGAAAAACTAATGAATCAACCTTATGAAGTTCAGATGGTAAAACTAGCTGATAGAGTAACTAATCTTTCAAAGCCACCTAAACATTGGGATAATGAAAAAAAGAAGAAATATCTTGATGAAGCTAATTTAATTTTGTCATGCTTAAAAAACTCAAATATTCACTTATCTATAAGACTTGAAGAAAAAATAAAAGAGTATAAAAAGTTTATGGATTAAAAGAAAAATTTTATTTTAACATAAAAAAAGGGAAGTGATTTTATCACTTCCCTTTTTAGTTTCATAATAATCTATTACGAAGCTTGAGCAGCTTCAGCTTCTTGAGCATACTTATAACCTAAGTCATAAGCTTTATTATTAATATCATGTACTTTTGCAGGTACTTTAGAAAGCATAGTTTCTCTTAACTTTTCTCTTGGAATAGTTTCACCTGTAAAGTAATTTGCCATTGCTAATGCTAATACTGATTGAGTAATAACATTTCCAACTTCTTCTTTAGCAATAGTAATAATTGGAATTTCAACAATATTCCAAGTTTTTCTATCTTCTTCTGTAGGGCTTACTAGGTTTGGTTCAATTACAATTGTTCCACCTGGTTTTACACCACTTTTGAATTGGTTATAAGATACATTTGCAACTGATAACATGAAATCAATTTCACCTTCATTTGCATAAGGGTATAAAATTTCTTCATCTTGTAAAGTGATATCAACAACTGTTGGACCACCTCTTACTTGTGAAGTATATGTAGCAGTTTTTAAACCATAACCACCATCATTAATCTTAGCAGCTGCGAAAATCGCACCTGCAAGAAGAACACCTTGTCCACCAACTCCTGTAAATCTCATTAACGTTTTATTAGCTGCCATGATGTTTCTCCTTATAATTCTACTGCTGTTTTAGTTCTATGAGCTTCTTTTACTTTTTCGTATGCTTCACAGTACTCTTGTGCTTCAGTATCGTGTTTTAAAATACCTGTAGGGAATAATCCTGTTTGCTCTTCAGCTTCTAATTTATCAAATTTAGCTTTACCAATTGAGATAGATTTAATCCACTCTAAGTTAGCCATAGCTGTAGCCATTTTATTTTTTCTTCCTAAGTTAACGTGACAGTTAGAGAATACTTCAATAAATGAGAATCCTTTATGTTGGAAACCTTTAACTAAAACTCTTTCAAGTTTTTTAGGATCTAACATAGTTTCTCTTGCTACGAATGATGCACCAGCAGCTTCAACTAATTTACAAGCATCAAATGTAGGATCAATATTACCTCTACTCATTGTAACTGTCCACATACCTTGAGGAGTAGTTGGAGAAGTTTGTGAGTTTGTTAATCCATAAATGAAGTTATTGATAATAATGTAGTTAAGATCAATATTTCTTCTTGATGCATGAATTGTATGATTTCCACCAATAGCAAGACCATCACCATCACCACCAACAACAATAACTTTCTTTTCAGGGTTTGCTAATTTAATACCTGTTGCATATGCTAATGTTCTACCGTGAGTTGTATGTACTGTATTACAGTTGATGTAAGAAGAGAATCTTCCTGAACATCCAATACCAGAAACAACACAAACGTCATCCATATTCCAACCAGTTTTTTCAATGGCTCTAATTACAGATTTTAAAATAACTCCATCACCACATCCCCAACACCATAGTGTTGGCATTTTGTCTGTTCTTAAATATTCATCATAATTAAATGCCATGATTACATTCCTTTCACTTTTTCAATAATCTCTAATGGAGATAAAGGTCTTCCGTTTACTTTAAATAATGTATCAAAGTCAGATCTTCCTGATACTCTTTGTACTTCATCTGCAAATTGACCCATATTTAATTCAGTAACTAATACTTTATCAAATTTATTCATTAATTCTTTAATTCTTTCAGCAGGACTTGGCCAAATTGTAAGTGGTCTGAACATACCAACTTTAATTCCTTCAGCTCTTAATCTATTGATTGCTTCAGTTACACCTAATGATACTGAACCATATGCAATGATCATAATATCTGCATCATCTAACATATACTCTTCATTTAATTCTAATTCATCAGTATGTGCATCAACTTTTTTAAATAGTCTTTTCATTAATGCATCACAAGTATCTGCATCTTCTGTTGGGTGACCTGTTGGTCCATGGTGTAATCCAGTAAAGTGGTATCTATACCCTTCAAACATCGGATTTAATACAGCTGGCTCATCTTCACCAACACCATAAGGTTTATACTCTTTTGGATCACCTTCGAATTTTTTTCTTGAAATTTTAGAAGCTTGAACTTCTTCTAAATCAGGAATAGTAGCTCTACCACTCATATGACCGATTGTTTCGTCTAATAAAACAAATACAGGTTGCATAAATCTGTCAGCTAAGTTAAATGCTCTAGCTACTTCTGTATAACACTCATTTAAGTTACCTGGACATAATGTAATAGATTTTACATCTCCATGAGTAGGGTTTTTAGCCTGTAGTAAATCTCCTTGAGCAACTCTTGTAGGTAAACCAGTAGATGGACCACCTCTCATAACATTTACAACAACTAAAGGAACTTCAGAAATATATCCAACTCCTAAGTTTTCTGCTTTTAATGAAATACCAGGACCAGATGAAGCAGTCATAGATCTTTTTCCTGACATTGCTGCACCTAATGCAGTACAAATACCAGAAATTTCATCTTCCATTTGAATACATGCTTTTCCTCTTGCTGGAAGTGCAGAAGATAAAACGTGCATTATTTCACTTGAAGGAGTAATAGGGTACCCACCAAAAAACTCAAGATCTGAGTCAAGTGCAGCTTTAGCTGCTAATTCATTACCTGTTGAAATTAGTTCTCTTGCCATTAATTATCCTTACGCCTCATCTTCATCTAAAATTCTATAGTTATTTTTAATAACTCTTTCTTTTCTATCTTTTGCCTCATCTGTTAATTTAGCAAATTTAAACTCTTTTCTATCTGCTACATAAATAGCAAAATCTGGACATGCAAGTTCACAGTCAGTACAGCCAATACATGAATCAGGATGAACAACTTTGATCATAGAACCTAAAGTTGAAGTAACCTCTTGTCTCATAGCAAGAACACCAGCTGGACAAACAGAAACACACTTGTCACATGCTTTACATCTATCTTCATTCACCCAAACAGGAGTGTTTGCAGGAGCTTCCATATTAGACATAATTTCCCCTTATTATTTTTTGTTTATCAATAGTTGATTAATTTTCAATTATTATTGTTGAATGATAACCTATATAACATCTAATAATTAATTAAAACTCGTATTTTAAATTCTTAATTTCTCTATTGTTACATTTTGCTACATGAATTTTTAAAGTGTATTATAAGTGGCTTAAAAACTATATTTTAGCTTAATTATTAATGCTAATTTTATACTAAAAGTTATGGTTAAAATAGGTTTAAAATTTATCTATGATTTTTTTGATATAATATCTAAAATAATAAAGGATAGTTTTGGTTTTATATCAGCCTAAAGACGGCTATTGTTACAATAGTGATACTCATTTTTTATATAACTTTATCTGTAATAATTTAGCAAAGTTCAAAAATGTAAAAGGAGAGCTTTTAGATATAGGAAGTGGTAGCGGAATACTAGGACTACTTGTATCTAGAGAGTATGAGAAACTTTCATTAAATCAAAGTGAGATACAAAAAGTGTTTCAGTTTTTCTCACAAAAAAATGCCCAGTCAAATAATATAGAGTCAAATATGTATAAAGGTTCTTTTGTAGAGATGCAATTTGATAAAAAGTTTGATATTTGTGTTTCTAACCCACCTTTTTATCATACAAATGTAATAAAAAGTGAGAATGAAAATATAAAGATTGCTAGATATAATGATTCAATGCCTTTAGATTCTTTTATAGAAAAAGTATCTTTAATACTAAAAGATTCTGGTCAATTCTTCTTTTGTTACGATGTGAAACAAATAAATGAAATATTGATCACACTAAATAAATACAAATTAAATTTAGAAAGTTTACAGTTTGTTCATCCCAAAAAACACAAAGATGCAACACTTATTTTAGTTTATGCAAGAAAAAACTCAAAGTCTTTAACAAAAATATTACCCCCTTTATTTGTTTTTGATGATATTGAATTTACACAAGAAGTACAAGATATTTATAAAAAATCTTCTACTCATAGTATAAAGGTTGATTATGAATAATATTTTTAAGAAAGAAGGTTTTGATTACTCTTTTGATGCAAGTGGTTGTGAATCATGTGGTGGAAGATGTTGTATTGGAGAGAGTGGTTATATTTGGATAAATAAAGCAGAAATTGAAAACTTAGCAAAGCATTTAAATACTACAATCGAAGAAGTAGGGCAAAAGTTTTTAATGAAAATAGGATATAAATACAGCATAAAAGAGATACAATTACAACAAGATAATTATGCTTGTGTGTTTTTTGATTTAGATAAAAAACAATGTAGTATATATGAAGCAAGACCTACACAATGTAGGACATTTCCTTTTTGGGATTATTTCAAAGAGAATAAAGAAGAGGTTTTTAAAGAGTGCCCAGCTGTAAAAAATATTTAGGTTCATTTGTTTTAGCTACAACTTTATTTGGTTGTAGTGTTCAAACACAAAACTTAGATATAAAAACAAAAGAAACACAAAACTTTATCACTGTTAAACATAAAGATTTTATTTTAGAAGATCAATACATTATATATGCACTTGAAAATGAAAATCAAAGAAAGTTTGATATTGCTAGAGATATTTATTACAAACTTTTTTCAAAAACAAATAAATATGAGTATTTTGTAAAGTTTCTTTCTTTAAATTTTTTACTTAATGATTTAAAAACTATTAAAAAATATGCAAGTGAAAATATGACTTCTGGAATAAAAGAAGAAGAACAAATACTAAGATTTTATATATTAAGTTTATTTAAACTAAAAGAGTATGATAACTCTGTTTTATATGCAAAAAAATTAGTTGACAAATTTTACAAAGATGTAAACTTAGAATTATTAGGCACAATTTACTTACAAAAAAAAGATTATGAGAATGCTTCAAAAAGTTTTCAAAGAGCTTATGATTTAACTCAAAACTCTAGAACACTTTTTTCTTTAACAAATGTTAAATACTATTATTTAAATGAAAAAAAAGAAGCAATAGATTTGCTTGAAGAGTTTATTAATAATAATGGTTTAGTTTATAGTGTTGCAATTCAGCTTTTAACTTTTTATGAAAAAGATAAAAGTGATGATAAAATAATTGCATTACTTAAAAAAATGTATTTTGAATATAATGATAAACAAGATGAAGAACTATTAAAGAGAATTAAAAGTTTATTACTTAGATATCTAGCAAGAAAAGATATAAACGAAGCCTTAGAGTTTTTTGAAAAAAATGATAGAGATTCAGAAATTCTTCTTGCTTTATATAGAAGTTCAAATCAGCCTTTAAAGGCTTTAAATATTTTAAATAAACTTTATGAAGAAACAAATAGTTCTGAATATTTAGCACAAATTGCAATTTTAGAGTTTGAATTAGCTGATAATAAAAAAGTTATATTAAATAGTGTAATAAAAAAATTCACTAAAGCTTTAGAAACTTTAGATAATCCTATTTATCAAAACTATTTAGCTTATATTTTAATTGACTATGATAGAGATATAGAAAAAGGCTTAGCTTTAGTGAAACTAGCTTTAGAAAAAGAGCCTGATAATTTAGCTTATATTGATACTTTAGCTTGGGGTGAGTATAAACTAAATAATTGTACTACAGCTTATGTGCAAATGAAAAAAGTTGTTGATAAAGCTGGACTTGAAGATGAAGAAATAAAATTTCACTGGGAAAAAATAAAGGAGTGTATTAAGTGATATTAGATGAAATTAACAGACGAACTTTAGAAGATGTTGAAAAAAGAAAAAAAGATTTACCTTTGGATTTATTAGGAAGAACACTTTCTTCAAATCCTTATACGCCAAGAGATGTTAAACCTTATTTAACTGCAACAAAAGAAGAACCAATTAGAATTATTGCAGAGGTTAAAAAAGCAAGTCCTTCAAAAGGTGTAATTAAAGAAGATTTTGATCCAATTGTAATTGCACAAGAGTATTCAAACAATGGAGCTAATGCTATTTCTGTTTTAACAGAACCTCATTGGTTTCAAGGAAACCTTGAATATCTAACTGCAATTAGAAGATATGTTCCAACACCACTTTTAAGAAAAGATTTTATTTTAGATAAGTATCAAATTGTTGAAGCATTAGTTTATGGTGCAGACTTTATTTTATTAATTGCAAAAAGTTTAAGTACTAAAGATTTAAAAGAATTATATGAGTATGCATTACATTTAGGTCTAGAAGTATTAGTTGAAGTTCATGATAAAGAAGATTTAACTAAAGCTATGAAGTGTGGAGCTCATATTGTAGGTATAAATCATAGAAATCTTGAGACTATGGAAATGGATATGACTTTATGTGAAAAATTAATTCCAATGATTCCAAATGGAAAGATTATTGTAGCTGAATCAGGAGTTTCTAATACAGAAATAATTGCTAGATTAAGTGAAGCTGGAGCTGATGCTTTCTTAATAGGTGAGCACTTTATGAGAGTTCCTTCGATAGAAGAAGAACTACAAAAATTTAAAAAAGCTAAAGAAGCTTAATATTCTAAAAGTTTATTTACTATTTAAAGACATTTAGTCTTTAAATAGTGTAGAACCAACTCTAATCATATTTGAACCACAAGCAATAGCTAACTCATAATCAGAACTCATTCCCATAGAACAATATTTTGCCCCTAGTGGTACTACTTTATCAAAGATTTTCTTAGTAGTTTTGAAAGACTCTTTTATGATTTTTTCATCTTCAACATGTGCACCAATACTCATAACACCTTTAAGTTTTAAGTTGGGACATGTATCTAAAATCTTTTTATAAGTTGATAGTGCATCTTCTGGCATTATGCCTGCTTTCGTATCTTCTTTTGCAGAGTTTATTTGAAGTAGGGCATTTATCTTTTTACCTTTTGCTTCAAGTTTTTTATTAAATTCTTGTGCTAATTCTAATGAATCAATTGATTGTACAAGTGAAGGATTTAAATCAATTAGATTATTGATTTTATTTTTTTGTAGTCTTCCTACAAAATGCCATTCAATTGGTAGTTCATCAAGTTTTTCACTTTTTTCTCTTAAGTCTTGTACTTTATTTTCACCAAAGGCTCTTTGACCTGCTTCATAAAGTGTAGCAACATCTTCAGAACTTGAATATTTGCTAATACCAATTACTTTTACTATATGATGTTCTGATACTCTAAGTCTAGCACCTTCTACTCTTGTAATAATATCGTCTAAATTTCTAGTAGCTGTTTTTTTATCCATTATAAACCTTTATTCATTTAAAAAAATTCTATTTATATCATTATATATACCAAGTAACATAAGACTTGCTAGTATTACCCAACCCATAATAGTTAAAAACATAAATACCTGATCACTTGGTTTTCTTCTTAAAATCATTTCATATAAGTTAAACATTATATGTCCTCCATCAAGTGCAGGAATTGGAAGAAGATTTAGAACTCCTAAGTTTACAGATATAAGGGCAGTTATACTAAGTAGTGCAATTATACTTGATTCACTTGCATCTGAGATAACTTTACCAATAGTAATTACTCCACCAATTTCAGAACTAGGTATTATTCCTTGGATTAGTTTTTGTACGCCTTGAAAAATCATAGTTGATGCAAAAATCGTTTTTTCATAAGCAAATACTAAAGACTCTCCAAAAGATAAATCTAGGTTGATTATTTTACCTGATGGTGAGATACCAATCATTCTTTTTTTAATCTTCTCTTTAAACATATTTTCTGAATCTGAAATATATGGGTTGATAGTTTTTGCAAAATATTTGTCATCTCTTTTAAGATAGAACTTTAAAGGACCTTGCGTATTAACAATAACCTTTCCGATATCATTCCAAGTAGTGATTTCAGTGTTATTAATCTTTAAAATTTCATCATTAGCTAATATTCCAGCTTGTTGTGCAGGGGAGTTTTCTAATACTTTACCAACTTGAGGAGCTAAAGCACTTGCACCTAAAATAGCAATAAAAAAGTATAATACTGCTGCTAATATAAAGTTTGCGAAAGGACCTGCAAATAGAATAACTATTCTTTGCCAAGGTTTTTTAGTATTGTAAGAGTCGTTTCCTTCCTCTTCAATTCCTGGTTTAGTATCATCTTGACCTTTCATCCTTACATACCCACCAAGTGGTATTAAAGAAAATTGCCAAGTAGTACCTTTCCATTCTTTTGCAAAAAGCTGTTTCCCAAATCCAATTGAAAATACATGAACTTTTACACCAAAATAACGTGCTGCTAGAAAGTGTCCTAGCTCATGAAAAAATACTAAAAAAGATAGTACAAGTAAAAAAGTAATAGTACCCAAGATAATCTCCAGTTAATTATTTAGTTTTTGAAATAATCTCTAGTATATTCATATCCAGAGTAAATTGTAAGTGCAACAGCTAACCATAGTAGAGCAGTTGCAAAAGGCCAGTTCATAATTAGAAAACCAATAGCTATCATTTGAACTACAGTTTTAATTTTACCTGCCATAGTAGAAGCTACATCTTTACCCTCACCAATAGCAACAACTCTAAGTCCTGTAATAAAAAACTCTCTTGAAAGTATTAGAAATACAGCCCATGCACTTGCTCTATCTATTGCCATAAGTCCTAAAAAACCAGCAAGCATAAGCATTTTATCTGCAAGGGGATCTAAAATTCCACCAAGTTTTGTCATTTGATTCCATGACCTTGCAATAAAACCATCAAAAAAATCAGTTACTGAAGCAATTACAAAAATAAGTCCTGCAAAATAATCTAGCCAAGAAGGATGCCATGTAGCAAAAATAGTGTTGTCTCTATCTACTAAAAACCATAGCATTAGCGGAGCTAATGCTATTCTGAAAAGTGCCAGTGCATTTGGTAGGTTTAAACTTTTTGTCATTATTTAAACGTAGTCCCACCATCAACAATTAGTGTATGACCTGTAACCCATGAAGCATCACTTGTACATAAGAAATAACATGATTGAGCTAAATCTTCTGGTTGACCAATTCTATTTAATGGAGAGTATTCAGCTGTTTTAGCTTTTACCTCTTCATAGTTTGTAAATGCTTTAAGTGCATCAGTATCAATAGGACCACCTGAAACAGCATTTACTCTAATGTTAAATTCACCAAGCTCAGTTGCTGCATATCTAACCATAGCTTCAACTGCTGCTTTATTTGTACCATGACCTGAGTAGTTTTCAATGTAAACTAAGTTTCCTGTAGAAGATAAAGAAACAATCGCTCCACCACCAACTTTTTGCATTCTTTTTGCAGCTTGTTGTGCACCACAAACAAAAGCATTAACAGTTGCTGTATAAATGTTGTTTAATCCTCTTGGCTTTAATTTCATAAATTTACCATATCCACCAACAACTGCTCTTCCATAAATCATAGCATTTGAAATAAAGAAATCAACTCTATCAAAATCTTTGTCGATTTCTAAGAATAATTCTTTAGCAGTTTCAGGTTCTAAGATATTATATGCATAACATCTACATTTTACACCAAATTTCTCTTCTACATCTTTACAAATGTCTTCTGCAATTTGCGCATTTGAGTTATATGTAAATGCAACATTTATTCCATTGCTTGCAAATTTATATACACACTCTTTACCGATACCTTTTGTACCACCTGTAATTACTAAAGTTTTACCCTTCATTTCGTTACTCATTATTTTATTACCTCATATTTTTTTAAAGTTTCTTCAAGTTTTTTCATATTTTGTGCACTTGGTGCAGTTAAAGGAAGTCTATACTCTAAAGTATCTAATAATCCTGCAATATACATCGCAGCTTTTATTGGAATAGGATTACTTTCACAGAAAAGTACAGAGTTTAATTCAAATAGTTTTTCATTAATCTCTTTGGCTACACTTAAATCTCCTTTTTCTACTGAATGTACAAGTTCTGATTTTAAATTAGGAAGTAGGTTTGATGTTACAGAAATAATACCATGACCACCTGCTGTTAAAATTGGAAAATCGATTGCATCTTCACCTGAAACAATTACTAAATCTTTTCTTTGTGCTTGAAGTTCTACAATTTTTCCAATTGAACCACTAGCTTCTTTAATAGCATAAATGTTTTCTACATCATCGTATAGTCTAACAATTGTATCAGTTTCTATTTCTACACCTGTTCTTCCTGGTACATTATAAAGCATTACAGGAATTTCAACTGCATTTGCAATTGCTTTATAGTGTTGATATAAACCTTCTTGTGTAGGTTTGTTGTAATATGGAGTTACAGATAAAAGTCCATGAGCTCCTACTGACTCTGCATGTTTTGCAATATCACAAGCTTCATGAGTAGCATTTGAACCAGCCCCTGCTATTACTTTTACATTTGTACCTTTACAAGTTTCAACTGCAACAGAAATACAATCTTTGTGTTCTTTATGTGAAAGTGTTGCACTCTCTCCTGTTGTTCCCACTGGAACTACTGCATCCATACCTTGTTCTATTTGTCTTTTTATTAAAGACTCATATTTTTCTAAATCAACTTTTCCATTTTTAAATGGGGTAATTAGTGCAGTCATTGCACCTGTAATATTTTCCATATTCTTTATCCTTTCCTACTACTAAATCTTAAAGTCTTCACTCACAGGAGTATTAACTGTATGTTTTGAGAACTTCTCTAAAAAATCCCAGAAGCTTTGTTTTGCTTCATCTGAAATATCTGTTTTTCTAAGAACCTCTTCCATTGTTCCAAGCCATTCTCTTCTTGCTTTTTCAGTAATAGAAAATGGCTCATGAGCCTTAACCATATCAAAGTGTCCTACAGTTTCACTATAATGCTTAGGTCCGCCAGCAGCTTCAATGAAAAACTTTACATTGTGAGCTTTAACTTTTTCCAACTCTTCTTCCTCTTGAGGAAAGAAGTTCCCAATATCACTATCTACGATTAGATCATAAAATTCATTAAATAGCTTTTTTAAACCTTCTTCACCAAGTTCTTCAATAAAAATTGGTTTTGGGTATTCAAATTCAGGTTTTTCACCAAACTTTGTTTTACTTACATGGTAATCCATACTATTTTTCCTGTTTTAAAATTACAGTAGTTGAATTATTTTTTGTTAAATATTTATTTGCAACTTTTACTAAATCTTTTTTTGTTAGTTTTTCAATTGCACCTTCATATTCTAATAAAGGCTTAATATTATCTCTAACTAAATATGAACCATATAAGTTAGCAACTGATGATGAACTCTCTAGTGAGAAAATAAAATCAGCTTTTGTATTGATCTTTATTTTTTCAATATCTTTTTTAGTGATTTTACCTTTTTTGATTTCATCTATAATTTCTAAAATCTCTTTTTCTATTTTTTTAGCTTTTACACCTTCATTTGCAACTGCAACAAATAAGAAAAGTCCTGGATCTTTTAACTCTAAATTATAAGCATAAATAGAGTTAACAAGTCTTTTCTCATCAACAAGCCTTTTTTGTAAAATAGAACTTTTCCCTGCACTTAATAGTTCACTTAATCCTGATAGTGCAACTTGATCTTTGTGCTCAAAGTTTGGTAGATGATAAGCAATGGCTAACATTTGAACTGCTGAGTCTTTAATTATCTCTACTCTTTTTGCTCCATCCTGTTTTGGCTCTACTGTGTGAATAGAGCTTGGAATCTCTTTTGTATTTTTGATTTTACTAAAATGTTTTTTAGCTGCTTTAAATACTTCTTCTTTTGTAATATCTCCAGCAACTACAACTATCGCATTTTTTGGCTGATAATAAGTACTATGGAAATCTTTTATATCGTCAATTGACCAATTTTTAATATCACTCATAAAACCAATTGGTGTCCAGTGATATGGGTGATAAATGTAGGCATTATTGAAAAGTCTAAACTGTAAATATCCCATAGGATTATTATCAGTTCTCCATCTTCTCTCTTCTGCTACTACATCTCTTTCTGGTTGAAACTCTTCATCTTTTAAAGTAAGATTTTCCATTAACTCTGCAAATAAATCTAAAGATTTGTTCATGTTTTTTGAAGCAGATTTGATGTAATAGTGTGTATAATCAAAAGAAGTAGAAGCATTATTAACTCCTCCAAATCCTTTTACTATTTCATCAAATTCTCCTGCATTTAAGTTTTCAGTAGATTTGAAATTTAAGTGTTCTAACATATGAGCTATTCCACTTTTTCCCATTTTTTCATCTCTACTTCCTACTTTATAGAAAATATCTGTTGATACAACATTTGATCCATTATCCATTGGGATTGCAACAACTTGTAGACCATTTTCTAAAGTTTGTGTATGATATTTTGGTAAACTACTACTCATTAATTCTCCCGAAACTATAATTAATAATGAAAAATGAATTAGTAAAAGTTTATAAATACTTCTCATTTTTCTTTCCTTTTTTATTTTAAATCTGCGCCAATTGCTTCACTGATATGTGAGTAACCGTCTTTTTCTAGAAGTTCTAAAATCTCTTCATTGATCTTTTTAACCATTGAAGGACCTTCAAAAACTAAACCTGAGTAAACTTGCACTAAAGAAGCACCTGCTTTGATTCTTTTGTATGCATCTTCTCCTGTTATGATACCACCAACAGAGATTAAAACAGTTTTTCCAAATAAATCTTTTGCTATTTCTTTAAATAAACTATATGATTTTTCAGTTAAACAAGCTCCACTTAATCCACCAAAATCTTGACAGTTTGGAACTAAACTATAATCAATAGTTGTATTTGTAGCAATAATCCCAGCAGCACCTGCATTTACTGCACAATTACAAAGTTCAATTGCTTGTTTTGGTTCCATATCAGGAGCAATTTTTAGTAAAATTGGCTTATTAGTCAAGCTTTTTGCCATAGTAAAAAGCTCTGTAATAAACTTCTCATTTTGTAAATCTCTTAAGTTCGGAGTATTAGGACTTGAAATATTTATTACTAAATAATCACTTGTTGCTTCAAACTTTTTGATAAGCATTTTATAATCACTTAAAGCAAACTCTTCAGGTGTTGTTTTGTTTTTTCCAATATTTGCACCAACTGGAATTTCAAAAGGGTATACTTTTTTTAAGTTTTTTAAAACTGTATGTGCACCTTCATTATTAAATCCCATCGCATTTTGAACTGATTTATGCTCAGGGTATCTAAACATTCTAGGTTTTGCATTTCCATCTTGTGGTCTTGGTGTCATAGTTCCAATTTCTGTAAAACCAAATCCCATAGCAGGCATTGCTTTAACCATTGTTGCATTTTTATCAAAACCAGCGGCAAGTCCTACTGGGTTTACAAACTTAACATCAAAAATCTCTTGTGTAAGTTTTTTATCACATATAAAATTCTCTTTCTCCATAGGTTTTTTAATAAGTTTACAAGTACCTACTGCTCTTAAACCTAATTCTGCAATATTATGAGCTGTTTCTGGCTCAAATTTGAATAGAACTTTTTTTATTGTGTCATAACTTAACAAGTGTATCCTTTTTTAAAATTTAGATATTTTATCCAAAAATCGTTAAATATAAGTTTTAATGTTGTTTTAAAAGTATTTTTAGCAAATATTTTTTTAAATATTTGCTAAATTATATAGTCTTTGATACTCTTCACAAGTATCTAATAGGTTTTTTTCATTATCAATTGCTACAATATTACCATCTTTAAATACAGCAATTTTATCAGCATTTTTAATTGTACTTAATCTATGGGCAATTACAAAAGTAATTCTATCTTTTGATACATCATCTATTACTTCTGAAATAATAGATTCACTCTCATTATCAAGTGCTGATGTAGCTTCATCTAAGATAAGAATTTGAGGGTTTTTATATAAAGCTCTTGCTATTGCAATTCTTTGTCTTTGACCTCCACTTAAGTTAGTTCCAGACTCATCAAGTTTTGTATAAATACCATCTTCTAGCTCATTTACAAAGTCATAAGCATGGGCTTGTTTTAAAGCTTCAATAACCTTTTTTTCATCAATATCATAACCATATGCTACATTTGCAGCAACGCTGTCATTAAAAATATATACTCTTTGTGTTACTACAGAGATATTTTTTCTAAGGGAGTCTATATTTATGTCTTGAATATTTTCATTATTATATTTTATTGAACCCTTACTGATATCATAAAATCTAATTAGAAGATTAATCACAGATGATTTTCCACCCCCACTATCTCCTACAAGAGCAAATTTTTCACCTTTTGAAACGTAAAAACTTATATCTTTTAAGGCTGTAAAGTCATCATATTTTAATTGTACATTCTTAAATTCAATATTTTCAATTTGAGAAGGGAAAGTTTTATCTCCACTTTTAATTTCTGCTTTTTGAGCAAAAATGCTTTTGATTCTGATATCAGCAGCTATTGCATCTTGCATTTGGTTGTATAAAGAAGAAAGTCTTTTTATTGGTGTGTATAGAGAAAATAGGGCAGTTGTAAATGAAAGAAATGAACCAGTTGTAAGTTCTCCATTTATTACTTGTGTACCACCTACTATAATAACAACTGCAAAACCAATTGAACCTATAATTTCCATAATAGGCGATACTAAAGCATTTGTTTTTACTGTATTTATATTTATTTTAAAAAACTTATAGTTATGTTCTTTAAAACTATCTAGTTCTATTTGATTTGTAGAGTTTGCTTTAATTAGTTCTACATTATTAAAAGTTTCACTTAGATGTGAAGTAACATCAGAAATAGATTCTTGTGATTTAAAAGATAGCTTTTTCATCTTTTTAGCAAGTTTAGATAAGGGGTAAATAGCTATTGGAAGTACAACTAAACCATAAAAAGCAAGTTCAGGACTTTGATAGATTGCAACTCCTACTAATCCAATAATAGTTAAAATTTCTCTAATCATATCTGCAATAAAGTTTGATACTGCTTGTTGAATTCTATTGATATCATTTGTGATTCTTGAAATTAGCTCACCACCATGCTTTTTTTGAAAAAATGACATATCAAGCTCTAAAATATGTTTTAGTAGTTTATCTCTAATAATTCTTACTATATCTTGACCAATAAATGAAATGTAGTATTTTTGAATATATCCACCAATACCTTTTATTGCATAAATACCAACAACAATAAATGGCATAATAAATAACAGATCTTTGTCTTTGTTGATAAAAATGTCATCAAGTAAGGGTTCTATAATATAAACAGTTCCAGCAGTACCACCTGCAACCATAATCATTCCAATTACAGCGAAGAAAAATTTTAGCTTATAGTTTTTTAAATAAGGTAAATAGTGTTTGTAAAATTCTCTCATTACTATCCTAGTTTTTTATAAATAAGCCAATATTATATCTAAAAGAAATTTAATCCCTAAATAGGCTTTTTAAACATAATATAAAACTTCTTAAAGCCAAACTCTTTTAGTGTTAAATAAAATAAAATAAAACCACTCAAAGTTGAAGCAAATGCAAGTCCTGCAGCTCCATAAGGCTGTATTAGAAGTAGAGAAAATACAATATTAAATCCTAAACTTTTCATAGCAATTTTCGCAGCTAAAAACTGTTGTTCTTTTGCATATAGCCATAAAGAGAAGATTTTAGCTATTCCATAAGGAATAAGTCCTATTAAATACATAGATAAAATAAGTGCAGTATTCGCAGTGTCATTAGCATCAAAAGCACCTCTTTCAAATAAGAGCCAAATTATAAACTCATCAAATCCAATACCTATAAGTGTGGCAATACTTAAAAGAGCAAATAAAATTAGTGAAGATTTTTTCATAAGTCTTAGTGCTTTATCTTCATCTTTATTTTTAATAGCTCTTGCTATCATTGGAAATAGTGCTATTGATGTGGCTATTGCAAATAATGCAAGGGGTAATTGAAAAACTCTATTTCCATAGTAAAGGTAAGAAATTGAACCAGATACTAAAAAAGAAGCAAGCCAAGTATCTAAAAAAGCAGAAATATGGGCTGTTGAAGAGCCAAGTGTTGCAGAAAAGAAGTTTTTATAAAATTTATTCTCTTCTTTTTTCTTATGTTTTTTAAAGTGAAATATTTTACATAAATTTAGGTTTTTTATAGCTATTAAATGAACTATTATTTGAAGAAGACCTCCTGTTAAAACTCCATATGATAGATAAAAAGTTATATCATATTTTTCCATATCTTGAGAGATTAGAAGAGCTGCAATCATTCCTAAATTTAAAAGTGCTGTAGCATAGGCTGTTGTAGCAAAATGGTTTTTATATTGAAGAAGTGCTGCCATAAAGGTTACAACAAAAATCATAGGTAAATAATAGAAATTTATAGCAAATAAAGGTGCTGCTAAATCTATAGTTTTATCATCAAAACCAATTGCAATTGCTTTTGCTACTAAATGAGAAAAGGCAGTTACTAAAAGTGAAAGAATAATCAAAAATCCAAAAAGCTGTAAAAATATAATAGATGAAAATCTAATTTTATGTTTTGATTTTGCATATGCAGGAATGAAAGCTTGTGTAAAAGCACCTTCTGCAAAAACTCTTCTAAATAGATTTGGTAGTTTAAAAGCAACAAAGAAAATATCTGAATAAATATTAGCTCCCAATATTGAAGCTGTTAAAAGGTCTCTTATAAAACCTAAAATTCTTGAAGTTAAAATACCTGTACTATTTGTAAAAATTGATTTTATTAACATTAAAACTCTACTTTATAATCTGATTTTTTATGAATATTAATTTGAATATTACCCTTAAATGTTGATAAATGACCTGAAAGGATTATAATCTTACTATTATTAGGAGGAAGTATACTTTTGTCTTTGCAATAAAGTCTTATTTCCTTATTTTGAAAGTATAACTTATTATTTTTTACAATACCTTTTAAATTTGTGACTATTTCATTTTGGTATGTCGGATTGAAAATATTTATATTTTTTGCATCTAAATATAGTTTTTTATAAGAATGAAAATCTTTGCTTTTCTCTAAAGCCTCAAACTTTTTTACTTCTTTTAATCCATAAAAGTTTTCTATTTTAGAAATTTTTAAATTATAAGCATTTCCAAGTTTCAGATTTTTTGCATTTTTGTAAAAATATATAGCTCTATTATTTTCTTGTTTTAAAATAGCACTATATTTATTTTTATAGATTACTATTGCATTATTTATAATTACATCATTTTTTAAGCTTTCTTTATCATAAAAGTATGAGATTTTAACTTCTTTATTTTTGCTATTGTTTTGATATTTATTAAGAGAGTTTTTGTACTCTTTTTTAGTACTAAAGTTTGCAAAAATTGGTAAATGATCAGAGTATCCATATCCTTGATGAATGCCTTTTTTTATTTGCCATCTTAAAACTTTTTTATTTTTATATAAGTATTCAGATTTGAAAACTCTAAAAGAATAGGGTATATAAGAGATTTTTTTATTATCAAATAGGGCTTTTGGAACTATGATATTATCAGGAGTTTGATTTTGGTTTCTAAATTTATTTGAAAACCTTTCATATGTTTTTAAATCAAGCCATAAATTATAATGTACAATTTTTTCTTTTTGTGCTAAATCATCGTATGTATTAAACTCTTTTTTTATTTTTGTATTTAAAACTTGGTTTATTCCTGTAATTCCATAAGTATTATTTAACTTTTTATCAAATTTAAATGTTTGTTCTTCATTATAGTTTGAGTTAAAGTCACCTAATAAAATATAATCATAATCCCTTGGAAGTTCTTTTACTCTATCATAAAGTTTCTTTGCGAATTTTAGTCTATAAGATTCACTAACTCTTTTTGAAGGCCAATGATTATTAAAGATTTTAAATTCATAATTATCAACTTTAAAAGTTGATTCTAGTATGGGTCTAAAGGTTTTATTTGTAAATTTTACTTCAATATCTTTTGAGTTTATTATTTTTATTTTAGATATAAAACCAAGTCCCACAGCTGAGTTTTTATATTTAGAAAAAGAGTAATATTTATATGAAGGTATTTTTTTTACTAATAATTGTAGTAATTGCTTATTTTCTATTTCTTGAAGAGCAATAATATCACAATCTATATCTTTGATTACTTTTATTGTATTAGCTAGTTTTTTATTGAAATTTTGTTTATTCCACTTACTATTGGTAAAAGGTTTATACTCTTTATATTCAGTTTTTTGATTTTTTAAATCGAATAGATTTTCAACATTATAAGAAGCTACACAAAAATCTTTAGCATTTAAATAAATGCCAAAAGCTAAAAAGAAAAGAAAAAAACTCTTAAACAAATATAATCTCCAATATTTTTTATAATATTATCTAATATATTATGTTTAAGAGGTAAAACAAAAAGAAGCAAAAGTAAAATGCTTCTTTTTTAATCTATTTCTGAGAGTTTAATCTTGATTGGTATTCTTGTGGATGTTTACAAACAGGACATGTTTTTAGAGCTTTTTTACCTCTATGAACATGACCACATACTTCACAAATCCACTCTTCTTCCTCATCCTCACTAACAAACTCTTTACCATTTTCAAGTCTGTCTTTTAATCTTTTGTACATGTTTTCATGTTCAATTTCAATTTTTCCAATCATATCTAACATTCTAGAAATATCTTTATGACCTTCTTCTTTTGCAACTTGTGCAAAATCTGGATACATAGTAACATTTTCATAGCTTTCGCCATCAATAGCAATTTGAAGGTTTTCAACAGTATCTCCAAACTCTTTATCATAGTTTAGAACATTATATGCTTTTAGTTCTAAATGAGCATGTTTCTTTTCATTATTTGCAGCTCTTTGGAAGTGCTCAGCAATATCTCTGTATCCTTCTTTTTGAGCAATCTTAGCAAAGTACTCATATTTATTTCTTGCCATAGACTCACCAGCAAAGGCTTTCATTAAGACAACCGAAGTTAAATCTTCTGTAATACAGTCCATTTTCTTACCACAGCAGTGAAGTTCTCCTCCACCAACTTTTGATAATTCAACCTCGTTACCACATACACTACACTTATAACTTTCATATTGTCTCATTTGTATCTCCTTGAAATTTGAAATTTATATATTCTAACATTTAAAATTTAATTTGTTATTAATAAAAGAGCTTTTTAGCCTACTGTAACGTCTTTATTTCTTTTTTTGAAATATTCTTTTTCAACTCTACATAAAGGACAAGCACCAGGAGGTTTTTTCCCTCTATGAACATGACCACAAACTTCACATACCCATTCCTCTTCAGTATCTGATTCTAAGAAACCTTCATCAATTAATGCTTGTTTTAATTCTAAGTATTCATTTTCGTGTTCAACTTCAACTTTACCAATAGCTTTAAACATTCTAGCAATCTCTTTTAATCCTTCTTCTTTTGCAATAGCTTCAAAGTTTGGATACATTTCTTCATGTTCATATTTCTCACCATCAGCAGCATACTGAATATTCTTTTTAGTTGAATCTAACTCTACATTATTTACTAATTTATTATAAGCTTTAAATTCAGCCATAGCATGGTATTTTTCATTATCAGCAGCTTCTTGAAAAAATTTTGCAATTCTATGTAAACCTTCTTCAAAAGCAACTTGGGCAAAAAACTCATATTTGTTTCTAGCTTGTGATTCTCCTGCAAAGGCTTTCATTAAGTTCACAGCTGTTAAGTTTTCTGTAATCATTTCCATTTCATTTCCACAACAAAATAATTTAGCATTTGTTCCTGTTTCTTGTACTTCTACTTCACATCCACATGTATTACATTTGTAAGTTTCATATTGTCTCATAATTTATT
>JBLWVX010000029.1:0-34327 GCA_048268245.1 Arcobacteraceae bacterium
TAACATAATACACTATTTAAAGAAACAATGTCAAAAATATGCTATGATATATTTATAAAATATGTGAAAAGGCTAATTTATGGCTAACTTAAAATTTGCAAAAAAAAGAAAAGAAGAAAACCCTTTAAGTGATGAAAAATGGAAAATATTAATATGTGATGATGAAATAGCAGTACACACTATAACAAAGACAGTATTAAGTGATTTTACTTTTAAACACAAAAAATTAGAGTTCTTAAGTGCTTACAATGCAAAAGAAGCTTTAGAGATATTAAAAAATGAAGATGATATAGCTGTTATTCTACTTGATGTAGTTATGGAAACAGATCATGCTGGACTTGATTTAGTAAAAATTATAAGAGAAGAGTTAAATAATAAATTACTTAGAATAGTATTAAGAACAGGTCAACCAGGGTATGCACCTGAAAAAGAAGTAATTCAAAAATATGATATAAATGACTATAAAGAAAAAACTGAACTAACAGATATAAAACTTTTCACTACTATGATTAGTGCTATTAGATCATATAAAGATTTAAGAGCTATTCATAAAAGTAAAAAAGGACTAGAAAAAATTATAGATGCCACAAAAAACATCTATGAAACGAACTCTTTAAAACTTTTTGCGAGTGCTGTTTTAAGTCAAATAATATCTATTTTAAAACTAAATGGACACTCTTTCTTAATAAATGCTGATGGGTTTTCACTTGAAAAAGAAGAAAAAGATATAAATCTTTTAGCAACTACAGGAAGTTTCAATAATAAAACTATAGAAGAGATATTAACTCCACAAATAAAAGTGCTTATAAATGAAGCTATAGAAAAAAAAGAATCTATTTTCTTAGAAGACAAATATATAGGTTATATTCAAACAGAAAACAATAAACAAAATATCATATATATAAATGGTTTCAATAATCTAAATAAGCTGGATAAAAACTTAATAAATATATTTTCAAGCAATGTATCTAGTGCTTTTAATAATCTGTATTTAAATAAAGAGATTATTGATACACAAAAAGAGTTAATTGAAACTTTAGGGGAAACAGTTGAAAGACGTTCAAAAGAGGCTTCTCATCATGTAAGAAGAGTAGCAAAAATTTCTTATGAACTTGCTATTAAATACGGATTGGACGAAAAAGAAGCAATTATTATTAGAAATGCTTCACCAATGCATGATGTTGGAAAAATTGGTATTCCTGATTCTATTTTATTGAAACCAGGGAAACTAGATGAAGATGAAATGGAAATTATGAAAACACATGCTCAAATAGGAAGAGATATTCTTGCTCATTCAAAAAAAGACGTTTTAAAAGCAGCCTCTATTATTGCTTATGAACACCATGAAAAATGGGATGGTTCTGGCTATCCAAATGCCTTAAAAGGCGAAGAGATACATATTTATGGAAGAATCACAGCACTTGCAGATGTATTTGATGCCCTACTTCATAAAAGATGTTATAAAGAACCATGGAGTTTAGAAAATACTCTTAAATTGATCAATGAACAAAAAGGTAAACACTTTGATCCAAAACTAGTAGATATACTTTTTGAAAATATAGAAACTTTTAAGAAAATAGAAGGTTTAGATTAAACTAAACTTTCTATTCATCTCCTAAATTTTTAATAAATTCAAATAATTTAACAGGAGATTCAAGTACTCTTTTTCCAATATTTACAGGAACAGAAAAGGCATCTTTTGTAAGATTTGTAGAAATTTTTGGATTCTTTAAATCTCCAAAAATATTAACTTGAGTAGCTACTCTTTTATTCTCTCCAAGCAATACATAATTTACAACGGGAATACTTCCAACAATTGAAGAGTAATCTTTAAAAAATATCAGTTTTATTTTTGAATCAAGAGTCATATTATTTAAATCTATTTTCCCTTTTCCATCAAAATCAATACCATTTCCTACAGTAATAAGTTTGTTCACATCTAAATTTTTCTTTTTATTATCATATACAAATTCTAAAACTCCATCTATAATTTGATACCCAGTAAGATTAAAACCTTTATTTGATGCCATAGAAACAACAGAAGGTATAGCTAATAAAGGGTTTATTAAAGCAGGTGAACTATGAATAAAAATCAGTAGATTATTTATGATTGCTAAATCTTTAATCTTTACATTTGTAAAAATAGTTTTACCTTTTAAATTATGTTCATAACCATTGGCTAAAAACATCATTTTCCCACCCTCAACAATTTGTTTATCAAAAATAGTATTTACAAACTCATCACTTATATCATTTGCATAAATATCAATCTTCCCTTCTTTTGATTGTTTATAAGTCACATCTGTTTTTTTGTGCATTAGGTGAAGATATTTACTAGTATCTTCTTTTAATCTAAATTCATAAGTATCAGCAATAAATTTAAAATCTTCATTTATTATAAGACTAGAATTTTTTGTATTAAGATTTATAATATTAAATTTACTTTTCTCTTCACTTTTTAAATCAACTAAAATATCAAAACCATTTACATCCAAATCAAGTCTATTTTCATCAATTATTCTTAGATTTAAATTATCATCTTTGGTTTTAATTTTAATTTTATTTTCTGAAATTATCCCTTCTAATTGTAAAGAAGTAACTCTCTTATCATCTTTTGATAGAGGTATATCAAGATTATTGACAAGAGCATCAAAAGAAACACTTTTATCATTTATATTTGCATTAAAATTTTTCAAATAATATTCAGTATCCTTCATTTTTAGACGAACATCTTCACCTTTTACTAATAAGTCTAATTTTTTACTACTATTATTTTCATCACTTATATCAACTAGATAATCTTTTAGAAAAAGTTCTACTCTTTTTCCATCTATAAATAGTTTAACTTTTTCATTTAGTGAACTAATATAAGTTTTAGAATCTTGCACCTTTCCTTGTATTTTTAAACTTTCAACCTTAGTACTATTTTCATATAAAGGATAATCAAGCTTTGAAATAAATCCATTAAAACTTAAATTCTTCTCATCTTTTATTTTTAAACTTAGATTTCCTTCTTTAATAGAATTGTTTTTAAGGACTTGTGAATACTCATAAATTTTAGATAAATCTTTTATGTTAACATTTATTAACTCATCCACATAAATATCTAAAGCTAAATCCTCAAGAGAGATTTCAACTGCTTTAGAAAAATCCAGATTAATTTTACTTTTTTTATTTTCTACATTTACAATATTTTGAGTTTTTGATTCAATATCAAAATTGTTTATTAAAACATCACCTTTTGCTTTTAAAGTTTTTGTATCTAGTTCAAGATTGTTTATTGTAGCTTTTAACATATCTTTGTGTACAAAGCCAGAGTTTTTTATCCTAATTATAGAACCATCTAAAAATACATTTGCTTTTTTTGTATAAAATTCAAAATTATTAGCTTTTATTTTTGCATTCTCAACAATAAATCGCCCTTGTGTACTCATCTTTTTACTTAATAAATAAGGAACTTTTATAACTAATAAAGTATTTGTAATACCAGTTTGTTGAACTAATGGAATATTTATATTATATGTTTTTAATAACTCCAATATAGTTTGATTTAGTTTTGATTTTGATTTTATATTAACTTCAACTACTCCATTTTTTTCACTAGCTAAATTTCTAATTACTACAAAACTTCCATCAATATCTACATTTTTATATTTTGGTTTTAAAAGGTTAATATGAAGGTTTCCTTTTTTAAACTCTAAATCTATTTGTTTACTAACAATAGGACTTTCACCTTTTTGAAAGTTTACCTTTGCATCATAAAGTTTTGCTGTACCTTTTAAAGAATTTTCTATAACTCTTTTTCTTTGTAAATCAACTGTTCCATAAAAGTCTTCAAGTTTTATATCAGCAGTTACATTTTTATACATCCAGTCTTCTGCATCTACTGAAAGCCTAAAAAACTCTTTTAAAAATGATAAACTTTTAAATTTATTTGAATTTATATAAAATTGTGCGATTTTATCTGTCATTTCTAATTTTAAATCACCATTTACATCTTCATAATAATATTTTCCAAAATAGTCTAACTTTTCATTAAAATAATCTATTTTTACTTTTCCATCAAGTAATAAATTTACATCTTTTAAGTGTAATGAATACATATCGAAGACCACTTGATGGGCACTAAAGTTTACTTTTGAAGAAAAGTTAACAAACTTATTATCTAAATATATTGCTTTTTCATTTAAAGAGATTGTAAATTCATTTCCATCAATTAATAGTCTTTCCACATGTATTCTTTTGAAGATTTTCAAGATATTTGGTAAAAGTTCAATATTCTTTTTTAAATCCTCATATGAACTTGTAACTTGTGATTTTTTTGATTTATATTCGATATTTTCTATATCTACAATAAGTTTTTTATCTAGTTTTATATAAAATTGCGAAACATTTATATTATTAAAAGAGAAAGAGTCTATTTTTATGCCTGATAATAACAGCGAAAACACCGAAACCATAGTCAAAAAAAGAAAAACTAATAAAAGTTTAATTATTTTTAACATTATTGAATTATTCCTTGTAAGCTTAATAGTTATTTTATTTTATGTAACAATTCCAATGAATTCTACAAAAGTTTTGTTTATACCAAAAGGTAGTACTAATTCTATAATATCTTATCTAAATAAAAGTGGCTTTGAGCTTAATATAATAGACAAAGTTATCCTAAGAGGAATGGGTTTTATTCAAAGTGGATGGATAGATATAAATCAAAATGAACTTACAAAAATGGATTTTTTGTATAAGCTTACTACTTCAAAAGCTGCACTAAAAACAATAACTTTAGTCCCAGGTGAGACAAACTATATTTTAATAAAAAAATTAGCAAAGAAATTTAATTTATCAGAAAAAAAGCTTTGGGAAGTTTATAATAAACATGCATATAAAGCTGATGGAAATATTTTAGCGGAGACTTACTCTTTACCTTATGGAATGAAAGAAGACCATCTAATGTTATATCTTTTATCTCAAACAAGTAAAAAATACGAAGAGTTTTCTAAAAAAATATTTGGTATTTATGACAAGAAAAAATGGTATTACTACATAAGTCTAGCTTCTATTATTCAAAAAGAATCAGCAACAATTGATGAAATGCCAATTGTATCAAGTGTTATTCATAATAGACTAAAAAAAGGTATGAAGCTTCAAATGGATGGAACTTTAAACTATGGCAAATATGCTCATGTAAAAGTAACTGCAAAAAGAATTAAAGAAGATGATAGTTCATACAATACATATAAGTACAGAGGCTTACCCAAAAACCCTGTTTCAGCAGTAGGATTAAATGCAATAAAAGCTGCAATCTTCCCAGTAAAAAGTAGATATTTATACTTTGTAAGAGATAATAAAACTGGTTTACATAAATTTGCAAAAAGTTACAAAGAACATGTAAATAACATAAATGCAAACAGAGGTGTTAAAAAAAGTTACACTAAAGTTAAAACAGTTGAGACAAAGATTGATAAAGAAGCTAAAACAATCATGAATACCGATGTAAGCAAGCAGAAGCCTACATCTATTAAAGATTTATGGATGAATATAAAATAATAATTGTGCAAAATTGAAACAAACATATTTTTGACATATTTTTAATTATAAATTTAAATTATGATAAACTTTATAAGTGATATGATGATGACATCATAAAAATTTAAAATTTAGGAAATAACATGTCAAAGATCATTTACACAAAAGTTGATGAAGCACCAGCATTAGCAACATACTCTTTCTTACCAATTATCAAAGCTTTCACTAAAAGCTCTGGTATTGAAATGGTTACAAAAGATATCTCTCTTGCAGGAAGAATTCTTGCAAACTTCCCTGAGAACTTAACAGAAGATCAAAAAATCGGTGATCACTTAGCAGAACTTGGTGAATTAACACAAGACCCAACAGCAAATATTGTAAAATTACCAAATATCTCTGCTTCAATTCCTCAATTAAAAGCAGCAATTGCTGAATTACAAGAAAAAGGTTACAATGTACCTAACTATGACGAATCAGAAGAAATCTCTGCTAGATACTCTAAGATTTTAGGTTCAGCAGTTAACCCTGTATTAAGAGAAGGTAACTCAGATAGAAGAGCTCCAGGAGCTGTTAAAAACTACGCTAAAAATAACCCTCATAGAATGGGTGAATGGAAAAAAGATTCAAAAACTGATGTAGCTCACATGAGTGAAAATGACTTTTATGGTTCAGAAGTAGCAACAACTATGACTGAAGCAAATGACGTTAAAATTTCTTTCTTCAACGAAGCTGGAGAAGAGACTGTATTAAAAGCATCGACTCCATTAGAAGCTGGTGAAATTATTGATGCAACAGTAATGAGTGCAAAATCATTACAAGAGTTCTACCAAAAATCAATTGATGAAGCTAAAGAAAGAGGAGTTTTATTATCTCTTCACTTAAAAGCTACAATGATGAAAGTATCTGATCCAATTATGTTTGGATTTGCTGTTAAAGTATACTTCAAAGACTTAATTGCTAAACATGGTGAATTATTTGATTCATTAGGTGTTAACTTCAACAACGGTTTAGGTGATTTATACTCTAAATTAGACCAAGTTGATGCAGCTAAAAAAGCTGAAATTGAAGCTGATATCGAAGCTGTATATGCTAAGCAACCAAAATTAGCTATGGTTAACTCTGATAAAGGAATTACTAACTTACACGTACCTTCTGATGTTATTATTGATGCATCTATGCCTGCTATGATTAGAGGTGGTGGTAAAATGTGGAATGCAGATGACCAAGAAGAAGATACATTAGCAATGATCCCTGATAGATGTTATGCTAGAACTTTCCAAGCAGTTATTGATGATTGTAAAGAAAACGGTGCATTAGATCCAAAAACTATGGGAACTGTTCCAAATGTTGGACTTATGGCTAAAAAAGCTGAAGAGTATGGTTCACATGATAAAACTTTCCAAGCGCAAGCTAATGGTCAAATCAAAGTTATTGACAAAGATGGAAATGACATATTTGTATTTGACGTAGAAGAAGGTGATATCTTCAGAATGTGTCAAGCAAAAGATGCTCCAATCCAAGACTGGGTTAAACTAGCAGTTACTAGAGCTAGATTATCTGATACTCCTGCAATCTTCTGGTTAGATGAAAACAGAGCACACGATGCTGAAATGATTAAAAAAGTTAACAAATACTTACCAGAGCATGATACAACTGGTTTAGATATTTCTATTGCTGCACCTGTTGATGCTACTAAAACTTCTGTTGAGAGAATGAGAAAAGGTTTAGATACTATTTCTGTAACTGGAAACGTTTTAAGAGATTATAACACTGACTTATTCCCTATTTTAGAACTAGGTACTTCTGCAAAAATGTTATCAATCGTTCCATTAATGAAAGGTGGAGGATTATTTGAAACTGGTGCTGGAGGATCTGCTCCTAAACACGTTCAACAATTCCAAAAAGAAGATTACTTAAGATGGGATTCTTTAGGTGAATTTATGGCATTAGCTGCTTCATTTGAGCACTTAGCAAATACACAAGACAATGCAAAAGCAAAAATATTAGCTGATACTTTAGATAAAGCAACTGGAACTTTCCTTTTAAATGACAAATCACCTGCTAGAAAATTAGGTTCAATTGATAATAGAGGTTCACACTTCTACTTAGCAATGTACTGGGCTCAAGAATTAGCAGCACAAGATATTGATGCTGACTTAAAAGCTGAGTTTACACCAATTGCTGAAGCTATGACTGAGAATGAAGATAAAATTGTATCTGAATTAGTTGCTGATCATGGAAAAGCTGTTGACATGGGTGGATACTATTTACCAGATGATGTTAAAACATCAGCTGCAATGAGACCATCTGCAACATTAAATTCAATTATTGGTTAATAAAATTCAATTGAAAAGAGAAGTTTAAAACTTCTCTTTTTATCAGAAAATAAACTATCTACAATCTTACAAATAAGTACCAATTCGATATAATTATTTAAAATATTCTTTACCAAAGGTTTCTATTTTGAATAATAAAAAAGTCGGTATAATTGGTGTTGGGAATGTAGGTTCTACTTTAGCTTTCACACTTGCTTCAAAAAATATATGTTCACAAATTTTACTAAAAGATATAAGAGAAAATATAGTTCAAGCTATGGCTTTAGATATTTCACAAAGTGCAAATGCCTCAAAATCAAATACAATTGTAAAAGCATGTATTAAAGATGAAGAGTTTAAAGATTGTGACATAATAGCAATAACAGCTGGAGTTGCAAGACGTCCAGGTATGAGTAGAGATGACTTACTTCTAACAAATGCAAAAATAATGACCCAAGTAATTCAAAGTGCAATTACGTTTAATCCAAATGCAATAATAATTGTTGTTTCAAATCCCCTTGATGCTATGGTTTATACAGCATTAAAGGCAGCAAACTATCCAAGAAATAAAATTATAGGAATGGCAGGTATTTTAGATAGTGCTAGAATGTCTCACTTTATTTTAGAAAAGTTAGGATATGGTGCTGGACAAATTGAAGCTTCTGTAATGGGAGGACATGGCGATGATATGGTTCCTTTAGCAAACTTTTCTACAGTTGCAGGAGTTCCTTTATCAGAAGTTTTAGAAAAAGAAGATATCGATGAGATTGTGGAAAAAACAAAAAATGGTGGAGCTCAAATAGTAAAACTATTAGAAACAGGCTCTGCTTATTATGCTCCTGCATATGCTACTTCACTTATGGTTGAAGCAATACTTGAAGATAAAAAAGAAGTCTATCCTTGTGCTGTAAGACTAGAAGGTGAATATGGTTACAAAGATATTGTTTCAGGAGTTCCTGTAATGCTTGGGAAAGATGGAGTTGAAAAAATAATTGAACTTAATTTAGATGATTCTCAAAAAGATGAATTTAAAAAATCAATATCATCTGTTCAAGAACTAGTTGATACACTAGAAGATAATTTTTTTAAATAAAAAGAAAAAGGTATATAATATGAAAGAAACATTTGAAGTTTACAATGTAAAATGTGGTGGATGTGCTAATACTTTAATAAACTCTTTAAAAGATGAATTTGGTGAAGTTGAAGTAAATTTAGATGTAAATCCAAGAAAAATTACACTTGACATTGAAGATGAAAAAAAGGAATCTTTAAAATTAAAACTAAGAGCTCTTGGTTATCCATTAACTAGTGATGAATTGTCTGGTTTAGATAAAGCTACAACAACTGCGAAAAGTTTTGTTTCTTGTGCAGTTGGGAAATTTAATGTAGCTACAGGGAAGTAAATATATATAGAGGATATACTCCTCCTTCCCTAAAATAATATAAATCTAATCTTATTTAAGTAGTTGTCATATAATTGTCGTAACCGACAAAGCCTAGAAAATGGTAAAATTATCATATATTAATTTAGCAAAAGCTTTCGAACTTGAAGTATCACAACTACAAAAAATAATAGAAGAAAGTAAAAACCAAATAAATCAAAAAGTAAGTAATTCAACATCAGATAATAGTTTCTTTAGTTTTAAAAAAAAAGATACAAGTGTCATAACTTTTTTATTTGTAAATACGATTCTTATTCTAATAAATATAATTACAAACTTTGAGATTTTATGGTTTATTTATCCTTTACTTGGATGGGGGAATACCTCTTTTTTATAAAAAATATAAAAAGTATTATTTACAGAAGTATTGATTTTTAGTACTTCTTGCAAATTTTTTATTTTTTCAATATAATATACCCTACTATACTATATTAAAGGTTCTTTATGTCAAGAGAAAAGAAAATTTTACTTATTATAATTGTAAATACAATCATAATTATCTCAGAAATTATATTTGGTATTTTATCAAATTCATTTGCACTTATTGCAGATGCACTTCATAATGCAGGAGATGTGTTAGCTGTTGTCGTTACTTATTTAGCTTTAGTTTTAGGGACTAAAACTACAACATTTAGACAAACTTTTGGCTATTTAAGAGCTGAAATGATGGCTGCTTTTGTTAATACCCTATTTTTATATGTAACAATGATATATATGATATACGAAGCTGTAAATAGATTTTTTAATCCTGAAATTATAGATCCAATATATATGATAATTGTTGGATTTATTGCGGTTATTGCAAATGGTATAAGTGCTTATATTTTAAATAATATTGGTGTAAGTTCTTGCTCACATGATCATGAACATAATCATTCACATGAACATAATCATTCACACACAAATGATGAAGATGCAAATATAAGATCAGCATACTTACATATGCTAAGCGATGCATTAATATCTGTTGCTGTAGTAATTGCTGGTATTTTTATATATTTCTTTGAAGTTTATTTTATTGATTCAATCTTAACAGTTTTATTTAGTATTTATATACTTTTTCATTCATATCCTTTACTTAAAAAAAGTTTTTTGTCTTTAATGGATATAAATATTATAGATATATCTCAAGAAAAAATTGAATTGATAATAAAAGAGAATGATAATGTAATAGAATATAATGATTTACATATCTATAAGCCTAGTTCAAAACATAATTTTATATCATTTCATCTAGTATTAAAAGATATGAATATGGATTTAGAAAAAATTGAAAAGATTACTAATAATATTGAACATAATTTAAATCATCTAGGATTTAATCATGTTCTAATACAAGTAGACTCAGTAAAAAAACTAAAAAAATATACTAATTGTATTCTATAAAGGATTTAAATGTACCAGTGTGATGTAGAAAATAAAAAATTAATAAACAGAATAAATAGAATTTATGGACAAGTCAACTCGGTAAAAAAAAAGCTTGAAAATGACATAGATTGTAAAGATGAACATCTAGACCCATATGAAGTAATAAGACAGCTTACAGCAATCAAAGGTGCAGTAAATGGAATGATAAATTCTTATGTAGAACACTTTGCAAAGGGTCATTTAGTAAAAGAGATTCAAGAAGCAAAAACACAAGCTGATGCTATGGCAAAAATGGATGAACTTGTAAATATCATGAAAAGTTATAGTAAATAAATTTACTATAACTTTGAAGCAAGTGAATTTAAAACTGAAGTTTTCTCTTCTTTAGAAATACCTTTTTGCATAGCATCAAGCTTTACAGTACCATCAAAAACTTCTTTTATAGTTCCATCTTTTTGAACCTTATATACATAATATTTATTTGGAATAACACTATTTAAACCAAGAACTCTTATAACTGCTCCATTTGAATCATTTATAAGCTTATTATTAGTACCTTTATATAGTTCTTCAAGTTTTCCATCAACAGCTAATTTTTTTATTAACCATGGTGTTTGAGAGACATTTGCTACAAGTACAATATCTTTTTTTATATGTTTATCAAGTTCATTGAAAACAGCTAATGAGTCGTGATTTAAAACAATTAAAAATTTTTCTTCACCTTTTGGGAAAAGTGTTTCTTTCCTAAAATAATTACCTTCACCTATCAATTCAAAATGACTGGGAAAATAAGTCACACTTTTCAATACTTTCTTTTCATCTTTTTTAGGAGCAAGTCTATCTTCAGGAGCAGTCAAATAAACTAAACCTGCAAAACCTACAATACCTAAAAATACAATCTTTAAAACATTTTTAATCATATATACCTTCCTATTTCTTTTTATTCTTTAATCTTTTTGCCCATCTTGTAAAAAGTCTATAGTTTTCAATATCTTCACTTAAATCTTTATTATTAACAATATGAGAAACAAGCTCTTTTGCTAAGTATGGAGATAATACAAAACCTCTTCCACCTACTCCATTTAATACATATAGGCTCTCTATGGTTTCAAGATTTTCTTTTTTTATAAAACTTCCATTTAAAATATGAGGAAACTTATCAATACTTTTCTTAGAATCAACAAGTTTACCAACCATAGGGAAATAGTCTACACTTGAAGCTCTTGCTCCTATTTTCACATCTAAAAGCTCAACATCATCAAGCTTTTTTATATCATTCGCTAAATTTAGAAGCTTTGAGGTATCTTCTTTCATTATTTCAAGACTCTTTTCATCAGGTTTTATATAGTTAAAATCTGCACTTTCTAAATCATAACAAGTGCCACTCATATCCTCTTCAAATCTATTGTGTGTTGCACCAATACTAATCAAGTTCTTAGAAGTATTATTAGAAGCTTTTGACTTAGATAAAGAGCACCCTTTATGATAATTTATATCTACTTTTGTAGATGACAAAATATTAATTCTTTGTCCCCAAACTGCTCTTATGTTAAAATACTCTTCAGATATTAAATCTATATTAGCACCAGTAGTTAAAATCAAATTTTTTGTTTTGAGTTCATCATTTATAAACCATAAACCATCAACTTTTTCTATTTTTGTAACGGTATAAGATAAAAGTTTTTCTATATCATTTGTTAATGCTTTACATACTTCATAAGAGTCAACTTGAGAACCTATTGGAAAAAAATAGCCATCATCAAACTCTTCATATTCAAAATCCATAAAAGGTTTATAACTCTCAAACTTTTGTCTATCTTCATCATTTTTGGGAATTCTACATGTACCACAGTTTAAAATAAGAGAAGGAAAATTTTCTTTATAAAAATTTACTGAATAGCTTAGGGCTTTTGTAATTAGAGTTTTAAATTTGTTATCTTTACCTAATAAAGGAGATAAAAAAGCACCAGCAGCCCCACTAGCACCAAATGCTACATCACTATTTCTATCTATTAAAAGTAAATTATTTGTATGTTTTTTTAACTCATAAGATACGAAAGAGCCTGCAACTCCTGCACCTATAATTATATAATCGTATATTTTTTCAGACATTTTTATTTAGCTCTTCCCTCAATTGAAAATTTGGTCTCCAATAACCTCTTCCACCTCTTAAACTAATACATTTATAATCTGGAAATTTTGACTTATAAAATTTTAATCTCTCTTTTGTAGATTTTCCTGTATCACAGTAAAATACAAAAACAGTACCTTTTGGATATTCTTGCATTTCAAAGGGATTATAAGTAATTGTTTCTATATTATCAATTGGTTTTAAAACTGTATCAATCAATACAACTTGAATTCCTTGTTTTTCTAAATCTCTTGTGTATTTATATAGTTCTTGTTGTGTCCACTCTTCTTTTTCAAACATTTTATATTCCATTAAAATTTATTACTACTATAGTTAAATAGACTCAACATATTATCATATTTAAGGTTAATAGTGCTAAATAAAGTTTTAAACTTGATTGACTTAGACTCAAGTTTTTGGTATAATATATATCTTAAAAATATCTTAACAACTATATATAGGAATGAAAATGGCAAAAAGTTTATATGAAACACTTGAAATTAATGAAAGTGCTAGTGTAAGTGATATAAAAAAAGCATATAGAAAACTAGCAAGAAAATATCATCCAGATGTAAATAAAGACCCAGCTGCAGAAGAAAAATTTAAAGAAATAAATGCGGCATATGAGGTTTTAAGTGACCCTGAAAAAAAACAACAATATGATCAATATGGTGATTCTATGTTTGGTGGTCAAAACTTCCATGATTTCGCAAGAGGTCAAGGAGGAAATGTAGATTTAGATGAAATTCTAAGACAAATGTTTGGTGGAGGACAAGGATTTGGTTCTTCTGGATTCAACCAAGGAGGCTTCTCACAAGGTGGCTTTGGAGGATTTGGTGGATTTGATGAACCAGATTTAGATACATCTGCTCAAATAACAATACCTTTTACAACTGCTATCTTAGGTGGTAAACAACATATTGCTTTAAATAATGACTCTTTTGATGTTAAAATTCCAGAAGGAATTAAAGATGGTCAGAAGATTAGAGCAAAAGGAAAAGGAAAGTCATATCATGGTCAAAGAGGAGATTTAATTCTTAAAATTAATGTTGCTCCATCTGATGAATATGAAAGAGATGAATCAACACTTATTAAAACTTTTGATGTACCACTTAAAACAGCACTGTTTGGTGGAAAAATTGAAATTGAAACAATTCATAAAACTATCACTTTAAAAGTTCCACAAAACACTAAACAAAATCAGAAGTTTAGAGTTAAAGAACTTGGTGTTCTAGATAGAAAAACAAATACAAAAGGTGACTTACATCTAAAAGCTAATATCGTTTTACCAAAAGTTGAAGATTTAGATGAAAGTTTAGTAGAAGTACTAAAAGAAAAGCTTCCTGAATAAAAGGATTTATTATGGAAACAAATAGCTATATTGAACCTGTATATCTAATCTCAGCAGTTGCTGAGATATTAGCTATACACCCTCAAACATTGAGGCAATATGAGAGAGAAGGTCTTATAAAACCTTCTAGAACAAATGGAAAAATAAGACTTTATTCACAAAAAGATATAGATCATATTAAATATGTATTAACTCTTACAAGAGAGCTTGGAGTAAACCTTGCAGGGGTTGATATAATCCTTCAGTTAAATAAAAAAATAAAAAAACTTCAAAGTGAAGTTCAAGATTATAAGACTAAAATAAAAAGTATAAATAATCTAGCAGTAGTTCCAGATACTAAAGCTTTAGTTGTACAAAAAACATCTTTTGATATAGTTATTGTAGAAAAAGAGGATTAAATCCTCTTTTTCTACAATTGGTATTTAACTACGTAATCTCTCATAAGTGGTGGTATGTCTAAAAAATTCTCATCATCAGATGATAAGTTCTTGTTAGCATCTTCTTCATGTGAATCTTCTTTTTCATTTTCCAAATCTTCTTTTGATTCAAAACCAGTAGCAACAATAGTGATTTTCACTTCATCTTTTTCAAGTGTTCTATCTGATGTTGTACCAAATATAATTTCAGCATTATGGTCCATTCTATCATTAATACTTCCCATTACATTATTAATAGCAAATAATGATACTTGAGGATGAATATTAAAGTGAATTAATATACCTTTTGCACCATTTAATGACATTTTGTCTAATAAAGGTGATTCAATTGCATCCTCTAAGGCTCTTTGAGCAGCATCTTCACCTTTGGCTTTACCAATACCCATAAGTGCCATACCTCTGTGTTGCATGATTGTTTTTACATCAGCAAAGTCTGTATTGATATCAGAGTTACCTGGATTTAAGATAACTTCAGACATACCATTTACAGCTTGATAAAGAATATTATCAATAATTTTAAAGGCATCTTTCATACCAACATTTTCATCAATAATTTCTAACAATCTATCATTTGGTACAACAATAATTGAATCACTTACTTTTTTAAGTTCTTCAAGACCAAGACTAGCTAGACCTGCTCTTTTTTTACCTTCCCAAGTAAAAGGTTTAGTTACAACAGAAACAGTTAATGCACCTGCTTCTTTTGCAGCTTTTGCAACAATAGCAGCAGCACCTGTTCCTGTACCTCCACCAAGTCCAGCAGCAATAAATACAATATCAGCACCTTTAAGTGCTGATTTAATCTCTTCATAACTCTCAACAGCAGAATCTCTACCAATCTCAGGTTTCATTCCAGCTCCAAGACCTTTAGTTAGTTTAACACCTAACTGAATTTTTTTTGGAGCTTGTGAAATATGTAATACTTGTAAGTCAGTATTAGCAGCAATTAAATCAACTTTTTTACAACCTTCTTTTATCATGTGATTGATCATATTACAACCACCGCCACCAATTCCAATAACCGAAATTTTTGCTACATTATCTGACAATACTTTGTTTGGCATTTCTTCTTTGATATCATCCACCTTAAATAAATTATCCATTTTAGAACCACTCCGATATTTTACTCCAGAACTTAGAAACACCTTTTTTCTTATCTTTTTCTAAAGGTGTTAACACAGCTGAAGTATCTCTATTTTCTTCATTTGACGTACTTAAATCTCTATTATTAAATTCAGTTCTCATCTGATCAGCTGAAACTTGTGAATTTTCAATTATTTTATTCTCAATTCTAGGTTCTTTTTTTATTGGTTTTACAAGTTGTTTACTTGAGTCTAACTCATAGTTTCTTGTAGCTCCTAAAGAGTACTCTAATAATCCAACTATTGTTGACATACTTGGATCATCAAAATTTAAATATCCATTTTTAATATTTTTTGGATTTGACACTGAAATTGGAATACCTTCATAAATTTTTTCTGCTAAAGGCTTAATACCTTCTAAACTAGACATTCCGCCTGTAATTACAACTCCAGAACCTACATTATCTAAAATTCCACTTTTTTTAAGTTGATTTTTTACAAGTACTAATACTTCCTCAACTCTAGCGTGAATAATAGTCTGAATATAATCAAGGGCAACTTCTGAGTTTGTATCCTCATCACCAATTCTTGGTATTTTAACTTTTGTTACACCTAATTCATTATTTGGTGTGTAGTCTTTTGTAAGAGAACCATACTCTGTTTTGATTCTCTCTGCTGCAATAGGAGGAGTATGAAGCATAACTGATAAGTCATTTGTAATATGATTTGAACCAACTGGAATAAATCCATTATAAATCATAGAGTTACCTTTATAGCAAACAAATTCAGTTGTAGTAGCTCCTAAATTTATAACAGTAGTTCCAAATCTTTTTTGTTGATTATCTAAAATAGATATAGCCGATGCATAACCATCAAGTACAAATGTAGTCATATCTACACCAGATACTTTTAGAGCTGATTTGATATTTGTAAGTGCAGTTCTTTTTGCAGTTACAATATATACAGATACTTCAAGTCTTGATCCATTCATATTAAGAGGATTATCAACATCAACAGAATCATCAACTTTGAAGAATATAGGAATTACATGTACAACTTCATATTCTGGAACTATTGTGGCATTATATAAAGCCATTTGCATTACTTGATTGATCTCAGTTTCTGTAATAAGTCCATTTGGTACATTTACAGAACCAGAGCTTCTTATACTTTTAGTATAACTTCCAGAAACAGAAACTACTGATGTTTCAATTGTTTCTGTTGTATTTCTTTTTGCTAATGTAACAGCATTTTTTATAGCTTTAGATGCCTCTTCAATATTAATTATTAAGCCTTTATTAACACCTTCGCTATTTTGGATACCAGTACCTAAAATATTAATATTATATTCTAAATCATGTTTTGCAATAACTGCTGTTATACTAGATGAACCAATATCAATTGCTAAGATAGTATTACTCAATTATTATTCCTTTATTTCTATAGAAGATTGAATTTCATAGCTATTTTCTAGTCTGTTAATTAAATTTGTCATTAATTCTTGTGATTGTAATTGAGTAAGTGTTGACTCAACTGCACTATTTCTAGTTTTATCATATGAACCAAATTTAGAGTTATTTACTCTATATAAAACAACTTTATCATTTAATTTAATAAACCCTTCTTTTTGAGTAGCTGAGAAAAGTTGATTTAAGAACTGAGCTGCTTCTTGAGCTTCTAATAAAGTGATTTTATCAATAGATTCTCTTGTAATACCTTTAATAACAACACCATTAAATGATGAAACTTGTTCTTGCGCAGTTTGCTCTAATTTCTTTTGCTTTGCAACATAAATATAATCTTCTTTTGCCATATCTTTTGCATCATTATATGCTAAAGGTTTAGCTTCTTCAATCTTTACTAATTGAGTGATTACAAATGTATCATTTTCTAAGAATGGCTTGTTTAAAGTACCAACTTTTGAATTTATGATAAGTTCATTATTTTCAGATGAATGAGGCATTGAAGAAGCTGTAAAAGTAGCTATATCTTTTAACTGTTCATCACCTTTTTTAATTTTTAGGTATTTTTTAAGTGCTTCTTTTTTAGTATGCTTTTCGTCTAGTTTCTTAATAACATCAGCTTTTGCTTCTTCAAAAGATTTAATCTTCCCATCTTCTTTTTTAAAGTCTAATCTAAATTTATCATAGTAGCTTTTGATTTCCTCATCATTTGCATTTGAAGATAGTAAAGGCATTTTTAAAGACATTACTTGATATTTTACTTCAGACATATAAGCATTTTTGTTTTTTTCCCAATACTTTTTAATATCATCTTCTTTAGCTTCAACACTGATATCATTTAAACTTAAAATTTTCATAGAAATATCATCTTCTAAGAAAAGTAATTTACTTAAGTTCTCAATCTCTTTTTCATTTGCTTTTACATCAAAAAGTTTTTGAATTTTATTTAATAAAATTCCTCTTTGTAAAGATTCTTCAAACTTAGCAGGAGTTGTTCTATTTTGAGATAAAACTTTGATGTAAGTTTGTTTATCGAATTTTCCATCTTTTAAAAATGCTTGATATTTAACTAATTCCTTAGCTATATCTTCATTTGTAACTTTTAAACCTAATGAATCACCATATGATAAGATTAAGTTCTTTTGTAAAACTTGTTTATAAGCTACATCTTTTAAGTTTAACTTATCAGCCATCTCTTGGTTAAAACTATTACCAAATAGTCTTGCATATTGTTCATATAAATTTGAGTACTCTTCTTGATACTCTTCAACAGATACTTCTCTGTCACCTACGACTGCTACTACTCCACCTTGTTTGCCATACTCATATGAACCCCAACCAACAAAGCCAGCTCCAACAAATGCTATTGTACTTATCCAGATTGTAATTACTAGCCATTTTTTGTGTCTTTGCATCCAACTTATCATAAAACATAATCCTCTTAAAAATTTTAGATATATTACACTAAATTTTCTTTTAAGTTAGTTAAAGTTTATTTATGTATCGCTGAATTTATAATTGAGGTAAAATTTCGTTTTTTATTAAATCTTGCTTACTTAATAAGTCGTTAATTACAGACTCTCTTATAGTTATTTCTAGTTTTTTACAAGCACTTTTAAAAGCCTCTTCTTCCCCAACAATAAAACACATTTTCTTAGCTCTTGTAATTGCTGTATAAAGAAGTTTTGTATTATGCATTATATAATGAGAAAAACTCATAGGAATTAAAGCATTATCATACTCCATTCCTTGTGTTTTATGTATAGTCAAGCAATAAGCTAAAGACAATAATGATGCGATATTTTCAAAATCATAAAAGACTACCATGTCATCATTTGGATATAAAACTATACATTTCTCTTCTTCAAAATCAAGTTTTATAATAAGCCCTAATTGTCCGTTGAAAACTCTTTTTTCTAAAAAGTCTGTTGAACCACTTTTGTACATTTGCATAGTTTGGGCTCTCATATTTTCATTTTTTACATGGATTACTTTATCTGTAATTTTATATTCATAAAGTTTTGTCTGAAAAGATTTACCTTTTGTATGATTAAAAAGCTTTTGAAGTTGCATATTTAGATTCTCAACCCCTAATATTCCATTTTTCATAGGTGTAATTACCTGAAATAAAATCAATGCTTTACTTATATCTTTTTGTTTTATCAAATCATAATACTTTTGAATATAAGAAGCTGATATATTTAAAATATTATTTAAAATTAGTGTAGAATTTTCACCTCTTATATTTGAAAATTCATTTGATGAAACAGAGTTTTTCTGAGCATAATAATTGGAAATTGAAACATTTTGAAAACTAAAGTCTTCATATTTTTCATTATATTTAGGAATCTCACCTTTTCTAATATCATTTGCAATAACTGCTATTGCTTGGTTTTCATTTTGTCTATAGATTTTTGTAAGCTTGCAAATAGGTGCTAATTTATACTTTATTGCATCTGCTAAAATATTTCCAGCTCCAATTGCAGGTAACTGCCCATCATCTCCAACAATTATGAAAATAGTATCATCAGAAATCTTTGATATTATTTGATAAAAAGTCACAGAGTTTACCATAGATGCTTCATCTAAAAGTATAACTTTGTGGGGAAAGAAATCTTTTTCTTTATGCTTCACTAATAAAGACTGAATAGTAGAAGAGTTATAACCTGTTGTATCAGAAATTCTTTGACTTGCAATACCACTCAAAGCAATAGTAATAATATCATCATAAGATACAACCTCTTCAAGTAGTTCTAAAATAGCCCTACTTGATGTAGATTTACCCGTTCCTGCGTAACCTATTAAGAAAAGTGTTTTATGTCCTTCATTTATAAGTTCAACTGCTTTTTTTTGTTCAGTACTTAATTCAAAGCCTAATGTTTTTTCTTTTTTTTCTAAATATGACTCAAAATCTGCAATTATTTTTTTGTTTTTTTCATCTTCTCTTCTTTGAAAAAAATCTAAAATATTTTTTTCTGCATTAAAAAGCATTGATAAAGCATATCTATTCTCTTTTGTTACATATATTTCTTCATCAACAAGCATTTTAGATAAAGCTTCTTCATATAAAGCATCTTCATTTGAAAAATTCAAAGACTCATCAAGAAGTTTATATAAATGAAATTTATCAATTGAAGAGTTTCCATTATTATCACAGTATTCTCTTAATGTATAGTTTAAACAAGCCATTATCCTAAACTCGCTTCTTGGGTCAATCCCTATGGCTTTTGCTATTTCATCTGCTCTTTTAAAACCTATACCTCTTATATTTATAAGCATATATGGATTTTTTTTGATTTTCTCAATTAGATTATCTACTTCACCAAAAGCAGAATATATTTTTGTGATAAGATTTGAAGTAACTCCAAATTTTGCTAAGAAAGAACCTAGTTCTCTTAGGTGCTTAAATTTTTGCCAAGATGACACAATCTTTTCAAGTTTTTTCTCTTTTATACCTTTAAACTTTAAAAGTTCATCAGGATTATTGTTTAGTATTTCTACAAGCTCATCTTCACTATATTTTTCTAAAAGTTCATGGGCAAACTTATTTCCAATACCTTTTACAATTTTTGTTAAAAAAAAGAAAATCTCTGCTTCTTTTAACTCTAAGGTATCAAACTCAAACTGAACTCCATATTTTTTATGAGTAGTCCAGTTTCCAATAAGTATTATTTCTTCTCCTACCATTTTTTCAATGTCAGTATCAAAATAAGTACCACAAATTTTTTGATTGTTTTCTAAAACAGCTATTACATATTTTGTTTCATCATTTTTATATAATACTTTTTTCAAAACCCCTGATAACTTAAAGGTTTTATACTCTTCTTGATTATCTGCCATTAGTACCCATCATTAAATTTATGTTTTCTATGCTTATCTTTTGTATATGTTTTTTTCTTTTTTTCTTTTTGAATTAGGTTTGCTTGTTTTAATAAAGTAGACTTTTCATCATCAAAGTCCTCTGTATGATTTTCTATATACTGTAAAGTTGTATTTAAAAATTCTGTCAAAGAAGTAAGATAAGAAGAGTGTAAAGGTACAGCTTCAACCTTTTTTAAATCTTCATAATTCTTTTTTGTTCTTTGTTTAAATAACTCAACATCAAAATTTTCAAGTTTAAGTAAAGAAACTGTTCGTGTAAAAAATTTCTCTAAAACTCTAATATATCTTATTCTTTGTTGTTTTTCATGCATTACTTAAGTAGCTCTTCTAAGTTTTCAATAGGTCTTGCAATAACAGCTTTATTTCCTCTAATTATCACAGGTCGCTCAATCAACTTTGGGTTTTCTATCATCGCGTCAAGTAGTTTTTCTTCGTTTGTTTCATTTTTTAAATCTAACTCTTTATAAACTTCTTCGCCTTTTCTCATAAGCTCTTTAGCTGTCATATTAAGTTTATTTAAAATATCTTTTAGTTCATCTTTTGAAGGTGTTTCATCTAAATATTTAATAACATTTGCATTAATATTTTTTTCTTCTAGTAAGTTAAGTGCATTTCTTGATTTTGAACATCTTGGGTTATGCCAAATTGTAATATCTTCCATACTTTTTATACCTTGTTTATAATTTTTATAAATTATATCTAAAAATATTTTACAAAGCTTGAAATATTACAATTTGTAAGAAAAGTAGTAATTAAAAGAGAGTCTTAACTCCAATAAAAGGTCCTTTGTATGACAAGTCAACACCTTCTGATTCAAACTCTTTACCCTTGTATCCTAAGATATATGATGACTCTTTAAATTCATCATTTTGGTATCCTAAAGTAATTTTATACTCTAAAGCATCTATATTATCACCTTTTCCAACAGAACCTTCAACATCAAACCATAAATTATTTATATTTGAAATTTTTGAAGTAAAGTTTCCTTGAATACTTAGATAATTTTCTCTGGCTTTTAAAGAATTAGCACTAATTTCATATCTATTTAAACCTACACCAACTTTAAATTTATCAAAAATTCTTTTATAATTTAGTTTATAAACTTTTGTTTCAAACTCTTTATCTGTCATAAAAAACTCAAAGCTAAACTTATCTTTATTGTTTTGTACTGATATTATAGGAGAAAAAGCGTTTGAATTTTCAGATAAACTTCCAGTACTTGATGAAATGTCTATATCTATTGGAGAGTATTCAAACTTAACTTCTATGATATTATTATCAATTGAAAAGCTACTTTTATTTTCTAAAACATCTTCTTGTTTTACCTCATCATTTAAAATGCTCTTTCGCACTTCTATAACTTCAACTTCTTGCTTTATTGGTGTTTGTACAATTTCTTCTTTATACTCTGATACAGGCTTTACAACTGTTTTTTCTTCTTTAGTTATTACTTTAACTGTAGGTTCTTCTTTTTTTAGTTCTTGCTTTTTTTGCTTATCTGTAAAATTATACTCAATTTTTTTATCATCAGAAAACTCACTTAAAGGAAGATAATCATCCATTTGAGCAAAACATATAAACGGTGTAATTGCAACTAAAACTAACTTTTTCATTAAAACTCCAAAATAAATTTATGATATTATTTTATCATAATGTTTTTTAATATGTTCTGCTATTCTAAAAGAGTTTGCATATATAGTAAAAGTATAGGGTACACTTCCACCTGTAGGCATAAAACTAGCATCACTTACAAAAAGATTTTTTACTTCATGGGCTTGGCAATATTTATTTAACACAGATGTTTTCGGATCATCTCCAAATCTACACCCTCCAGCCAATAGATTTTGTGCAGGTAACTCTGAGATATTTGAGCTTATATCTTTTGCATTCATTTGTTTAAATAAACTTATGGCTTTTTTTTCTAAAAACTTTGATACTTTAATATCCTCTTTAAATGCACCTATTCTGATATTTGCAACAGGAACTCCATATTTATCTTTATATTTTTCATCCACGCTTATAAAACTATTTTCATTTGGTGTCCAATCAACAAATATCTCCATATTTAATGTTCTAGTCTTAGTAAACTTTTCATAGATTTTATTTTGTAAAGCTTCTCCAATTAAAAGATTTGAGCCATTCCATTTTAAGTTGTTGGCTCTTTTTATAGGATTTGCATGATCAAACACTAACTCTATCATTCCACCTTTAAACTCATCAGTAAAATAAAAATCTTTTATTGCTCTATTTACAAAAAGTCCTGGTTTTAAAAGCTCTTTTAAGTTCATATTTGTTTCATCAAAAGTTCCACTTACTATTCCACCTGCTGTTGATAAAAAGTTCTTACCTACATTTGAACTGTTATTAGCTACTCCATTTGGAAACTCTTTAGTTTTAGAGTTTAATAAAAGTCTTGAAGTCTCAACAGCTTGTGCTGCTACAACAAAAAGTTTTGCCTTTACTTCTTTATGATTTTTATCTTTAGTATAGTAATTTACAGATGTTATCTTTTTATCTTCGTTTGTATTTAGTTTATATACAAAGGCATTTGCTATAATCTTTACATTATTTGTTTTTAAAGCAGGAAGTATTAAAGCTTCCCTACTACTTCCTTTTGCACCACTAGAACAAGCATATGAACCACAATAATTAGAGTAATAACAGCTTTTTCTATGTTTATTATCTTTACTAAGTATTGCTCTTGGAGTTTTTACAATTGAAAAACCTAACTGTTTTGATGCTTTATCTATATGCTTTACAATAGGATGTTCAAGTAGAGGCTTAAATGGAAACTCTTTTGAACTTCGAGGCTCTTGATGTTCATAATCACTTGGTTCTCCTGATACTCCTACTATTTTCTCAACCTTATCATAAAAGGGTTCAAGTTCTTCATATGAAATAGGCCAATCTTCTACGTTTGAACCTTTTTGCTTTCCATAAATAGTTTTTAATTTAAAATCATTGGGTTTAAGTCTATAGAAAAAACCACTCATAAAGTTTGATGAACCTCCTAAAATATTTCCATTCCAAAAACTCCATCCTGTCTCATAAGTAGGGAACTTCATCCATTTTCCATCTATATTTTCTTCTATTGTATGATACTCTTCATCTAACTTGGGTGTATAAATATCTCTTCTTACAGTTGCTATTTCATCTTTTGAAAAATCTTTTCTTTTATAAATATCACCTTTTTCTAAAACACATACTTTAAACCCTGCTTTGCTTAATTCATAGATAATAGGTCCAGCACCTGCACCACTTCCTATAACACATACATCATAAATCATATTTTTTGTCCATACTTTAGCTTTGGTCTTGGATATCCTGCTTTATGTTTTACACTATTCCAGCCTATTTGTTTTTTGTTTCCACCATACATAGGATCACCAAACATTGCTTCTATACCATAATATACAAGTTTTGATATCCATGATTGAGCATAGTCATTTGAATTTACTATTTGTTCTATTAAAAGTTTTTTCTCTTTTTTATTTAGATACATAAAATCAGGGAAGCTACTACTAAAATCCTTTAGCCCTTGTATAATAAAAGTTTTATCACTATTATCAAAACTTTTATGGGCTATATTTTTTACTAAAAAGTTTAAAGCCCCAAACTCTTTAGAACTTGGCATTTTAGAAGTTTTAGGAAATAAAACTTCTAAAACTTCATCTAAAACTATTAAAGACTCTTTTGTAAAAACTTTTGCAAAAACCGTAGAACTATTTAAAGTAATAATTCCAATAGATGTAAATTTTATAAATTCTCTTCTTTTCATAATAGTACTTTAGCAAAATAGTAGTAAAAGTTAATATATTTTAAATTATGCTATACTTTTAAGATGTTAGTATCAAATAACTCACTTTTAAATGTACTATTACCAAATGATAATAAAGCCTTAAAAGAGGTTTTAAAAGAGGCAGACTCAAAAACTCTACAAGATATGATAAAAAACAAATCAGTATCTGTAAATGATGTTTTGAAAAACCTTTTTGATGATATAAAAAACGGTACTAAAACAAATGCAAATATAGAAAATATACTAAAAAATACAAATGCTTTTAAAGACTTAGGCTCTTTTTCAAAGTCTCTAAGCTCTGTATTAGCACAAATAGATTCAAATTCAAATCTAAATAAATTTAAACCAAATCTTGAGTCATTTCTAAAAAACATGGCAAATATAGATGAAAATAGTCTAAAAGAACAGATAAATAAATCAGGAGTATTTTTAGAATCAAAAATTGCTCAAAATACACAATCAAAAAGTTCACTTCCTGCAAATGTTGAAAAGCTTCTAACGCAAATACAAAATCTTCTTAAAGATATAAACTCACCTGTTGCAAAACAAGTAAGTGAACTTATTGCAAAAACTTTGCAGCAAGTCCCTATTTCATCAGCTAGTAAAAATACAGAAAACCTAAAAGCACTAATTCCTTTGCTTCAAAACCTAGTAAGTACTCTTCAAAATAGTACTACAAAAGATTTATCAAACCTTACAAATCAACTAAAAGCTATGGTATCACAAGGCTCACTTCTTGAGTCTAAACTTGATAATCTAAAAACAATAAGTTCAAATACTACGCAAAATCAAGTAGCTTTAAATCCTAAAACTTCACAAACAACACTAATACCAGTAACTTCTACAAACCAAGCAAGTACACTTTTAAATACAAAAGAGCAAGTAAATACTCAAACAAAACAGCTATTAACAGAAATCAAAACACAATTTAATATAACAAATATGAATAACCCAAATAGAGCTAAACTTGTTAATGAACAAATTGATAATCTTTTAAAATCAAATGATTTATTTACTAAGAATGACAAGCTTATAGAGCCAAAAGCCTTATTAAATAATCTACTTAATTCAAATGAAATAAAGCAAGCTTCAAACCAAAACCAAAATATCTCAAACTTAGTATTAAACCTTAAAAATATATCTGAGAACATTTCAAACCTTGAAACAAAAGTACAAAACTTTGTGAATATTACTAATGAAAAAAGTTCAGTTCTTGCAAACTTAAAAGAGAATTTAGCCTCTTTAAAAACAGAGTTAGTAAATATTAAAAATATTGATTTAAGTGTATCAAATAAAATAGTTTCAAAACTAGAAAACTTAGAAAATCTATTTGCTAAAATCCAAAACCCAAATACAAACACAGAAGCTCCAAAAGCAAACCCTTTAGCAAACTCTACTATGCCAAGTACTCAAAGTAATATATCAAGTAGCTTCCCAAATAACTTTGCAAATAATTTAAATAGTCTGATTTTACTTCTAAAAGAGAGTATTACAAATCTAGCAAGCAATCAAAATAACCCAAATGCTCCTGCTATTCAAAATCAAATACTTGAAGTTGTACAGAAAATTGAAGTAACAATAAAAGAGAGTATTCAAAACTCAAACATAAATCAAGCTGTAAATATAAATCAAGCTAAAGAGATCAGTAATCCCTTATCTAATGATATGAAATCAATACTACTTCAAATGCAAGATGAATTAGCTTCAAAAACAGACCCAAAATCTCAAGAGCTATTTAAACAAGTAGATAAAATGCTTATGCAAATAGATTATCATCAACTTTTATCCATGAGTTCAAACTCTAATTATGTCTATGTTCCTTTTTTATGGGACATGCTAGAAGAAGGAAGTATTGGAATAAAAAAAGCAAATGATGAGGAGAAGTTTTACTGTCAAATTCACTTAACACTTAAAGATTTTGGTAAAGTTGATTTAATGATGGGACTTTATGACAAAAACAAAATTGATATAACTATTTATGCGCAAAGAGAACACTTTAAAGAAAAAGTTAGAGATAATCTACAAACATTAAAAAAATCTTTAAATAATGTAGATTTGATTCCTGTAAATATTAAACTTCTTGATTTAAAAGAAGAGAATAAAACACAAGATAAGCCAACACAAACATATAATAAAAATGCCTATGATAACTCAAGTTTTAATTCTGGTATTGATATAAGAGTTTAAAATGCAAAAAAATATAAAACAAGAAAACTATACACCAAAAGCAGCTGCACTAAAATATGACATAGATAATGATAGTGCTCCTAAAATAACTGCAAAAGGAAAAGGAGAAACAGCAAACAACATCATAAAAATTGCTAGAGAAAATAATATACCTATCAAAAAAGATGAAGACCTAGTAGAGCTTTTATCTCAACTTGATTTAGATAAAGAGATACCTGCAAGTATGTATAAAGCTGTAGCTGAAATTTTTTCATTTATTTACGATATGACAAACCAAGATAAAAAAATAGATAAAAAAATAGATGAAAAACTAGAAGAAAGATTAGAAGATAAAGTTTGATAAGCATATAAGAGAGTTTATAATATAATCGCCACTTTAAAATCAAATATAAAGTAATATAAACCAAATGAAATATAATAACTTAGACAGTCCAATTTTTTTATTTACATTAATTATTGTTGCGGTTGTTTTAAATCTTATTTCTTCAATATATTTTTTAATTATTATGTTAAGTGGTGTTTTATTTATGGCATTTTTTGTAAGCCTTAAAAATAGAAGAATGTATTCACTATTTTTTATTGTTATTGCATTTTTATTTATAGAAATAAACTCAGGATTAAAGCCTTTATCACTTACCTTACTATCACTATTTTTGTATATTTTTGTAACTCCACATATAAAAAGAACTCTTTCTTTTAGTTCAATTAATAGTTATATTTATGTGATTTTATTTTATCTTGGGGTACTTTTACTTTGGTCTTTATCTGCAACAGTAGATGAAACTATTTTAAAAGCAATAGTTGCAAATATTTTTATTGATTTATTGTTTATTGGAGCATTTATATGAATATGCGTCTAAATCTAATTTTTATAATTATCTTTGTAATTATGACTACTTTGCTTGTTAGGGTATATTTTTTAAGTATTAAATCAAATACCTATTATGAAGAACTTTCAAAAAGAAATTATATTAATAGAATTAACAAAGTTCCAGTAAGAGGTGTTATTGAAGATAGAAATGGCAAAAAATTAGCTATCAATCAAATGGGCTTTTCTATTTTAATAAAACCCCATTTAAGATCATCAAAAAATAAAGAGGAATTAAATAGTGCCGTTGAATTTATAGAAAAACACTTTCCAAAATATGAAAAGAAAAAACTTCTAAAAAACTATAGAAGAAAAGACTCTGCTTACAATCATGACTATGTAAAAGTTGTTGATTATATTCCTTATGAAGAGTTTTTCCCAAAATATACACTCTTTGCTTCAAAAGAAAATATAAAAGTTGATTCAGCAGTAAAAAGATACTATCCATATAAAAATGTAGCCTCTCATATTATAGGATATGTTGGTAAAGCTTCAAGACTAGATATAGTAAAAAATGAACTTTCAGCTTATAGTGGAATCATTGGAAAAAGTGGTTTAGAAAAATACTACAATGATATCTTACAAGGTGAGATGGGTTATAAAGATATAAAAGTAAATGCTCTAAATGAAGAGATTGAAGTTTTAGAAGAGAAAAAACCCTCTTCTAACAACAGTATAAAAATCTCTTTAGATATTGAACTTCAAAAATATATTCAAGACATATTTAACTATAAAGGTGGTGCAGTTATTGTAATGGACTCTACAAATGGTGAGCTATTAGCAGCTGCATCATTCCCAGAGTTTGACAATAATATTTTTGCAAGAGGTATTTCAGTAAAAGAGTGGAATAGAATGAGAAATGATTTTAACCACCCTTTTACAAATAAACTTATTAATGGACTATATCCTCCAGGATCTATTATAAAAATGGGTGTTGCCTTATCCTTTTTAGAAAATGGTGTAGAAGAAAGCTATAAAGTTAACGATACAGGTTTTATTAAAATTGGAAACAGAAACTTTAGAGGATGGAAAAGAGGTGGTCATGGTATCGTAGGATTTAATAAGGCTATTAGAGAAAGTAGTGATGACTTCTTTTACAAAGGTAGTTTAAGAATTGGTATAAATAAAATATCACAAACTCTTGATAAACTTGGTATAGGAAGACAAACAGGAGTAGACCAAGTAAATGAATTTTATGGAATAAATCCAAATAAAGAGTGGAAACAAAAAAAATACAATAAACCTTGGTATGTAGGAGAAACTGTTATTACATCTATTGGTCAAGGTAATATGCTTGTAACTCCTATGCAAATGGCACGTTACACAGCTTATATAGCAAATGGAAAACTTCCAACTCCTCATTTTTACAAAAAAAACTATAAAGAACCTGTGAGTCTTGATTTTCCCGAAAGATATTTAGAGATTATGAGAAAAGGAATGTATGAAGTTATGTACCATAAAAAAGGTACTGCATCAAGAAATATTAGATCAAAAGTAACCCTTGCAGGTAAAACAGGAACTGCACAGGTAGTTTCTATTCCTCAATCTGAAAAAATTAGAATGAAAGAGAGTGATTTAGCATACTATCAAAGATCACATGCATGGCTTACAACTTATGGACCTTATAAAAATCCTAAGTATGTTGTAACTGTTTTAGTTGAACATGGTGGGCATGGGGGAAGTGCTGCTGGGGAAATGGTAAGTAAAATATTTGATAAACTTCTTGAACTAGGATATATAAAAGAAAAATAAAAAAGAGAATCTTTAATCTAACTTCTCTTTTTGTGCCATATCATATGCTTTTAATAAAACATATGAGAAGATAATCGCAAAGACAACTCTTACAACCACAATTATAGTAAGGTTTGCATCAAAGATTACAAACAATAAAGTATCTTCTATAATAGCATGACATATCATCAAAAAAGTTCCCACATAAAAGATATCTCTTTTACTTAAAGAAGAGTTTTGAGCCTCTTTTATTAAAAGCCCTGCCCCATAAGTAATACCTAAAAAAACTCCAACTATTAATGAAAAGTTTTTAGATATATTCTTTTTAGATTCAACTATAAATTTTCTAGTTTTTACAAAGTCCATAATAAATATAATAATTGAAATAAGAATTATAATTTTTACAGTTAAATCAATAGAATTCATAAAAGATGTTGTTAAAACATCCATTAAATTCTCATAAACTCTTGGTTCTACTGTTGCCTTTGAAATAGCATCAGAGAAACCCTCTTTTGGTAAAAGTGTCACTAAAAAAGCTACAATAAACCCACCAATAACTCTTAAAGATATAGAGTATATATTTGAAATCCCAAGCTTTTTCATAACAGCAGTTTCAACAATAAGTGAATGACATATACCTAAAAATACTGCTAAAATAGTCCATTGTCTAGCTGTTAAATCTAATGGTGCTGCAAAAGCAATAGCAGCATAAAGATTTAAAAACATACCACTAATTATACTTAAGGCTGCTTCTTTTGGTAAATCAAGAAGAGTAGTTAAAGGCTCAACTAAAAAAGACACATAAGATAAAATATTGTAAAAGTATAAAACCTCAGCTAGAATATATATAGGAATTATTAGTTTTATAATAATCCATGCACTTTTAAGTGCAGAAAGTAAAGTTTGTTTGTAATTCAAGATTATCTCCTAAATTAAAACAAAATAACATAAAATTTATTACAACTTACTTATAATTTTAAAAACATTTTTTTATGATTTTTAGTTAATTTTAAAATTAGCCATTTTTTAATGATTCTTTAGATATTATAATTTTTATTTTTCATAGGATTATATATTTGAAGGCACTTTTTACTTTACTAATTTTTAGCATTTCACTTTTTGGGGGTGATGACCTACCAATTGTTAATCTATCTGTAGCAGCAATTGAAGAACCAGCTCAATTTGTAAAGACTATTAATATTGCCATTATATTAGCTTTACTTGTATTAGCACCTTCACTTTTATTGATGGTTACATCTTTTACTAGAATTATTATTGTATTTTCACTTCTGCGACAAGCTATGGGTTTACAGCAAACTCCACCAACTCAGATTATTATTTCGCTTGGCTTAGTAATGACTATATTTATTATGGAACCTTATGCCAAAAAATCTTGGGAAGATGGTATAAAACCTTATATGGATGAAACTATAGGATATGAAGAAGCCTTTCAAAAAGGTGTTCAACCTTTTAAAGAGTTTATGATAAAAAACACAAGAGAGTCTGATTTAGCACTTTTTTATAGAATAAAAAAAGAACCAAATCCTAAAAATATAGATGATGTTCCTTTGACACTTTTAATGCCTTCATTCATTGTAAGTGAACTTAGAACTGCATTTGAAATAGGCTTTTTAATCTTCTTACCATTTTTAGTAATTGATATTATTGTTGCGTCAATTTTAATGAGTCTTGGTATGATGATGTTACCACCAGTTATGATTTCCTTGCCTATTAAAATCATCTTCTTTATTGTAATTGATGGTTGGCAGTTGATTATTGGAAACCTTGCCCAGTCCTTTAAGTAACGGGGCTTTGTAGAGGTTTTATAATTGGTGTTAACTATAAGAAATAGTTATTTAATAACAAAGAATGTAAACTTAACAAAATTTTAAAAATAAGCATAAAAATATCCAAAATATATCCATTTATATCCAAATGGATATGTTTGGAAAATTATTTTTAATTTGAATAATGATCTCTATGATATTTAATACACTCTGAATCTAACTTGTTTTTCTTAAAGTCTACAATCAACTTTTCTTCTGCTATAACAGTTAATGTTAAGTCATCTTCAATAACAAATCCACCATTATCAAATAATACATGATTTGGGCATAAACATAATAAGTTATATAATTTACTAGAACCATTATAAGGTAATCCTAATGGATTGATACGTGAATCTTTAAGTTCCATATTATAAGAAAATAGTTTCACAATCAATATATTAATATTACCATTATAAATAACTAAAAAAATTATTGTTTTAAGCTATCATAAAATATATTTTATGATATTATATTTAATTAAAAGGGAATAAGATGAAACGTAATAAAACAATTATCACTACAGGACTTATAGTGATGTTTTTTTATTATGTCCATTTCTATAATTTGGATTGTCAGATTCTTGGTGTTTCACATAACCTAAGTGAGAAGTTAATTCTTCTTCTGTAGCAGTTTGTAAAGCTTCTTTGAGTAAGCCTTTAAATTCATCTAAAATACCATCTAATGATACTTCTTTACCTTCTTTTATTTGTCTTCTTAATTCTTCTTTATTTAGTATTCCCATAATGTAAATCCTTTAAATAAATCTACTAGATAAATTCTATCTAATAAATTGATATTTTTGGATTTACACAGTTATTTTACACTACCTAATGAGTAATTGTATCTGACCCAGTCCTTTAACCTAAGGGCAATTCGATGATGAATCTAGCCCCTTTACTAGTATTTTCTACACTTAATTTACCATTTAAACTTTCTGTAACTATTTTATGACTCATATACAAGCCTAAACCTGTTCCCTGAGATTTGTGTTTTGTTGTAAAATATGGTTCAAAAATATGGTTTATTACACTTTTGGGAACTCCACCTGCATTATCTTCAATTGAGATAAATACCCTATCCTTATTTTTACTTAAATTTAATATTATAGTTGGATTTTCAATATTTCTTTCTACAAATATATCTTTAGCATTATTAACAATATTTATAATTACTTGTGAAAGCTCACCTGCTACAAGTTTTATCTCAATAGGTTCTACTTGAGAAATATTTGTTTCAAGCTCTATATAATTGTTTTTTAAAGTGGCATTTAATAAATTAAACATTTCATTTAGTCTATCTTGAATAACTACTATTTTATACTCTTTTTCCTCTTTTATAAAATTTCTAAAAGTCTCAATTGTTTCACTAAGATACATTGTACTAATATTAATCTCATCCAACTCTTCAAGCAATAATTCATCAGTTAACAGACCCATCTCTTTTTGAAACTTAATACCAGTAGAAGCTGTTCTAATTATACTAAGAGGCTGTCTCCATTGGTGTGCAATGTTTCCAATCATCTCTCCAATTGATGCCATTTTTGCTTGTTCTAAAAGTTGTACTTGTTGTCTTTCAAACTCTTTTAAATTTGTAACATCATAATTTACACCCAATACATATAATGGATTATCATCTTCGTCATAAATAGTCTTACCTGAAGCTTTTATATATTTTAAGCCTTTTTTTGTTTTTATTCTAAAAGTTGTTTGAAATTTGATTTTTTTCTCTATGGATTCTTGAAGTTTTTCTTGAGCATCTAACATATCATCTTCATATAAAGCTTGTACCCATAACTGATAATCTGTTTGACTAGTATGTTTATCAACCTCATATAAATGATACATTTCATCATCCCAATCTAAAGTATCAGTTTTTATATCCCATTTCCATATGCCTATTTGTGCAGTTTTAGTAGCTTCTGATAACTTCATAGTTGTTTCTTTTAGCTTATTATATGACTCTTCAAGACTTTTAAATAAATATCTTCTTGTGTTATTCTTTAAAAAATATACAACAAGTAAAACTATAAATAAAAGTAAGACTTTTATAAAAATTGTAAAATTAAAATAATCATTATACTTTTTTAATAACTCATTATTTAAACCATTGATTTTCTTATCTAAAATATTCAAAGGAATACCAGTAGCAATAATCCAATTATACTTTTCATACAATTTAGCATAAGATAATTTTTTTGTGATTTTTTGTGATGTAAACTCTTTGAAATAATAAGAATAAAAAACTTCTTTGTTTTTTAAAATACCTTCTAACTCTTCTTTATAGGGAAGATTTCCTTTTATATCTTTTGCTTTTAGTGATAAATAAATACCCTCAGTTTTTTTTAGATTTGGATGAATTAATCTTTTTGCATATTTTTCTTTCTTATTAATATTCTCAATTTTATTAATCCAAGTGTATCTTTGTTTCTCAAAAATGCTTCCATAAAGGTAAGAACGAACTTCTTCTTCAAAAAGTTTATAATTTTCATCTGTTAGATTCAAAGAATTATTTCCTGAAAGTTTTTGTTTTTTTATATAGAAATTGTAAATATTATCAATAAAGTAAATTGTGGTATGTATTGACTCTTTTAACCTTTGTTTATACTCTTCAACAATATTTTCTTCTGTAAGTTTTATTTGATTTTGAATATTTAACTTTTTTGATTTTAAATCAATATACGTTGAAGTAAAAACTAAAGTAAGAATAATAAAAAAAACAGAATATAAATACTTATTGTATTTAGCTGTTTTTTTATCTAAATTTATATTTATATCTATATGTTCATCCACAATATATGCCTTTAAATTCATCTAAAATACCATCTAATGATACTTCTTTACCTTCTTTTATTTGTCTTCTTAATTCTTCTTCTGTAGCAGTTTGTAAAGCTTCTTTGAGTAAGCCTTTAAATTCATC
>JBLWVX010000030.1:0-34325 GCA_048268245.1 Arcobacteraceae bacterium
CAAATAAATCATAGTTTAGTATTTCTTTCTGATTAAATTCATAATCATGAATTTGATTAATAATTTCATCAATATTAGTTAATTCAAATTCACATTCTTTTGCTCTTCTTTCTCTAATTGATAAAATAAAATCTCTATCTTCTTTTGTCAAACTTTCTTCATAAAAATGAGAAATATAATGATTGTATGTCTCATCAATATATCCATTTAGAATTAGGAATTTCAATAAACCTTTATCATTAAAATCACTACCAAACTCATTAACATTTTCATTCAATAATTCTTTAATACTCAATGATTTAATTTTTAATTTTTTTCTTTCTAACTCTTCAATTAAAGTTCTTTGTTTATTTATATTCTCTTCACTTTTTTTTAGAATTAATGATTCACGTTCATCATAAGGTTTACCATCCATATCTTTTTCTATTTCTTTAAAAGTGTAAATACTAGTATGATAAGAGTTATCCTTTTTTATATTGTTACTACTTTTAAGTAAATTAAAATTTGTATTTTCATCTAAATCTTTTATTGAATAATAGTTGCTATCTATATATATTTCACTTTCATGTCTAATACCTGTTCTTTTTATTACATTGAAAATATAAATACTTCTTAAATCAGAAACATTATTAATTTTTTCATTTACTATTTTGTTAATATCATCATTGATAATTTTTATTTCTGAATTTATGGTTTTAAGTTTATTAGTAACAATTTCATCTTTCTTATTTATAATTTGATAAACTAATCCTTTTCTATTACTAAGATTTGAAAAATCATCTGGAAATAAATTTTTATAAACAACCATACTAAAAAGTTTTTCATTTAATAAACTAGCCCCATAAAGTTTTTCTTTATAAATTATAAATTCATTAAAAATATTTTTTAAAAGTCTCATGTTATCAATATATAAACATATATCATTTATAAAACCTTTTCTTAATATATGTTCATTTGCACCTATAGATATTTCATATTTTTTAAGCATTATCTTTAATTGTTCTGAAGAATTTGAATAGTCAATAATAGGGATTACAGGTATAAGAAAATCAAAAAACTTTGTTCTGTTCTCTCCTTCAAAATTTTCATCTTTTATAGCATAAATAAATGTAATAGGTTGTTCTATATCTTTAGAGTTATTTAAAATTAAATTTATTTCTCTTAGTTTAATAAAAATATCTTTATTATTTTCATATCTATCTAAATCTTTAAAAATCACTACATCGTAATCTGTTGCCTTAAAGAAATAAATAATTTCATCTAAGTTTTTGTTTAATATAGAACTCTCTTGTGTCTCTCCTAAATCTATTTCTGCACTTTTTAAATTAACTTTTTTTAAATCAATATTTCCTAATAAGTTTATTACTTTTGGCAAAAAAAGAAATATTCCAATAAAAGTAATTACTAATGATAAATTATAAATTACATCATTTTTAAGAAACTCTAAATAAGTAGGTAAATCTTTGTTTTTGTAAGCAATTCAAAAAAAGATACTCCAAATAAAAGTATATAATGTATAATCTTTTAAATCTTTAGCACTTATATCTCTAATTCTTTTAAATCTAGAGAATGGTATATCTTCATTTTTAACAGAATAAAACATTTTCTGAAGAATACTTCTTTCAACATCTAAACTATCTTTATTTTTATTTGATCCTTCAAAATCTGCAAGTGAAATATTTAAAAAACTATACTCATTTTTATACTTTTTTTCAAATGTTTTTAAAATACTACTTTTCCCTGAACCATAACTACCTGACAATGCTACATTTTTTATATTCTCATCATCAATACCATATTTTAATGATGTAGAATATATTCCATTATTTTTTACATCATCATTAGGTGTTAAGTTTTCAAATATATGTTTTGAGTTTTCCATAAATACAATAATTCCTTAAATAACAGTTTATAGTTTTTTATTATTTATTATAGCTAAAATACATATATTTAAAAACCATAAATCAAAAAGTCAATAGAATTTTTAATCTCTTCTTTTTGCCTATCTAAAGAACAAACCTTTTCATTTAGTTCATTTAACAAAACTGTACCTATTTGAGAAGTTATTAGATAAACCTTTTCATCATTTACTATTAACTCTTTTATTAATCCATTAAATACTTTTTTATCTCTAGATAGAGGTACTACAACTCTTGTATTTAGATGTTTCAGTACATCACTTTGCACATCTAAAAGATATGGTGTTTTTTTATTTGTTCTTGGATTATCATTTTTATATACATCAAATTGAGCCATTAGAACATCCTACTATCTTTTAGTATTAATCCCTCTTCTTCTACTTCTTTGTTATAAGCATCAATGGCTTCTTTATTTTCTTTGTACCATTGTTCTGCTTTTTCTTCTTTTGAAGCAATATTTAAATAACTCGTTAATGCTTCTCTAATAATCTGACTTTTCTTTTTTCCTTGAGTTAAAGCTACATTATCTAGTTCTGAAAGTATAGATTCTTCTAGTGTAATTGTCATTTTTCTAGTCATTTTAAATCCTTTACCATATTTTACCATACAATTTATAAGCTTTATTGTTTTCTCTTATCCTTAAGCTAAATAGTTAACATACATACTTATAGTAACTAAACTCAACAATACCCCAAGAACTAAAGAGTTAATAGCTATTTTTTCATCTAAGCCACCCTTTATTGCTAATACTGTTGCCATAGTCATAGGAGGCATAGCTACTTCGATGATTGTAACTTTAACCCATGTTTCGTCAATTCCATAAAAGATTTGAAATCCAATTAATACAAGGATTGGAACAATAAGCATTTTTATACACATCGCCATAGTTACTATATGAAATTTCACAAATATATTTTTTAGTTCAAGTTTCATACCAATTGCAACCATTGCAAGGGGAACTAGTGTTGAGCCTAAAGTTTCACTCGTAAGTAATAAAAAGTTTGGCACTTCAAAGTTTTTTGCTATTATTGTCAAAAAAACATCAAACTGGGAGGGAAAAGTACTAAACTTCTTAAAATAGACTTTGTGTCATTTTTCTTACCTGTACCCCAGTTAATTACAATCATTCCTAAGGTAACTAGTAAAAAGAATGACCCAAAAATATCATAAATGATTCCATAAACTATAAAGTCTTGCCCATAAAAAGCATCTATATAAGAAAGTCCTATAAATGATGTATTTCCAAATGTAGCCATAATCATAAAAGTAGCTAAAGTCAATCTATCTAATTTCATCAACCTTTCAATGAAATAAGCAAGTACTAAATTAAATAGAATAAATCCTATAAACATTATCATAAGACCTAAGATAGTCCCATCAAGACTTAAAGGATAAATCTTTGAAAAAACAATTATCAAGGCTTTTAAAAAGCGTTTTACATATAACCAAGTCAATGGAGAAAAGGAGCTTTTAGAGGCTTCACTAAAAATAGATTTGATATAGATGATGAATCAATAAAAGACTTGGAAGACTTAGAACCAAAAATAAAAGTTTGTCCACAAAGAACATGTCATACTTTCGACTAAAAGGCTACACAGAATCAAACCTTATAAAAATATAGCAAAAACTATTAGCTTTTAAGTATAAATGTAAACTAAAAAATAGTACACATATTGGAATTTACCACGATAGTATGTTTTCATATGAAGAGTATAGTTATATCGCTGCACTTGAAGTTGATGATAATTTTGAATCAAATAATTCAATAAGTAAATTAAAAATCTACGAATCTCTATGTGCTGTTTTTCATTATAAAGGAAAGTATTGAGATATTGCTCAAAATAAAAATAAAAAGGATAGGAAACACGTCTATCCTTTTTATTTTAAACTATTGTTATTACTTTATCGATATTATTAAATATATTTTTAACTCTATCTTGCCAAAGTTGTGTAAATATTACCTTTTCTTCTTTGCTTGCTACTTCTTGCATAATTTTTTGCATTAATACAGAAATTTCTGGATTTGCTGTTATAATATTTGGATTATAGATAAGCTCAACCACTTTTTTATTATCAAGTCTTTGAAACTTAACATTAGAAGTAATTTCTTCATTAAACTTCATCAATCCATGTCTTTTGAATTTACCATTTAATCCTTTAAACCCCATTGTTTCTGTAGCTGCTGTAATTTGAGTTATTACATTTGCTATAACTCCTGATGTTCCTTCCGAAGAATCTTCTTTAAAACTTACTAAGATTTCACCTCGTTTTGGTATTTCTTCTTTATATAATTCTTTTAAAGCTACATAAGTCATAATATATGCTCCTGCAACAGTTGGACATGAATGCCCTGCAGTTTTAACAATATCTAAATATGTAAACTCTACAATACCATCTTCACATGAACCTAAAAGCTGTGCTAAATCATCTTGTAACTTTATAGATTCAACTTCATCAAAAAATTCTGGATAGGTCATCTATTTTCCTTTTTTCTTTGGATTAAATATAAATTTATTAAACTTTACACCATCTGGGTAGTGTCTATGTCTTGATATATTGTTTACAACTAGAGCTATAATTAATAAAATAAATGCTCCTGTAGAAACAGGATATAAAACATACAAAAAACCCAAATCATGAATATTTTCACTTCCTAGTACAGCTATTAAAGCTGTAGCACCACCCGGAGGGTGTAAGGTGAGTGTTAATTGCATCACTAAAATAGAAGTAGCAACAGCAAAAGCAGAACATAATAATAAGTTATCTGAAAAAAGTTTAAAAGAAATTACACCTACAATGGCAGATAAAATATGTCCAACTATTACATTCCTTGGCTGTGCTAAAGGTGAATGAATTGCTCCATATACTAAAACAGCGCTTGCACCAAAAGAACCTATCACTAAACCTAAATCTTCATCTCCTAAAATATCTCTATGAAATACTGTAATACATAGTATCCCAAGAAAAGAACCAACCCAAGACCAAATAAAATTTGACCTTTCTATTGGTTCTGTATTTATTCTTTTAAATTGTTTGAAAAACTTCTTCATCTTTAATTTTGCTATATTCCTCTATTAACCTGCTAACTTTGCTTTTACTTCATTTGTTGCCATACTTATATTCCAAGCAGGCTCCCATACTAACTCAACTGTTGCCAATTGAACTTTTGGTAGTTCTCTTAAAACAGCCTCTTCTACCCACTGAACAATCATTTGATGTAAAGGGCAAGCCTTTGTACTAAGAGTCATTGTTATAATAACTTCCATTTTCTCATTACAAACAGCATCATAAATAAGCCCCATTTCTACAAGATTGAAACCAACTTCTGGATCTATAACTGTTGATACAGCTTTAAAAATTTCTTCTTTACTATACATCTTCTTTAAACCTTACCATATAAATAATATCTTTGAACAAAAAAATTGCACCAATACACAACAAACTAACACCTGCTTTATAAATACTATCATCCATGTATAAAATACCTATGGTTGTTACTATTACCCCAAAAGATGAAAAATCAAATTGAATATTTGCACTTTTTATAGGAATCATATCAGCTAACATTGGAACTTTTTTCTTTCCTACATAAGGAGAGAATCTTTCATACCATACAAGAAAAGGGATGATTTTATATAAGTGTCCAGTAATTACAAAAGTAATAAACCCAAAAATACTAATCCATCCTATAGCTAATAAAAGACTTTGAACTGGATTGAAAATATAAACTATTCCCATTAAAATTGCTACAAGTAAAGAGATATAAGAAAAAACAATACTTTTAAAGTAAATATCTTTTTCTATTCTAACTCTTGTTTTATAAATAATAAATATTTGAACAAAATATAAAATAAGAGCTAAAAATGTAAGCATATATCCACTATATTCGAAAAAGTTTATATTTATAAATGCAGAGATTAATACAAAAACTATCCCTATACTAAGTAATGCTAAGGCTGTTTTTACATATACCCATGAAAAACCATGACTAAGCCAAAACATTGGTAATAAAATTAAAGACATTCCCATAATTGTAATACCTACATAACCTATTAAAACTAAATACACATGAGCTTTAAGTATTTGATGAATATTTACATCTAATACACCACTATAACCTAAAGCTAAAATAATTCCAATTACCAAACCAATAAATAAAAAGATATTTGCAATTAAAACAGTTGAAATTACAAAATTAAGTTTTTTTACCTTTAATATAGTTAAAAAAGTTTCTAACAAAAAAATACTAAATGATATAAAAGCAATAACCCCACCATAAGGTAATAATAAAGTGTAATAATTAAAACCTATTACCATTAGTATTGTTCCTATTAATAGTAAAGGGTATATTATATAATACAAATCAACTGCAAAATGCCCTACTTCTAGTACCACAGGAACTAGTTGTGCCATAGCTCCAAAAATAACCATCATTACAAAGCTCAATAAAAATAAGTGTACCCAAGCAAGGGTATTACTATTTAAAGTATGTATATTTGATATGTCAACACTTAAAAGCAAAAAACTACTTACTAGTAAAGTAAATATTCCAATTAAAAAATATGGGGCTATTAGCTTAAATGGTGGAGCAAACTCTTGTGAGATATTCATGACTTATCTTTTATTACCCACAAGTATTTTGTGAAAAGTCAGTACTTCTTACTGAGCCACTTTTTTTAGTAAATATAATTTTTACTTTCCCATCTTCTACATTCTCTTCATGAAATTCAAACTCTTCTTGAACCTTTGGAAATAAACCTGCTGGTGATTTATGATTTATCATAACTAATTGCGATTCATCATCTAACAATTGTAAACCTGCCATTGCATTAACCATTGGATCTGGTGGTCCACACATACTTGTATCAAATATATAAGTAGTTACACCATTTTGAATCTCTTTAAAAAAATCTACTGTTGAACCTAATACTTCTATTTTTTCCATTTTAAATCCTTTTATTTACGAAACTATATCAATACTGATAATATTTCTCATTGATACAAATCAAGAAAATAAACGATTTATATATTAGACAAGATATTATATTAATTATAAAAAAGTTGATTAACAACTAAAATTAGATAAACTATCATTTAAATTTAAAACAAAAGAGAAAAATTGAAGAAAACTTTTAAACTTGAAGATGGTAGAAGACATCCAGATAGAATTATTGATGCTATTAAACACGAAGTTAGAAAATACATCAAAAGAGAAAAAAAGAAAAAATTACCTGAAAACACTGACTTTTGGAAGTTTGAATGTAAAAGTGCTATAAACGGTGAAGAACCACAGACTTTAGAGTTTGTAGATATTACAAAAGCTATTGATGAAGCAGCAGCTTCAAAAGCAGAGTCATTATATCTTGAGATTATTGCAAAAGCTACTGTAAAAGAAAAAAAAGTAGTACAGGAAGAAGCAACAGAAGAAAATCCTGAAGAAATTTCAGAATAATACACTAGATGAGTCCACTAGCACTTTATATTATAGGAACTTTGTCTGTACTTTTGCATGGTATTGGTACAGCTCAAACAAGTCCTGTTTTATCTAAACTTTTTATAGGAAGTGCTGTAGTACTTATCATCCCTGATTTATATTATAGTGGTGGTTTACATGGTGCATACCAATCTATAATCATTGCTATATTATTCTTTCTTGGAGCTTTACAATTTGAAAAGATTGAAAAAATTGTAAAGCTATTTTTACCTTTTTTTACCCTATTTCTATTATTTAAATTACAAGAACCCATAGGAATACTTTTAGTTCTTGCAGGAATTACAACTACATTAGCAACTATTGCAAAAGACAATATCAAAGTAAAAAAACTTTTATTTATATCACTTACGTGTTGGGGAACTTATGCCTTTTTCAATCAAGCATGGTTCACACTAGCCTTTGATATCCTTGGAATACTTGGAATATTTTACTCTCTACATAAAGAAAAGCAACAAGTAATAAATTAAGTATATTTTGCTTCATCTATTTTATAGCAACAATTAAGTATCATATCTCAAAAATTTATAAATGAATAAAAGTATAAAAGGATTATTAGTTTGAAGAAAAAAAATCATATTAAAAAAATATCAGATTATGCTATGGTTGGTGGATTAGGTGCTATTTTAGTTACAGGTCTTGTAGGATGTAGTGATGGTGGAAACAACCAACAGCAACAAGGTCAAAGTGATGCATTTTCTCAAGCTTCACAAAAGCAAGGTGCTTTTGTTGTTATTGAGCAGTCTACTGATGGAAGATATGCTATTGCAGATGAATTCCCTGCTTCTAAAACTACTATAGTTTTAAGACAACCTGATGGAACAGAGAGAATTTTAACACAAGAAGAAATTGACACACTTGTAAAACAAGAAGAAGCAAAAATTGATGCAGGTACTTCTGCTCTTACAAACCCAGAAATGTCAAATGGTGGTATGGGACTTGGTGGAGTTTTATTATCTTCAATTGCAGGGGCTATGATTGGTTCATGGTTAGGTAATAAACTATTTAATAACCAAAACTATCAAAACCAAAGAAAAGCTCAATACAAATCACCACAAACATACAGTAGATCTCAAAGTTCATTTAGTAAAAGTGCTACTAGTTCTAAAACATCTAGTACAAGTAAGAAAAGTGGATTCTTTGGAAGTAAATCATCAACTTCTAGTTCAAAAAGTTCATTTGGTTCTTCTAGATCGTTTGGTGGGTGATAGATGAAACTTCAAAAATTAGAACCATTAACAGATGAGTATTTAGAATCTATAGGATTTGTATGGCATACAGATGAAGATAATACTTCTTATGTAGCAGATGAAATAGTAGAAATAACTCCTGATGAAGCAGAAGCTTACTATGAAGCTACAAATGAACTTTATGATATGTTTTGTGAAGCAGGAGAGTATGTTGTAGAAAATGATTTATTTCATGAATTAAACATACCTTTTAATCTTGTTGAAATGATAAAAGAATCATGGGAAAATGATGTTCATTGGCATTTATATTCAAGATTTGATTTAGCAGGAGGTATTGATGGCAAGCCTATAAAACTTATCGAATTTAATGCAGATACACCAACTTCACTTTTTGAAACAGCTATTATTCAATGGGCAATGCTTAAGAAAAATGGACTTGATGAAGCAAGTCAATTTAATAACTTATATGATGCACTAAAAGACAACTTCAAAAGAATTATTACACTTGATAGTGATTTAGAAAAATTTGATGAGTACTACTCAAAACTTGGGTGGAAAATACTATTTACTTCTATTTCAGGGCTTCCAGAAGATGAAAATACTACTAAGCTTTTACAGCATATAGCAACAGAAGCTGGATTTAATACTGACTTTGAATTTATAGACCAAGTTGGATTTAATGACGAAGGTATTTTTAAAGAAGATGAACTATTTGAGTTTTGGTTTAAGCTTATTCCATGGGAAGATATAGCTATTGATGAAGGAGAGTTAGCTCTTATTTTAACTGAAATCATCAAAGAGAAAAAAGCTATTATTTTTAATCCTGCGTATACACTAATGTTCCAGTCAAAAGGCTTTATGAAAATACTTTGGGATTTATATCCAAATCACCCATTGTTATTAGAAACTTCATTTGAGCCGCTAGAAGGTAAAAAACAAGTTGAAAAAAGATGTTTTGGTAGAGAAGGTGCAAATACTAAAATCATAAATGAAGATGGAAGTATTGATGTAGAAACACAAGGTGAATACGAAGGTCATAAAGCTATCTATCAAGAGTATGTAGAACTTCCTACAGATAGTCAAGGAAATTCATATCAAGCAGGTGTTTTCTATGCGTACGAAGCTTCTGGACTTGGTTTTAGAAGAGGTGAAAAAATTCTAAATAATATGTCTAAATTTGTAGGACATGTAATAAACTAAGCTAAACAACTAAGGCAATAAGCCTTAGTTGTTTACTCTTCTTCATAAAATTCTAACTCTCCATAGGCATCAAAAATATTTCTTGAATTTACTTCATCATATAAAGCTTTATCTTTAAACTCTTCAAGTTTTACCACACTATTTATATTTGCAGCACCCACATCTTCTTCAACTGCTTCTAAAACTCTTTGTTTTAATAAAGTAAAATATTTTAAAGTCTCATCCATAGCTGTTTTTGACGTATCATATCCATGTCCTGGAACTAAAGTATTCCATTGCTTACTTTTTATCATCTCTAAAGCTTTTAAAGATCCTATAACTGAACCATCCCTATTTGAAGTAACCCTTCCATTCATTACTAAATCACCAGTAAATAAAGCTTTATTTTGAGGTACATAAACAAATAAATCTTCTGATGTATGAGCTTTAACTCCAATAGGAATCATTATAAACTCAGTATTCCCTACTTTTATAGTAGTAGTTTCATTGATAACTTTATCTAAGCTCATAAGCTTTGTATTTTTCATTTGCTCTTTTGATAAAACATGAAAAACTCTCGGCTTATGTCCAAGCTTTACTTGCTCATTAATAGTTTGAGTTCCTATTAACTCACTATTAAACTCATCTTTATAGAAACTATTTCCTAACCAATGGTCATCATGTCCATGAGTATTTAAAACCTTAGCTACTGGAAGTTTTTCTATTTTTTCCATTTGTTCATAGGCTTGTTTTGCTAAGTTATAGTTAGAACCACTATCTATTACAACATAGGCTTTTGAAGTTTTAACATAACAAAAGTTTGACATAAACGCACCATTCTCTTTTTTGGGCATATCTAAATGACCTAAAAAACACCAAGTGTTATCTGCTACTTTTTTTGGTTTAAGATTATAATCAAATGCAAAAATATAACTTGCACCAAATATAAGAAGTAAAAACATTTTCTTTACCATTAGTTATCCTTAATTAAAATTAATAATACTATTATAATAAAACTTTATATAAACATAGCTCAATGTTTTTCATCTATAAAAATCAAAAAAATTAAGATATAATGTAAAATAATTTTTACTCATTTAAGGAAAAAGTTTATGAATAGTGTTATTGCATTAGAAGAATTGATAAAAGAAGAAGAAAGCAGAGCAGCTCTACTTCAAAAACAGTTAACAAACCATGAATCAGGAGAAAATAAACTCTCAAGATTAGCTCTAGCATCTACAGAATCAACTCTTGAAGAAACACAAGAAAAACTTACTAAACATAAAGCTATGTATGAAGAGCTTATGAAACAAGACTTAAAAGAGCTTGAAGAAAAAGAGAAACTCGAAGAAGCTATTAGAAGAAAAAAATATTTTGAAAATCAAAACACCCGAATAAAAAATAACAATGAAAGAGCAGATGATCAAAAATTAGAAGCAATGATGATTTTAGATGAACTACCCCAAGAAGTAAACTTTGAAGATGATGAGCTTTTTGAGATTGCTCAAAAGTCCTTAGAGTTAAACCTAAAAGACCATAAAGAGTTAAAAGATGAGTTGTCAGTTATTAGAAAAGACTTCCAATCTCACCTAAAAAACTGTAAAGATGAAAAACTAAGTGAAATAGAGTTATTAAACTTTAGAATACCTATACTTGTACTTCATTTTAGTGTTTTACTTAAAAATATAGAAAACAACTTTGTACCAAAAGATGGTGAAGAAAATAAAGAAGAAGCTAAAAAGTTTACAGGTTTTCCAAGATATGAAGATTGGTGGATACAAGAGTTATGGTCTAGCCATCAAGCTTATTTTGCCTTGTTTAAATTCAAAGCCATTATTATGAATCTATGCAAAACTGGTGAACAAAAAAGATCATGGTCGAAGATATTTGATAACTGGGTATTTGTAAAAAAAGTACTTACTGATAAAGGTGCCCTAGCACATGATTATCATTTTGCACTTGATGCCCTACTTCATAAATATGCTAGATTAGATGAAGAGTTAGAGAGTAAAAACTTAGAATCTATGGAAACTATCATAAAAAAAATTACTAAAAAAGAGGATTTTACAAAAATGGCTAGAAACCATAGTCTAATCACTCCTTATTTGAAATTTAAAAAAGAGAAGTTAAATAGTCTTAAGTAAAACCTTAAAACTATCTTCTATTTTTTTTAAATCTCTTAAAAGCAATATTGGATTATGATTTAGATAAAGACTCTTTTTTCTAAAGTCCTTTGCCCTAATATCTATTTTCCCATCAATTAATACTACATCATAAAAGACTTTTCCATCACTAAAGCTAATACACAAAGGTAAGTAATACTCTTCTTGATCATCAGCTAAATACCACATAGATTCATTATTTATAGTTACAAAAGGAAGAGTAGCGTCTATCTTTATTTGAGATAATCCTTCTTTATTAAATAACACTTTCTTAATATTTTTTATATTTAAAACATCTTTATCTATATTTTTTTGAACTCTTTTATACATGGTTCTCCACATGAAAGAGTCAAGTCTTCTTGTACTATCAAAGTGAGCTAAAGGCTCATCATTTATATAATGTATATTACTCATATGATTTTATATACTCTTCCATAATTTTAAAGTCTGTATTCTCATCAAATTTAATATCTAAATCCATTAGATATAAGTCTTTGATTTTAAATTTATTTAGTTTTACTAAGTCTTTTCCAGTAGTTATAAAACTAAAACCTTTATATTTTTTATAAATAGATTCTATGTCTTCTTTAACAAAACTATAATGATCAGGAAAACTAACCATCTTAGTATCTTTTGGTAAAAACTCAAGTAGTCTTTTAGGTTTAGAAATAGCAGTTATTAATACAAGTTTAGAAGGAAGTTTAGTTTCAACACCATTCTTTTTAAAAGTAATAACTCTATGAAAATCTTTACCTTCTTTTAATTCAATATCAGCATTAAAATAAAAACCTTTAGGTTCTCTGTAACATCCACTAGGTAAACAGAAAATATTTGTAGGCTCTTTTTTAGGTCGAAGTAAAATATCAAACTTTTTTATATGATACTTTGAAAAGCCATCATCTAAAAAAACTATCTTGCAACCAAGCTCTTTGGCTTTTTGTATAGCTTTAACTCTATTTTCACTAACTATTACAGTTGCTTTTGGCAAAGAGTTTGCTAAAAGCATAGCTTCATCACCTGCTGTTTTTACATCTTCCAAAACTTTCCCATTATGAGAGATTACATATAAACCTTTTGAAGCTCTTCCGTAACCCCTTAAAACTACACAAGCTTTTTCATATTTTGAAGCAAGCTTTATAGCAACAGGTGTTTTCCCACTCCCACCTACAACTATATTTCCTATAGATATTACAGGTATTCCTAAGTGTACCTCTTTTGCCATTGCTCTTTTAAAGAAAATTATAAGCATATATACAAAAGTTAAAGGTATTAATAAAAATGAGATTAGTTTTTGGAAAGTATTTGGATAGAAGAGATAATCTTCTATCCAAGTATAAAGTTTTTGTTTCAAGTTATTTTATATCCACTCTGATGCAACTTCGATAACTTGGTCACATACATAATTCACTTCCTCATCTGTAAGCCCTGCATACATTGGAAGAGAAAGAATTTGTTGATAGTTATTAAGTGCATTTGAAAATGCTGTAATCTTAATTGAATACTTTGTTTTATAGTAAGATAAAAGATGTAAAGGAATATAGTTAAGACCAGTAGCAACCCCTCTATCTTTTAAAGCTCTTGCAAAAGCATCTCTGTTTCTTGATACTTTTACAATAAATTGTGTAAATATATGCTCATCTTTATGAGGAGGTATAGAGATATGTTTTACCCCTGTTAATCTCTTCTCATATAAAGCTGCAATCTCTTTTCTTCTTTTGATAAAACTTTTTGTTTTATTTAACTGAGCTAAAGCATAAGCTGCATCTAACTCAGATAAATCATATTTATGACCAATGTCTACAACATCATAAACATAATCCAAGTTTCCATAGTTATCATAAGTAGTAGTTAAGGCATGAGTTCTTAATAATTTTGCCCTATTTGCAATCTCTTCATTATTTGTTACAATAATTCCAGATCTTGAAATAGCGTATTTTGAGTTTGATGGATTTGTAGAGAAGATAGTCATATCAGCTCTTAAATTACCAACTGTTTTACCTTTGTATGTCGCACCTAGTGATGATCTACAATCTTCAATAAGAATAATTCCATACTTCTGAGCAATATCATAAATTCTATCTAAATCAGGAGTTTGACCGCCTACAAAAGTGATAATTGCACCTCTTAATTTTTTAGAGTTATTCTCTTCTAAGGCTTTTTCAAATTTATCAACATCAATATTCATATCTTCCATATTAATATCAATAAAAACAGGCTCTGCATCAAAATGTCTAACACACTCAGGTAAGTTAACAAAAGAGTTAACAGACATAAGTATTTTATCCCCTCTTTTAAGTTTTATAGCACTTAATGCAAGGTGAATTGCTGCAGTTGAAGTAGCAGTAGCAACTGCATGTTTTGCTCCTACAAAATTCTTAATACTCTCTTCAAATTCAAGTACTTTTGATAAGTCATCTTTTGATTCTAAAACACTTCTTATCTGATTTAATTCCTCATTATCTAAAGATGCCTTATAAATTGCAACTTCTCTTTTCATAAATTTAACTCCACTTAATTTTTGCTATTGTAGGTAATTTACCTTTAAAAGCATTTGCTTTTATTCTGTAATCTAACATATCTATTAATTTCTCTTCAAAACCTAAAGCTAATAGTTCATCTTTTGATTTAGCTTCATCAACCATAGGTTTTAGTGCATCATCCATTTGCTTATATGAGTAACCTAACTCATTTTCATCACTTTGACCTTCCCAAAGGTCCGCACTTGGAGCTTTATTTACTATTGCATCTGTAACACCCAAGAATTTTGCAAATTCAAATTCATCACTTTTATACATTTCACCTATTGGATTAATTGCACATGCAATATCTCCAAAAATAGTTCCATATCCTAAAAGTAATTCACTTTTATTAGATGTTCCAACAACTATAGACTTTTCTCTTGATGATACATCATAAAGTACTGACATTCTTATTCTTGCACTAAAGTTTCCAATTCTAAGTTTATCATCATCCATATTATCTATAAACGATTCAACCATCGGAGCAATTGAAATTATTTCATATTTGATATCAAACTTTTCACAAAGTTCAATAGCATGGTCAGTTGAACTTTGTGATGAAAATTGTGATGGCATTAAAACACAATTTAATTTATCACCAAAAGCTTCTTTACAAAGTACTGCTACTACAGCTGAGTCAAGTCCACCTGATAGACCTACAGTAACTTTTTCTAAACCTGTCTTTTTTACTTCTTCTTGCAAAAAAGTTATTAGTTGTTCTTTTATATTTTTCCAATTAATCAATTAATATCCTTTTGACGAAGATTATTATAGCTCATCTTTTTTTGTTTTTTCATAAAGCTCATCTAGATAAACACTACTAACCGCTGACATATTGTTTTTTTTCTCTAAAAGCTGATTTTTTATATCTAAAAGTTCATCTTCTTCAAAGTAGTTTAAATAATTTGGATTAATTTCTATACTATCTTCATCAGATGTCTTTATAAGCTCTTTTATCTCTTTTATTAATTCTTCTTTCATACTATTTCTTTGTAAACTTGTCTAAGATTTCTACTAAATAAAGTTCCATCTTTTCTGCACCTATATCATTAGCTGGACTTTTACATGATTTACAACAAGTTCCTGCATCTGTAAATTCACCTATTTCTTCAAGTGTACTTGCCCCTCTTTCTTTTATAGAATGCATTATCTCCCCCAATGTTACATGTTTACATGTACATACTTCATAAGAATGAGGAAATTTTCTAGCCATACTTTTAATCCTTTTTTAATTCATTTAAAATTTGTTTACAGTAAATCTTTTTTTTAATCTTCCCAAAATCACCTTCTTCAAAAATACAATGTCTACATTCAGTACCAACTGTAGTAGTATCTTGAAGTTCTCTTAGTGTTTTTACATTTTGATCATTTACTGCATTTTTTATATCATTTATTGTAACATTTTTACAATTACATACTTCATAAGAGTCATCAAAACCTAACATTTAGTTCCCTCTGCTTTTTTTGATAATTTCGTAAGCTTGGTTAATTTCTTGAAGTTTTGAAGTAGCCTCATCTATTATACTTTGAGAAGCACCTTGTCCAGCAACAATATCAGGGTGATGTTTTTTAACAAGTTTTCTATAATTCTTTTTGATAGTAGAGTCATCATCATTAACATTAGATTCTAAAAGTTCATAAGCTTTATCTAAACTTAAAGCTTCACTTTTTGCAGCGTTTGCATAAAAGGCTTTAAAATTACTAACTAAGTTCTCAAAATCAATTTGTTTGATTTTTAAAGCATTTGCTATATCTTCTGTAATCATTTTTTCTGTATCTGAAAAATCTTTATCAATAAATGCAAGGTTTAACAGATATTCCATAATTTTAACACGCTTTGTGTAATCAAATTTTGTTAAATTGTATAATTTTTCACAAATTTCTATTGTATTATCAAAGCTTTCTTTTTGCTGTGTATACAACTGCTTTAATCTATCTCTCATTTCATCTTGATTTTCAAAATGTCTTGAAATATCATTTAATGTATGTTTTAAAAGTTCCGCTTCCAACTCACATACTTTTCCATCAGCTTTTGCAACTTTTGCCATTAATGAAACTAAAAGACCAGCTTCATGAGTCATTAAATCACCATCAAATTTCTCTTTAACTTTTAAATTAATATTTTTAAACTTTTCAGTCTTGTAATTTCTTGCTATTAAAAATAAAATAAAACCAATTACTAGTAAAACTATTATTTTCATCATCATCCTTTTATTTAAATACGATTATTTTGCTAGATTTTATCAAATTTTAGTTAAAATCTTAACCTTTAAATATACACTGGAGTTATATTATGTTTGGAATGGGCTTTATGGAAATCCTGCTTATTGCAGTAATTGCAATTGTTGCACTAGGACCTGATAAACTACCTACTGCAATGGTAGAAATAGCAAAATTTATTAAGAAATTCAAATCAGGTGTAGATGATGCGAAATCAACACTTGACAGTGAATTAAATCTTAAGGAGATGAAAGAAGAAGCGCAAATGTTCAAAGCACAGATTGAAAATACTAAATCTTCTATGAATTTAAATAATCACGTTGACTTAGGTTTAGATAATATCATAAATGATGATTTACCATCTTCTTCAAAAGAAAAAGTTGATAAAGAAGAAGAACCTTCAAAAGATGAAAAAGTATCTTTCAAAAAGAAAAAGAAGAAAAATAAAATTCAAGATGAACCTACAGAAGAATTAGCTTCAATTGAAGAATCAAATGAACAAATCATGCAAAATGCTGCAAATAAATTCAAAGTTAACTTTCATGAAGATAATGACAAAAATAAAGATGAAAAAAAAGAGGATAATGCTTAATGCTAGATGATTTAAAACCGCATATAGCGGATCTTAGAAAAAGGTTGATGATATCAGGAGCATGCTTAATAGTTATGTTCTTTATATGTTTTTTCTTTTATGAGCCAATTTTAGGTTGGATGATGGTTCCTATTGAGGCTGTATTACCACCTAATTCACAAATGGTAGCAGTAGAAATTCAAGAGACATTCTTTACAGCATTAAAAGTTGCTTTCTTTTCAGCTTTCTTATTATCTTTGCCTGTAATATTTTGGCAGATGTGGCTATTTTTAGCTCCTGGACTTTATGAGCATGAGAAAAAACTTGTTGTACCTTTTGTGTTTTTTGCAACACTAATGTTTTTAGTTGGTGCTTCATTTGCATACTATGTAGTTGTACCTTATGGATTTGAATTCCTTGTAAACTTTGGTTCTGCTGTTGTTACAGTATTACCAAGTATTGGTAAATATGTAGGATTCTTTACAAAACTTTTATTTGGTTTTGGTGTTGCATTTGAATTACCAGTAATTACATTTTTCCTAGCAAAAATAGGACTTGTTGATGATAGAATGTTAAAAGACTTCTTTAAATACGCAGTTGTACTTATTTTTATTTTAGCATCACTTTTAACACCGCCTGATGTATTAACTCAATTTTTAATGGCCGGTCCATTAATCTTATTATATGGTGTATCTATTTACATTGCTAAAGTATTTAACCCAGCAGATAAAGAAGAGGAGGAAGAGTAGAATTTATGCTTGATCCATTAAAAACTTCAAGCTATGACTACAACTTACCTAATGAGCTCATAGCAACAAAACCCGTAAGCCCAGCAGATTCTGCTAGGCTTCTAGTTTATGATAGAAAAACTGACACAATAACTCATACAACTTTTAAAAACCTAATGGATTTTTTACCTGATGATATTTCTGTATTTTTAAATGATACAAAAGTAATTAAAGCAAGAATTTATGGTAAAAAAGAATCAGGAGGAAAAGTTGAACTACTTTTAAATAAACCTTTGTTTATGGATAGATACCTTGTAATGACAAGAGGTAGAGTAAAAGTTGGAACTGAAATCTTCTTTGATAAAGGTTTGCAAGCAAACGTTATTGAATTAAATGAAGATGGTAGTAGAGTAGTAAAATTTACTAAAAATGGTGAAAAAATAGATTTCTTAGAATTAGTAGAAATCTTAAATAATATAGGACATTTACCTCTTCCTCCATATATGAATAGAGAAGATAATCAAGAAGATGAAAAAGACTACCAAACACTATTTGCTAAAAACTATGGAGCAGTTGCAGCACCAACTGCTTCACTTCACTTTACAGAAGATCTACTACAAAAAATAAATGATAAGTTTCCTGTAAACTATCTAACACTTCATGTGGGAGCTGGTACTTTTAAACCTGTTGATGCAGATGATATTTTAGAGCATCCCATGCATAGTGAATATTTTGAAATAGGAGCTACTACGAAAGAGGCTTTAGATAAAGCAAAAAGTGTCTTAGCAGTTGGAACTACAGTTACAAGAACAGTTGAGTACTATGCTAGAACAAATAAAATCCAAGGTGAATGTGACTTATTTTTAAATCCAGGAAATGAGCCTATAAAAGTAAACCATCTACTTACAAACTTTCACCTTCCTAAATCTACACTTATTATGTTAATTGCATCATTTGTAGGCTTAGAAAAAACACTTGAAATATACAATACAGCCATGGAAGAAAAATATAGATTCTACTCATATGGTGATGGTATGTTAATCATTTAAAACTATAATAGGCTTAAAACAAAGCCTATTTAGAAAACTGCTTTTAAAATACAAAACTTAGATAGAAGGAAATACAATATGCCACATTATGTGTTATTTGATACAGAAACAACAGGAAATCAAGAAGAAGATAGAGTAATTCAATTTGGAGCTATGATAGTTGACCAAACAGGAAAAATAGAAGCTTATGATGAGTTTTGTTCTAGTGATATAAAAATTAAAATTGAAGCTATGGAAGTTCATAATATTACTTCTGATTTAATTGAAGGAAAACCAACAGCTACTCAGACTACTTTTTATAAAAGATTAGAAGAACTAAATACACCTGAAAACTATCTAATTGCTCATAATATTGCTTTTGATATGGGAATGATTGAAAAAGAAGGATTTGTAAATAACTATCAAATAATTGATACATTAAGATGTGCAAAACATTTATTTTCTGATTTACCATATCATAGACTACAGTATTTAAGATATGCCCTAGAACTTTATAAAACAGAAGAAGCAGAAGCTGCAAGACACAATATCACTATTAAAGCTCATGATGCTATTGGTGATGTTTTAGTTATGAAACTATTTTTAACAAAGCTTGTAGCTAAATGTAGAGAAGCTTATCCTGATTATAATCCAATGGAAAAATTAGTTGAACTTACAAAAACTCCTGTATATATCAAAACTTTCAAATTTGGTAAACATAAGGGCAAAGATATAGCTGATGTCGCAAAAGAAGATTCAGGATACTTAAACTGGATGAGAACAAATATGGATTTAGATGAGGATTTAAAATATACTCTTGATAAAGTTTTAGGAAGTAATCAAACTTACTAAAACTCCATAAATTCTATCTTTTTTATATAATTTAAGTTAATTTCATTTAAGTTTCATTTAATTTCACTATAATTACGGAAAATTTTTTAAAGGTTTAGCTTGAACAAATTTTCTAGAATAGGATTTATTCTAGCAGCTGCGGGTTCAGCTGTTGGTCTTGGAAATATATGGAAATTTCCATATGTTACGGGAGAATACGGAGGGGGAGCATTCGTACTTGTTTACCTACTAGCGATTCTTTTTATTGGTTTAACTGTTTTCTTAGCAGAAGCAGTTATAGGACAAAATGCACAATCTGATGTAGCAACATCATTTGTAAAGACTTCAAAAACGAAAAATGAAAACTGGAAATTTGCTGGTTTTATGATCATAAGTGGTCTTTTAATTTTATCTTTTTACTCTGTTGTATTAGGATGGATTTTAGATTATGTAATCACTTCTTTTTCAGCACTTCCTACTGAAGCTAGTGTTGCTGGTGCTGCTTTTGAGAAGCTTATTAGCGATGATATTGGTAATTTAGTAGTTTATCATACACTTATTGCAGGTACTGTAATCTTTATTGTACTAAAAGGTGTAAAAGATGGTATTGAAAAAATCAACTTAATCTTAATGCCTTTATTAGGACTTATTCTAGCTGGTTTACTTATTTATGCTTTAACTTTAGACTCATTCTCACAAGCTGTATCATTTATGTTTAGCCCTGATTTTAGTAAGATAAATGGAGATGCCCTACTTGCTGCTTTAGGTCAAGCATTCTTTACACTTTCACTTGGTGTTGGTACTATTATGACTTATTCTGCATCTTTACCTAAGGAAGCAAACTTTGTTAAATCATCATTTTATGTAGCTGTAGTTGATACAACTATTGCAATTATTGCTGGTCTTATCATCTTCTCATTTTTATTTGAAGCTGGTGCTCCTAGTGCTGCTGGACCTGGACTTGTATTTATTTCATTACCTGTAATTTTCTCAGGTTGGGGAGTATTAGGTCAAGTTATTGCTGTATCTTTCTTTATTGCATTAGTATTTGCAGGTATTACTTCTGCTGTATCTATGATAGAACCATCATTAAAATTCTTTATTGAAAGATTTGGTTTTACAAGAAGAAAAGCAACTATTATTTGTGGTTCTATTTTCTATGGATTAGGTATTGTAGCTTTATTATCTATGTCAAAAGCTTATGGAGCAGAGTTAACATTCTTTGGCAAAAATGCCTTTGATTGGATGGACTTTATGACTTCATCTATAATGATGCCATTAGCTGCAATTATTACTTGTATTTTCTTAGGATATTTTGTTGATAAGCAAATGCTACAAGAAAAGTTTACAAAACACACAAATGAAACTGTGTTTAATATTTGGTATTCATTAATTAGATATGTTGTACCAATAGCAATTATAATTCTTTTCTTAAATAAATTAGGAATCCTTTCATAATAAACTAAAGGCTTAAAGCCTTTAGTTTAACTTCATACTTAAAACTTTAGCTATATTATAAGCACTTAATTCTAAATTTTTTTTTGCATCTTTTTTTATAGTTTCAAAAGGCATTGAAATTGGTGTTACATCAAATACAGCATCAATACCATATTCATATACAAGTTCATAATCATTTGACGTACAGCCAGCAATAGCAATGACTTTTTTATCATATTTCTTTGCAAGTCTTGCTACACCTACAGGAGTTTTACCTTTTATAGTTTGACTATCAATCTTGCCCTCACCTGTAATAACTAATGAAGAATCTTTTATATGCTCTTCTAAATTTACTTTTTCCATTACTATATCAATACCGCTTTTCAGTTTTGCATTCATAAAAGTAATCAGTGCAAAACCTAAACCTCCAGCAGCACCACATCCCTCAATATTTTTTGTTTTTTTATTAAAAGCTTTTTCACATAAGTTTGCAAAGTTTTCTAAGCTTTTATCTAAAGTTTTTATTGTTTTCTCATCTGCACCTTTTTGTTTCCCAAAAACGAAAGAAGCACCATTTTTACCACATAAAGGATTTGTTACATCACAAGCTACTTCTATGTTTATATCTTTATACTTTTCTAAACTACTAATATCAAAAGAATTAATCTCATCTATATATTTAGCACCAATTATCGGTAATTCTTTTTTATTCGTATCAAAAAACTTTACACCTAAAGCTTGAAGCATGCCAATACCACAATCATTTGTTGCACTACCACCAAGACCTAAGATAAAACTTCTAACACCTTTTTCAAAGGCATCTTTTATTAACTGTCCAAAACCATAAGTTGTTGTTTCTAAAGGATTTTTTTCATCTTGTTTTAAAAGTTCCAATCCACTTGAAGTCGCCATTTCAATTATAGCAGTCTTACTATCTCCTAAAATTCCATAATATGCTTCAATATCTCTTTGCAATGGATCTTTTACTAAAACTTTTTTTATTGAGCCATTTGTTGCATCAACTAATGCTTCTACAGTTCCCTCACCTCCATCAGCAAGAGGTACTTTTATAAAATTAGCATCTATGAATACCTTTTTAAACCCTGTTTCAATTGCATTTGCTACATCTTTAGCACTTAATGTTTCTTTATATGAATCAGGTGATATAACTATCTTCACTTTCTTCCTTTTGTTTGTAAACAACAACTTTATTTTTTCCTATTCTTTTTGCTTTATATAGTGCTTTTTCTGCTCTTTGTAGTATTGTTTCAAAACTTTTATCTTCATATTTATCAAAAATTGAAATACCCATACTTAGAGTAAATTTGATATCTAGTTCACCTATTTTAAAATTAGTGTTTTGTATATCTTCTCTTAGTTTTTCACTTATTTTAAAAGCATATTCAAGCTTTGTTTTTGGAAGCACTAAAACAAACTCTTCCCCATCGACTCTACTTATCACATCACTTTTTCTAAATCTGCTTAATAGTTTATTTGATAATTGAACTAAAAGCTCATCACCCACATCCTGACCATAAGTATCATTTATTCTTTTAAACTCATCTATATCAATGATTATCATACATAAAGGCTCATTATTTCTTATTGAAATTTTGATTAATAAATCAACAGCAAAATTTAAATAAGTTTTATTGTATAAATTTGTCAATGAATCTTTTTCTACAATTTGCTTTAGAACTTCTTTTGAATCCTCTAACTCATGAGTTTTTGTTTCTATTTTTTGCTGTAAATTTTTATTTAAATATTTCAAACTATTTTTATATTTTTCTAAAATAGTATTAACTTTTTTTGATAAATAATAAAGAATAAGAATTCCAAGTAAAGTTATAATAAAAGAAAAACATATTACATTGTAAATCATACTATCTAATTGTTTATCTAATTTCTTTTCGATTTTTATGATATTTTTTTCTATATAATCTGTATAAACTCCAGTACCTATTACCCAATCAAATTTATCAAAACTTTTTACATAAGAGATTTTTTTTGATGGCTTATTTGTCAAAGGATCAATGGTTGTAGCATACTCAATAAAACCACCATCATTTTGTTTTCCTTTTTTTATAATATCTTGAACGATATACTTCCCATCAGAATTTAAATGCCATCTGTTTTTACTTATCAACTCTTTTTGAACATGAGAAATAGTAACACCTGTATAATCATAAGCAAAAACATAACCTTGGTTATAAAAAGTCATTATACTTAATAACTCTTGTAACTTAGTCATAGTAGAAAAATATATATCTTCTTCGTATTTAGCACTACCAATAAAGATATTTAAAGGCTTAAACTCTTTGATGTATCCAATTTTTTCTTTTGTTATTGACTCATTTGGCTTAAACCACTTCCATGTCAAAAACCCTTCACTATTAAATTTTAAAAAATCTAAAAATCTATTTATTGTATTTTGAGCCGCTACATCATCAAGAATTAAAAAGTTTTTTCCTTCATATTTACTATTATGTGGATGCATTAAAGAAGTACCACCATAATCGAATAAAAAATAGTAACCCATTTTATTTTCAAAGAATCTAATATAAACTAATTCTTCTTTTACTTTTTGAATTATCTTTTCTTTTGGTAAATTTTTATTCTTATCATATATTTTTTCTATAATATTATATGCAATATTTACAGTATTTTTGATTTCTTCTTTTTCATTATCTTTTATTTGTTCATAAGACTTATCTAAAAGGTTTATTGTATTTAAAACCCTTGATTTAATTTCATTTTTAACTTTAGTTTTTTCTTGAAAAATCAACTGCTGTTTTTGATTTTCAAAATAGTCTTTAAATTGCAAGATAAATATATTAGTCAGAAATATAGAAGTAAATAATACTCCTACAATAGGAATAATTATAATCAATTTCTTAATATTATTTTCACTCATGATAAGAAACCTTTTTTATATATTATAAATTATAACAAATTATATTTAGAGACCATATCAAAAATGTATCAATTTAGATTTTTTTGAATAAAAAAAGGGGAAAAGAGTTCGCGATCCTCTTTTCCCCTTTACTATTATCAAGTTTAAGAATAAACAGTCTTTGTTTATCTTAATCACTATGTAGTGAATGTTTATTATTTTAAGTTTGTTACAACAATACTAAGAATGATAATCCTTCGTCATTTACACCTCCATATTGTTCGGATAATGTAATTATAACATCTTTTTATCTTAAAAGCAACTTAAAAGTGGTTAGTTACTTCAACGCATTTAATGTCTTATACTCATCAAGAGCAAAATCATCTGTCATACCAGATATATAATCAATAAGCAACCTTGCCCTTAAATACCACTCTTCAAGCTTATATTTATCACTATTTTTATCATGTTTCATATCTTCTAAACTATTTCTATAAGCAACTATATGTTTTGAAGATAACCGTTTTACTAACCGCTGTGAAATAAAACATGAGATGTTTTTATCAGAAATTAGGTCAAAAAAATCTTCACTTGATAGTTTTAATAAAGGTGTATATATATCAAGTAAGGAACTTAATATTTTATGCCCTTTTAGTTCTAATGTTTGTTTGTCTTTATTACTATAAATATATTTGATTGATATTTCTTGTAAAATATTTATGGCTTTTGTATATTTACTATCTTTGTCAAACTCTAAAAGTGCGTCATTAAACTCTCCATTAAATACTTTTTCATGATTTTGTACATAAATATCTGAAACATGTTCTACTAAAGCATGTGTTAATTTTGCTCTTGTTAGAGTTAAGAAAAGGTTGAATTGATAAGGTTCATCTTCATTCTCTTTTGCTTTTTGATAAAAGCCTTCAACTAAATCATGTAAATAAGTTTCCCCTATTTTCTCACAATGCTCTTTTATAAGTCTATAAATATCTTCAAATTTTAATATTCCTTTATCTACTGCATCTTCCATATCTGCATTTAAATATGATATATCATCAGCTGCTTCCATAATATAAGTAATAGGAAATCTACACCCTTTTTTTATATCTAAAGTCTCACAAATTTCTTTTACAATATCTCTTTCAGAGTAGTAAAATCCTGGTTTTTTCATAAGATAACTATATGGATGCTCTTTTTGTGGCCTTTTTTCATATGCTGCTCTTGAATATTTTAAAATCGCTGCTATTTGAGTATATGACAAATTTAATCTTTGAAGTCTAGTCACAACTCTGATTGCTTGTGCATTTCCATCAAAGTTACAAATATCTTCTATCAGCATTTCTTTAAAATCTTCATCTTCTTTTCTAACATCAACTAAATAATCAAGTAACTTTACGCCCTTATTTCTCATCCAATCATTTATAGCAACTTCAGCAAAATGTCCAAAAGGAGGATTTCCTATATCATGAAGAAGACTAGTCATTTCAGCTGTTGAAACAAAAGCATCACCAAGCTCATCTAAGCCATGTTTCTTATCAAGTTTTTTTATAATAGTTTTTGCAATATATCTTGCTGTTTGAGAAACTTCTAGTGAGTGAGTAAGTCTACTTCTTACAGCTGCGTTTAACTCCAAAGGAAAGACTTGTGTTTTTTTCTGTAATCTTCTTAGAGCAGGAGCAGAAAGAATTCTTCCTCTATCACTCTCATAAGAATTGTTTATATCTGAGATAGGATACATTTGTCTGTGTGTAGTAATTTTGTTATTATAATCAATCATCTTCTTCTCTTTTTTTCTTATATTTTTTTAATTTCTTTTCATTTATTTTTTCAAGTAACGCAGATGTAAAAATACTGCCAGGAATAGCATAAAAAGCAATACCCAAAAAGCTTACAATTGTAGTTAAAATTCTTCCCATTACAGTAATAGGATACATATCCCCATAACCTACAGTTGTAAAAGTAATAATCGCCCACCACATAGTAGTAATCATACTTGTAAAAACTTCTGGTTGAGCATCTTTTTCAAAATAATAAACTAAAGGAGTAATAGTTAAAAGCAGTACAAAAAGTAAAACTGTAATAAAAAAGAATTCTTCTTTTTTCTCTTTTATAATTGAGCTTAGTAAATTATCAAATTCTCCAAACTTTGCTAGTCTAAATAACTTAAAAATTCTTAAAACTCTTAAAGCTCTTAAGAAACCAAAGTCAAGATTAAACATAGATAAATAAAAAGGTAAAATTGCAATCAAATCAATAATCATAAAAGGTCGTAAAACATATTTTACTCTTGTGAGTTTTGATTTATAAGTGATACAATAAACTCTTAGAATATACTCTATTGTAAATAAAAATATATTTATAAAATTTATCGTACTTAAGACATCAAAGTACTGGGATAAACTCTTTTCTGTTTGTAAAAATAAAACTGCAATACTTATAAAAATATTTAAAAATATAGCTACTTGTATAATAGTTCCATATTTATGTTTTCTTGGGTTTTCAAAGATAATATATAATTCTTGTTTTAAGTTCATAAGCTCTTTATTTTTTTGGATTTTAAGTAATAATTTATCTTATCAGCTTCCAACTTACACTTTGGTTTATTATTTTTTAAAAAAACTAATATATAATTGGATTTTAAAGGATATAAGATGTTTGATAAAATCAAAGAGTTTTTTAAAGAAGAAGAAAAATTTCCTTGTATAGTTTGGGATGGAAAAATGATGAAATATCTAGATCTAACTCAAAAACAAATTGATGAAATAAATAATGAGTCTAAATATGAGGGTTGGACAGCTACTAAAAAGGATGAGTGCTAGAATATATGGAACTATTAGATAAAGAATATGGAATATACTTATTAGATTTAGACAACTATGAATTTCCCTCTCTTAGTATGATGAAAGATGATTTAGTTGCTGTTGGTGGAGATTTTCATCCACGAAGACTTATAAATGCATACTCAAATGGTCTTTTTCCTTGGTTTATAGATGAGTATAATCATATACATTGGTATAGTCCTAATAAAAGAATGATACTTTATCCAAATGAAATGAAAGTATCAAAAAGCCTAAAGAAATCTATAAAAAACAAAGGTTTTGTAATAAAAACCAATGAAAACTTTGAAGAAGTTATGAAAAACTGTGCAAAAGTTAAAAGAAAGCATGAAGATGAAACTTGGATAAATGATGATTTTATTCAAGCTTATACAAACTTATATAAATTAGGTTATGCCTACTCTATAGAGACTTATTTAGACAATGAGTTAGTTGGTGGGTTATATGGGGTTTTAATAGATGATGTATTTTGTGGAGAGAGTATGTTTGCAAAAGTAAGCGATGCTTCAAAAGTTGCATTTTATCATTTATGTAAGCAAGCCCAAGAAAATGACATAAGACTAATAGACTGCCAAGTGTACAATGACCACTTAGCAAGCCTTGGAGCTTATGAAATACCAAGAGAAGAGTATTTCAAGCTTTTATATAAAGAGGATTAAACCTCTTTTATACATCTTTAAAACTATCTCTTATTTTATAAAATTCATCTAAATTATCGAAGAAAAGATCCACAAGTTTTGAAACAAAAGGTAATGTAAAAAGCTGTATACTTCTTAAGTTTTTTATTTATAATTCTATAATATTTTCAAACATCTCTTTTATCTCTATTTCATGGGAAATTAAAAAGATTTGTCTATATTGTTCTTTTATAGTGTGGAAAGCTTCTAGTATTTCTATTCTTCTATTTTCATCTTGACTTCCAAACACCTCATCAAAGGCTAAGAATCCTATTGAGTTATTTCCACTAAGCTCAGTTAAAGTCTTTGAAATAGCTATTCTTAAAACCAAGTTCGCTAAATCAACTTCACCCCCACTAAACCTCTCAATAGGATACTTTTTCCCTTCATCATAAATATAAAAATCAAAATCATTTGATACTTCTATATGCTGATACTTTCCTTTTGTAATTTGAGAATACATAGTTGAAGCAATATCAGAAATTCTAGGAGCTACTTTTGCATTTAGTTTTGTTTTAAAACTTGCTAGACTTATTTTGATTTTGTCATAATCTTTTAAATCATCTTGTTTAGTTCCTAATTTTTCCAACTGCTTATCATTGTTAGATAGAGCTTGATTTATATTTTTTATCTGTCCTTGCATAGTGGCTACTTGAACTTTTATATCATTTAGTTCATTTAAGATTTCATCTTTTGTTTTTAGTATTTGCTCATACTCTTTTTTCTTCTCTTCATGCTGTTTTGTATCATAGGCTACACTTTTATACTCTAACTCTTTTTCATTGTATTCAAACTCATATTTCTTTATATTTTCATTTGTCTTATCTAAATCTTCTTTTACGCTATCAACTCTTTTAAGCATAGCCTCTAAACTTAGTGCATTCTCATATTTTTGCTTTAAATGCTTTTGTTTTTCAAGTAGTTCTTCATGCTCTTGTAATACATAGTTTATATTTTCTAGTTTCTCTAACTGTACTTTATTTTTTAAGCCCTGCTCTTTTACTTTCTCAAAATGCTCTTTTTCACTTAATAAATCTCTTTTTTGATTTTCCATAAGATTTATATTTTTAGAAAGCTCTAAATTCTCTTCACTTAAACTTTTATACGTTTCATCAAGCTTTTTTAATTCAACTTCTAGTAACTCTTTTTGCTCTTTTAAAGTATCAATTTTCTCTTTTTCAGTTTTATTTACTATTAGCTCTAGTGAGTTTAAAACTAAATCATACTCTTCAAGTAAAGGTCTTGTACATGTAGGACAAGCAGAGTCTTTTCCTAGTAACTGAATATTTTCAATTTTTTTGTTTATATCTTCTATTAGCTTTTGCTCACCTGCTATTTGTGAACTTAGTTTATTTATATCTAATTGGCTTTTCTTTATATTTTGAGCTAACTGATCTAAAGTCTCTTTCATGCTTTTTTGCTTTTCAACTGCTTTTGTATAAGCTGATGTTTCAAACTCTAACCTTGAGATAGTATCCCTTGACTTTTTATAATGTTCTCTTAGGTTCTCTTGCTCTTGTAGTAAAGACTGTTTTTTAATATCTGCTTGCTTTAACTCTTCTTGTTTTTTAATAGCCTCATGTAGTTGTGTATACTCTTGTTTTACAGTCTCTAAGCCTTTTAACTCTTTTTGTTTTAAATCTAAACTTTCTAACTCTTGCTTTAACTTGTCACTATTTTGAAGATGTGAGTTTATAGTAGATTTTAAAAGCTCACATTTTGAAAATAAATCTTGCTTCTTATCTTTTGTTTGTTGTAACAAATCTAAAGCTTTTTTACTATCTAGACTTTTTAAAGTAGTTTCATCAAGATGTTTAGTTTTTGTATCTTGCTTTTGTTTTAACTCTTTTTCTAAAAGCTCATACTCTTCTTTTTGTTTTTTCTTTTGCTCTATTTCATCTTGTGGCATCAAAAACTCAGCAAAAGCAGTTATTTCTCTTTTTAACTCTCTACTTTTTTCAATCAGTTCTTTTTCAATAAAATCTATTTTCTCTAAACCTAAAAGCTTTCTAATCATCTTTTTTCTATCTTCATTTTTTAGACTACTTAAACTTGTAAGCTCTTTTTGTGAAGCAAATAGTGTATGTAAAAAAGCATCTTTACTCATCTTGATTAGATTTACAATAGAAGTTGTAACTTCTTTTGCTCCTGTGGTTACAAGCTCATCAGCTTTAAAAAACTTAGCATTAGCACTTAGAGTCTTTCCTCTAAACTCTCTTCTTACACTATAATCCACACCCTCATACTCAAACTCTAACTCTACAACAACTGGGTCTTTTGAAGTTGCATTTGCGTTTCGTACTACTTCTTTATAACCCTTTGTTTTAAGCTCCCCATATAAAGCAAAAAAGATAGCTTCAAAAATAGTTGATTTCCCACTACCATTTTTTCCAATGATTCCAACTAAACCTTGGTTAAACTCTAAGGTAAACTGTTCATATCTTTTAAAATTTTCTAATTTTAGTTTAGTTAATATCATCACTTACCTCTTCTTCATACTTAGAAAATAACTCTTTTACTTTTAGTTTAAGTCTATCACCCTCAATCTCATCTAAACTATCTTCTTTGATATGCTCTATAAAAAAGTCTTCAAGACTTATAGCTTCTATCTCTTCTAAATCTTGGGTGTTGGTATCTTTTTTAAACTCTCTTTTTATAGTGACACTCATAGCTTCACTAAATAGCTCTTTTATTTGCTTGTTTGATATATCTATTGATTGCATTGCACTTAAGTCTTTTAGAACTACTTCTACAATAGCATCTTTTATATCGCTTGTATCAAGACTTTCTATACTTTGCTCATAGTTTATACAATCAATCTGCTTTGATATAATAGGTCTTATATTTATCTCTTTATACTCTACTTCAAGCTTATCTTCTAAAGTTACTACTACAAAACCTTTTGAGTTTCTTTTGTCATTTAGACTAGTTCTCTCAGTACTTCCACTATAGTATACATTTTCATGTTTTCTCACATTTCCAAAACCATGCCAATGTCCAAGGGCTACATAATCCATCTTTTCAAAGATATACTCTTTTGAAGTAGGATATACCCACTCTCCAAACTCTTGCATAAGATACCAAGCTCCAACACTACAGTGTAACATCATGATATTTTTTCTATTTTCATCTATGTTTTGCTCACATAGTTCTATTTGCTTTTCGGCTATCGTTTCATCATTCATATGTGGCAAGGTATGAAATACTATATCATCAAACTCTATTTTTTTATACTTTTGATTATATGAAACATAAATATTTTTATAGTTTTCAAATATCTTTAAAATAGGACTGCTTAAATTTGTTCTAGGTGTTGAGTGATTTCCTGCTATTAAAACAAAAGGTATATCTAAAGAGCTTATTTCTCTTATCTTCTCCAATGCAAAAGTAATAGCTCTATTACTAGGACTTGCTCTGTGAAATAAATCTCCTGTATGGATTATATAATCAGGTTTTATTTCTTTTATTTGCTCTACTACTTGGGTAAAGGCATCGTAAAAATCTGCTTCCCTTTGGTTTACATTGTTTTGGTCTAATATATCTAAGTCATTGTAACCTAAGTGAGTATCTGAGAAATGAACTATCTTCAAAGCTTCGCCTTTTTTTGATTTGTAAAATTATATCTTAGATATATAAATACACAGTAAAAGCAAATAATAAAATATTTAGAAAATAAAAAGCCCTTTTATTAAAAATAGCGTAAAAAGAAAAGAACATAAATAGTACTAAAAACCAAAGGCTTGTTACTTTATCAAAGGGTTTAAACTCATAAGATAAAAACATCAATATATACTCATCTAAAAAGCCACCAAAAGAAAAAATATGAGCAAAAAATTCTAAAGGATAAAATAAAGTAAAAGCCATAGTAACAAAAGGTGAAAGTAACTGTTCATAAGTAGTCAAAGGAAAGAAATAATGACCTAAAGGATTCATAGCTAAATAAATCCAAAAGTTAAAAAGAACTAAATGTAAAAACTTATTTTTTATGTCTTTAAAATACTGTATATACAAAAAGATATAAAAAACTCCAAAAATAGAAAACCATAAAGAAAGAGAAAATATATATTTTGGAAAAAGTGCAAGAACAAATGCTAAAACTATAAATAAAGTAGCAAAAGAAAAAAGCTTTATATTACACCTTAGAAGATAAATACCTAAAGCCATCATCACAAATGCCCTTGTCAAAGAAGCCACAAAACCTGTAAAGATGAGGTAAACAAAAAGTAAACTAAGAGTAATAAGTAAAATATCAAACTTTTTATTTCTATAGGGGAAATATCTTAAATGAAAAAAAGCATAAGGATAATAAACAACACCATAGATTATAAAACTTAGAACTGCAAGATGAAAACCACTTAATGCGATGAGATGACTAATACCATAGTTAGTACAAACTTCTCTTAACTCTTTTGAAATTGGTTTTGCAAAAAACAAAGCAGAAAATAGCTCATCTATCATTTCGTTATGATGTTGTGAAGCACTATAGTTTACAAGGCTTGAAGAAAAACTCTTTTGTTTTTCTAACTTATCAAAATATACACTCTTTACATAAAAACCTTTTAGATAGTCAATAAAAGTAATATTTGTAGTAATAAATCCTAAATTTAAAATATCATATTTCAAAACTTGTGTATTTTTGTCAAAATTTGTAAAAATTGTAAAATTTGCATTTTTCAATTTTAGTACATTATATTTTTCTTTTTTGTAGATATTTTGAACTTCAAATTTTGCTTCATAAATCTCTTCATCAATTAGCTCTTGGTATTTTGAATACTCTATTGACAAATTTATAAAAAAAACTAATAGTACAAAAGTTGTCAATACTATATAATTATAGTATTTAATATTTGTTTTTATAATCATAAATATTATTATACAAAAACAAACTTATATGTTATAATCTTAATCCTAGCTTTAACAAAACACAAAAAAGGAGCCCATATGAGTGAAAAACTAGTTTTAGGTCCTTTATTATCACTAGAAAATGATAATAAATATGTTGTGTGTTTTTTAAGTAAAACAACCCAAGAATACTCTGTTTTTTTTGATGAAAAACAAGTAGAAGCCAAGAGGCTTGGAAATCTAAAGTTTGGCTATTTGTATAGAGCTGAACTTACAATACCTTTAAGTAAAGAAGCCAAAAACATAACTTACATCATTAAAACAAAAGATGGTTTAGTAAGTGATAACCATGAAAGAAAATGTTGGTCTTTTTATATACCATCATCAAATAAAAAAGCAAGATTTGGGATTGAGTCTTATGAAAACTTCTTAAATGAAAATCTACTAGAAGAAAAAGAAATACCATACTCTATGCTGATTTTAAATGAGTTCAATCTAATAGATGATGAGGTTCTATCTCAAATAAAAGAAATAAAAAACTGGTCAAAAGATAATCTTGATGATTTTTTTGAGAAACTATATATAGAGAAACTTGGTGATGAAAAAATGTCTTTAGCCCTAGCTAGTATCCCAACTATGATAATGTGGCATAAAACAGAAGAAAATAAACTTGATGATAAAATCCTTCATGAATCAACTAAAAAATATTATGAAATATTTCAACTGCGAACACTAAAAAACAATACCCTACTTACAAAAGATAGAAGTCACTTCTCTTTTGCTTTAGAGTTTGGAGGAAATGAAATACTAGCCCTTGATAGTAAAAATGATGAGAAATCTAAACTACTAAACAACTACTTAGAAAATAAAAAAGATCATTCAAACTTGATGATTATTTATAATAACTAAAAAAAGGGAAGATATTTCTTCTCTTTTTTATATTCTACTAAACTTTCGAATGATGATATAATACATAATTTATTTTAAAGATTATATTTTGCAAGTAAATTTTGATAATAATAAAAATATTTCATATGATTCAGCAGGAAGAGAAATAGTTGAAGAAAAAAACTCTACAAACTCAGCTTTTGCAAATGACCTAGATGAAGCTCAAAAATCAAATGAACAAAATAGTAAAAATGAAGAAAAAGAGAAAGAATTAACAACAAAAGAAAAACAAGAAGTTACAGATAAACTTGTAGAAGATATCATGTCTTTATTTAAAACAGGTCTTACAGTTGAAGAGTTAGAAATGATTCAAAAACTTCTTGATGAAATCAAAAAGAAAATCTCAGAAGAAAAATTACCTCTAAATTCAAATGATATTAAAGAAATTGACTCTTTACTTACTAAACTTGAACTTATGATAATGCAACTTCAAAAAAGAGCAAAGGGTGAAGCTGTAATAGATATGGAAGATTCTCCTACAAATGATATTTCAAAAGAGAATAAATCAAGTAGTAATAAAAGTATATCTTTAGCAGTAAGTTAAAAAATATATTTATTCTATTTTTGGTAGTGTAAAAATAACTGTGTAAATTCAAAAAAGACAATTTATTAGATAGAATAAAAAACAACTATCTAGTAAATTTATTTAAAGGATTTACATTATGGGAATATTAAATAAAGAAGAACTGCGAAAACAAATAAGAGAAGGTAAAGAAGTATCATTAGATGGTATTTTAGATGAATTTAAAGGTTTACTAAAAGAAGCTTTACAAACTGCTACACAAGAAGAACTCACTTCACATCTAGGTTATGATAAGAATCAAGAATCTCAAAATCCGAATTATAGGAATGG
>JBLWVX010000031.1:0-32920 GCA_048268245.1 Arcobacteraceae bacterium
AAACTCTTATAATTGTACAACTATTAAATATTTGTTCAATAGTTAAATTATAATAATTTAAGTTTTTGTTCAACTATTAAACTAAATTCAATTATTAGAATTATATCAAAAAACAATAATTTTGATAAACACTATTTTAAAGGGGTAATTATGAAGTGGGTACAAACAATAATGAAATTTACATCTAAAAAAACTAGACAATCTAAAAGAATTAGATTAATTAAAAAGTTTGCTTTAAATGTATTAGTTCCATCTCATAAAGATATGTCTGATAAATACTTTCAAAAAATCATTAAAATAAATAAAAGAAAAAATCTTCTTTTAAAATTTAATAATCACATCAAAAAACAATTATCAAAAAAATCTCAATTCTCAAAATTAAAACAATTATTTACTTTATTTGATAAACAGTATGCAAGGCTTATATAACCTACTACAAAGCACTTTAACAAGTTCTTTCTAGTGAGTTATCTCACTCGGCTAGGCACTTTACCCCGCCTAGTTCGTTAGTTTAAAGGGGTAATTAAATTAAAAAACATTTAACAAGGGGTTAATTATGGCACTAATCGAACAAGGTTTTGAAGTAAATTATACTTTACAAAAGATGGGACTTATAAAAGTAGGTGGATCAGGAACTATGGATAATGGACATGCATATCCTGCAAGTTTAAAAATTAGAACTTCTAATATGTCTAGTGAATATGATGAAGAATTAGGTCAAGTAGACAAAGAGGAACTTTTAGAATTTAAAATTCCTTGTGACACAAATGTACAAGCAGGCGAATTAAATAGACTTTTTAGAGATTTAAAAGCAAATGGAATAATCGTACCTTTTAATGGTGGACTTCCTAGAAAATATCAAAATTCAGAATATTCAACTGTAACAGTAACAGATAAAGCAGATGAGTTACTTGAAAAGTTAAGAAAGTTAAAAGCTCCAACTTCAAAACCAAATGATAAATAAAAAATTGGAGTAAAGAACAATTGGGACGATTTTTAAATTATTGGGAAGAAATAAAGATACGAACTCTTTAAACTACCTCCCATAATTTAAAAATGTTCAAACAAACGAGAGTGCGTTTAGGGCAGAAAATAAATACCTAAACTAAATAAAAAGCTTACTAGAAAACAAAGCAATATAAATCGATAGTTGTATTGATGAAGTACATATCTTCTAGCTGTGTATTTCACAAATTCAACTAAGGCTCTAGGATAGGGCAAACATAAAGGATAACAAATGAAAGCTATGTTCAAAGGTGGAAAAGCAAAAGTAGGTGCATTAATCGCAGCAGGTTTATTAACAGCTTCTCAAGCTCAAGCAGCATTATTAGCAGCTGATGCTTCTATTGATATGACAGAATTTATGGCAATTGGTGGAGTTGTTGCAGCTTCTTACTTAGTAATCAAAGGTGTACAAAAAGCACTACAATTATTAAGAGGTGCATAAGATACTTCTTATCTTCCAAAATAGAGGCTAACCCCTCTATTTTATACCTTATCTAAATTAATAAAAATTTGATTTATGTAAGTTATAAAAGGATTTAAAATGACAGAAATAATACTAACTGGAAAACTAAAACAACACCTTTCAAGAACATCTTCTCAAAATAGCAAGATGTATCATATATACCAATTTGAAACAATGAATAATCATAACTATATTGAAATAATAGATGTTTATTCTCAAAATCTTCTACCTAATTCAAAAGTAGGTGCTGATATAAAAATACCTGTTGTTGTTTCTCTAAGAGATAACTCAATCTTATTTGAAGTTAAAACAAAAAATCTAAAAGGCTAAATTATGGCAAATAGAGTATGGGGAGCACCATCAATTAGTGATGATATCTTTAATAACCTTTCTAAAACACATCATAAAGAAATAGAGTATACAAACTCTTTTTCAACTGATTATATTAACTCTTTCAAAGCTTCGTTAAAAGGCGAAAAATATGAAAGACCTTTTGAAGAAAAACTTGTAAGAAATAATAATATTGACTATGTATCAGAAACAAACCTTGATGATATAGCTTATGAAATGACTAATGAGTCTTTACTAGGTTATGACCAAGATGAACACGCAGAAAACCTATTTAATGATTTTGAATCATCTGATAATTTCGGTGACTTTGATACTGACTGGATTTAAATTGATTTTACTTACTGATTTAAATATCTATTTTGCTTCTGTTGCCATTTTCTTTATGGCTAAATTTGGATTTGTAAAAGCAATTCATTTATTAAAAAGGGCATAACATGAAATTGTTACTATTAACTCTTATTTTTTTAGCTTCTTTAAATGCAGATATGCTTTTTAATAATGATAGATGTATTGTATCTTATTCAACATATTCAAATGGTGCTTATTATGAAGTGATTTATTCATCAAATCCTAATAAAGTTGTACAAACTGGACTTTCAACTTCAACAATACCAATTTCAACTGATATTTATATTCTAAAATATGATTCTAATAATCAAGAACTATGTATTAAATCAAAAGCAAAAGAACTAGGAATGACAGAACAAGACTATAACTTTGTAATGTCAATCATTGGTGGCCTTTTTGGTATTGCAATCTTCTCACAACTAATAAGGTTAGCATAATGCCAATACTAGATATACAAATTATAGCAAATGAGCCTGCATTTAATTACTTCGCAAGTATTCCACTAAGTTTAGCAATATATGCACTTCCAATCTTTGCAGCATTTAGGTTAATGAGGTAATTTGTTATGGTTAGAAATATAGTTTTTTTACTTTTATTTATAAATACATTTGCTTTTTCTTCTTGTTTAGACGGCGAAGAACTCAAAGTTGATAGATATACTACTACTAGTAGTTATAAGTCAGGAACAAATGAATCACATTGTAACACTAATAGAGAAACATATACATCAAATTCTAAATTTTCTGTTGGTTCTTGTTTTTATAGTTCTGCTGATGGTTATTGGAAATATAGACTTTCTTATTCTACAGTTTATACATCTTGTCATCCTATCGATGATGGACATGTTGAGCCTGAACCACCTAGTTATGTAAACCCTGACACAAACGAAACATGTACACTGGGTTTAGATGCAAGATATACATGTTCTTGTGCTTCTAATCAAGACTATAAACTTGGTGTTTGTACTAATCTTAATGATGGTGAAAGTGGTTATGATCCTAATGGTAATTTAGAATGTTCTGATACTCATGAAATTACTATAATTAATGGTATTCAAACTTGTACACCAAAACAGGAAACATCTGACAATTCTTATTGTGGCTCACAGCAAAATGCACTTAATATTTTAGGTAATATTTGTAAAGGTGATGTTAATTCTTCTACTATTAATCCTGATCAAAATGGTTGTTATAATTCTCTTTCATACTCTTGTGGAAATGGCGAAATTGGTTATGTAGAGATTACACAAGATTTTAATATAGGTACAGGTGATGGTGGTGGTACTTCTCCAACAACACCAACTGACCCTGATACTAGTACAGGTACAGGAGGTACAACAACAGACCCAACAAATCCTGATACAGATACTGGAACAAGTACAGGTGGAATTATTGACCCATCTACTCCTGATGATGATAGAACTCCTGCACAAGGTGGAACAGGTACTTCTACAGGTGGTGGCTCTACGGGTGAAGTTGATGAACCTGTAACAGATCCTACTTTTCCTGATGATGAAATAGTTCCTGAACCAGTTGATACTTTACCTGAGGGAAATACTGCAAGTAGTTGTGATGAAACAAAACTTACATTAACAGAAATGCTTCTTTGTGAAATGAATGAAAATCTACAAGACTCTGACGGTACTTTTCCAAATGCTCTTGATGATTTAAAAAAATCTAATAATGAAGCCTATAAAGCTATGAATAATAATATTATAGGCTCTAATAAAAGATTAGATGAAATAGTTGACTTAGAAAGAAATAATTTACAAGCTCAAAATATATCAAATGGTTTAATTTCAGATGTTAAAGATCTTTTGACACCTCCTGCAGATAACGGACAATCAGAACTTGATAAACTAGATACTATTTTAGATGATGAAACAAACTTTTCAGAAGATGTTGAACTAACATCTGATTTAAAAAATACTGCAAATGGATATTTTGAAAACTATTCTAATATATTTAAAAATCAATTATTAGCTTTATTTAGTACTTTCTTTTCTATTAATACAACAGGAACACAAGCTCTTGGAGTTCCTTATAACTTTACTCTTGCAGGTAGAAATTTTACAGGTGTATTTTTAGATGAACAAATGTTTATAGAGTTACATATGGATAAGTTAGCAAAGATAATTATATTTGGTTTCTCTGTTCTTGGTTTTTTACATGCCTTTAGATTTGTAATCGCTTCAAAGGATAACTAATGTGGAATTTTCTTACAGGATTTTTTATTTCTATTTTTGAAAAGCTTTTTTCTTTTATTGGAAAGTTCTTTAAAAAAGCTGTTGTTACTATTCCAGTTGTTGCATTTTTAATAACTTTAGAGTTTGTAATCCTTGATAAAGTTTTTGATTTAGTTCAGCCTTTAATACTTGAATTTCCTTATTTAAACTACTTAGTTTATTTTGGATTTATACAAGGTATTCAAAACTATATACTTATTCTTATAACTGCATATAGCTCTAAAAAAGCCCTAGATATTGCTAAAAGGTTTATCTAATGGTTGTTTTTGCTACAGGAGTAATGGGAGCAGGTAAGTCTTATGAGGCTATATGTAGAATATATGCTTACTTTGGTAAAGACACAAAAATAAAGACTTACCTAAAATCAAAATATATTATAAATAAAGATATTAAACATCTAAGAACTAATATCCCTTATAATAAAGACTCTTTTACTATTGATAAAACTACTGATACATCATTTAAATTTGAAAAGTTTTATGAAAATATACAGTTACTTCATGCTTATTACTTAGATGATAATGTATCAGAAAAAGAACTTTTAGAACATGCAAAAGAGTTTGGAATAGCTGATACTTTTTTTGTAATAGATGAGTGTCATAACTATCTTGATAAAGCTGATAAAGCCTTATTGTTCTTTTTTACTTATCATAGACACTTTCATTGTGAAGTACTTCTTATCACTCAAAACCTTTCATTAGTAAATTATAAATATAAAGGCTTTTGTGAACAGTTTGTTAGAGCAGTTCCATCAACTTTTCAATTAGTATCAAGAAACTTTGTTTATAAATATTTCCCATCTTCTAGAATGTCTGCAAAAGAACTATATAAAACAGAAAAAATTAAAAAGCTTGATATTGTTTTTAAAGCATATACAAGTGGTGGTAAAGTGTTCACAAATAATGCTATTAAAAAGATACTAATATCTTCTGCAGCTCTTTTAGCTCTTGTAATTACAGCCTTTTATTTTCTTGTAACAAATATGACACCACAACAAGAAACACCAAACACAAATGAAGTAAATAATACTCCTGTAAATGTTCCAACTACAAATAATAGTACGCTGCAGGACACATCAACACAATTTATAAAAGAAGAAAAGCTTTTTGATATTACAGATTTTGAGGGCTTTATGCTTGTAAGTCTTACTTGTAATAAAACAAAATGTTTTAACTCTGATTTCTCTATTGGTTCTAATCTTTTAGAGGTCCTATATAAAAAGAAAATCCTAGAAGTAATTAGCATGAATCCAATTACTAAGAGTAGTTACTCAATAACACTTGTAACTAAACCAACATTTATAAATCTATTTCAATACAAAGGGGTAAATGATGAAAAAGATATTAATATCGCTGATGATACTAAGTACACTTATTCTAGCAAATGATGATGCAGATACTTTAACACTAAAGAACTATATAAAGCTCTTTTCAAACTTGCTTAATATAAATGTACTAGTTCCTAAAGATTTAGAAGATAAAAAGATCTCTTTTTTTATAAACACAAAGTTAGATAAGATAGAAAAAGATTTAGGTACATTGTCAGATGTTTTAAAAGCTAATAATCTAATACTTATTAGAAAACCAAACTATTACTTAGTTACTGAAAAAAATGAACTGTCACTAACTTGTACTTATGAAGTAAATAATTCAAGCTTTACAGATATAGAAAATTACTTCAAATTTCAAGCACTAAAATATACAATCTTTAAAGATACAAATGTAGTTTATTTTAAAACTAATAAAACTTGTAAAGAGCATGTTAAAAAACTTGCAATGATAGATAACGTACTTCAAAATATGGTACTTAATATTTCAATCTTTCAAAACGATATGTCAAATAATAAGGAAAAAGAAGTTAAGTTTGATACAAAATATCTACAGATACTTAATCCTTTTACTATTGCTGCAGACACAACAATTAAATACACTAAAGATACCTATGAAACATTTTTAAGATATGTAGATAAAAACTCTGATGTACAAATAAAGTCTTCGCCATCTTTAAAAGTATTTAACAATAAAACACTTGATTTCAACTCATTTCAAGAAATACCCTATACAAAAACTATCACTCAATTAGATAAAGATAATTCAAATAAAACTACAGAATCAACAGACTTTAAAAAAGTAGGTATATCAGTAAAAATAAAACCAAGATTTCTTAAAAATGGCTCTGTTTATTTTGCTATGAAATTATCATTTTCAAACTTTATTGACTTTGATAAAAAAGGTATTCCAACAACATACACAAATGATTTAAATACTAGCTTCATACTAAAAGAAGATGAAATGTTTGTTCTCTCTGGTTTAAATTCACAATCAAATAAAAATGTTCTTTCTTATCCCTTGCTTTCTCAATTACCAATCATTGGAGAGGCCTTTAATGGATATATCAAAGAAAATAAAAAGTTCCACTTATCACTAGTGGTTAAATTAACAAAAGGGGTTACTGATGTCAAAAAGTAAATTAAGATTAAAAAATAAGTATAGAAAGATTTTTACTACTGATAATTACGAAAGTCACACATATTTTCATAATCATCTTGATGGGAATTTATTTCCTTTATTGATTCCAAATACAGTAATTGAGATTTTAATAATTCATGGTTTAAAACAAATGTTTAACAAATTTACAAAGGATATAACATGATAGAAAAAATTAAAAACAATATAGGTTTAGCTCGTAATCTGATTAGTTCAGTTGATATTCCAATACCTTTATTACCTTTTGCAGGATTACTTTTATCAATAGCAGCAGTAAAACAAATAGTAAAAGAAGCACAAAATGACCCAAGAACAGATGAAGAGTTCTTCCAAGATATTAAAAATGAGTATTTAAATATGCAAAGAATGAGTGAACAAATAAATGATAATTTCTATGTTTTTACAGAAGAATTTAATCAAGAGCTACATTTTAGAATTAATTACTTTAATGAGTATATTTTCAAATTTGAAGATCAATAAAAATAGGTTTTAAATCTTTATTTTATAGAGATTTAATTAGTGAGAAGAACACTTTTTCTTTGTGAGCGAAGCGAACAAAAAAAAGTGTTCCTTGTCAAATTAACAAAAGTTGTCGTCAGGGGTAAAAATGAAATATGGTATTACTACAAAAGATTTAGAAGTTATTCAAAAGAAACATGAAATACAAAGAGCATATCTAAAAGACAAATTCTTTATAGGTTCAACAGGTCAATATAAATCACTTTTAGATGTTTCTTTCTCAGCTAATCATTCAAAAAGATACTATTCAGAGATCATAAATAAAATAAACACTATGAATGAAATAGTAGCAAGTGAGCTTATTGAATATTCTAATATATTTATAACAGCAACACTTGATGGGTTTTTTAGAGACTTTTTAAAAGGTGATTTTTCAAGATACAATGAAGATAAGCATAAAAAGCTAATTCCAAATAATGATAGATTTGGTCATTTAAAAGATAAAATAGCTTCAAAAGAAAAGTTTACAATAAAAGACTTATACAATATTTTAAACTATCAAATGTATAGATTTCAAAGTTCACAAAAATATAGAAAAATCAAAAAAGCAGGATATAAAGCTCATTATATAAGAGTTGCAGAACCACATAAGAAAGATGGTGTACCACACATTCACATGATGTTATATGTTCCTGTAGAGTTTAAGAATGACCTTTTAAAAGCATATAGAGAATACTTTCCAGCACCTCAAAATATTAAAAAACTAAAAAACTGCAAATTAGGTCAGTTAAATGGTTTTCAATGGGATATTAAGTCAGCTCCTGCATATATTCTAAAATATTTATTTAAATCATTTTTAAATGTAGAAAATGAAAGTGAACTTGATGAGCTTCAAACTTGGTATATTAAACATAGAATCCTAAGGGTTGTCACTTCTCACTCTTTAGTTCCTGCATGGGTTTATAGAAAAACAGCAATCATAGAAAAAGACTGGCATTATCTAACAGATATTATAAAAACTGGTATCGCTTCATGGAATCAAGAGAATGACTATTTTATGTTTCAAGATGAACAAGACAGGGTACTTAGATACCATAACGGTACTTACGAGGTTTTTAATAAAAATAGATTAATTAAATCATTTGGAAAAAAGAAAGATACTGTTTCTAAAGATAAACCTTTTAGAGTTGATTTAAAACTAAAATACAAAAAGAAAATTAAAAACCTTCATGTTATCGTAGATGGTGTTGATTATGTAACAGTTGATAATAAACTAAAAAAATTTAATCCAATTCCAATACCATCAAGAATGACAGACAAAATACTTACTGAGTACTTTAATGAGCAAGATAATAAACCTATAGATCAACTAAATATACCACATTACAAAGTAACTAAAAATGAAATGATTAAAAGAGGTCTTTTCAATAATAAAAAACTTGAATTGATAAATGGAAACTTTGAACTTATAAACTCTATGCCTTATGAAACATTTGAGACTATAGAGTCAATAGGATTTTAATATGCTAAATGTACTAACACTAAAAAATGATGAAACTACAATCTACTATATTTTAAAAGACAAAATAGTTTTTCAAATAAGAAAAATAAGACTTTCAGAAAATGCAACATTTATATTTTTTGATTACACATTCAAAGAAACAAAATTTAAAAGCTTTAAATCAATAGATGAAGCAAAAGAACATCTAAAAACTAGATTTGAACAATATTTAAATAAATTTAATAAAAGGGGATAAAATGAATAAATTAATAGATACACAATTACAAGACTTTTTAGAGGTGGATATCAAAACAGTATATCCAAATGAAAATCAACCAAGAAAAACTTTTAATAATTTAGATGAGCTTGCAAGCTCTATTAAAATACATGGACTTTTAGAACCTGTTGCAGTTGTTAAATTTGATAAAGGATTTATGATTGTAGATGGTGAAAGAAGATTTAAGGCTTGTAATAAATTAAATCACACAACTATTAAAATACAGATATTTGATTTTGATGAAGCTCAAATAGATGAAATATCACTTGTAAAAGCAAGACAAAGGCAAGATTTAACACCTTTTGAATATGCAAAGAAAATAGGTGAGATGTGGAACTCTGGAAGATATAAGAAAAAAGAACATTTAGCAAGAGCTATAGGTGAATCACAAACTTTTATTTCTAAATGTTTTTCTTCTTTAAGATTAGACCCATCTATCGTAACACTTTTAGAAGCTGATAGATTAACTGTACCTCTTTCAGTTCTTGAAGAAATAGGAAGAATTAAAGATACAGATTTACAATGTGAGATATATGATAAATATGTAAACGAAGAAATTACAAGAGATGAAATAAAAGATTATAAACAAAATTTTCCCGCGGGAAAAAAAGAAGAAAAAGTATCAAACTTTAATACAAAACCTGATGAACATAAAGAAGAAGTTGATATTGATGATTTTATTCCTTTTAAATATATTATTACTTTAACAAAAAAGATTACTTCAAATTTTTCAAAAGGATTATTATTTGATTTACCTTTTGGTATAAAAGGTATTTATACTATTAATGACATTAATATTGATTTTTATGAGTTTCAAACTGGTGTACATATAGGTTTTGGTAATTTATCATTAAATTCTTTAGATGAAATGATTGAAAAAGTTTATAAACATTTTTTAGGAAGTGGTGCAAATCATGTATTAAATTTCTTCAAAAGAAGATTAGTTATTAATGATACTTTTGAACACACATATATTAAAGTCTTAAATGATATTGCAAAAGAATCATCTATGCAAAAAGAAACAATTAATGATATAGATGAAATAGCAAAACTTCAAAATGAAAATAAAAGATTAAAAGAAGAAAATGAACAATTAAAAAAAGAATTAGAAAGCTTAAAAAATTCAACTCAAGAAAAACCTAAATCATTTAAAGAACAATATGAAGAATCAAAGAACCTGGAGCAACCAGTTAAAGAAGAAACAAAAAGAGATATAAGACATATTGAAATAAGTGATAGTATATATATAGAATATACAGATATGGACTGCGATACAGTATCTTATTCAAAAGCTAAACAAATTATTAAAGAGCTTCAAACTACAGAGTTTACATATGTGTCTAATGGTTCAGAAAAAGCACATAATTTTATTAATTCAATTCCTAAGTATGGAAGTGATCATAATAAGATTGTTTTAAAAGATAAATATAGAGTTAACTAATGACAATAGAAGAAAAATTAGATTTAATTATTAAAAAATTAACTGTATTAGAAGATGAAATTGTTAATCAAAAAAATTTTAATACAAAAAAAGATGTTGCAATTTTTTTAAATGTTACATCTAGAACTGTTACTAATTATATTAAAAATGGTACTTTTATAAATGGTGTTCATTACGTTTATAGAAATGATAAATTATATTTTATTAGTAAAGCTATTTATGATTATAAAGTTAATCCAATTACAACAATTAGTAAAGATGTAATTGATGATATTGAATATTTAAACCCTATTGCTTCTAATATTGTAAAGGATTTAATAGCATGAGCATATTATATAACTATATGAATATGAAAATTACAATAAAAGAAAAAAATCAAAAATGGTGGTTGGATTTTTATCATAATGGTAAAAGAGTAAGGAAGTCTACAAAATTAATTGCTAATGATGTTAATTTAAAAGAGATTAAAAAAGTTATCATACCTCAAATAGTTTCAGCTCTTAAAGGTTCTAGTAATATATCTTTAAATTTAGATATTACATTAGATGATTTTTCACATAAGTTCTTTCAAGTTTATAAAAATACTGTTAGAACTCATGTCTATAAAGAACGATTGAAACAATATAAATTAGCTATATATCCTTTCTTTAAAGATATAAAGATTATTGAAATAACACCTTTGCTTCTTGAGGAATGGCAAAGTAAATTACTTATCAAATACAAACTTAATAGTTATAAAATATATAAATCTTTACTAAATTTAATTCTTAAAAAAGCTTATGAAAATAATTTCATTTCTTTTAATCCTTTTGATAAAGTTTCCCTTCCTAAAAAGAGTATAAAATTAAAGAAATTAGATGAGCAACATGACTATATATATCCATTTAATACAAATGAGATAAACACAATTTTTAATTATTACAAAGTTAAAAAAAACAACATTTACTATTTCTTATCTATTATGTTATATACAGGTATGAGACCAGGTGAGATACTTGCTCTTACTTGGAATGATATTGATTTTCATAAGAAACGTATTGCAATTGATAAAAAAATATTAAATGGTGTTCTAGGTGATGTTAAAACTCAATCAAGTGTAAGATATGTTGATATACTTCCTCAATTAGAAATACTATTATTAGAATTAAAATCTAAACAAAAAGATAGTAATATAGTTCTTTCTACTATTAGCAATACACATTATTATTCACAAGCTAATTTTTATGCTGATTTTGTTAAAACATTAAAAAAACATAATATACCTACACGTACAATTTATAATTTAAGACATACATTTGCTTCAACTCTTATATCAGAGTCTTCTAGCAATATTTTATATGTTTCAAATATGTTAGGTCATGCAAATTTGGATATTACTCTTAAAATTTATGCAAAATTTATAAAAGAAGATGAGGAAAAGAGACTAAATAATATAAAAAGAGTGGGCTCTTTTATGGACATTTTTAATATTTGATATTTCTTTAAGTGCGTTAAAAAGGCTTTTGTTAGTGTTTATATGTTATTAATACTTAATAGTTTGTTCAAAGGAAAAGTAGTGAAAATAGTTTTAGCTTCAGGTAATAAAGGAAAGATAAAAGAGATTGGTAAATTAATGCCAAATGATGAAGTTCTTGCCTTTAAAGATATTTTAGGTGATATAGAGATTGTAGAAGATAAAGATACTTTTAAAGGTAATGCAATCAAAAAAGCAAAAGTAATTTATGATGAATTAGAAAAAAAAGGTTATAAAAATCATATTGTTATTTCTGATGACTCTGGACTTACAGTTCCTGCATTAAATAATGAACCAGGTATTTACTCTGCAAGATATGCAGGAGAAAATGCTAGTGACAATGATAATAATGAAAAATTAATAAACAGTCTAAAAGAAAAAAACTTAAAAAGAACACCAGCTTATTATACAGCTTGTATAGCAATAGTTTACCAAGGAAATGTAGAAACTGTTCATGGTTGGATGCACGGAAAAGTTATTGATGAGCAAGTTGGAAGTGAAGGTTTTGGTTATGATCCTTTATTTATTCCAAAAGGTTTTGATAAAACTTTAGGTGAATTACCTCATGAAGTAAAAAAAGAGTTTTCTCATAGAAGTAAGGCTTTAAAATTAGCTAAAAAAGTTTTAGAAGTTATTATCTAAATATTTTTTATAAACTCTTCATATACAGATATGTCATAATATTTTGACTTAACATATATTTGTATATGAAAGTTTGAGTTTTCTTTTTTTACATAAGCTTCAATCAAAAAAGAGTCATCATTTATACTTAAGTGTTCGATAGTATTTAAATTTGTAAGAGAGTTTATATACTCTTTTAGAAATTCTTTGTGGTTTTTTGCTTGTATATATAAATATTGATTTATCTCATTCTCATTTTTTATAGATTTTGTTGTTAAAATTTTTATACTTAAATATGAAAAAAGTGTTATTAATACAATACTTAAAAGTAAAACAAATGACTTTTTCATATTTTAAACACCCATTTTATAAAAATCGCATCTTTATATTTAAGGTCTATTTTTATTAACTTTTGCTCTTTTTTCATACTAAAACTGCTAATATCTTCTAAAAGAATAGAGTTTTTATAAAAGATTGTAGTTCCTTCATGTTTTATATATTCATAAAAATCTGCTTTTTTATCTAAAAAAGCTTTTGTTGCAAGTAAATCAATCTTAGCTATTTCTTGTTTTTGTATAGTGTCACTATTTGTGTACAACTCTTTAATAAAAACTAAACTATAAATTATTACTATAGATGAAATTAGTGTTACTAGTATTAATTCTAAAAGTGAAAAACTAGATTTCATATTTGAATAATTTGATTGTTTCATCTTCATATTTATACTTTTTTACGTTTAAATTTATTTCACTTGAGTTATTTATCATGATTTTAATATTATTTTGAGTTTTTTCAAAACTACTATAATCTTTTGAAGTAAATCTATTTTCTAAGTCATTTAGCTTTTGAAAGTTATTGTTTTTTGAGTCATAATAAGTGAGATTTGAAAACCCACTTATTACAAATAGTAGTAAGCTTATGCTTATTAAGGTTTCTAAAATAGTAAAACTATTTTTTCCCAAGTTCACAAGCTTTTTCATATGCTTTGTTTACTGCTTTTATCATAGAGTCTCTAACAGCTCCTTCTTCAAGTTGTGCAACACCAGCAGCAGTAGTTCCCCCTGGTGACATAACTGAGTCTTTTATGATTGCAGGATGATTTGATTTTAGAAGTTTAGATGTTCCTTCCATTAAGCCTTGAACTAACTCATAGCATGTATGTCTTTCAAGTCCAGCTTTTACACCACCATCTGCTAAAGCTTCTGCTATTAAAGCTAAGTAAGCAGGTCCAGAACCAGCAATAGCAGTTGCAATATCAAGTTGATTTTCAGTATTTACCCAAATTGCTTTACCAATTGATGAGAAAATTTCAATAGCTGTAGTTTTAGCTTCCTTATCTCCTGTAATAGTTGTAGTTGAGAATTGAACTGAAGCTGCAACATTTGGCATAGTTCTTACATAGTGTTTTGCTTCAATTTGTTTTTTTAGTGTATCAAGAGTAGTTCCTGCTAGGATAGAAAATAGCATGTTTGCTTTTCCTGTAAGCCTTGCTGATACACTATGTAGGGCATATGGTTTTACACAAAAAAGAATATTTTTATCTGTAATATCTTCATTGTCATCTAAAACTTTGATAGTAATTTCAGGAATTTTTTCGTGAATAGTTTTTAGTTTATTTTCATCTCTTCCTATTATTTCAACTTCATGGTTTTTAATAAGTCCCTTAGCCAGGGATTGAGCCATAACTCCATTACCTATTAAAGTTAGTTTCATTTTAATACCTTTTTAATTATTTTTATTATTATAGCAGATAATTCCTAAGCTAGTATTAGATAAAATATCAACTTTACAAGAAAGGATTTTATATGGTAACTAGCTTTAAACTAAAAAATTTATTATTTGCCACAAGTTTAATTTTTATTTTTACGGCTTGTTCTTCAAAAAACGAGTCAAGCACAGAGTACAATAAACCAGCAATTTATTGGTATAACAAAATGGTAACTCAACTTTCAAGAGGTGATACAGATTTAGCTGATGATACTTATACATCATTGGAAAGTGAACATAGAAATTCACCTTTAATCCCAACCGCAATACTTATTTTAGTAAATGCACATATTGATGCAGAAGAGTATGCTTTAGCAAACTTCTATTTAGATGAGTATATTAAAAGATTTGCATTAAGTAAAAATATTGATTATGCTAGATATTTAAAAATTAAAGCTAACTTCTTAGGGTTCACATATCAAATGAGAGATCAAAAACTTATAGAAGATACTATAAATGACATAAAAGAGTACAAAATAAAGTATAGTTCATCTCCATATATGCCTCTTGTTGATACAATGAATGCAAGATTGTATATGGCAAAAGCACTTCTTGATGAAGAGATTGCAAAACTTTACGAGAAAAAAGGTAAAGAAAAAGCAGCTAAAATTTACATGGATAGAGTTAAAGAGTCATGGATTGACCCAGAAGAGATCAAACCTGTAGAAGTACCATTTTATAGATCAATTTTTGAATAATATATAAGGATTTAGGAGTAAATATATGGAATTAGAAAACTACGATGAATTTCCACAAAGACTACCACTGATAATTGAAGACGAGATATTTTTATATCCTTTTATGATTGCTCCACTTTTCTTGGATAGTGATGAGAATATAAGTGCAGTTGAGCAAGCAATAGAAGAGAATAAATTAGTTATTGTTGCTGTTTCAAAACATGGTAAAGAGGGTAAAAGAGATAGTGATTCTTTTTATGATGTAGGTGTTATTGGAAATATCATGAGAAAAGTAGCTTTACCAGATGGTAAGATTAAAGTACTTTTCCAAGGTCTAGCTAAGGGTAAAATTATTGATTTTGATGATCAAAACCCTATTAGATGTGAAGTAAATATTTTAGAAAACCAAGAGTTTAGTGATGAGAGTGTTAAATCTGAAATATCAGTTTTAATAGAGCATGTGAAAAAACTTTCAAGATTAAACTCTAAGTTTCCTGCTGATTTAATCAAAACTATTGAAGAGAATGATGATGCTACAAGAATTGCTGATTTAATCTCATCAGTTTTAAAAGTAAAAAAAGATGATGCTTATAAGCTTTTCTCACAAACAGATGTTGAGCAAAGATTACTTGATATTATTGAAGTTATCAAAAAAGAGATTGAGTCATTTAAAATTCAAAAAGAGATTACTCAAAAAGTAAACTCAAAAATTGAGAAAACTCATAAAGATTACTTCTTAAAAGAGCAAATAAAAGCTATTCAAAAAGAGCTTGGTACTGATAATAAAAAAGATGAAGAGATTAAGACTTATAAAAAAAGACTTAAAAAACTTAAACCTTTCATGCCAAAAGATGGATATAAAGAGACTAAAAAGCAAATAGAAAAACTTTCTAGAATGCACCAAGACTCACCAGATGCATCACTTTTGCAAACATATATTGAGCAAGTACTTGATATTCCATTTGGAGAGTACTCAGATGAAAAAATCTCTGTTGACAACGTAGAAAAACAACTAAATAAAGATCATTACTCTTTAGAAAAAGCAAAAGAGAGAATCTTAGAGTACTTCGCTGTAAAACAACTTTTAGAGCAAAGAAATGTAGAAGATTTAAAATCTAAGGGTACTGTTTTATGTTTTGTAGGACCTCCCGGTGTTGGTAAAACATCTTTAGCAAATTCAATTTCAAAAGCACTTCAAAGACCACTTGTAAGAGTAGCTTTAGGTGGAATGGAAGATGTAAATGAATTAAGAGGACATAGAAGAACATATGTTGGAGCAATGCCAGGTAGACTTGTAAAAGGTTTAATTGATGCTAAAAAGATGAACCCTGTAATGGTTCTTGATGAGATTGATAAACTTGGAGCAAATCACAGAGGTGACCCCACAGCTGTAATGTTAGAAGTATTAGACCCGGAACAAAACCATGAGTTTAGAGATTTATATTTAAACTTTGCTATTGATTTATCACAGGTGATTTTTGTATCAACTGCAAATGATGCTAGAAGAATCCCTGCTGCTCTAAGAGATAGAATGGAGTTTATTAATATTTCATCATATACTCCAAATGAAAAATACCATATTGCAAAAGATTACTTAATCCCACAAGAGTTAGGAAAGCATGGTTTAAATAAAAGCGAGATTAGCTTATCTAAACCAACTATTGAAGCAATTATTTCTAAATACACAAGAGAAGCTGGGGTTAGAAACTTACGAAGAGTATTCTCTAAACTATTTAGAAAAGCTGCTAAAAAGATTTTAAGTGATAATAGTGCTTCAAAAGTATCTATTTCAACAAAGAATTTAAAATCATATTTAGATAATCCTATTTTTGAAATAGACCCAGCTGATAAGAAAAATGCTGTTGGTATTGCAAATGGACTTGCATGGACAGCAGTAGGTGGAGATGTTTTAAAAACTGAAGCTATTAAGTTAAAAGGTAAGGGTATTTTATCTGTTACTGGTAATTTAGGTGAGGTTATGAAAGAATCATCTAGAATCTCTTATTCAGTAGTAAAAGTACTTATTGATAATGGAATCTTAAAAATTGATGATGAAATTATCCCTAAAACTTTCAAGGAAAAAGAAGAGAACTTAAAAGTTGATGCTAGTGAAGTTTATAAAAGATATGATATTCACTTACATATCCCAGAAGGAGCAACTCCAAAAGATGGACCAAGTGCTGGTATAACTATGGCTTTAACAATTGCTTCTATTTTAAGTAATAGAGAAATTCAATCAGATGTGGCAATGACAGGTGAGCTTACACTTTCAGGAAAAGTTTTACCAATTGGTGGATTAAAAGAGAAGTTAATTGCAGCTCATAAAGCTAAAATGACAAAAGCTTTAATTCCTAAAAAGAACTATGAAAGAGATTTAGAAGATATTCCTGATGAGGTTAAAAAATCTATGGAAATAAAAGCTGTTAATACAATCGAAGATGTATTAAAAGAGGCTTTAGTATAAAGAATAATTTATGCGAAATTTGAGGCAAAGCCAAGTAATAAATAACTTTTTTACTCTTGCCTCAATTATAATTATTTCAGTAACATTAACTTTATATGTAAAATATATAGTTAATGAGCCTGAAATCACAAAAGAAAAAGTAACACCTCTATCTTGTGAAGATATAACCCTTACAAAATACAAAGTATATAATCAACAACTTTTAAATGACTCACTAAAGGCTTTAAGAAAAGGCTTTTATAAATTAAACGGAAGCTATAAAAAAGCAAAAGTTTCGAATGTAGAAGAACTAATAAGTTTAAATAAACTTGATGAGTTTTACATGCAAGCAATACAGCGAGCACCTAGAAAAAATATAAAGAAATATCTAAGTATCGAATACAAATTGGTAGAAAAAAATAGTACAGATAATAAAATAAAAAGAAAGCAGTTTTATTCAGGCTCAATTCTTACAGTATTTAAAGCAGATAATAAAGAGATATTTAAAATATTTACTGATTTTAGATTGTATGATGATAAAGAGATTTTTAATAGAATAGATTGTTCAATAAAGGTATATAAAAATAATGTTAAGAAGTTATAATCAATCAAAGTTTACAGCAACAAATATAATAATAGCTATAACGATTATTATGTATATTATTCAAGAAAGTATTAACCAAGGAGGTTTGCTTTTTGGTTTAAATATGTATTTTGTTGTGTATGATTTTTGGTGGCAACCACTGTCTACTATGTTTGCTCATGGAGGTATTTTCCATCTTGCTATGAATATGTTTGTACTTTATCAATTTGGTGGTTTAATAGAGAGATTTAGAGGTGCTAAAGAGTTAGTACTTTTATATTTTATCTGTGGTATTTCTACATCTTTAATCTCTTTTGCTTATATATATTATTTAGATAATTACGTAAATTTAGTAGGAGCATCAGGTGCAATTTCTGCTATCTTAGGATATGTAGCTTTTTGGGATAAGGCTCAAAGAGGTGGTATCATAACTTGGGTTTTACTTATCTCAGTTGCCCCTCTACTTATAGGTCTTCCAATTGCTTGGTATTCTCACTTTATAGGTTTAGCTGTAGGATTTTTATATGCAATAGTTAGAAGATAAACTTCTAATTATTGTCATAATACTTACTTGAAAACTCTTTTATTTTTCCTTCATTGATTATATCTTCTAACGCTTGGTTAATTTCATCCATTCTATTTATAAAGGTAGATTTTTTTGAAACACCTATGTATAAGTCTAGTTTCTTAGAGGGTCTAAAGTCAGCTTTTTCTATCAAATCATGGAAAGCATTTTTTTATTTCACAATCTGTACTAATTATAACTTTTATTCTTTTTAAAGATAGCATTTTTAAAAGTTGCTTTTCATTTTGTAACGGCTCTTTTTTTAAGTGTAGAGTCTTTATCAAATTTCTTGAAGTATACAGAATTGTTTACATAACCTATTAAATGAGCTTTTAAATCCTTGTAAGTTTTGATAGTGTTACCTAAACCTTTTTGTGTATAAAATACAGGAGAACATGAGTAGTAAGGAACAGAACTATATTTTATATATTCTTGTCTTTCTTTTTTATAGCTATACCACTAATAGTATCAACTGAGCCATTTTTCATATTTACTAAACTTCTATCCCATGGATAGTTCTTGCCATAAATCAAAATCAATTCCAGAATAGGTGTTGTTTTGTGTCATGCAAAAGGGAGGCTAGTCATCTGTTGGGATTATAATTTCTTCTTTTGCATGTATTGATGAAAAAGTTAAAAAACATAATATTGTTATTAGTATTGATTTACTTAACATAATAAACTTCTTTAAATAAAAAGTTTTAGATATAATAATAATTATAACATATTACGATAAAGATGCATGTATATAAATTATAGTTTTGTAAAGAATGTATATGCTCCCATAACAACTAATACAAAAGCAAGTGTAATAAATATATCTTTTAGTGTTACAGTAGGATTTAAAATACCACAATAGGGGCATTGTCTTTTTTTTGGTTCAATTTCTCTTTTGCAGTTCTTACAAGTAGCTATGATGTATCCTTTTTTTGTTGAGATATTAGCATAAAGAGTGTTAAAAATAAAAATATTTCAATCTGCAATATATTTACATAGAAATTGATTTTTGAGTTATACTTCCAAAATGTTTTTACATTTAGATTTAGATTGTTTTTTTGTATCAGCCCATAGAACTATTGATAGTAGTTTAGAACATATTCCAGTTGCGGTTGGAGGACGAAGTAATCTTAATATTTTCTCTTCAAAAAAAGAGATAAGAAAAATCTCTTCAAACTCAGGAGCTTTTGTAAGTACTATTCTTACAAATGAAGGGGAGAAAAGTTTTCAAGACTACTTTGTAGATGAAAATGGCAAAATAAGAGGAATCATAACTACAGCATCATATGAGGCAAGAGCTTTTGGAGTTAAAACTGCCATGAGTGTAAATGAGGCTTTGAAATTATGCCCAAATTTAAAGATGCTAGCTCCAAACTATCCTTTATATCATGATTTATCCCAAAAATTAAAAGAACTACTTATAAAAGAGATACCTCTAGTTGAACAGTTTTCAATAGATGAATTTTTTGGAGATGTATCTGGATATATAGATGAAGATGAAATAGTTGAGTTTGCATATAATTTAAAAAAGAAAATATTTAATGAACTTAAACTTCCCATATCAATAGGTATAGCAAATACAAAGTTTTTATCAAAACTTATAACAGAATATGCAAAACCTGATGGAGTTAAATATGTAGGGCTTGATCATATTGCAAATTTTACTAGAAGCATTCCTATTGAAGAGTTTCCTGGAATTGGTAAAGGTTTTCAAAAAAGACTTAAAGGTTATGGAATAAAAACTTTAGGGGATATAAGAAAAAAAAGAGAGCTGTTTTATTCGTGGAAGAAACCAGGAATTGATTTATATAACCGTGTATGTGGAATAAGAGATACAAAACTAACTTTAGAGAGAGAAAAAAAGTCAATAGGAATAGGGCGAAGTTTCGATCCTATATTTGATAGGGATGAACTAAAAAGAAGAGTTATGATACTTAGTAGGTATCTATGTTTTTTAGTAAAAAAAGCAAATGTAAACCCTTTGACATATGCAATAAAAATAAAATATGAATATAAAATAAAATCAAAAAATTATATAAATGTAAATAGAATATTTAATGAAACAGATTTTAAAGAAGCAATGGCAAATCTTTTTTTAGAAAATGATATACATCCAACACATGGTGTAATACAACTTAATATCACAGTATCAAACTTTGCAAAAGTAAACGAATATACTTATAATCTTTTTGAATATGAAGGAGATTTAAAAAAAAGAGCACTTACAAATCAAGTCCAAAAGTTAAGAACAAAATTTGGGGTTGATATAATTAAAAGTGCAAGTGAATTAAAAAAAGAGTTTAAGTCGTAGAAAAGCTTTTTTATAATTGTTCTTTTCAAAATTTCCTTCTATAGAAAAATTTTTAGATATTTTATATTGAGAAGAGATTTTTACAAATTGATTTTTTTCATGTTTTTTTGTAAATTCTACTCCTGTTGAAATCAAATTTTTAGTATTTGAAATTTCAAAATTTAGATTTATATTTGGAGAAATTTTTGTATATGGATTGTTTGAATGAACAGAAGTATTTATAAATGGATAAAAGATAAAATTTTCATTTATTTTAAAAGCTTTTCCTATTCCTGAATCTATAAAAAAGTCATTTTTTCTTTTTCTTGTATATATAGATTTAGTTCCAATATTTAAACTCCATGAAGGAATGAAATTCTCTTCCCAAGGTAAATAGATAGTTTTAAGCTTTTTTATCTTTATCAAATCAAAATAGTTCATAAAAACTTTATTGTCTTTATATCCTAAAGATGTATTCCCTACAATTAGTTCATCAAAATCAAGACTATTATCTCCAATAGATTCAATAGCAAAAGCTGTAAAATCAACGCTTTGATAATAAAAATTATTTAGATAGTTGATAGATGTTGAAATAATTGAAGGTTTATTTCCTTTTGCTGGAGATGATTTGTTTTCTATAAATATTTTATTTTCTTTACTAATTGGTAGTTTGAATCTTTCTATAAGAATTATTCTTTTATATTTATTATTTCTTTCAGGGTTTTTTATTATTTGATATTTTTCAAAATCTAATAAAAAGTTTAATATTGTTATTTTACTTTTAATATTGATTTCTTTTAGCTTATTCGCTAGGTTTTTATAATCACTTTTTATTAGTGAAGTCACTAAAGCTTTTTCATTTTCTTTTAATGATGAAAATCTTTTATATATAGTTTTTTCCGATGAGGGGATATATCTTATATTTTTTATAATTTTCTTATTTTCATTTATTTCTTCAAGTTTATGAAATGTTTCAATTGGTGCATACCAAACTCTGGCATTATCAATTATTGCTTCTTTTGAGATTAGCTCAAAAAGCTCTGATACTCTATATGCACAGTTTTTGTTTAAAAAATAATAGTCAAATTTTTTTGTAATAACTTCCCATAAATGAAAAAGAATAAGTTTTTGTTCATATGAATTTAAATTTAGCTTGTAGTCCCACATATCTCTAAATTCATTATGTGAATAAACTAAATCTTGAGTATAAAAATATTTATCTGAAAAACCAGCTTTATATCCACCAAAAATACCTTTTAGTATATATTTTACAATATTTTCATTTTCAGGGACTAATGCTCCAAAATTAACTGATAAATCAAATAGGTCATTTTCTAAATCATTTTTAGTATTTAGTTTTATAAAAGAGTGCCCAAATGTTGAAGCAGGATTACCAAGGTATCCACTAACTAAGATAAGGGATATTGAAGATGTTTCTTTTAATGCTTTCCATTTATTTAGATTTTTACAAAAAGGTTTTACCTCTTCAAAATTTGCTAAATTAAGTTTTTTAGAAAGCCAAAAATATCTTGCAGGAAATTTACATTGAGGATGGTTATCATCTTTTTTATATTTTTTGAAGTTATTGTATGCATTAAGAGTTTTTAACAATTCTTCTCTAGGATCTTTTTTTGATAAATAAAACTCTTTTGTTGTAATTTTATTTATTTTATTTTCATTATGAATAAGTGTAAGCCAGGTTTTTTCTTTAGATAATGATAGAAGTTCTTTTTCTGTAACCTCAATAGCATATGCCCTAGTAAAAATAAAAAAAATAAAATAAAAAAGTAATTTGTAATTCAATAATAGACCTAATGAAGCTAATACCAAAAATGGTATCAGCTTAATGATTTAGTAAATTGTATTATACAATTTTTCAGATTTTTTGTAAGTTGAAAGTTCTGAGTATTCAGCACTTGCAATAGTTTCAGAGAATTTATTTCTTAAAGAAAGAATAAATTCTTTATTTGTTTGAGAGTCTTTTTTAGCTAAAGAAGCTAAAGTGTTAAGATATTTTCCTTCACCTTTAGCTAAGTCTTTTTCAATATTCTCATAACTATCATTAATAAATGCAGCAACTTTTGCTTTTCCACCTGCACAAGAATCAGCTGATGAAATGTTTGAAGAAATAGCAGTTGTTCCTAAATCCCAAGTTACATTTGTAACCGCAGCAACCGCAGCATTTTTAGGTGCAATCATTGCTCCTAAACCACACTCTGTATAAATATCCGCAAATTCTCTTGCTTGAGAGTCTTGTGCTGTTGTTAACATTAGTGCAGTAACAGCAGCAATTGAAAGTTTCATTGTTTTTGTAAACATTTTAGAATCCTTGATATAAATAGTTTAAAATAAGAATTATTTTAATAGTTAAATTATAACATTTTAAACTTGTAAAGTTATTATTTTATAATAAGGGTTTTATTAATGACAATTTTTTTATTTTTTTATATTATGCTATAATGCAAAAAAATAAAAGTGAATAAATTATGGGTATAAAAGATAAATTAAAAGAAAAGTCAAATAGATTACTAAATATAGCATCAGAAAATACTACAAAAGCTTTTGATTATCCTAAGTTAAAAAGCGAGCAAGTTAAAGAGGCTATTAGATTAAAGGTTCGAGAGAAAGCTATTTTAGCTACAAAAGCTAGACTTGTTGAAAATCATAAAAGCTTTGATAATTTTAGTGATGAAGAACTTGAAATAATAATTGCAGATGAAGAAAGAAAGATTATGGATGATTTGAAAACTAAATCTTTAGTCGTAGCTTTAGCTGCACTTGGATTAAACTTTTTTGTATAGGCCTTTAAATGTTTAAACAAGTAAAGTCTGCACTATTTTGGTACTATTTATATAAGTTTAGAAAAAGAGTAGTTTTGATAGCTCTTTTACTAATTGTTGCTTTATTTGCGAATGCAATTTATTCTGACATAGTTGAGTACTTGAAGTTAAAAGATAAATTAGAATTTTTAGAATTAGCACTTATTATAAAATGGATAATTATTATTTTTAACCTTATTTTTTCTATATATTTAGTATTAACACTTTTTAAAAAAGAAGAAGTTGTAACAAAAAATAAAACAAAAGAAAAAGAAGATGATACAAATAATAAAAAGATGTCATCTATAAATACCTTAACTGACAAAGAAAAATCTTTTCTTAATAAAAAGAAATTAAAATCAAAGGCGGATTATTTAGTTGATAAATAATTTTCATAACATTATTTAATAGGCATTATAGTATCATATATTTATGAATAAAAATTATAAGGTTAGTATTGAAATCAATATTTGAGATTACTCTTTTATATGTTGAAGACGATCAGGATATCCGAGAAGAACTATCATATTTTTTAAAAAATAGAGTGAGAACTCTTTATGTAGCAAAAGATGGGGAAGAAGGTCTAGAGTTATATAAAAAAAATATGCCAGATTTAGTGATTTCTGATATAAGTATGCCCAAAATGGATGGTATACAAATGAGTGAAAAAATAAAAGAATTTGATGAAAATTCTAGAATAGTTATATTAACAGCATTTAATGATAGTGATTATTTAACAAATGCCATAAACTTAAATATAGATAGATACCTTATTAAACCAATAGACCTTAAAAGTTTACATGACGCAATAAATAAAATATATAAAACTATTCTTTTAGAAAGAGAAAATAAAGAAGTAATCAATCTTTTAGAGCAATACAAAAAAGTAGTGGATTTAAGTGCTATAGTATCAAAAACAGATACAAATGGTATCATTACTTATGCAAATAAAAAGTTTGAAGAAATATCAGGCTACTGTAAAGATGAGTTAATAGGTAAATACCATAGTATAGTAAGACATGAAGATGTTTCTTCAAAACTTTATGAAGATTTATGGCATACAATAAAAGATGAAAAGAAACCTTGGTTTGGTACTGTAAAAAATAAAAATAAAAATGGTCAAGCTTATTATGTGGACGCTGTAATTGAACCTATAGTAGACTCAAAAGGTAAAATTATAGAATATATAGGAATAAGACATGATATTACAGATATTATGAATCCTAAAAGACAGCTTCTAGATGATATAAAAAATATGTCAAATCCTGTATTAATTTTAGCAAATATAAATAATTATAAGATCTTAAAAGAATTTTATACAGAATCTCAAAGAGATAAATTTGAAGAGGTTTTTTCTAAAGTTCTTACTCAGTGTTTTCCTAAAGCTTTAAGTGTGGATAGAGTATATATTTTAGGTGGAGGATTATTTGGTTTTTTAAAAAATGAAGAACTAAATAAGGAACATATAAATATTTATTTACATAAATTACTTATAAATTTAAGAAGAAATGACATTTTATTTGAAGATAATAAATATGATATAGATATTCTTTTAAGTTTTTCATATGATAAAAGTAATCTTTTTGATGATGCTATTACGGGAATAAGACAACTTAAAAATAATAAAAAAGAGAATATATTATTTTCAAATGGTTTATATGAAGAAAAACAAAAAGAAGCAAAAGAAAAACTAAAAACACTTACTTTAATAAAAAATGCTTTAAACTCTGAGCGAAAAGTATTATCATTTTATCAGCCAATAGTATGTAACCAAACACAAACTATAGAAAAGTATGAGTCTTTACTTAGAATTATAAATTCAAAAGAAGAGATAATATCCCCTTTTTTCTTTTTAGATGTAGCTAAAAAATCTGGTTATTATCATGATTTAACAAAAAAAGTAATAGAAAATGCTAGTAAAATTCTTCATAAAAACAAAACTATAAAAATATCTATTAACTTATCTTCATCTGATATAGAAGATTTAGAGATTCGTGATTTACTTTTTGAGTTAGTTACAATGAAAGAGAATAAAGGAAGAATAACTTTTGAGCTTTTAGAGGATGAAGAAGTACAAGATTTAGAAGCTATAAAAATTTTTATTGAACTTGTAAAAGTAGCAGGCGATGTTAAAATTTCTATTGATGACTTTGGAAGTGGTTATTCTAATTATGAAAGATTAAATGTTTTTCAGCCTGATTATATAAAAATAGATGGAAGTTTAATTAAGGATATTTTGACTAGTAAATATAATCAAAGTATTGTAAAGTCTATTATAATTTTTGCAAAAGAAAATGGTATAAAAACTATTGCAGAGTTTGTATCAGATGAAAAAATTCATCAAAAAGTTAAAGAGCTAGGTGTTGACTTTTCACAAGGTTTTTATTTTGGAAAGCCAGAACCTATAATCTCATAAAACTATCTTAGTGTTTTATATAGCTGTATTGCTTCATCAACTTTTTTTCTTTCAGGTTTTCTTCTACATGAAATATAACATTGTTCACCTGCGTCATTTTTGTATGGATATATAGTTGCAAATACCCAATAATATCCACCTGATTTAGTTTTATTTTTTACATAGCCTTGCCATACTTTACCACTCTTTACAGTTTTCCATAAGTCTTCAAAGGCAGTTTTAGGCATATCTGAATGTCTTACCATACTATGTGGCTGTCCTATAAGCTCATCTTTATTGTATTCCGCTGCATCACAAAATTGTTCATTTGCAAAAGTTATTATTCCTTTTGCATCCGTTTCACTAACTAAAAAAGCATTATCTTTAAGTACTGTTTCTTTTGACATGTCATTACCTTTTTCTTTTTTGAAATTCTAAATCACAATTATGTTCTTTAAGTTTGTCTAATAGTTCAAATATTACATTTATTTGTAACTCTATATTTTCAGTTAATGATATAATTTGACCATTTTCATAACCCTCTGCATATAAGTCAACACTATCTTGAACCATATGGTGAAATCTTTGATGAGTTGTTTTTAATTCTTCCCATAATTCACCTTTTGTGAAGTCTAAGCTTTGTTGTTCACTCGCAATAAGCCATTTACCCATATCACATTGAGTATGGTCTTTTACTGCAAACTTATTACCAACTTTACAATCACTAAAATTTACATTTTTAAAGTTAATATGATCAGATTTTAGTTTATTTAAATCAAAAATATAGTCTGAATTACATACTCTTCTTTTTGCATCAGGATCAAATGCCGTTCTATCAACTGCTCCTTGAAGTTGAATAGATAAGTCTTGAGTTGTTTTTGCCATTTGGCTTATATTTGAAGCAAGTTGAGCATTGTTTTGTGTTGCTTGGTCTAGTGAGTTTACTGTATCATTGATTTGATTCATTGCTTCTTGTTGTTCTTTTGATGCATTTGCAACTTCCCCAATAAGCTTAATAGTTGTTGAAATATTTTTATCAAGATTATTGAATCCATCTATCATTTGAGCAGATACTTCTTTCCCTTCTTTTGCTTTTGATGTTGCACTTTCAACTAATGATTTGATTTCATTTGCAGCTTCTGCACTTCTTGCAGCTAAGTTTCTTACTTCTTGAGCAACAACAGCAAATCCTTTTCCAGCTTCACCTGCTGTTGCTGCTTCAACGGCTGCATTTAATGATAAAATATTTGTTTGGAAAGCAATTTGGTCAATTACTGTAATAGCTTCATTAATTGTATTAACTTCATTACTTAGCTCATCCATTGATGATGAAGTTTTATTTGCAAGTTCTTTTCCTAATTGACTTGATTTAGTAACTTCACTTGCATATGCTGACATCTTTGAAGAGTTTTCTGAACTAATAGCAATAGTTGAAGTTACTTCTTCAATAGCTGCAGCTGTTTGCTCTAAAGCAACTGCTTGTTGGTTTGAAGCTTTACTTAACTCTTCAGATGCACTTGATAAGTCTTTTGCACTAAAAGTTAATCTTTTGTTAGAGTTGTCAATAAGTGCCATTACTTCATTGATTGTTGATTGAGTTACTTTTGTACCACTTAATAAAGAAGCAATTAGTCCTGTTACTCCTTCAATCCTTGGTATTGGTTTATCATATTTTGCATTTGCTAATTCAATTAAAGCATCAGATAAAGTTGAAAGGTTTGCTTGAGTTTTATTTATCATATCGTTTATTTCATCTACAAGTCTTTGCATTTCATTTGATGATGCTTTAAGTTCAATTCTTTCATTATAAAGACCCACATTTACTTTTCCCATAACAGTTCTTGCTTGTTCAATTACTTTTTTATCAATAGCTGCATTATTTTCAAGTTCATCAATATATAAGTCAAAGTTTTTAGCAATATTTCCTAGTTCATCATCAGATTTTAGATTTATTTTTGCACCATTTGAGTTTGTATTCTTTACTAAGTCTTCTACTCCATTATTAAGTTTTTCAACACTTGATAGAATACCTTTTATAATAGTAAGTAAGAACATTACGCAAATAAATAAGGCAATAGTTAAACCTATTGCAATATTTTCAGCATTTTGCATAACATCTTTATTTCTTTCTAAACTTTTTTCCAATCTAGAGATCTGTAGATTTTCAATAGCTAATATAGATTTTTCAATAGAGTCAAAGTCTTCATCAACATTAAGCATAGCACCATTTACTTTTTCTTCCATGATATTAAAAGTTTCACCTTTTTTAGCCATTTTTTTACCAGCTTTAATCATAGAATCAATTGCATTTTTTAATTGAATATCATCAAGGTTATTAAATAAATCTCTTTTTATTTCATCTACTTCTTCAAAACCACTAATATCACCTACTGCTAAAGCATCTGTCAATATTTCTTGAATAGATATAACTTGATATTTTAATTTCATAAGTGAATATTCTGTGTAGTTTGATGAAGATATATTATTAAGGGCTTCTTCTATATTATTTACTGCTCTATCAAAATTTTTCATTTCAGATATAGAGTCTTGTCTTGAAGTAAATTTTTCAATACCATATTTACCCATGGCTTTTAAGTTTTGTATATATGAATTTAATTTTGAGTCAATATTTTCTAGTTGAGTTTTATTTTGATTGCTTGTTGAGAAACTATTTATTTGTTTATGTATATTTTGATACTGTTCTTTTAGTTCATCAATTACATATAAACCTTCTGGGTCTGCTACAAGGGCAGTATCTGTGGCAACTTCTTGTAAATCTTTGATAGTATATTTTAAGTCCTTATAAAGACTTAATAGTTTTGTATCATTTACTGTTTTTTCATTTGCTTCTTCTATTTTACTAAATGAGTAAAATAATCCTATGGCATTTAAAATAACAAGTAATGAAAAGGTACTTGCTAAAACTAGAGATTTTCTTTTTATATTCATATATATAACTCCTTATATAACGTGAAATTATAGATGAGATAATCTTATATTTAATTTAATTTAGACTTATTATCATATGAAAATATTAAAAAAACATGTATAATAATATATTTTGGTTATTTTTTTAACCAAAGTGCCTGTGTAGGGTATGCAAACTCACAATTATTTTTCTTTGTAAGCTCTGATATTTTTACTAAAACATCTTCTTTTACTGTAAGCCATTCTTCCCAATCTGGACTTCTTGAAAAACAATATATTAAAATATTTACAGATGATGGTCCAAATTCATCAATATATACTAAAAGAGTTCTTTTTACACCTTGTAAGTCTTCTCTTTTTATAGCTTCAAACTTTCTTGTATTTGTTAATTGAGCATTTTTACTTGTAGCAATACCTGAATGGTTTATAAGCATTTCATAAATATCTTCTCTTAATTGAATAATATCTTCCATTTTCGACTCATACGTAATTCCAATACTCATTTTAATCCGTCTACCGATTCTTCTTTTTGACCAATTCATAATATGTGTATTTGCAAGTTGTGAATTTGGAACTGTAATCATTGCATTATCAAAAGTTCTGATTCTTGTAGTTCTCATTCTAATATCAACTACTGTTCCTTCTATATCTCCTGATTTAATCCAATCCCCTTGAGAAAAAGAGTTATCAGTCATGATACTTAATGAACCAAAGAAGTTTGTAAGTGTATCTTTTGAAGCTAAAGCAATAGCAATACCCCCAACCCCTAGTGAAGCTGCTATGGCTTTAATATCAATACCTAGTTGCGAGAATAAAAATAGAATAACTAAAAGAATTAATACAATTTTTATAATTCTTAAGATGAAAACAATCATCTCTTTTCTTACATTTGGATATTTTTCAAGTAAATTTTGAGCATAGTAGTTTATACTATTGTTTAAAATAGCATATAGTCCCCATGTTAGCAATGCCATGTAAATTGTATTTACCCAAGGAATAATTTTTTCAATTAATAATGGGTCTTTTATTAAAATATATATAGATATTTGAATAGCAAGTAAATATAAGGCATAAATCATTGGAGTGTTGATTGATTCTTTTAAGTATGCTCGTATTTCATCTGCATCGTCATCTTCATCGTCATCTTCATTTTTTGAATTTTTTCTTTGTACAAAAACTTTTGCAATAAATGTAGCTATTAATGAGATAATTTTTAAATTTAAAAGTCTAAAAAATGCAATAATAAATATAACAACAACAAGTTCACCTATTGAGAACTTGAAGTGATAAGATGTAAGATTTGATATAAATGATATTCCTTGTATCTCATCAATCTTTTTTACAAGATATTTTAAGTTAAATTCATCAACAAAAAAGTTTGATTTTCTAAATTTGAAAATATTATCTTTTAAGTATTCAAGTACAAAAACTTGTGTGTGCCTTTGATTGTAAGTATTTATATAGTTTTGTGTTAACTCTTCTGAAATATAATTTGAATAGTCTTTATGTTCTTCATAAATAGCTTCGTATTTCTCTAAAGAAGTTTTTTTCATTTTTTCTATACTATCTTGTAATAGATTTACAAAATATTGTCTTTCTCTAAATTCTCTTTTTCCTTTAATAATATTTTTTAATGTTTGTTCATATAATCTTTTTTCTTTTAAATAAATCACTTTAAGTTCATCTCTTGTTACTGCAAGAGAGTTATTGGCTCTTTTGTTTATTGTTATTTTATTTGAAAGTAAAGTTAATTGTTTTTTGTACTCTTTTTCATTGCTTAAGTTTTCTAAAAAAGACTCGTTGTTTATATTTTCAATTACTGATTCTAAAAGTTTATTTTGTAATTCTATTTGTTTTTGCTCTTCACTTTTAGTTTCTTTAGTTTCTTCTATTGTTTGTTTTTCTACTGCTTTTAATGAGTTGTGATTGATTACAACTTCCGTTTTTTTATTCTCTTGATCTTCTGGTTTTATTAGTTTTACAGGCTCTTGCGTACTAGTCTGAGAAAACAAAAAAAGTGGTAATATTAATGATAAAAAAATCTTTCGAATCATAGTTTCTCCATGGTTTTAATTATTAAAATTATAGCTTATTTTTCTACTGTTGCACTTAGTTTTTGGTATATTCCTAAACCAATTATTACTAAAACTGCAGTTAGAATTAGTACCGAAGGATAAATTAAGTGAGTTATATTTGTTGTCCTAGTTTTGAAAATATATACAAGTCTTTCAACACTAACAGCAATTGCAATATAGACTTCATTTGTTGACCACCACAAAATTGCTAAAGCCATAAAAGCTAATACAACTGCAAACATAAAATATACAAGTGTAGTAATACTTTCAAATATAATCTTCATAGTTTTCGGTACTCCTTTTACTAAATTTACATAAATTTGTAACATATTAGATTGAAACTGAACTTAAATATATTTATTTTATTATTTATTCATGTTGGTTGATCTGGCTACAGTAAATGAGACACAGAAATTAAAGAATTCAGAGTTAAAATTACAGATAGAAAGGTCAGATAAAGATGAGACAATATATACAAGAGTTTAAAAGATATACCTTATACTTAAGCTACGCAGTAAAATGTGCAGTAAAGCTAACAAAATAAGTACACCTTGTCAACAAAAACTAAATAAGATTGATTGTAAAATTAAAAGATTTTAAATAAATATCACCAGCAGCAATTACATTTATTTTTTAATAAATTTTTATTAATATATTAAAAATCCCACAAAATGGTGCAGCTGGAGGGACTTGAACCCTCACACCAGTACTGGCATTAGCCCCTCAAGCTAACGTGTCTACCGTTCCACCACAGCTGCATTTATTATATTACTTTTTTATTGTAAAACACTTCTAAATAGTTTGTCTTAGTATTTTATCATAGTCGTGATAAGGACGAAATAATACTTGTTTATTCCATAAAAAAACCTTAAATAAAACAAGTCTCACTAGGTAGTATAATCGCAAATATCGCACCTTCTTTATTGTTTCTTACTTCAATAGTGCCTTTTAAGTATTTTTCTATTATCTATTTTTTGTATGTAAGATGATTTTTCTATTTTACTATTTACTAAAGCACCTTTTGTATTTGGACGAGCTTTATTATTACTTGCGTATACTCATTTATAATATCTAGTTCAATATGCTTTGATGTAAGCCATTGGTGTAGTTATTTTAAGACTGCTTCTATTTTCTCTTACATTGTAAAAGTTATAGACTGTTTAGTAGGCTTAAAAAAGTTTTGAAAATCATCAAATGATATAGCAGTTTCATTTGATATTATTTTTAAAGTTTAATTCAGAGTATTCTTTTAGATGACATAAAATAGGATTTATGTCATTATTTACATTTTTATTGATTGCTTCAATCATACTTTTTTAAACTATTGTATCAAGGAAAAGTGTCATTTTTGAGTAGTATTGTATAAAATATAATTTTTATAATAATAGTATACAGAGGTTTGTAAAATATAAGTTAAAATAATAATATAAAAATGTTGAATTTTATTTTAGACATAAAAAAAGGCCAAGAGTAAAAACTCTTGACCTTTTAAGTTATCAGTTCTGTAGTAAGTACTGATTACCCTAAGAATGGGTTAGCATATAATGCGATCATCGCAATTACTAATGCATAAATAACTTGTGCTTCGATCATCGCTAATGCAATGAACATAGTAGTCATTAATTTTCCACCTAAACCTGGGTTTCTAGCAGTACCAGCGATTGTTGCAGCA
>JBLWVX010000032.1:0-32838 GCA_048268245.1 Arcobacteraceae bacterium
TAATCCTAAATCTTTAGCTATTGATGAAATTGATTTATCACTATCCAATCACAATTTTATTGCTGAGTCTTTGAACTCTTGATTATATTTACTTTTCCTTATTTAACCCTCTCTACATTTTATTTTAACATAGCATTTTTCTATGTCCTATAAACTGTAGCCAGATCATACTTCTATGTTTTTAAATAATGATTTTAATATACGAAAGTTCAACAAACTGTAATTTTTGGAGTATATTTTAAAAGTAAGGTTTTAATTTGAAGAACTCAATATACTTTATTCTCTTTTAAGATGTTTAAAAAAATAACTGACATATTATATTTTTAGCAAATAGTTTATAAGCATTGTTTTAAAAAGAAAAAAAGTAAGATACAGTGGCATAGAAAAATACTTAATACATATAAATTAAGAGAATAAGAAGGCTAAATTAACCTTCTTTTAAATATATACTTTTAAATCAGTGTTTATTTTGCAGCTCCTCTAAAATCTTTGGTCTTTCTTTAGGTCTCAGGGTAAACTCTTGAGCTAATAAATCTAATATCATTTCAACTTTTTTTTATACCTACTTCATCGATAAAACCATTTTCTATTTTAGAGATTGTTCTTTTTGTGATACCTGAATATTTTTCTAAATTATCTTGTGAACACTTTTTATTTTTTCTTAATAACTGAATCTCTTTTCCAAGTTCTGATAGATTCATTTTATTCCTTTTAAGAAGTATATTTCATATAATATATTCTATAAATAAAATCTTATTTTCTCACTAATTTACAAAAACATATACACCAAAGATTTATAAGTGTAGCCAATTTATAACTTTTATATGTTATAATCATAATAATATTAAGGGCATAAATGATATTTGAAGATGAAAAAAAACTATTAAAAATAATAAAATTTGCACCAACAGTTTTTATTATTATTGTAACGACTATATTTTTGCTAATCCAATATACAAAAACTAAAACAAGTTTTGAAAACGAAAAAAACAAAATACAAACTGACTATTCTCAAAAAAACAAAGAGCTTATAAAACAAAGAGTTTCAGAAGTATATGACTTCATAAAAAGAGAGCAAGAACAAACAGAGTATGAGCTAAAATTTTCGCTAAATGAAGCTGTTGACAATGCCTATGCCATAGCTTCTACAATCTATAATCAAAACAAAGATAAAGATATACAAACTATAAAAAAGTTGATAATAGATGCTTTAAGAAATATCCGTTTTTTAGATGGTAGAGGTTACTATTTTATATATGAAAATACTGGAAAAAATATCCTTCTTCCCCATAATCCTGAACTTGAAGGCAAAGACTTTTGGGAACATCAAGATGCTAAAGGCTCGTACATTATAAAAGATATGACCTCACTACTTAGTAAAAAAGATAAAGCCTTTTACGAATGGTACTGGTATAATCCAAAAAATCCTGATAAACAAAGAAAAAAGCTAGGTTTAGTTAAAAACTTTGAGCCATTTGATTGGTTTATTGGTACGGGTGAGTATGTACAGGATTTTGAAAAACAGATGCAAGAAAGAGTTTTAAAGCATATTAGAGAGATTAGGTATGGTAAAAGTGGTTATATCTTTATTATAAACTATGATTCTATATATTTAAGTCATATTCGAAAAAACTTTATAAATCAAAATGCAGTTACAAACAACGATGCAGTATATATAAAAAAAGTTATTCAAGACCTAATAGAGATTTCTAAAAATGGAGAAGGGTATTATACTTATATTCAAAATAAAAAACCAGGTATAGATGTACCTATTAAAAAGACTAGTTATGTAAAAGGCTTAAATGAGTGGCAATGGATGATTGGTACAGGCTTTTATGAAGATGAAATTAAAAGTTCTATTAAAAAAAGAAAAATACAGTTAGAAAATCAATTTGAAAATTATCTTTTAAATATTTTAGAAATCACACTTTTAGTAACTGTATTATTACTTTTAATCTCTACTTATTTATCAAGGATTTTACAAAAAAGATTTTTAAGATATAAAAAAGCTATAGAAGAAAAAGCTTTAGAAAACACAAGACAACAAACCTTATTAGCTCAGCAATCAAAAATGGCAGCAATGGGTGAAATGATAGGTAATATAGCTCATCAATGGAGGCAACCACTTTCTATAATATCTACAACAGCAAGTGGACTAAAGCTTCAAAAAGAGATGAATATTTTAAGTGATAAGTATCTTATCGAAGGTCTTGACAATATAAATAACACAGTTCAATACTTATCAAATACAATAGATGATTTTAGAAACTTTTTTAAAACAGATAAAGATAAAAAGTGTTTTAAGATTCAAGAGAGTTTTGATAATGCTATATCTTTAGTGAAAACATCATTTCATAATAAAGGTATAAAAATTATAAAAAATAAAGAAGACTATGAAATAAGTTCATACAAAAATGAGTTAATACAAGTGATAATTAATCTACTAAATAATGCAAAAGATGAGCTTATAAAAAAAGATAAAAATTTTCAAAAAATAATTTTTTTATCAGTATTTAAAGAAGATAATTCAATCAAAATTCAAGTTAAAGACAACGCAGGAGGAATTCCTGAAGAGATTATAGATAGGGTTTTTGAACCTTACTTTACGACAAAACATCAAAGTCAAGGTACAGGTATAGGACTTTATATGAGTAGGGAAATAATTGTAAAAAATATGAATGGTAAAATTGAAGCTTTTAATACTTCTTTTACCTACAACAACACACTATTTAAAGGTGCTGTTTTTGAGATAGATTTACCACTTTATACATAAGTTTATATTTTTAATTAAAGTTTAACTAAAAGAAATAAAAGACATAATATTAACTATTATAAAAATAATTCAAATAGTTTACTAAGGAGAGAATGAATGAAAGGTTTAAGAAAATTAGCAGTTGTTGGAGTATTTGGATTGAGTACACTTTTACCGTTACATTTATTTTCAGACACATTAAGAATCGCTACAGATGAATGGTGTCCTTATGATTGTTTATCTGGACAAAATGATGGGAAAGTAGGGTACTTAGGTGACTTGTTAGTTGAAGCTATGAAAGCAAGAGGTCATAAAGTTGAGTTTGTTGAAGTTAGTTATACTAGAGGTTTAGAACTAGTAAGAGAAGGAAAACTTGATGGTACAATGGCTTGCTTTAGAGAAGAAGCACCTGATTTTATTTTTCCAGATTTTGCTCTTGGAAAAAGTAACAGCACATTTTTTAGTCTTAAAGACTCTTCTTGGAAGTATACAGGAACTAAGTCTCTAGAAGAAGCTAAAATGATAGGTATAATTGATGGTTATGACTATGTTGATCCAACTGTGATGAATTATCTTAATAAAAACCCAAATAATGTTCTAGCAATAAAAGGTGAAAAGCCATTAGAAAGATTATTAGAGATGTTAATTAATGGTCGTATAACAACTATTATTGAAGATAAAAGTGTTTTAGAATATAAAATCAACCAAATGGGTAAAGCAGATTTAGTAAAAGTAGCTGGTGTGACAGATGTAGTGATTGATGTTTTTGCTAGTTTCTCACCTAAAAAAGAAAGTTCAAAAGAGTATGCTAAAATTTTATCTGAAGAGACTATAAAAATGAGAGAAGATGGTAGGTTGAAAATTCTTTTAGATAAGTATGGAATTAAAGATTGGCAATCAAAGTAAAAGGTTTAGTATTTAATGATTAGCTCTTTATCAAAACGTTTTCGTCAAAGTATTGCATTACATCTATTAACTACAATATTTAGTTTTTATTTTTTAGTTGCAGTTTTAGTTACAGTTGTTCAGCTTTATAAAGAGTATGAAGATACAAAAGCTAAATTCTACAAAGAGATTCAAACCTTGCCAGCTACTTTCAATAGAGGTATTGTTGACTCAGTTTGGACTTATAATAAGGAGTTATTGCAATCTATTTTATTAGGTATGCATAATTTACCAATTGTAGTTGGTATCAAAGTTGAATCAATTGATCATAAAATGGATTTTCAGATTGGAGCAGTATTAAACGAAAAAAATGAGATTACTTATTATGACTCTTCTGGAAATAAAACAGAACAAAAAGAGTTTGGTTTAGGTACTGATACATTGTTTAAGCATGAGTTTCCCATGGAGTACACAGGAGCAGCTTTTAAGCAGAAAGTACCTTTAGGACAAGTTACATTATATTCAAATAATCAACTAGTATTTGACCGAGTTAAATATGGTTTTATTCTTATTTTAATCAATTCTATTATCAAAACAATTGCACTTTGGTTTATCATATATTATTTTATAAAAAAATATTTAGGACAACCTTTACAGGAGTTTACTAGCAAAATACGTAAACAAGATATTCAGTCTCCTAAAACAATTGATTTAAATCTTCATTGGACAGATGAAAATGAACTTTTAATATTGAAAGACAGTTATAATCAGATGATTCAAGGCCTAAATGAGCATAAAGTTCTTAGTATTACAGATAAACTTACAGGAGTTTTCAATAGACTAAAACTTGATGAAGCACTTAATGATGAATTTAATCGTAGTAGTCGCTTTAAAAGTAATTTTAGTGTTATTATTGTAGATATAGATTATTTTAAAAAAATCAATGATACTTATGGTCATTTAGTTGGGGATGAGGTGCTTGTTCAATTTGCTAAAATATTTAAAGAAAATATACGTAAAGTTGATATTTTAGGACGATGGGGAGGAGAAGAGTTTATGATAATATGTCCTGAGACAGATTTTCAAGGGACTATTAAAGTAGCCCAATCTCTTTGTGAAATAGTTAGTAAATATGAATTTCCAACAGTTGGAAATATTACTGCAAGCTTTGGAATATCTATATATGATGGTGATGAAAATATAGATAAAATTATTGCACGTGCTGATAAAGCTTTATATAAAGCAAAAGAAAAAGGAAGAAATAGGGTTGAATATAATTAATATTTATTCTAAAGTAGTTTAGAAGTAAATAGGAAAAAATGACTTTTTAGTTCGTAGGAATACAAATATCAAACTGACCACCAACATACTTTTTATCTTTGTATTCAAAGTTACAGGTTTTAGCAATTATATTACCTTTATATGAGTTAATGATAATTTTACTCATGTAAAGTCCTATTCCTGTGCCTTTACCTTCTTTTTTTGTAGTAAATCTTGATTCAAATATTTTATTAATGATGTTTTTATTTATTCCACCTGCATTGTCTTTTATAGAAATGCAAATATTTCCATCTTTTGTATAACTATTAATAAAAATATATTTGTTTGGATATATTGATTCATCAAGTGCATCTATAGCATTGTTTAATATGTTCATTAGAATTTGAACAATCTCATTTTCAACACCTTTTATTTCATACTCTTCTATGTTTTTAATTATTTTAATATCTCTATTTCTAAGTTTAGAATTTACAAGTAATAAAACTCTATTGATACAGTCTTCTAAAGAGAATTCTGTTTCTGTTTTGTTAGTATTAAAAAAGTTTCTAAAATCATCTATTGTTTCTGCTAAATATCTTGTAGAAGTACTAATAGTATCCATCTCTTTTACTAAGGTATTATTATTTAAGATATCTAGTTCTTCTTGAAGCTTTATCCCTGAAGCAGAAGTTGAAATAGTATTTAAAGGCTGTTTCCATTGATGTGCAATATTATCTATCATTTCACCCATAGCAGCCATTTTTGATTGTTGGATTAGTAGTATATCTTTTTCTCTTAACTCTTTTTCTATTTTATTTCTTTGTTTTTCATAACGCTTTACAAGGTAGTGTAAAAGTAGAGATGTTATGAAAATAAAAAACCAACCTTTGTATGATTGTATAGAATTAAGTGTTTCTATATCTTTTACTAGGTTAGCTAAAATTTTGTCTGAATAAAAAATCCATAGTGAACCAAATAAAGCATATGTAAAAATTATTTTAAAAGTTGAAGAGATAAATTTCATATTTTTCTTTTTTTAATAAATTATTTTTTTTAGTATATTTCTTATTGTATCAAAAAATTAGAATAATAAGAAATATACTTTAGAGAATAAAGTTAAAAGTATTCTATTTTAAACCTCATTCATTCTTTTTTCAAACTGGGCATTTAGCTTTTCTAGTTCAGTTTGAAGTTCAATCAATCTTGCTTGTTTTTTTTGTTTTTCAATTCCCTGTAAAGCTTCAATCTCTTCTATTTCAACTTTTATTGGTTTTGTAGCTTTACTTTTTTCTGCCACAATAATTGATCTTAATTTTCTAATCTCTTTTTTGTTTCTTTTTGGTTTTGCTACTTTTTTCTTTGGTTCATCTTGACCATCATCCCAACCACCTTTTTCTAAGAACTCATCATAAGTTCCATTGAAGTAATCTGCACCATCATTTGTAAAGATGATAAGTCTATCACATACAGCTCGTAGCAACTCTTCTGAGTGAGTAACAATCATACATGAACCCTCAAATGCTTTGATAGCAGATGTAAGAGCATCAATTGAGTCTATATCTAAGTGGTTTGTAGGCTCATCTAGGAAAAGTAAGTTTACATCTTGGGCGATAATCTTTCCAAGCATTACTCTTGATTTTTCACCACCTGAAAGAAGTGATATTTTCTTTTTAGCATTATCTCCACTAAACATCATAAGACCACATATACTTCTTATTACTGCTTCAGGAAGCTTATGATTTACACTATATATTTCATCCATAATTGTATTATTTTTATTTAGGTGAGAAATATTTGTTTGTCCAAAGTGACCAAAAACACATGAAGGGTGGTATTTTACATTTCCACTTAAAGCTTCAAGTTCTCCTGCTATTGTATTTAATAGAGTTGATTTACCTTTACCATTTTTACCTATGATACCTATAGTTTCACCTTTATTTAGTGCAAAAGTGATGTTTTTAAATAGTATATTATCAGGAGTATATCCAAAACTTAAATCTTCTACTTCAAGTAAAAATTTAGCTGCTGTATCTTTATAGTTGAAATCAAACTTTAAATTTGCATCATAATCTATATCTTCAAGTATTTCCATTTTTTCTAGGATTTTTATTTTTGATTGAGCTAGAGTTGCTGTTGCTGCTCTTGCTTTATTTTTAGCAATAAACTCTTCTAAGTCTTTTATTTTCTTTTCTTGTGCAATTTTTTGTTTTTCATGGTGTTCTTCATTTGCTAAGATTTGCTCATAAAACTTTCTAGTTCCACCTTGTATCATAAAAGCACTTCTTCTTACTATTCCAAGTGTATGTGTACAAACACTATCCATAAACTCTCTATCGTGAGTGATTAAAATAACTTCACCTTGAAAAGACTTTAAAAATGCTTTAAGCCATCTAATTGATAAAATATCTAAGTAGTTAGTAGGCTCATCAAGTAAAAGCATATTTGGTTCAGTAAGTAAAAGTTTTGCAAGATTTATTCTAATTTGATAACCACCTGAGAAAGATTTAGGGTCTTTTTCTAAATCTGCTTCACTAAATCCTAATCCAAATAACATTTTTTCAGCTTTATAAATATCATATTTATCATCTTCATTTAAAGCTAATGCTGTTTCATCTATTAGTTTTTTCTCAGTAAAATTAAAATACTGTTTTAACGCACCAATTCTGTAAGCTTTTGGAAATTTAATCTCTCCTGTATCTTGTGGTTCTTCACCTAATATTAGTTTAAAAAGTGTTGATTTCCCAGTTCCATTTCTTCCTACTAATCCTATCTTATTTCCTTGATTTACTCTAAGATTTAAGTCATTATATAGTTCACCTGTTGGATAACTTTTTGATATATTTATTAATTCAATCATAATTCTCTTTTTTGCAGTTTTTTAAGAAAGGGATTATATGATATAGACAGTTAGATACATATAAATTAAAAAAGAGAAAAAAAGTTTTGAGATTAATTTATATAATTTTAAAATAATACAATTATGATATTGCTTTTGTGTGTAATAAAGACATTAAATAATTATTTAATAAAAGATCACTGATGCAAAATAAGTCAAATTTGAACTTCAATGTAAGAAAGTACAAATAGCAGATTTTTTACATGATATAGGTAAACTTCATACTCCTTATAGTTTTGAAACTTTGCGAATATTAAGACATATTGAAGGTTTAGAAGATATTGCAGTTTGGGCTGCTTACTATCATGAACATTTAGATAGGTCAGGATAGCTATTTCAACCAAGTGAAAATGAACTCTCCATCGAAGCAAGAATTATTGAGATATAAATTAGCTAGATAGATGATATAAGCACAAATTTGATAAAATATCTGCCTTATAAAAGTTTCAAAATCAAAAGGTTTAATAATAATGAGTGAGAGCAAAGATTTTTTACGTGTTAAAGTTGAAGAGGACTTAAAAGCTGGTAAATATAAAGAGGTAGTTACAAGATTTCCTCCTGAGCCAAATGGTTTCCCTCATATAGGACATGCTAAATCAATCTGTATAAATTTTGGTATTGCAAGTGATTACAATGGTCATTGTAATCTTAGAATGGATGATACAAACCCTACGAAAGAAGACACTAAATATGTAGAAGCCCTAAAAGATGCAGTTCAATGGCTTGGCTTTGATTGGGGGAAGAGTGTATATTTTACATCTGATTATTTCCCAAAAATATATGATTATGCAGTACAACTTATCAAAATGGGTAAAGCATATGTAGATAGTATCGATGAAGAACAAATGAGAGAGTTCAGAGGTACTGTTACACAAGCTGGAAAAAGAAGTGAGTATGCAAATAGAACAATAGAAGAGAATTTAGACCTTTTTGAAAAAATGAAAAATGGTGAGTTCAAAGATGGTGAACATGTATTAAGAGCTAAGATTGATATGGGTGCTGCAAATATGAAGCTTAGAGATCCACTTCTTTATAGAATTAGACATGCACATCACTTTAGAACAGGTAATAAATGGTGTATTTATCCTATGTATGACTTTGCTCATTGTTTATCTGATTACATTGAAGGTGTTACTCATTCTATTTGTACTTTAGAATTTGAAAACAACAGAGATATTTATGATTGGGTTTTAGATACTTTAGAACTTACTCCTCCAAGACCATATCAGCATGAGTTTGCAAGACTTGGTATAAACTATACTGTTATGAGTAAAAGAAAACTTTTAGAGTTAGTTGATGGTGGATATGTTAATGGTTGGGATGATCCAAGAATGCCAACTATTGCAGGATATAAAAGAAGAGGGTATACAAAAGAGTCTATTATAAATTTCTGTGATCAAATTGGTATTGCTAAAGCTAACTCTATGGTTGATGTTGCTCAATTAGAGTATTCAATTAGAGATGATTTAAATACAAAAGTTCCAAGAGTTATGGCTGTACTTGATCCAATAAAAGTAACTATTGAAAACTATGAAGGAAGTGAAGAGCTTGAAGCTTCATACTATCCTCATGATGTACCAAAAGAAGGTTCTAGAAAAATTCCTTTTAGTAGTGAACTTTATATAGAAAGAGATGACTTTAGTGAAAATCCTCCAAAAGGTTTTTATAGATTAACACCAGAACAACCTGTAAGATTAAGACATGGATATATTATCTCTTGTAAGGAAGTTATAAAAGATAGTGATGGAAATATCACTGAGTTAAAAGTAGAATATCATGCTGATTCAAAAAGTGGAAGTGATACAAGTGGTATTAAAGTAAAAAGTGCAATTCAATGGGTTAGTGCAAAAGATGCTAAAAAAATTGAAGTTAGACTTTATGATAGACTTTATAAAAATGAAGCACCAGAAAGTTTAGATGATTTAAATCCTAATTCACTTAAGATTATAAAAGATGCTTTAGTAGAACCTGCTGTGATTACTGAAAAACCAGATGAGAGATTCCAGTTTGAAAGACAAGGGTACTTTTATTCTGACCCTATTGATTATACTGAAGAAAATCCAGTATTTAATAAAATAGTAGGATTAAAAGACTCATGGGGTAAGAAAACTCAAAAAGCAAAACCTCAAGAAAAAACAACACCAAAAGCACAAGAGAAAAAAGTACAGATTGATGGAGAAGAAGCTCCTATGACTGATGAACAAAAAGCACTTTATGAAAAGTATACTACAAGTTATGCTTTAAATGATGCTATTTCTAACACTTTAGCAAGAGATGAAAAACTTTCTTCTTTTTATGAGAAAGCTTTAAAAAATGCACAAAATAACAAAGTTAGCTTAGCAAATATAGTTGTAACAGAAGTAGCAAGAGTTTTAAAAGAACAAGATGCAAACGAAGTAAAATTTGATGAAAAACAAATCGCTTCTTTAGTATCTATGTTAGATGATAAAACTATTTCTTCAAAAATAGCAAAACAAGTATTTGAAGAAATGTTAAAAACAGGAAAAGACCCAAAACAAATAGTAGAAGAAAAAGGCTTAGTTCAAATAAGTGACCCAGCTGTAATCTCTCCTATAATTGATGAGGTTATCTCTAAAAACCCTGATAATGTAGAAAAATTCAAAGCAGGAAATAATAAACTTTTAGGTTTCTTTGTAGGACAAGTTTTAAAAGCTACAGGTGGAAAAGCAAATCCTCAAATAGTAAATAAACTAGTTGCCGAAGCTTTAAAATAAAACAAAATAAAAGAAGTTAATAATATTAGCTTCTTTTTTATGAATATTAAAAAAGGATTTTGATGATAAATACTAGTATAAATGCTTACATGCAAAATGGTGGAATTCAGAAGTCAAACTTACAAAATCAAAATGTAAATAAAGAATCAAATATTGATAAACCATCTATAAATGATGAAATAAAGCTTGAAATTTCAGATGAATCAAATGCTTTAATGAAAATTGATAGTTTAGAAAAACAGTTAGAAGATATTTTTGGAACAAAAAAAGTATTAACTTCCGATGAATTAAAAAAAGAAAGTGAACTTAAATCTCAAATAAAAGAATTAGAAATTAATAGTGAACTAGCTTATTCACAGGATGATAAAGACATAATAAATAAAATAAATATAGAAATAGAAAAATTATTAGAAAAAGATTTTCATAGTGTTCAAGATGATGAACAACTATTTAGTTTAACTAAACAGTTAGACGAGCTAGGTAAAAAGTATGAAGATTCAACACTTTCTACATCTGATAATACAAAAAAAGAGAAGTTAATAAAAGAGTTAAGAACTCTACAAGGACTTAAAAACCCAGATGCTTATGAATTAATTGAAGCAGATAAAATAAATAAAAAGATTGATATAGTTAAACTTGAATATCAAGTAAGTCAACTTGATAAAAATAGTGATTCTTATATTTCTGATAGACAAGCACTTGATGAAAAGATTTCAGGTAATTTTGAATCTTTATCAAAACTTGATAATGAAAAAGAAAGATATAAAAGTGAAGAAGCAAGAGAAACTGCAAAACAATCAATACAGACAAGCCTTTTAAATATTGATTCTATAAAAGATAGCTTCTATAATTCAAAAACTTTATCTAATAGTTACGACAATCTGTTTAATTTAGATAAGGCTGATACAAATAGTATAGATTCCAATGAACCAAAAGAAAATAATAAATGGTTGAACTTCTTAGAAGATTCAAGAAAAGACCTTTATTCATCAAATATGAGTGAAAATGAAAAAATACAAAACTTAATGCAAAGAGTTAGTGTTTTACATGAATAAAATATATCTAAAACACATAAATATTTTTATAAATAAAAAAAGCAGGTTATTCTAGTATGAAAGTAAAAAAAATAAAAAGATCTAAAACTCAAACTATTACAGAACAAGTTTATAAGCAGTTAGAACAAAAGATTGTTTTTTGTGAAATTGAACCAGGAAGTGTTTTAACAGAAAAAGAGATTTGTGATATGTTAGGTGCAGGAAGAACTCCTGTTCGTGAAGCTTTACTTTTATTGTCTAAACGTTTTTTAGTTAACTTTTCAAAGTTAGGTATTATGATTCCAGAAATGAATTCATCAATACAACTACAACTTTTAGAAATGAGAAGACCTATATTGAAAACTTGTGTAGAGTGTGCTATAAAAAGACTTACACAGATTGACAAAGATAATATTGCTGAGTTATTAGACTCTGTAGATGATTTAACAGAACCTGAATTTTTAAACTGGCTAGAAAAAAGACAAGAAGTTTTATCTAAAGCATCAAAGAATTTCTTTATTTATGAAGAGCTTAGAAATGTACAAGGCTTATCAAGAAGGTTTTGGTACTACTATTCAAAAAAAGAAGATAATATTGTAGTTAGAGATTTACATAAAAAGATATTAAAAGCTGTATATGATGAAAATGAAAAAGATGCAGTAAAATATGTTGATGAAATCATAGATTATATAGAAAACTTTGTGAAAAAGAATTCAATTTAACCCTACTAAAAATAAAATTTTTCAATAAGCATTTTTTTAACATAGAATTATTACTAAAAGTTTAAATTCTACTATTCTTAATATTTACACTTTTCTTACAGCTAAACTTAACGTAAACTTATAATATATTTTAAGTTTACGTTAAGTAATGATAAGATAGAATTTTCTAAATATAATTTAAGGGGAAAAAATATGAAAAAATTAAGTCTTAGTTTAATAGCTACATTAGCGATTTTTAGTACTGCAAATGCAGATAGTTTATCAGAAGCATTTGCAAATGCAAAAGTATCAGGGGAGTTAAAATCACAGTTCTATCAAAAAGAGAGTAATGATTCAAAAACTGTAAATATTTGGACAAATGGTATAAATCTTACATATGAAACAGGTGATTATAATGGTTTAAGTACTGCTTTTACATTTCAAGGTGCATCAGTAGGTACTGAGGATTTAGATGAAAATCCAACAGCTTACAATGCAGATCAAAATGTAAGCGGAGCAGTTTTGTCTCAAGCATATATTAAATATAAAATGAATAACACAACGGTAAAAGTAGGTAGACAATATCTATCAACACCACTAATAGCATCTTCTGGTTCAAGAATTTTCAAAGAATCTTTTCAAGCTGCAACTTTAACAAATACAGATATTAAAGATACTTCAATTTCATTAATGTATGTAAATAAATACCAAGGAAGAACAGATGGAAATGAAGGTGCACCTTCTTTTGATAAGTTAGGTGATGGAGTATTTTCTATCTATGCTACTAATAAATCAATTAAAAACTTAAGTTTAGCTGCTCAATATGTTGAAGCAAAAGACTTAGTTGCTAATAATACAAAAGATGTAAGTATTTATTATTTAAATGCAGAATATGATTTTGATGCCTTCAAACTAGGTGCGCAATATTATGGTTCTGATGATAATGGTGCAGCTAATAATGATGGAAATGCTTATGCTTTAAAAGCCTCAACAAATATTAATGATTTATCTTTAGGGGCTTCATATAGTGAGGTTTCAAAAGATGGTGGAATTGATGCTTGGCATTTAGGAAATGGAGCTGATTATATTTATACATGGAGTTGGTATGCTGGGTCTAGATATTCAGCAGATATGAAAGCTACAAAGCTTGAAGCCGGGTATAAATTTACAGAAGATTTATCTGCAAATATTATGCATATAAGTTGGAAAACAAGTACAAGCTCTACTACAAAAGAGACAGATTTTATATTAGATTATAAGGTTTCTAATGATCTTTCATTAAGATGGTTACATGGACAACTAGATAATGCAAGTAATGAATACCAATCAAGACTTTATGCCTCTTATAAATTTTAAATATTAATTCCTCTTTTGAGGAGTTAATAAAATTTAAAAGACAAAACTATCATTTGTTCTCCTAAATTTTTAAATGATCGTTTTGTCTTCTAAGTTTTAGCTTTTTTGATACTAAAATCTACCTTCATATAAAAAACTATCTCAAACTAATATATTTCATTAAAGAATAAAAAGTTACTGTTAAAATTAAAAGAAAAAGAAGCAAATTTTCAATATAAAAGTATTAATGTAAACTTATAATATATTTTAAGTTTACATTAAGTAAACATCTAGTAAACTTTTTTTATATCATTTATATATAAGATATACAGATAATAAAAAAGGAATTTTATGAGTAATAAAAAAACACCAGTTAAAACAGAGTTATTTGCTTCTAAAGCACCATTAGAGTGGGCAATTACTGCGAATAATACTTTATATACGGCACAAATACCAATTGATGAGACAGGAAAAGTAGTTGAGGGTGGAATTGAAGCTCAAACAAGAAAAACTTTTGAAAACCTTGTTCATACTTTAGAGTGTGCAGGAGTTAGTACAAATGAAGTATTACAAGTGTTAATTTATGTTACTGATAGAGAATATTTAGCTACAGTAAATAAAGTATATGCTGAATATTTTGAAGCTCCATATCCAAATAGAGCAGCAGTTGTTGTAGCTGGTCTTGCTAGAGAAGAGATGCTTGTAGAGTTTGTAGTATACGCTCAAGCAAGTAAATAATTAAAATCAATACAAAGGAAAATAGATGACTTATAATTACGAAGAAGGTTTATACATTAATGGAAAATGGCAAAAAGGTGTTTCTACAATAGAAAATATCAATCCATCAGATATTTCAGAAAATATCGGAAATGTTGCACAAGCAAGTGTAGAGCAAGTTAATGAAGCAATTGTAGCAGCAAAAACAGCTCAGCCATCTTGGGAAAAAACTCCTTTAGAGCATAAAGTAAACGTACTTCAAGCAATTGGTGATGAACTAATTCAAAGATGTGAAGAGTTAGGTGAACTATTGGCAAGAGAAGAGGGTAAATCAAAAGCTGAGGGTAAAGGTGAAATTTATAGATCAGGTCAATTTTTCCAATATTATGCAGCTGAGGTTTTAAGACAAATTGGTGAGAATGCAGCATCTGTAAGACCTGGTATTGATATTGATGTTACAAGAGAAGCAGTTGGTGTTGTTGGTATTATTTCTCCTTGGAATTTCCCTACTGCAACAGCAGCATGGAAAATTGCTCCTGCTTTAGCATTTGGTAACGCAGTTATTTGGAAACCAGCAAACTTAACTCCTGCATCAGCAGTGGCTTTAACTGAAATTATTTCAAGACAAGATATTCCAGCAGGTACATTTAACTTAGTTTTAGGTTCGGGTGGAACAGTTGGTGATACATTAATTAATTCAAAAGAGATTAATGCTATTTCATTTACAGGTTCTGTTGAAACAGGTAGAAAAATTGCAGTAGCAACTTCTGCTAATTTTGTTAAGTGTCAATTAGAAATGGGAAGTAAAAACTCACTTGTTGTTGCTTCTGATGCTGATATTTCTGTAGCAGTTGAATCTGCAATTGCTGGTGCATTCTCTGGTACTGGCCAAAAATGTACAGCTTCTTCAAGATTAATCGTAATGGAAGATGTACATGATGAATTTGTAGAAGCAATGGTTAAAAGAATGGCTGAATTAAAAGTTGGACATTGTTTAGAAGATGGAATTTTTATGGGTCCTGTTTCTGATAAAAATCAATTTGAATCTAACTTTAGATGGATTGAAAGAGCAAAAGAACTGGGTGGTAAACTAGTATTTGGTGGAGAGAAATTAAACTTAGAAAAAGAGGGATACTATATGAGTCCTACTTTATTTATTGATACTAAAAATGATTGGGATGTAAACCAAGAAGAGGTTTTTGCACCTATGGCTTGTGTAATTAAAGTAAAAGATTTAGATGAAGCAATTAAAACTGCAAATGACACAAGATTTGGATTAACAGCTGGAATTATTACTCAAAGTTTAAAAACAGCAGCTATCTTTAAAAAAGAGGCACAAAGTGGTTGTGTAATGGTAAATCTTCCAACAGCAGGTACTGATTATCATGTACCATTTGGTGGTAGAAAAGAATCAAGTTTCGGACCAAGAGAACAAGGTTCGTACGCAAAAGAATTCTACACGATTGTAAAAACAGCATACCAAAAACCTTATTAAGGATAAATATGTATAAAGATCAAATTATTATTGATGGTTTACAGTATTGTAAATGGGACAGAGACTATTTCCTTTCACTTCAAAAAAGTGGAATAACTGCTGTTCACGTTACACTTGTTTACCATGAGATGGCAAGAGAAACTTTAACAAGGTTTGCTCAATGGAATAAATATTTTGAACAAAATAGTGATTTGATTATGCCTGTAATGAACATGAAAGATGTTCACAAGGCAAAATCTACTGGTAAAGTAGGTGTCTTCTTTGGAGCGCAAAATTGCTCTCCAATAGATGACGAAATAGGATTAATTGAAGTAATGAGAAAACAAGGTTTACTTATTATGCAATTAACTTATAATAATCAAAGTCTATTAGCGACAGGTTGTTATGAGCAAAATGATAGCGGAATTACTAGATTTGGTAAACAAGCTATTGAAGAAATGAATAGAGTTGGAATGATTGTTGATATGTCACATAGTGCTGAACGTTCAACACTAGAAGCAATTGATATTTCATCAAGACCTATTTGTATTTCACATGCAAACCCAACTTTTGCCCATGATGCTTTAAGAAATAAATCAAATGAAGTTATTAAAGCATTGGCTTCAAGAGGCGGGTTACTAGGGTTCTCTTTATATCCATTTCATTTACCAAATGGAAGTAAATGTACTTTAGATGATTTTTGTGAAATGATAGCAAAAACTGCTGATTTAGTTGGAGTTGATCATTTAGGTATTGGAAGTGATTTATGTTTAAACCAACCTCAAGAAGTTTTAGAGTGGATGAGAAATGGAAAATGGTCTAAAGCAATGGATTATGGAGAAGGTAATGCTTCTAATTCTGGATGGCCAGATGATTTACCTTGGTTTAAAGATGAGTTGGGAATGGAAAATATTTATAATGGATTACTTAAGTATGGATTTCAAGAGAAAGAAGCTAATCAAATTCTTGGCGGGAACTGGTATAGCTTCTTAAAAGACGGTTTAGAACCTAAAAGTTAGTCTATAAGAAAAACTTTTGGGTGATATTATCAAAAATATCATAAAAAGGATATGAAGATGGAAACGAATGTGGATGCTTTAGAGCAAGTAGAAAGTCATGACGATAAAATAGAAAAAAAGCCACAGATAGATAAATTATCTTTGATAATAAGTAGTGGGTTTTTAGTATCATTTGTTATTTTAGCATTAGTTGATTCAAAATTATTATCAGCTATAGTAAATGGTGGTTTTGCTTGGTCATCAAAAATGTTTGGAGCTTATTGGCAGTTTTTATTATTTGCCACATTTATTGTTGGAATTGGTTTAAGTTTAGGTAGAACTGGTTCTGTTGTTTTAGGAAATACTGATAAACCTGAAATGAGTACATTTCAATGGATAGCAATTATTCTTTGTACGTTACTTGCAGGTGGTGGTGTTTTTTGGGCTGCAGGTGAGCCTATTGCTCATTTTATTTCTCCTCCCCCATTTTATGGAGCTGAAACTGATTTATTTCAAAAAGCTATAAATGCATTATCTCAATCTTTTATGCACTGGGGATTTTTAGCATGGGCTATTTTAGGGACTTTAACAACTATTGTTTTAATGTACCTTCATTATAATAAAGGTTTACCTTTAAAACCTAGAACTTTACTTTATCCTGTTTTTGGAGATAAAGCCATAAAAGGTCCTCTAGGTTCAGTTATTGATGCTTTCTGTATTGTTTCAGTTGCAGCAGGAACAATTGGGCCTATTGGTTTCTTAGGGCTACAGGTTTCTTATGCTTTAAATAAGTTATTTGAAATACCAGATACTTTTACAACACAATTTATTATTATTTTATGTGCAATTATTATTTATACAATTTCAGCTTTAAGTGGATTAACAAGAGGTATCCAAATTTTAAGTAGATGGAATATTATTTTAGCAGTATTCTTAATGATATTTATTTTTGTATTTGGTCCAACTGCTTTTATTATTGATGCTTATGTTCAAGGTGTAGGATCTGTTATTCAAAACTTTATACCAATGGCTACATTTAGAGGTGATACTTCATGGCTTGGTTGGTGGACTGTATTCTTTTGGGGATGGTTCTTAGGTTATGGACCAATGATGGCAATTTTTATTGCTAGAATTTCAAGAGGAAGAACAATTAGAATGCTAATTTTAGCTGTAAGTATTTTTGCTCCGCTAATTACTATGTTTTGGTTTACAATTGTAGGTGGTGCTGGATTATCATTTGAAATTGCACAACCGGGTGTTATTAGTGAGGCATTTAAAGGGTTTAATTTACCTGCTTCTTTATTAGCTATTACACAATCATTACCATTACCAATGGTTATGTCAATTTTATTTTTAGTTTTAACTACAATTTTTATTGTAACAACAGGAGATTCTATGACATATACTATGAGTGTTGTTGTAAGTGGAAGTACTGAGCCTCATCCTTATCTTAGAATGTTCTGGGGTATATTAATGGGAGCTTTAGCAATTATATTAATATCAATAGGATCAGGAGGGATATCGGCATTACAATCATTTATTGTAATTACAGCAGTGCCTGTATCTTTAATCTTATTACCTGCATTATGGAATGCTCCACAAATAGCCATTAAAATGGCAGATGAACAGGGTTTAAAATAGTAAAAAGAAGTATTTAATACTTCTTTTTACAAAAAATTTCAGGAGAGAGAAATGAGTAAAAATACTAATAAAATACAAAAAACATTATTAAGAGATCCAAGTGTGGTAATGGATTTAAAAAGAATGGGTGCAATGCACCAATCTAGAATCAGTTTTACAAGAACATTAATAAGAAAAATGGCAAATGAAAACTGGACAATTACAAATACAAAATGGGATTTATGTGAAAATGGATATGGAACAGCTATCTATGAACTTAAAACTCCAAATAATACATATAATGTAGTGATTTTTTCTAATCATATTAAAGATGAAGAAAGAAATGATAGGGTAATTGCCGAAAAATGGGATACAACTTTTACATTAATTGAAGGGGATGTTAGTAATAAGTTATTAGAAATACTTAAAAGTAATGTTCCTTTACAAGAAGCTGGTAGAAATACAAATAGAGCTTTAGTTTTAGCTAGAGCCAACAAAAGTGTAAGAGTTTTTGATCATGTTATTAACTCTTTAGCTTCAGGTGAACAACCAAATATTCAAGAAGTTGCTAAGGTTGGTTATATTCTTAGAACTACTGCTGTTTATGGTAGTGGAAAATTTGGAATTAATGATTATGTAGCATTAGAAAGTAATCCAGATTTCTCTCAATCTTTTAGTGCTGAGATGTGTGCTGTATATGTATTACGTCAATTCTCTTTAGATTGGGCTAATTATATTGCTAAAAATAAAGGTGGAGATAAAGCCGTAACTTTAGATAAAGAAATCCAAAGATTTTTAGGAATAGGAAATGCAACAGGTTTAGGAATGGCTCCTTATTTAATAAGACATCCAAAAGTTGTTGATAATTGGTTATACCAAAGAGAATTAGCTTTAGGAAAAGTATCATTAGAAGAAATTACAAAAGAAAAATCTCAAGAATTAATAGGCTATTTAAATAGAGCTATTACTCATTTAGAAGATGTAGTAACAATAAATGAAAACCAAAGAAAATTAAATGTTCAAGCTTCATTAGAGCTTCCATTAATTATTGAATCTGCTAAAAAATTAGTTGGTAAAACTTACAAAGAGTTGATTGAAAGCTCTACAGGTGCTTCTTATGAAGCTCAAGAAGTTTTAATCTCTTCTATTATTGAATTATATCCTGATCTTGTAGACTGTCATCAAAATCATATGAGAGTCGATGAGCAGCCTTTAGAGTTAGCAGGTGTTAAGATTAAAGCTTTAAAAGAGAAAATAAAATCTCATTATTCTTGGGCTTTAAATTATGATTTTTCAACTGAAAAAAGTACTTATTGGTTTTGGTATGTTTCAGAAGATAAAGGTGAACCAAGACTTGGAGTTAGAAATGTAGATAAAGGACATGAGTTAGAACTTCCTTTAGATATTGCAAGAAGAGTTACAAATCTAAACGTAGCTTTAGAAAATATACAAGATGATGAACCTGTAACTAAATATTTATTAGAAAACCCACAATACTCTGCAATTGTTAGAAGAGTTTGGACTATGGGTGCTTGTCAAATGGGTGAAATCCAAGCAAATGTTTTAGATAAAAATTTTTTACCTATGGATTTACTAAGAGCAAAACTTGCAATGTTTGGAGCTACAAAGTTTGATCCAAGATCTGATAGATGGGTTCAAGTTACATTCTTCCAAAGTGCACCTTTATCAAATGAGATTCACAATGGTGAGTGGTTATTCCCTCAAATTCCAAAAAGTAAAGATGATAGGTTGAATATTGAAGAAGGAAAAATATCTGTTTCAAGAACAGAATTAACAACTATGTGTAGTAATGCTTTTAATGGATTAAAAAGAGATTCTGGGGAAGCTGACATAATTTCTAAAATGGTTGTAGATACTGAAATGGTTGGATTAGATGGTGTAAAACACTATGTAAATGCTTTAAAATTTTTAAAACATAGTAATAAAACAGCATTAAATATTAGCTCAGAAGATTCTCATATTATAGTAGATTTAAATAATGATACTATTTTAGGACATATTCAGATTTTAATAGCATATGCTTTAGAGTTTATACCAAATAATGAAACAGTAACTTTAGAGATTAAAAACTGTCATAATAGATGGTTAGTATTTCCTCAGGCTTTAAGAATTGCTAAAAAAGGTTTAAGTGCTAGATTCTCTTGGGATAACTCATCTAATGATAAAAGTATTTCATATTTAATTGGTGCAAATGAAGAATTACCAGAGGTTTGTATTTCTTCAAGTAATGGCTTTAATAAAAGAACACTATTTATAGAAATCAGTACAAAAGATATAAAAACTAAATGTGATAGTTCTGAATTAATAAGTTCAAAACAATTAAAAAAATCATTTGATCATACTTCTGAAAATGGTCTTGTAATTAATTTAGAAGATTGGAATGCTCTTAAAGAAGTAGCAAAAGCAATCTATGTAGAGTCAAGTGAAAGCTCAAGAAATGACGCTGGTGGAATAGTAGAGAAGTAAGATGGAAAATCAACATTTAAATGTAAAAACAGCTGGAGGGTGGGGAGCTCTTATCTCCTCTGGTAAGTTTTTAATGAGAGAAGGTTTTTTTAAAGGTTCTAAAACTCTTTTTAGTCTTAATCAAGTAAAAGGTTTTGATTGTCCTGGTTGTGCTTGGCCTGATCCAAGCTCTAAAGAGCGATCAATGACGGAGTTTTGTGAAAATGGTGTAAAAGCAATTGCTTTTGAAACAACAAAAAGAAGAGCTTCAAAAGAGCTTTTTGAAGAGACTACAGTATCTGCATTAAATGAACATGATGTTTATACTATTACAAATCAAGGAAGGTTAACTGAACCTTTTTATTATAATAGAAAAAAAGATAAATATGAACCTATTTCTTGGGATAGTGCTTTTGAAGTTATTGCAAAACACTTAAAATCTTTAAATAAGCCTGATGATGCAATATTTTATACTTCAGGAAGAACTTCAAATGAAGCTGCATTTTTATATCAACTTATGGGAAGAATGTTAGGAACTAACAATTTCCCTGATTGCTCAAACATGTGTCATGAAAGTTCTGGTGTAGGAATGGGTGAATCCGTAGGAATTGGGAAAGGAACAGTATCTTTAGAAGATTTTGATAAAGCAGAATTAATAATGATTTTTGGACAAAATCCAGGAACAAACCATCCTAGAATGTTAAGTGAATTGCAAAAAGCTTCAAGAAGAGGTGCAAAGATTGTTTCTATAAATCCTTTAAAGGAAGCAGGTTTAGTTTCATTTACCCATCCACAAGATGTGGGACAAATGCTAACAAATAAAGCAACACCTATATCAACTCATTATTATCAAGTAAAAATGGGTAGTGATATGGCTTTAATTCAAGCTATTATTAAATATATTTTAGAAAATAATGAAGCTTGTTTAGACAAAGACTTTATTAATGAGCATACAGCTGGTTTTGATGAGTATAAAAATGAAATACTTAAAAAAAATTGGGAAAGTTTAGTTAAAGAAACTTCTTTAACAGAAGAAGAGATTATAGAAATTGCTAAACTTTATGCAAATTCAAATAAAACTATTTGTTGTTGGGCTATGGGATTAACTCAGCATCAACATGGCGTTGCAACCATTGAAGAAGTTATGAATTTATTACTTTTAAAAGGTAATATTGGAAAAGATGGAGCTGGGGCTTGTCCTGTTAGAGGTCATAGTAATGTTCAAGGTGATAGAACAGTAGGGATTAGTGAAGCCCCTAAAGAAGAGTTTTTAAAGAAGATTGATAGTGTATTTGATATCGTAAGTCCTAGAAGTCATGGTTATGATGTAGTACATGCAATAAAAGCAATGCATAAAGAAAAAAACAAAGTATTTATAGGACTTGGTGGAAACTTTGCAGATGCAGCACCTGATACTAAAATAACCTATGAAGCTTTAGAGTCTTGTGCTTTAACTGTTCATATTTCTACACATTTAAATAAAAGTCATCTAATTTGTGGAAAAGAGGCTTTAATTTTGCCATGTCTTGGAAGAACAGAGTTAGATATTCAGCAAAATGGAGTACAAAGTGTAACAGTAGAAGATTCTATGAGTATGGTTCATGCTTCAAAAGGTAGTAATATTCCTGCTTCAAGAAATCTAAAATCTGAACCTTCAATTATTGCTGGAATAGCGAATGCTACTTTTGGAAATGAAAAAGTAGATTTTTTAGATTTGATTACAGATTATAATAAAATTAGAGAAAAAATTGAGGAAGTATTACCTTTATTTACTTCATATAACACAACTATGGAAAATAAAGAGAGTTTAGAGTTATATAATAGTGCAAAAAATAGAGTATGGGAAACAAAGAGTAAAAAAGCAAATTTTATAGTAAATGAATTACCTACTTTAAAGCTAGAAGACGAACATCTTATTTTAATGACGATGAGATCTCATGATCAGTTTAATACAACAGTATATGATACAAATGATAGATATAGAGGGATAAAAAATAAAAGAAAGATTATCTTTTTAAATGAAAAAGATATAGCTAAACTTGGATTTAAAAATGGAGATTTAGTAAATATTCAATCACATTCTAAAGATAATATAAAAAGAGAAGTGTATAACTTTGAGATTATAGCTTATGATATAAAAGAAGGCTGTGCAGCAGCTTATTTCCCTGAGGCTACACCTTTAGTTTCGATAAACCATTTTGATAATAAAAGTTTTACTCCTTCGTATAAGTTTATTGATATTACATTACAAAAAGTTTAATAAAAAAAGAGTTTATTATGAATAAGTCTAATCTTATATCTAATGGAATAGAGTTTAATAAAAATTGTGAAGAAAACTTTCTAAATATAAAAATACCTTTAAGTTTGGAGAATCAACAAATAATTGATTGGTTCTTCAAAGAGTTTAAAAAAATCGAAATAAAGCATATATGTGATAATTGGCTTTTAGATGAAAAAAATAGTGCTGTAATAAGTCCTAATAAAACTTTTTTTTTAACAAAAAGGGAATTAACTTTTTTTAAACTATTAATTAAAAATAAAATTGTTACTTATGAGCAAATGAATTGGTTTATTTGGAATGGAGAATTTGCAAGTGAAAATGCAGTAAAAGGTTTTGTTAAAAATTTTAAGAAGAAAATACCTCCTAGTATTTTAAAAAATTTAAAAGGAATTGGCTATAGATTGATTGATGATATAAATGTATAGTTAATATATTTAAAATATATTTATGTATAATAAAAATACAAATCTATATTTTAGGTAGTGCAATGAAAAAAAAATTAAAACGAGATAAAAATAAAACAATGACTGAACAAGTTTATGAAAAACTTGAAGATCTTATTGTTTTTTGTGAAATTGAACCAGGAACAGTGTTAACAGAAGCAGAAATATCTGAAATGATAGGTGCGGGTAGAACTCCTGTTAGAGAAGCTTTAAGGATGTTAGCAAATGAATCTTTGGTTAATGTATCAAGAATAGGAGTTTTAATACCTGAAATGAGTGGCTCAACTCAACTTCAACTATTAGAAGTAAGAAGAGCTATTTTAAAATTATGTGTTGAAAAAGCTATAGATAGATTAACAGAGATTGATAAAAAAGCAATTCAAGAGTTATTAGATGTTGTAGATCATCAAGATGATGTTGAATTTTTATATTGGTTAAAAAGAAGACATAAAGTGTTAGCAAAATGTTCAAAGAATCAATTTATTTATGAAGAACTTAGAAATGTGCAAGGGCTATCCCATAGATTTTGGTATTTTTATGCAAAAAAAGAAGACCATAAAGAAGGACAGACTTTGCACAAATATATTTTAGAAGCTGTTTTAGAACAAGATAAACAAAAAGCAACAGCAGCTGTTGATGATTTAATTGACTATCTTGAATCTTTCACTAGAAAAAATTTAATTTAATTTATATACCTTTTTTGGGTATATAGATTTTATACAAAAAAAGCTACAAAACAATCAAAAAACATTTTTTATTATAAAAAGATATAGTAAAATTATACTATATTTTATATAGTATATATTTTAAACATATTTATAATATATCTTAAGTATATTTTAAGAATAAGAGGCGTATACTTTCATTATATAAACTTAAAAAAGGATTAGATATGTTAAGAAATAAATTACTAGGAACAGCGTGTGCTTTACTTTTAAGTGCAGTAAGTTTAAGTGCAGAGACATGGAAGTTTGCAAGTGAAGAAGCTAAGAAAGATGTTCAAGATATCTATGCTCAAGAGTTTGCTAAAGTAGTTAAAAAAGAGTCTAACGGAAAAATTAAAGTTAGAATCTATTACTATGGGCAACTTGGTGGTGAAAATGACATTGTTGAGTTAACTTCAAATGGTTCAATTCAATTTGTATCAGTTGGAACGGGACATTTAGGTTCTTATGTACCTGAAGTTCAAGCAATCTCAATCCCTTATGTATTAACAAATAATGAAAATGCAGCTTATGAAGTTTTAACTACAAGTAAAACTATTTATGAAGATTTAGCGCCTAAATTTGAAAAAGCAAATTTAAAACTACTTTCTATGATAAGTGAAGGTGAAATGGCATGGGGTGCAAATAAACCTATTAGAAGTCCAGAAGATTTTGCAGGTCAAAAAATCAGAACATTTACATCTACAATTCCAGTAGAAACATATAAAGCATTTGGTGCAGTTCCAACTCCATTATCATGGGGAGAAGTTTATTCTTCTTTACAATTAGGAACAGTTGATGGTATGGTAAATCCAATGTACTTCATTTACAATGCTAAATGGCACATGGTACAAAAATACATTATGTTCCCAGGTCAACAGCCATATATTGGAACAATTTCGACAAACGCAAAATGGTATGCAAAACAAACACCTGAAAAACAAGCGATTATTCAAAAAGCAATTAAAGCAGCTAATAAAGCAGCCTTTGAATATCAAAAAAGAATTAACAAAGAAAATACTCAAAAAATGTTAAAAGAAAATCCTGAGTTAAAACTTATAACTTTAACGCAAGAAGAAAGAGCAAGATTTAAAGAGTTAAGTAAATCTCTTCATGGGACTTTCTTAGATGTTGTTGCTAAAGCATATCCAAATGGAAAAAAAGAACAAGCAAAAAAAGAAGCTAAAGAGATTCTAAGTGATTTAATCCAAGAAGTAAAAGAAGCTGAAAAAAGACATTAGTATAAGCCCCCTTGGGGCTATAAAAGGTTAAATATGGAAATTAGAATTTTAGAAAAAGAGTTAGATAATCAAATTTCATATAATGGAAAAGTAGGTTTAATTCTTTTAGCAACAGATCAAATAACTTTATATGAGTTTGAAGCAATTTTTAAAGATACAGGAATACTTTATTTTCCATCTAGAGTTATGTTAGATTCAGTTGAATTAAGTCCAGAAGTTTTAATGCAAGTTAAAAATCAATTATCAAGCGCTACAAACTCTATCGTTCCTGGTATGAAACTTGATGTAGTTGCTTTTTCATGTACATCTGCGTCTATGACAATAGGTGAAGATGAGGTTTCTAAAATCATTAAAAATAGCGATTTAAATAGACAAATAGATGAAGTTACAAATCCTTATAGTGCTATTAAAAGTATTTGTAAATTTTTAGATATAGATGAGTTAGGAGTTATTACTCCTTATAGTTTAGAAGTTACACAAGGAATTGTTGATGGGATGTTACCTGATATTAAAGCTGTAGATGTGGCTACGTTTAATAATCCAAATGATAACTTAGTTCCTATTATAACTCCTGCTTCTGTAAAAAATGCAGTAATTAATATGGCTAAAAATGAAGATGTAAAAACTATATTTGTTTCTTGTACAAATATTAATATTTGCAGATATATAGATGAGTTAGAAAAGATTACTGGAAAAACAATTTTAACAAGTAACCAAGTTATGGCTTGGGATATTCTAAGGTTAGCAAAGTATAAAAAGCCTATTTATGGCTTTGGTTCAATCTTAGAGAAAGAAAGATAAGATGAAAAATATTTTAGCAAAATTAAATTCTCTTACAGCAAAAATAGAAAAAGTTATTTTAGCTTTATCTATTATGCTTATGATGATAAATACAACAGCAAATGCTTTAGGAAGATATATCTTTAATCAAAGTATATATTTTTCTGAGGAATTAAATCAATTTTTAATGGTGTCAGTAACATTTATTGGTCTAGCTTATGCTGTAAGAAATGGAAGAAATATAAGAATGACAGCAATATATGATTCTTTAAGTCATAAGAAAAAGAAAGCTCTTATGATAATAATTGCTATTTGTACGTCTTTTTTAATGTTCTTATTAGCTTATGAAGCTTTACAGTATGTATTACAATTAAAGGGCATGAATAGGCAAAGTCCTGCACTTCAAATTGAAATGTATTTAGTTTATATGATAGTTCCAATAGGCTTTTTTATGGCTGGGTTACAATTTTTTATCAGATTTGTTCAAAACTTATTATATGAAGAAATATATCTTTCTTATGATGTAATTGAGCAAAAAGATACAGACTTAAAGGATCAAGCATGTTAGAATTTTTTCAAAATGTAATAAATGGTGAGCTTGATGTATATGTAATTACATTTACGCTTTTAAGTGTAATGGTAATCTTATTGTTTTTAAGTTTTCCAATGGTTGTGCCTTTAACAATAGCTACAATGATAGGTTTTTTACATTTTTCTGATTTGCCTTTACAAAATATCATACAGCAGATGATTACAGGGATTACACCAAATGCTTTAATTGCAATTCCTATGTTTATTTTTGCAGCTGATATTATGACAAGAGGTCACACAGCAAATAGATTATTGGACTTAATTGAGGTTTTTATAGGACACTATAGAGGTGGTTTACCAATAACAACTTGTTTAGCTTGTACTTTATTTGGTTCTGTTTCAGGTTCAACTCAAGCTACGGTTGTTTCAGTAGGTACTATTATGAGACCAAAACTTTTAAAAGCAGGGTATAAAGATAGTTTTATTTTAGGACTTATTATAAATGCAAGTGACATTGCTTGGTTAATACCACCTAGTATAGGCCTTATATTATTTGGAGTTTTAGCAAATGCAAATATTGCTGAGTTATTTATTGCAGGAATTGGTCCTGGAATTGTATTAGCAGGTTTATTCTCTGTTTATTGTTATATATATTCAATAGTTCACCAAGATAGTATTGCTCTTGCTCCTAAAGTTGATTGGAAAGGAAGATTTAAAGCAGTAAAAAAAGCTATTTTACCTTTAGGTTTCCCTGTATTAATAGTAGGTGGAATTTATAGTGGAGCTTTTACTCCAACAGAAGCAGCAGCATTTTCTGTTTTATATGCAATTATTTTAGAAGTGATTATTTATAAAAAACTTGGAATAAATGATTTAATTGATTCATCATTAAGTACAGGTCTTATTACAGCAGTTGTATTTATTTTAGTTGGTGCAGGACAGGCTTTTTCTTGGTATATCTCTTTTGAAATGATACCTCAAGAGTTACTGGGAGCTCTTGATTTAGAAAATGCAAGTCCTGAGTTTATTTTGTTTGTAATTTCTCTTGCTTTTGTAATTGGATGTATGTTTGTTGATTCAATAGTTGTATTACTTGTTTTAACACCTGTATTTATGCCTATTATTGATAGTTCAGGAATTGACCCAGTTTTAGTAGGAGTTGTAATTACTTTACAAATGGCAATTGGTTCTGCTACACCACCATTTGGATGTGATATTTTTACTGCAATAGCAGTGTTTAAAAAATCATATATGCAAGTAATTAGTGGAATTTTACCATTTTTCTTAATCTTAGTATTAATGTCAGCGATTTTGATTTTCTTCCCTGACACAGCGCTATTTTTAAGAGATTTAGCATTTGATAAATAAAAAATTAAATTTAATAAAAAAGGAAAACAATTATGATAAACAATTTTAAAAAATATTTAGAGCAAACGGAACTTTTTGATAATACAAAAAATTTAAGAGTTGAGGAGTATAAACATCAAGATATTTTAAGCCTTGAAGGTTTTGAAAAAGCTTCAAAAGAGATTACTTCTTGGGATGGTTTTGAGCAAACACCTCTTGTTAGTTTAGATGATTTAGCAAAACAAACAGGAGTTTCAAAATTATATTATAAAAATGAACACTATAGATTTTCACTAAAAAGCTTTAAAGCTCTAGGTGGAGCTTACGCTGTTGCTAATCTTTTAATAAATAAATTAAAAGAGCAAGGAATTGAAGCAAATTCAAAAGATTTATTAAGTGGTAAATACAAAGATATTACTAGTAAGATAACTGTTTCTTGTGCAACTGATGGAAACCATGGTAAATCAGTAGCTTGGGGTGCTTCTATTTTTGGTTGTAATTGTGAGATTTTTATTCATAGTCATGTAAGTGTTACAAGAGAAAAAGAGATTGCTAAATATGGTGCAATTATGCATAGAATTGAGGGTAATTATGATGATTCTGTTCATGAAGCTTCAAGAGTAGCAAATGAAAAAGGATTTTTCACAGTTTCTGATACATCTTATGAAGGATATACAGAAGTTCCAAAAGATGTAATGCAAGGTTACACAATAATGATTGATGAGGCTTTAAGACAAATGGGTGAGAAACCAACTCACGTATTTTTACAAGGTGGTGTTGGTGGAATGGCAGCAGCAGTTGTGTCATTTATTCACGAAACTTATGGAAAAGACTTGCCAATCTTTGTAATGATAGAACCAACAAATGCAGATTGTTTACTACAAAGTGCAAGAAATGGTGAACCAACTGTAGTTCATGGAGATTTAGACACAGTTATGGCAGGTCTTTCTTGTGGAGAAGTGTCATTATTGGCTTGGAAAATTTTAGAACATACAACAAAAGCATTTTTCTCTATTCCAGATGAACCAATTGCTGAGACTATGAAATATTTAGCGTCTTTACCTAATCCTGTTGTTGCAGGGGAGTCAGCAGTTGCAGGACTTGCAGGATTTATAATTACTCAGTTTGATGAAGAGTATAGAAAAGCTTTAAATATTGATGAAAACTCTAAAATCTTATTCTTAGGAACAGAGGGTGATACAGATGCTCAAATCTATACAGATTTAGTTGGTAAAAGCTCAGAAGAAGTTCTAAAAAAGGCATAAAGGAGAATATGATGGAAAAAATATTTGAAGGTATTCCTTTTGAGCAAATAAAACAAAGAGCCCAATTTTATAAAGAAGATATTTATAGATTCACAAGAGATTTAGTTAGATGTCCAGGTGGTTCAGGAGATGAATCTTTGGCTGCAAAATGTACTATTGATGAAATGAAAAAGCTTGGCTTTAATAAAATAGATATAGACCCAATGGGAAATATTTTAGCTTATATTGGAACGGGAAAACATTTAATAGCAATGGATGGTCACTTAGATGTGGTAGGAGCTGGAAACCTTGATAATTGGGATTATGATCCTTATGAAGGTTTTGAAGATGAAAACAGAATCATAGGTCGAGGTACGACTGATATGAAAGGTGCGATTGCTTCTATTGTATATGCAGCTAAGATTATTACTGATTTAGATATTAAAGATGATTTTACACTTCTAGTTTCTGCTTCTGTTGCAGAAGAGGATTGTGATGGTTTATCTTGGAAATATATGATTGAAGAACAAAATATTAGACCTGAATTTGTACTTCTTGCAGAACCAAGTGATGGAAAGATTTGTAGAGCTCAAAAGGGAAGAATGGAGATTTCTGTTACAACTTATGGAACATCAGCTCATGGATCAATTCCTCATACAGGAGATAATGCAATTTATAAAATGTCAGGAATTCTTCAAGAATTAAGAGCTTTAAATGAAAACTTGTTAGTTGATGATTTACTTGGAAAAGGTTGTTTAACTGTTTCTGAGATTAGTTCAACATCACCATCAAGATGTGCTGTATCAGACTCTTGTACTATTTCTATTGATAGACGTTTAACTTGGGGTGAAAAACCTGAGGATGCACTTCAAGAAATAAGAAATTTACCAGCAGTTAAAACAGCAGATGCAAAAGTAAGTATTTATAACTATGAAGAACCTTCATATACAGGTTTAGAGTATGGACAAGAGTGTTCTTTTAAACCATGGAAAATAGAAGTAGAACATGATGTTACACAAAGTGTAGCAAAGGCTTACAAGAATTTATTTGGAAAAGAAGCTGTTATTGATATTTGGCCATTTTCAACAAATGGTGTATCTATTATGGGTGAACATAATATTCCTGTAATTGGTTATGGACCAGGTGAATTAAAGTTTGCCCATGCACCAAATGAAGAAGTAAAAAAAGCAGATTTAATTTTATGTGCAGCTTTATATGCAGCTATTCCTTCTGTTTATGTGAGAATGTTGAAAGGAAACTAATATGTTACAAGCACCAAAAAGAGGCTTTGAGAAACAAGAATATGAAAATAGATTAGCAAAAATTCAAAAGTTGATGTTTGATGAAGAAATAGATGCTATTTTATTAACAACACAAGTTGATATTGAGTATTACACTGGTTTTAAAACACAGTTTTTTGAGAGTCCAACTAGACCTTGGTTTGTATTAATACCTTTAGATGATAAACCAAAAGCTATTATTCCAGTAATTGGTGAAAGTGGTATGAGAGATACATGGATTGAAGATATTCAAACTTGGACATCTCCTAATCCACAAGATGAAGGAATATCTCTTTTATCATTAAATATTAAAGCATTAATGAAAAGATTTAGAACTTTAGGTATTCCAAAAGGGCATGAAAGTACTCTTAGAATGCCTCTTGAAGATTATGAGAAATTACTTTCATCTCTTGATGATGTTCAAATAAAAGATGCCACAAAAATCTTAAGATATGTGAGATATATAAAATCTCCTGCTGAGATACAAAAGATTAAATATATTTGTGAAGTAGTATCTCAAGGGTTTGAGGATTTACCAAGCTTACTTAAAGTCGGTCAAAGTGAAAGAGAAAATTGTCAAAGATTTAAAAATCATCTTCTATCTTTAGGAGTTGATGATTTTCCATATCTCATAGCTGGTTCAGGGCAGGGTGGATATGGGTCTATTATTATGGGACCTACACAAAGAGTATTAGAAAATGGGGACATTTTTATCATTGATACAGGGTGTGTTTATGATAGTTATTTTTGTGATTTTGATAGAAACTATGCTTTTGGATATGCAAGTGATGAAGCAAAAAAAGCTTATGAAGTAGTATTTAAAGCAACACAAGCAGGTTTTGAAGCAAGTGTTGTTGGTAATACAACAAGTGACGTTTTTAACGCTATGAATAAAGTAATGCAAGAAGGTGGAGCTTTAGGAAATAGTGTAGGAAGACTAGGACATGGCCTTGGAATGCAACTTACAGAGTGGCCTTCTAATACTATAAATGATAACACACCTTTAGAAGAAGGAGTTGTTTTAACTTTAGAGCCAGGAATGGAATATCTTCCAGGTAAAGAGATGGTTCATGAAGAGAATATTTTGATTACTAAAGATGGTCCAGTATGGTTGTCAAAAAGAGCTTCATGTGAGCTTCCTATAATAAAATAAGAAATTAAAAACACCTTTTAATACTATATTATTTAATTTAGATTTGATTTATACAAATTTCATGGTATTAGGAGGTATGGATGAATTCAAAACAGAAAGTTATTATCTCTTTAATTGTATTACTAGTGATATTTTTTATAGTAATGAGTGTAAGTACACTATACAATTTTAGAGATTATAGACTTAAGTCAGGAGAAAAAAGCTAATTTAACTGCTGTGCTTATCAAAATCCCTACATTTATTAAACAGTATTCGGAGGCTTTAATAATGAGATTCCAAGAGATAAGATAGATAAAGAAGTTCTAAAAACTGAAAAAGAGATAAGCAAAACTACAGAAAATACACAAAAAAGTCTTATGAGAGTTACTATTCCTTATTGTATGAATTGTCATAATATTAGTGGTGATGCAATAAAAATTGTATCAGGAGTAATCAAAACAAATATTAGAAAGTCAGATATTGCTATTAGATATGGTGGAGAAGAGTTCTTGGTTTTTCTATATAATTGTGAAGAAAGTCATGTTTTAAAGATAGCAGAAAACATAAGAATTACTTTTTCAAAAGAAAAAATTACAGCAAATGCTGAAAGTTTTTCTAAAACACTTAGCGTTGGATGTTCTATGTTCCCAAGTGATAGTATCTGGAAATGTATTAAGTTTGCAGATATGTGTCTTTATGAGGCGAAACAAACGGGAAGAAATAAAGTTTGAAATTTTCACTAGAGCTCTTAAAAAATAAAAATATAGGCGAAAGCTTTAAAAAAACACTTACTTACATCAAATGTTACAAAGCCTTAGTAAAGGCTTTTACGGCATCTTTTTATACAAAAAATACTTAAATATTTAAAAATAAATCAAGTAAAATTATTTAAAAAAATCAAATACCACTTAATAAAATACACAACAATAGTTTTTTATTTTAAATTATCTAAGAATAAATTAAGAATAGTTTTATATAATTT
>JBLWVX010000033.1:0-28863 GCA_048268245.1 Arcobacteraceae bacterium
TGTTGTCGTTCCTCTGAAATTGGATGGGAATTATAGACAAATATTTCCCCCTTGTCAAGGACTTTTTCTAAAATAAAGCTTAAATTTCTGAATTTGTCGGTTTTTCTCCTATTTATTTATATTTTACTAGTTTTACTTAGTATTTATTTAACTTTTTTTCTTTTTTAATATATTTTATTAATTTTCTATTTACTTTTTTATCATAATATATAACTAATTTAATATTAATGTAAATATTAAAGATGTAATTAAACAGTAAGATACTAGAATTACACAAAAAAATATAAAGGATAAAAACATGTATAATAGAGATTATCTTTCTAATGAAACATCTCAATATACACAGGAATCATCAAAAGCTGAGTTAATGAGTTTCCTAAAGGCAACTTATCAGTTATTTGCTGGATCATTATTAGCAGCAACTGCTGGTGCATATATTGGTTTAGAAATAGTTGGTATACTAGCTGGACCTGTTAAGTGGGTATTATTTGCTGTTGAATTAGCATTAATATTCTTTGTAATACCAAGAGTTAAGCATACACCAGGTGTTAACTTAGCTGTATTGTTCTTATTTACATTTATTACAGGTTTAACAATTGCTCCATTACTTGCAGCAATTTTTGCAATGCCTAGTGGTGCTTCTATTGTAGGTCAAGCATTTTTAATGACTTCTGTTGCATTCGGTGGTATTTCTATGTTCGCAATGACTACTAAAAGAGATTTCTCATCTATGGGTAAATTTTTATTCATTGCTTTAATCATTATGATTGTTGGAGGTATTTCTAATATTTTTATTCAATCATCTATGTTCCAATTAGTGATTGCTAGTGCTGGTGCTTTATTATTCTCTGCATTCATTTTATATGATACTCAGAATATTATCAAAGGTCATTATGATTCACCTATTGAAGCTGCATTGTCTTTATACTTAGATTTCTTTAATCTATTTATATCACTATTACAAATTCTTGGAATTATGAATAGCAATGATAATTAATAACTAACTCCTTTTGGAGTTAGTTTTCATTGACTATTTATATATAATAATATGAATTCAAATAATTTGCGATTAATTGATGCTAATTTAAATAGACTACGTGAAGGTATTCGTGTAGTTGAAGATATATTTAGATATCTATATAATGACAAAAATACTGCTATAAAACTTAAAACATTAAGACATCTTGCCCGAACTAACAATTATACAGAATTATTAGAAACAAGAGATGTTGAAAATGATGTACTTAGATCTTCTATTAAAAGTGAACAAAATAGAGATGATTTATATTCAATACTTATAGCTAATTTTAAAAGAGCACAAGAGAGTTCTCGTGTCCTTGAAGAATTTACTAAACTTACATCTATAGAAGATAGTGAAAATTTTAAATATATAAGATATGAACTTTACAGTTTAGAAACTGTCTTAACAAAAATCACTTCAAACTCTAAGTAATCTAATTTATACTCTTTGTAAAGTTTTTTTGCTGTTTTAAAATCCATAGTAGAATTTCCTCCACTAACCCCTGATTTTTTTATATAATCAAATAAATCTTTTTTATTATCAAACTCTAATTTATACATAATTGTTTCAAATTCACATTCAAAATATTTATTAAAAGCTTTTTTAATTGAATTTTCATCTAATATTGGAGATTTTGTACCTGCAATTTCTTGAATTGATTTAAAAGTATTTGAAGTAAATAATACTGCATTTATTTCATTTGTAATATAAGATAAATGTTTTACAATTTTAGATAAGTCTTTTGACCATTGAAGAGCAGATGAAGATAATACTAAATCATAATTATCATCTTTTATCTCATCTAAAAACTCTGGAGTATCAAAATCATAACACTTTACTTCGACATTATGAGCCTTTGGATGAAGTTTACACATTGATTCTGAAAAATCGATTGCTTTATAAAAATCTACATCCCATGTTATTTGTGAATAAACTTGACCTGAACCACAACCTAATTCTAGTATTTTTTTAGGTTTTGTTTTAAGTTCTCTTATTAGTGATTTCGCACAGATTTGTTGAATGATATTGTGAGATTGATACTCTTTTGCGTATTTGGAAAATTCATTTTTAATTGACATAAGAGTCATTTTAACTAGTATTTAATAAATTTTAGATAAAATATACCCCATTTTTCAAAAAGGAAATAGATTATGACATCTACACTTCTAATAGTTCAGTTTGTTTTAGCAATTTTAATCACAATTGTAATTTTACTTCAAAAAAGTTCAAGTATTGGTCTTGGAGCTTACAGTGGAAGTAATGAATCATTATTTGGAGCTAAAGGACCTGGTAATTTCCTATCAAAAGCTACAATGGCTTTAGGTCTAGCATTTGTAATTAATACAGTAGTTCTAGGTTACCTATATAATGAACAAAGAAATCAAAGTGCGATTGACTCAGTTAAAACTGATACATTAATCCCTTCGACACCAATTGAAAAGACTGAACAAGCTGCACCAGCGGCACCAGGTTCTGCACCAGTAGTTCCTTCAAACAACTAATACAAAGAACAGTAGAATTATGAAGTATCTACTACTTCTTTGTATTTCTTATTTTTATCTTAGTGCAAATGCACATGTATTTGTTTATCACAGATTTGGAGATGATAGACATCAAAGTACAAATACTACACTAAAAGAGTTAGAAAAAGAGTTTCAATACTTTAAAGATCATGGGTACAAAGTCGTACCTATGATGGATATTGTAAATAAACTTAAAAACCATCAAGAAGTTCCTGATAACTGGGTAGCTTTTAATATTGATGATTCATATAAAAGCTTTTATGAAAATGGATTACCTCTTTTTAAAAAGTACAACTATCCTTTTACTCTTTTTGTTTATGTTGAGGCAACACAAAAAAACTACAGTGACTTTATGAATTGGGAGCAAATAAAAAATGCCTCTAAATATGGAGAAATTGCTTTACATTCATATGCCCATAAACATCTTACAAAACAAAGTAGTAAAGATATTTATGAAGATACAAAACTATCTTATGAAATCTTTGAAGAAAAAATGGGATTTAAACCAAAAGGTTATGTATATCCATATGGAGAGTATGACCAAAAAGTAAAAGATGTAATCAAACAATTTGATTTTGAATATATAGCAAATCAAAGTTCTGGTAGTGTAAATAAAAAAAGTGATAGGTTTGATATAAATAGAGTAGCTTTAGTAGGAGAAGTAAATCTAAAAGAGAAGCTTAGATATAAAACTTTAGAAGCTACATGGATTGAACCCATAGAGACTCCAAAAGATGGAATATTAAAAAAAGTAAAAGTAAAAGTTAACCCTAATATAAAAAACATAAAATTATATCTTTCTGGCTATGGTTGGCAGGATATAAAAGTAAAAAATGGTATAATAGACGTCATTTTAAATAAGAAGCTAAAGTTTTCTCGTAATAGAGTTGCCATTAGCCCTAACTACTATACAATTTCAAGTAAATTACTAATTAAATAAAGGAGACTAAATGTTAGAAGAGATTTATGCTGAAACAACTGAGCATATGGAAAAGTCAATTGAGGCTTTAAAAAGAGATTACAAAACATTAAGAACAGGAAAAGTAAATACTGCTATTTTAGATGGTATTTCAATTGATTATTATGGAACACCAACTCCATTAAACCAAGTTGGTTCAGTAACTGCAACAGATGCAACTACTATTGTTATTAACCCATGGGAAAAGAATCTTTTAAGTGATGTTGAAAAAGCTATTCAAAATGCTAACATCGGTGTAAATCCAAATAATGATGGTGATGTAATCAAATTATTCTTCCCTCCTATGACTGTTGAGCAAAGACAAGAGACTGCTAAACAAGCTAAAGGTATGACTGATAATGCAAAAGTTGCTATTAGAAATATTAGAAAGCACTCTAATGATAAAGTAAAAGTTTTACATAAAGATAAAGAGATTACTGATGATGAGAGCAAAAAAGCTCAAGATGAAATCCAAAAAATTACTGATTCTTTCGTAGTTAAAGCAGATGATACTTTAAAAGCAAAAGAACAAGAAATCTTAACGGTATAATTTAATGAACGTAGAACAAATTTATAAAGATGCTGACGCATTATTAGAAGGTCATTTCAAATTAAGTAGTGGTAACTACTCTAATTTCTATTTACAATCTGCAAAAGTTTTAGAAGATCCTAAAACTGCTAAACTTTTAGCTGAAGCTTTAGCTGAACAAATTAAAGCTGCTGGTATAAAAGTTGATGCTGTTTGTTCACCTGCACTTGGTGGATTAATTGCAGGATTTGCACTTGCAACTGCTTTAGATGTAAGATTTATCTTCGCTGAAAGAGTTGATGGTGAAATGACTATTAGAAGAGGTTTTGAAGTACAAGAGGGTGAAAACTATATCATTTGTGAAGATATTATTACAACTGGTGGTTCTGCTCTTGAAGCTGCAAAACAAGTAGAAAATGCTGGTGGAAATATCACTGCATATGCTGCTTTAGCAAATAGAGGATTCTGTAGTAGAGAAGGTAGTGATTTAAAAGCCCAAGATAATTGTAAATTACCTTTAGATAAACCACTTTTTGCACTTGATGACTTTACATTTAAAATGTATACTCCTGATGAGTGTGATTTCAAAGATATTGCTTATAAACCAGGTAGTAGAGGTAACTAATGGCTAAATGGAGAGATGTAAAACAAAATAAAGTTAAACAAAAGAATAACTTTATTAATAATCAAGAAAAGATAAATACTTCTTCTTGTGCATCTCTTAGCTTGCGACTAAAAGCCTTTTTAACAGACTCATTTTTAATTACCACTCCTATTACTTATATTGTAATGTATTTAATTTTAGGTGGTGGAGATGAGTTTGCTAATAATAGAGCTTTTGGATGGACTTTGATTTTAGGTGTTAGTGCAATTATAATCACATTTTTTTGGTATGTGAAATTTCAAACACCTGGAATGAAAGCCTATGGTGTCAAAATAGTAAATGAAAATAAGCAAAGAATAACTTTTATTCAAGCTGTTATTCGATATTTGGCAACACTAATTTCAATGGTATCTATATTTTTAATGTTTATGCCATTCTTTCACAAAGAAAAGAAAACCTTCCAAGACTTAATCTCTAAGACTATTATCATTGACGAATAAAGTTCAGTTTTTTAACCTTTCTGCATTCTATTTCTTTTACTTTGCAGCTGTTGGAGTTTATATAATATTCCTTCCAAAAGTTCTACATGATATAGGTTATAGTGCTTTTGAAATAGGTATAATTTTTGCCTTAGCTCCTTTGATGAGATTTGCTACTCCTTTTTTATTTTTAAAACATATTAAACTTGATCAGAAAGTTTTTAAAACTGCATTGTTTATGTCTATTGCTAGTTCATCAATGTTTTATTTTACATTGGAAAACTTTTATGCGTTTATGATTAATAATGCAATTCTAGGAGTGTGTTTATCCTTAATACTTCCATTTTTAGAAGTATCAGCAGTAAAACATCTAGGCAAAGAAAAGTATGGTAAATCAAGACTATTTGGGTCTATTGGTTTTATGATTATATCACTTGTTTTAGCTAAGTTTTTAACTCAACCACATATTGCCCTTCACTATTATTTAGCAACAAATATCTTAACTGTAATCTTTGCTTTATTACTTATGAGAAGTGATGTTGAACATAAAGCACAAAAAATTAGTGAAGAGTTCTCATTTTTAAAATATTGGCCTTTTTGGTTAAGTCTGTTTTTCATGCAAATGAGTTTTGGAGGTTTTTATAACTTCTTTACAATTTATGAAACAGAACATGGAATAAGTTTAGAAATGGCATCATACCTTTGGTCTTTTGGTGTTATTTGTGAAATACTAATGCTTTATTTTCAAGCTCCACTGTTAAAAAACAACCTTCTTAGTATCATAAAGTTTTGTGTTGCAATTACTGTTGTTAGATGGTTAATGATTTATTCATATCCTGATTCATTAACTATAACTTTTATTTCTCAAAGTATTCATGCTTTCTCATTTGGTCTTTACCATAGTGCTGTAATTATTTATCTTTATTCTCTTTATGAAGACAAAAAACTAGCGCAACAGTTTATGTATGGAGTAGCATATGGACTTGGAGGATTTATAGGAGCAATTATTGCAGGATGGGTATATGGTGAATATTTATTTGTCTTTAGTGCCTTCTTTGCACTTATATCTTTTGGAAGTTTATTTGCAATAAAAAAGAGAACTAATTAGCTCTTTTTTATTAAAATGCGTCACTTAACTCTTTTTCTTTAAAACTTATTACATCTTTTAAGTCTTCAATATACTTATTCTTTTGAGCAACTCTTTGTTCTAAATCAATTATTACTTTTTTCTTTATTTCTAGTTCTTTTTTTAAAGCTTTATTCTCTTCTTCTAGTTTAGCATTTTCATTTTTTAGATTTATTGCAATAATTGAAGCTTTTTTAACTTTACTATTTGCTGTAGTTGTGATATTTGAGTTTTTATCTTTTAAATTTTTAAGTTCATCTTCATAGTAGTTTAATTGTTTATTTTGAGAGTCACACTTTTGTTTTAAATCAAATATATCCTTATTTAAAGAACTTAAATCTATATTTACATAAGTTGTTAGCTGTTCTTCTAAAAGCTTTATTCTTTTTTGACTACTTAAGTGTTGCTTTTTTGTTTCTTGTATATTTTTAAGAACTTTCTTTTTAAACTCTCTTTTTTCTAACTCATCATTTGTAGTTAAGAATCTAATTCCCACATACTCTATAATTTCAACACCAAAGTCATCAAAAATAGGAATAATTGTAGCATTTACATAGTAAGCACTTCCATCTTTTGCTCTATTTTTAATTTTTCCTTGCCAAGTCTTACCATTTTTTATTGTTTTCCATAAATCTTCAAAAGCAGCCTTTGGCATATCAGGATGCCTTACTATATTATGAGGTTTTCCATATAGCTCATCTATTGAATATTGAGCTATTTTACAAAAAATCTCATTTGCGAATTTTATTTTTCCCTTAGTATCTGTTTTTGATACTATTGCAACATTATCAATTGCATTTAAGTATTTTTCTAATTCTTTTTTTTGTCTAATAATTGTATCTTGTTGATGAAAGGAGTGAGAAGCTTTATAAATTTTATCTGTTAAACTTCTAATATCTATTGGCTTTAAAATATATTCTGTAGCATTATGTGTAATTGCTTCAAGCAAATATTTCTCTTCTGTAAAAGCTGTAGTAAAAATAAATGGCAAGTCTTCATTTTTTGCTCTAATTAGTTTTAGTAGTTCTATTCCATCAATTACAGGCATATTGATATCACTTATAATAACATCTACTCTTTGTTTTCTTTCAACTAAGCTATCATATATTTCAATAGCTTCTTTTCCATTTTTTGCAGTATGAAGTTCTTTAAAAAGACTTTTTATAGCTGCACTTGTATATTCTCTAACTGAAGTATCATCTTCTACGTAAATCACTGTCAATAACTTAAAAAAATCTACTCTTTTCATTAGCTTCTCCTAATACATTAATTAATATTATCTAGAAAGAGTATTATAAAAGTATCAATTTATAATAAAAATTTTAATTTTTAATAGGAATATTTATTTCAAAGCAAGCACCATTATAGCTTTTGCCCTCATATTCAGTTTGTGTATTATAACATTTGATTTCACCATTCATATGTTTTACTATTATTTCTCGTGACATATAAAGCCCTATTCCAGTACCTTGAGACTTATGTTTAGTAGTAAAGTAAGGTTCAAAGATTCTATCAATAATCTCTTCATTTATTCCTCCACCATTATCAATAATTTTTATATTTGCCATTGAATTATTTTGTTTTACTTCAATTAATAATATCTTATATTCTACTTTTTTATTCTCTAAAGCATCTTTTGTATTGTTAAAGATATTTAAGAAGACTTGAACTAATTCATTTTCTATTCCATATAAACTAATATTTTCAATATCTTTATGGATATTTATTTCTCTATTTTTAAATTTAGAACTAATTAAATTCAAACTTTTATCAAAAGTATTTATTATATTGAATAAAGATTTAGGTTTATCAGTTCTTAAAAAGTCCCTAAAGTCTTCAATCGTTTCTGATAAATACTGAGAAGATTCATTTATCTTTTCAAGTTCAAGTAACTCTTCACTTTCATCATAAATACCTAACTCTTTTTTAAACTTAATTCCTGTAGCAATAGTTGAAATAACAGATAAAGGCTGTCTCCATTGATGAGCAATATTTTCTATCATCTCTCCCATTGCAGCCATTTTAGATTGTTGATGAAGTAATTGTTCTTGCTCTTTTAATTTATCTTCTTGTTTTTTCTGACTGGTAGTATCAGAAAAAATTCCTATATAGTTTTTAACTTTTTCATTTTCATCATAAACTGCACTAATTGTAATATATTCATTGAAAATCTCATTATTTTTCTTTCTATTAATTAAATCGCCTTCCCAAAATCCAAATTCATTTAGCTCTTGCCACATTTTTGTATAAAACTCTTTTGTGTGAATCCCAGATTGTAAAATAGTAGGAGTTTTCATATATGCATCTTCTATTGAAAAACCTGTTGATTTTTCAAAAGCGCTATTTACATTTATTATATTTGTATATTCATCTGTAATCATAATTCCATCATGAGCATTTTGGAATACAATATATGCTTGTTTTAGTTCTTCTTCCCTTTGCTTTCTTTGAGTAATATCTAAACCTAGGGCTACTAATTCTATTTCCCCATCAACATTTAAAGGTATCAAAGATAACTCAATAACTCTTTTTTCTTTATTTTTATTATTTATCAATATTTCTTCTTGAAATACTCCTGATTGTAAATCCGTATTTAATATGATTTGTTTTAAATACTCTTTTTGTTCTTCTTCCCAACAAGAAAATTCCCAAAACTTCTTACCTAATGCTTCTTGTAAATCTTCTTGTAAATACTCTAAACCTTTATTATTTACTTGTGATAAGTCTGCATTACTTTTCATTATTGCTGCAAGGAAAATTGTTTGTTCAAACAGTGTTTGGAACTTTTTTTGTTCTTTTATTTGTTTTCTTTGGAATTTTAACTCTACTTCTTTTTCCAAATGATATTTATAAATTAAAGTAACCACTAAAATAGCTGAAATTAGAACAAGTGTTATTATTAGAATAGAGATATTTGATGTTTTTTCTTCCCAATCTTTTAAAGAGTCTTCTAAATCGATTCTTATTGCAATATTTAAAGGGAAAACATCAGTAAGTTTATATGATGTTATATAATCTTTTGTATTAAAGCTTTCAATTCCCCATGATTGAGAACTATTTAGAGACTTATTATAAAGATTCCTTTTTTCTATTAAGCTACCAGGATTTATATTTTCATCTGAGGAGAATAATAAAAACCCATCTATTCTATATAAATCAATATATGCAAAAGAGTTATCAAGATTTTCTATATATCTATTTATAAAATATTCACTATTTATATTTATTAAAATATAAAACTCTTTTTCTTCCAACTCAAAATATTTAAGCACAGGAATAAAAGATAAATCATCTTTATCAATTTTATCCATATGAGTTATATTCGCTCCATCAATTAAATCTCTTCCTATCCATGGTAGTCCAAATCTTAGAACAGATTGATTAAATAAAGGTTTTGGATAGAAATCATTTATTTTTATATATAGTCCCTTGTTTAGTTCATTTGAACTATATATAACATTTCTATTTGAGTCTAAAATATTAATTGACCTAACAAAAGGGTTGTTATATAAAATTTTATTAAAACTACTCTTTAAAGTAGAAAAATCTTCTTGTGTATTAATCACTGATACAAGATTTGAACTTAACAAATTAATATTATTAAAAGTTTGTGTCACTTGATCTGAAAGTGTATTTGCATGTAACTTTGCAATTTCTAAGTGCGTTTTTATTGCTTCATCTTTTAGTAAAGATAAAGAAGAAATAATAGTAGTAACTACTGTTACTACTATTATTAAAGTTAGAAATAGTGTTTTTCTTAAAGAAGTAGTTTTATTCATATGTTATTGAAGTTTAGCAATAGGTCCTAGTCCATTTTTTCTTGCTAAATTTAAAAGTCTTCCGTCTTTTTTAATATCAGAAATAAACTGCTCAACTCTTTCATAAAATTTATCATTACCATAAGCCATAGCCCAAGCATATGGTGTTTTATGATAAGTTGAATCAGGAGTAATTAACTTAGCCCAGTTTGTTTGAGCAATCATTCTTTTTCCATAAGGATAATCTGTCATGAAAACATCAGCACGTCCTGCTTTTACTTCTTGTTGTCTTGCCTTGAAACTATTAACTACCAGTAAATCTGCATTTTTTAATTTCTTTTTCATTACAGGTTCATGGTAAGTACCTTTTGCTACTGCTACAACGATACCTTTTTTATCTATATCATTCCAAGAACTTACTCTTTTATTTGTTTTTGTAGTAACAGCATAAATATCACTAGACAAATGAGGAGTCGTAAATCTCATTTTAGCTCTTCTTGATTCAGTATTACCAATTGCAAACATAGCAATATCACACTTATCATTTGTTACATCTTTTATTAATGTAGCAAATGAGCTTGGCACATATTTTAGTTTTACTTTTAAATCTTTAGCTAGTTCTTTAGCTAAGTCACTATCAATCCCAACTAATTTCTGAGTTCTTGTGTCTAAATATGAAATACCATAATACTCTGGCCAGATACAAACCCTAAGTTCATTACTTTTTTTAATAGTATCAAGCTTACTCTCTTGTGCAAATAGCCCAATTGAACAAAATAACAAAATACATAATCCTCTTTTTAAGCCCACTCTACAGTCCTATTTTTAAAGTACATTATTATACAGACTATAAAATTAATACTATGTAAATATTATGTGTTCATCATAATAAATAATTATTTTTTACAATAAATAACCATTATTTTTCAATTTCCATAATCAGAAGTTTTATATTTTTCTTCTCCTGAATCTCAACTAACTTTAAACCTTCAATAGAACTTTCCATAAATTCTGATAAATTATTTATATTATTAACTGCTAAGTGCTTTAATAAAACACCTCTATAGTGTTTAGCCCAATGACTAACAACTTTTCCATCTTTTATAAATTTAAAAGTTAAAACATTTGCTTTTTTCACTTTATAAAACTTCTCATAATGCCCTGCTCTTAAATCAATAACTTCATCTTCAACATAATCATCTAAAGCATCTGTAAAGTTCTCTAAATAGAACTTTTCAACAGCTAAATCAGGTAATTTTGCACCTTGTTTATATTTGTAATCAGGTATTAAATCATTGGCTTTAATAGGACCAAAAAGGTTAGAAAATAAAACTACATTATTATCTATATAATTTTGAGCATTTTGCTCTAAACTATCATACTCTAATGCATCAAAAGCAACACCATTATATCTTTGAATCGCGTTCATTGTTGGTTTATCTTTTAAACTTTCTTTGTATCTTTGTACTTCATCAAGCTTTTTTAAACCAAACCATTTAGATAACTCTTCAATTGATGAAGAATCAAGTAACTGTTCATACTTTTGAAAAACTTCATCTCTTTTTTCAAATAACTCTTCTAAGAAGAAGTTTTCTTTGCAATAAGGCTTTTGTGTTCCACCTTGATTTTTTGTTTCTGCTGGGGCTAATAGAATTTTCATTTATTCCCTTTATAAAATATTTTTTGAATTTTACCTAAAATCACTTTTCTAAACCTAAATATTAAAAGTGCACTTACGAATAAAAAAAGTAACAACCAAACTATTTGAGCATTAAAAACTACAAGTAACTCTATGATTTCTTGAAGAAAAACTCCCCATAAAGCAATAGAGATAATAGTAGCAATAAATACCGTAAATATTATAGAATAATGCTTCATTCCTATTAAATAACCAATCATTGAACCAACTATAGGTCCTGTCATCCAAAAAGGAATAAATACAAAAATAAAAAGACCAAATATTCCATATTTATCAAATTTATCTTTATGTTGAATCTTCTTTTTTTCAACTTCTAAAAAGAACTCCTCTAATGTCTTGACTTTTACAATTCCTTTTATACTTAATACAAACAAAGGATATAAAATAGTAACCATTATAAGTTCTGTATATATATTTGTAAATATTACCCAAAAGTGATTAAGTCCTGTAGCATAACCAAAGGATAAAGAAGGAACCCTTCCTACTAAAAAGTTTGTGAATACCATTCCTGTAATTTTGTTAGCAAAAACTAAATCAACAAAATAAAGAACAATAATAAAAATACCTAAAGAGAAAATCAAAAAAAGACCTAAGATAAAAATATTACCCTCTTTGCCTTTAAATAGTTTTTCCAAAAGTTGTTTCATTAGCTTATTTCACCACTATGATATAACCACATACCATCTACTTTTTCAAATCTACTTTTTTCTATAAAAGAGGCATCTTGTGCATTTTGTTTTAACAAAGCATTAAAAGTTACAAAAGATACATCATCACCTTCAATAAAGTCTAAAATAAATAAACCCATAAACTCACTATTTTGGGAAAACTCTTTTATTGAAGTTGCCCAAGTATTTGTGTCTTCTGTATATTCTATATTTTTATGATGTGTCGTTTTAATAATATATTTAGCATCACCTACAACATAAGCACTATATCTTGATTTCATAAGTTCGAGAGCAGTTTTTGGTTTTGAGCCATTATGAAAGATTTTACAACATTTTTTATATTTTCTTGAAGAGCCACAAGGGCATAAACTATTTGCAGATATTTTCAAAGCAAACCTTTTAATATTTTATAATTAAAAGATTTTAACATAAGCTAACTTAGTGGGATTTCCCACTAAATTAGTTTTTGTTTACTTGTTTTTTAGTTTGATTATCTTTTTTTTGAGTTTTCTGTGTTTTTTGTTTTTTCTCTTTTTGATTTTTAAAATCTTTTTTTGAAGAAGCAGTTTTTTTAGCATTGTTCATCTTTGCTTTACTTTTTTCTTCCATCTTAGTTTTGTTTGCTTTTTGATTTTGCTTAACTTTTGAAACTTTTTTATTTCCTTTTACATTAGAAATAATTCCTGGGCCAAAGCCTTTGATGTTTTTAAGATCATCTGCACTTTTAATCTTATTTATTTTTCTATAATTAATGATTTGGTCAGCTTTTTTAGGACCAATCCCTTTTATAGACATCAACTCTTGCTTACTTGCTGTTTGCAAATTTAAAGCAGCGAATAAAAATGATGTACTTAACATCAGTAATACAAATAACTTTTTCATGTTAATCCTTTTTTAAATAATTTATAAAATTATAACATAGTTTCAATAAATATTATTTTAAATTATTTATTTTTTCATCTTCATATATGTTAATAAGCTTTTTTTTGTATAATAATCCAATAATTTTATAGGATAAGGAAGCACATGCCCTCACAATTTCCATTAGAACTAGTATCAAACTTTTTATCTATTATCTTACTTGTAGTTTTATTTTATAAATATCTACAATATAAGAAAAAACTAGATGTAATAAAAGGTTTAGACAAACTAAAAGATGAGAAAAAAGTAACAAGAGAAGATTATGAATTCATAAGGAATAATGAAAGAGAATACAGAGATAAATTAGCGAAAACAGAAGCAAATATCAAAATAGCACAACCTGTTTTTATCATCATTGCAGGTATCTTAATTCTTTCATTTGAATTTCAAGAAGCAATGATTCATTTAAATGTAGTTGTTGTTGCATTTATTTTTATGCAAGTTGATAAAATTCATAAAAGAAATATGTACTCTTTTCTAAATGAACTTAGAAAAGGAACAAAAGATCAAATAGAGCCACAAGAAGATTAGGCTCTATTTTGAAATAAACTCAGATAAACCATCGTAATCTAAGATTTTTATATATCCCTTTTCATTTTGAATTATTCCATCTTTTTTTAGCTTTGATATTTTTCTTGAAAATGTTTCAGGAGTTATATTTAATAGCTGAGCAATTTTAACTTGCTTTAAATTTTTTAATAAAGCTTCATTATCAAGTAAAAACTTCGCGATTTTCTCAATACTATTTGAACTTATATTATAAGAAATAAAACTCTCTAAGGCTTTTATCTTTTTAGTCAAAGATTTAATAAAAAACATTGAAATCTCAGGTTTTAATAAAAACTCTTCTTTAAATTTTTCATAATCTATTAATAAAACCTCTGCCTTAGTTTCAAAAGCACAGTTTGCAGGAAAGCCTATCTCTTCATAGTTAGCAATTTCTGCAATTAGTGAAGGAGGCATTAGATTATGAATTATAACCTCATTGTCTTTATGGTCATGTGTATATAGTTTTACTATTCCACTTAAAAGCACATGTAGATATCTTGGTTTATCACCTTTATAAAAAAGTATTTCATCTTTATTAAAAGATTTTTTAATAGAAATCTCTTTTAAACCTTCAAGCTCTTTTTCTTTTAAGAAGTTAAAAAGATAAAAATCTTCAAACTCATTTTTATGCATATTATCTCTTTTTATTGACATTTATCAATGAATATTTTTAAATTTTATATAATAATTATATCAGGTTCTTTAAATAAGACAAATTTTACCCTAATTAAATTAAAGAGACATTTTATGAAAATAGAAAAATTTAATACTGAAATTACGACATTAACTAATTTTTTTAAGACTTACTGTCTAGACAACCATGAAAAGCAAGAAAAAAGAAACCTTATTTTAATGTATAATGAAAAAGCTTTTGATCTAGAACTTTCATTATGTTCTCAATGTTATATGGATATAAAATACTGTTTTGATAGACTAAGGCAGTGTCCTCATGAAGAAAAACCAAAATGTAGAAAGTGTTCTAACCCCTGTTATGAAAAAACTCAGTGGAAGAAAACTGCGAAAGTTATGAGATATAGCGCTGTAAAACTAAAACTCGTTGAAGTAAAAAAAAGAGTAAAAGGCTTTTTTACCAAGTAATCTCTTTTTTTCCTAAGTTTTTTAGTATTTCATTTGTTTTTGAGAAATGTTTACAACCAAAAAAACCTCTATAAGCAGATAAAGGACTTGGATGAACCCCTTTTAATATATGATGTTTTGAAATATCTATAATTTTTTCTTTTTTTATAGCACTACTTCCCCATAGAATAAAAACTATATCTTTACAATTAGCACTTATAAATTTGATTAGATTATCTGTAAAGATTTCCCATCCCATTTTATGATGTGATTTTGCTTTTGATTCCTCTACTGTTAAAATTGTATTAATTAATAAAACACCATCTTTTGCCCATGAAGTTAAATCTCCATGTTCACAAGTTGAAATTTGACCTAAATCTTCTTGTATCTCTTTTAACATATTTCTCATAGATGGAGGGTTTTTAATCTCAACTGGTGTTGAAAAAGCTAAACCTTGTGCTTGCTCTGCTCCATGATAAGGGTCTTGTCCTAAAAGTACAACTTTTGTATTTTCTAAAGGTGTTAAAGTAAAAGCATTAAAGATTTTATCTTTTGGAGGGAAAACTGTAGTTGTTTCATAAGCTTTATTTACTTGGTTCATCAAGTTTTTATAGTAATCTTTTTTTTCTTCTTCTTTAAAAAAATCATCCCACGTCATATATATTCCTATAAATAATCTAATTAAACTAAGAGTTAAACTCTTAGTTTAAAGTATTTCGTATCTTATAATACAGGAGATTTAATTACCATTAATTTTTCGTTACTCATCTCTTCCATTGAGTTTAAAATACCTCCAAGACCAAGTCCTGAAGCTTTTGCACCTCCAAATGGCATCCAGTCAACTCTAAATGCAGTATGGTCATTTACCATCACAGCAGTCCCATTTAATCTTTTTACAGCTTTAAGTGCTGTATCAATATTTTTTGTAAATACTGCTGCTTGGAAAGAAACTTCTAAAGCATTTGCTCTATCAAAAGCCTCTTCAATATCACTATAAGAGTAAATACAAACAACAGGTCCAAATACCTCTTTTGTAGATACTAAAGCATCATCAGCAGGATTTAAAATAACTGTTGGCTCATAACAAGAATCTGAGATTCTTGAACCACCCGTTAAAATCTTTCCACCTTTTAGTACAGCCTCTTCAACCCAAGACTCTACTCTATCAACTTCAGCATTATTAATTAAAGGACCCACTTCTGTTTTTTCATCTAATTGGTTACCAACTACAAGTTTTGAAGCGTAATCACTTAGCTTACTTGCTACCTCATCAACTATATCTTCATGTACATATACTCTTTGAACAGATACACAAACCTGCCCTGCGTGATAAAAGCCACCCTTACCAATAGAAGGAATTAAATCTTCAATATCAGCATCTTTTTCAACTATTACAGGTGCAACTCCACCATGTTCAAGTGCTACTCTTGTACCTTTTGCTACTTTTGAATTTAGGTACCAACCAACATCTCCTGAACCTATAAATGTTAAGAAATTTACTTTTGGAGAAGTAGCTAATAATTCACCTGCATTTCTATCACAAACAACTGCTTGTGCCCATCCCTTAGGAAGCCCCGCTTCTTCTAATATCTCAACTAATCTAATAGCTGACATTGGAGTTTGTGTAGCTGGTTTTATGATAACTGGACAACCAACAGCAAGTGCTGGAACTACTTGATGCACTGCTAAATTAAAAGGATGATTAAAAGCGGAAATTGCAGCAACCACTCCAATTGGTTCTTTAAAAGTATAAGCCATTCTATTTACACTACTTGCTGTATGACCCATAGCTATTTCTTTACCTTCATGTGCACCTAGATGCTCAATAGCAAGCTTAACACCATTTATAGCTCTGTGAACTTCTACTTGTGAATCAATCCAAGGCTTACCACCTTCACTAGCACAAAGTTTAGTTAGTTCATCAACTTGTGAACTCATAATCTTCATTGCTTTTTCTAAAATCTCTATTCTTTTAAACTTAGGCAAGGCATTTTCATGATCCAAAAATGTTGCTTGTGCTAAATCAATAGCCTCTTGAACTTCTTGCGTTGTAGAAAAAGGGACTTCTCCTACCTTACTTCCATCAAATGGTGATGTTACTTCAATTTTACTCATGCTTTCTCCTTTATTTATATTAAACACTCTTTTTTTGCTAATAGTTCATTTAGAATTGTATGATTTAATGAATAATCAATTGCTAAATCTATTAAATGAACACCTTTACTATTTACACACTCTTCAAGTGTTTTTTCAAACTCTTCACAAGAACTTGGTCTATGACCTATTGCTCCATATGATTTAGCATACTGAACAAAATCAGGATTATCTAAATCAAGTCCATATGTATCAAAGCCCATTCCTGTTTGTTTCCACTTAATCATTCCATATGCATTGTCATTTAAAATAATTACTGTTAAATCAAGTTTTAATCTAACAGCCGTTTCTAATTCTTGTGAATTCATCATAAATCCACCATCTCCACAAACTGCTACTACTTTTTTATCTGGATTAACCATTTTTGCAGCCATCGCTGATGGAAGTCCCGCTCCCATAGTTGCAAGTGCATTATCAAGCAGAAGTGTATTTGGGTATGAACACCTATAGTTTCTTGCAAACCAGATTTTATAAACTCCATTGTCTAAAGTAACAATATCTTCATAATCTAAAGTTTGCCTAATAACTCTTACAACTCTTTGTGGAAGTGCAGGGAATCTATTATCACCAAAATATTTATTTAAATGAGTTTTTATCTCTTTTACCATTCTTTTATAGTAATCAAAATCCCAATGGTCTTGAACAGAAATAGCTGTATTTAAAGACTCTATACTACTAGCTATATCACCTAATACATCAAGTTGAGGGAAATATGTATCATCTACATCTGATGGGAAAAAGTTCACATGAATTACTTTTGTAGCATCTTCACTATTATCCATAAAAAATGGTGGTTTCTCAATTACATCATGTCCTACATTTATGATTAAATCAGCTCTTTCAATAGCACAATGAATAAAATCATCTTGTGATAGTGCTGCTGTACTTAAACATAGTTTATGATTTTCATCAATTACACCTTTTCCCATTTGAGTTGAGAAGAAAGGAATCCCTGTTTCATTTACAAAATTTGTAAGGGCATTTCCAATTCTATTTCTATTTGCTCCTGCACCTATTAAAAGAAGTGGTCTTTTTGCTTTTTCAATCATCCTTACTGCATCTAAAATTACATCTTTGTTTGCATGTGGATATTTTAAATCCCTTACTGGATAAATATTATATTCAACCTCTTCTTCTGCGATATCTTCTGGTAACTCAATAAGTGCAGCTCCTGGTCTTTCAGTTGTTGCTACTTTAAAGGCTTCTCTTACCATAGATGGAATATTGTTTCCATTTACTACTTGTTTTGAATACTTAGTCATAGGTTTCATCATATTTACAATATCTATGATTTGAAATCTACCTTGTTTTGATTTTTTAATAGGCTTTTGCCCTGTAATCATAAGTATTGGCATACCGCCAAGTTGTGCATAAGCTGCACTTGTTGCAAAATTAGTTGCTCCTGGGCCTAAAGTGGATAAACAAACTCCAACTTTTCCAGTAAGTCTTCCATAAGTTGCAGCCATAAATCCTGCTGCTTGTTCATGTCTTGTTAGTATAAGTTTAATTTTGGATTGTCTTAATGACTCTAATAAATCTAAATTCTCTTCACCTGGTATTCCAAAAATATACTCAACACCTTCATTTTCTAAAGCTTTTACAAATAAATCTGATGCTTTCATAGTATTATCACCTTGTTTATATTTTATTATTGATAATCATATTCAATATCTATTAAACCTTTTCTTAATAATCCCCTAACTATTAAAAAAAGTACCAAAAGTGTTTCAACTGTTAATCTATTTGCTCTCCCATAAATAATATTATAGCACCTTTTTTAAATATTTATACAAAGTTAAATATATTTAATATAGTATTTATATACTATTTAAAAAAGGATCAATTTGAAAAATAAAGCAATAATTTTTGATTTAGATGGAACATTAATAGATTCACTAGAAGATATTGCCATCTGTATGAATCAAGTTCTCATCGAATTAAACCTACCACATCATAAATTAAACGATTATAAAAACTTTGTAGGTGGTGGTATTGATTTTCTTGTAAACAATGCTTTACATGAAGATACAAGCGAAGAGGTAAAAGAAGAAGTTACAAATAGATTTAAAGTTGTATATGACCAAAAACTTCATGCCAAAACTAAGCCTTATGATGGGATTTACGAACTATTAGAAGAGCTTGAAAAAAGAGATTATAAAATAGGTATATTATCAAATAAACCCCATGAATTTACTCTTGCTTATGCAAATTCATTATTCTCTCAATTTAATATAGAAGAGATTCATGGACAAAAAGCGCATATAGAAAAAAAACCAAATCCAACTGCTGCTATACAAATAGCAAATAGTTTTGAAATTCCTTGCGAAGATATTTATTTTGTTGGAGATACTCAAGTAGATATGCAAACAGCAAAAAATGCTAATATGAAAGGTATCGGTGTTCTTTGGGGATTTAGAACTAAAGAAGAATTAGAAGAGAGTGGAGCTTGTTTTTTAGTTGAAACCCCACTTGATATTTTAGATATTTTAAACCAAAGTAAATAGTATTTACTCTGGTTTTTTATATCCAAGATTTTCTAAAATATTCATCACACTTAAATTATACTCTTCAGCTACAGTTTTAAATTTATCATCTACTTTTGCTTTAACTCCTAAAGAATCCAATTTATCAATAAACTCTTCTGTACTTATTTGTAAAGTTGAGGCAACCTCTTTTATTGTTTTTTTACCAAGTCCTGTTAAAGGAATGATTTTATTACCTTCTTTCTCAAAATTAACTCTTAATAAATCATAAATGAATTTAGGGCTAACTGCATTTTTTTCTGCAATTTGAGAGAGGCTTTGTTCTTCATCAAAAGATATTGAGTTTGATTTTAAAAGCTCTTTGCTCTCTTCTAAATCAAAACCTAACTTTGATGTAAATGTTTTTAATGAAGATAGTTCAGCATGAGAATAAGGTGCACTTCCATACTCTTTCTCCCAAGAATCTTTTATTTGAGTACCAAAATTTAAAAAACTTGAAAAAGGAGCTACTTCACTTAAAGTACCTATAATAAATACTATTGAAATACCTAGAGCAACTAATGTATCTTTTGTAAAAAATACAAACTCTTTACTTTTATTTTTCATATAGCTTACCATAGGCTTGAAATTATAAAAAATATGTAAAATTGTCGCTACAACAAAAAGAACCATAAAAGTAGAATGAACTTGTGCATACTCTTCTTTTGTAAGACCTAGGATTTCCCAGTTTGACCAATTTGCTATTCTTCCAGGAGGAGTTATAAAAAGAATAATCCCTGTATATGTCATTATTAACATTGCAAAAAGCATTGTAAGTGATGTTATTTTCTTCAAGCTCATAAGAATTCCTTATAGTTTTATCTTTAAATATTATTATATAATATTTTTTAATTTTTTTATATTAAATTTTAATGTTATAATTAATAAAAAGATTAAATATGAAAACAGAATATAAACCTGTAGCTTGTCACTTTTATGATGAGCTTGAAAGTGCAGCTGTAAAAAGAAAACTAAATACTATCATTTTTATAAATAAGCAAGGAAATAAAGAAACTATAAAAGATTTAATAGTTGATTTTAAAACTTTCGAAAAACAAGAGTTTGCTATTTTAAAAAGTGGTTTGAAAATAAGACTTGATAAAATCATAAACTTTAATGAGCTAGACCCAAAGAGGTTCTAGTTCTTTTTATTTATTTCAAAGGTTGTATATGCAACTATTGCATATACAATTTAAGGAATATTATGAAATATGAACTACATGAATCAATTGGATTTAAAATAAATCAAACAGCAAACAAACTAAATAGTAAGTTCTCACAAGTTTTACAAAAATATGATATAGCTCCTGAACAAAGGGCTACTTTAGAGATTATAAAATACGAAGAAGATGTAAACCAAACAAAAATATCCCAAACTCTAGGAAAAGATAAAACTACAATAAGTAGAGCTCTTAGAACTTTGGAAAATAAAGGGCTTATTATTAGAAATAAAGCCGATAGAAGAACAAATATAATAAAACTAAACTCTAAAGGGGAAGAGGTTTTAGAAAAAAGCCAAAAAGAAGTAAAAGAGTTTAGACAAAACATAATAGAAAATTTATCAAATGAAGAGTTTAATACTTTAAAAACACTACTTGAAAAAGTAGCTTCAAATGTAGAGTGTAAATAATGAGAAAATCAATAAATCATATTTATCTTATTGTTTTATTATCTGCTCTATCATCAGTAGCACCAATGGGAGTAGATACTTACCTTCCTTCTATTCCACAAATAGCAAAATATTTTAGTGTAAGCATTGAAAAAATTGAACTTTCACTATCCATTTTTCTTATTGGTTTTTCTATTGGGCAAATCTTTGGAGGACCTATTTCAGATAGATATGGAAGGAAAAAAGGTTCAATTGTTGGATTATTAGGTTTTAGCTTCTTTAGTTTTTTAATAATCTTCTCTACAAATATTTATGAGTTGTGGGTATATAGATTCTTTGAAGCCTTTTTTGGTGGTATTGTGGTTGTTAACGCAGCAGCAAGTGTAAGGGACAGATTCCACGGGAAAGAAGCCGCAAAAGTATTTTCACTAATGGGTATGGTAAGAAGCCTTGCACCTATGGTTGCTCCTTTTATTGGTGCATTTATAATTCACTTTTATAGTTGGAAAGCTGTTTTTGTATTCTTAACTGTTTACTCATTAATTATTGCTTTTTTAGTTTACAAAGATTTAGAAGAGAGTTTTACTTATGTAAAACAAAATGTTTTTAACTCCTTTAAAATTGTACTAAGTAACTATGAAGCAGTAAAATATATGCTAGTTCTTGGTTTATCTTTTGGAGGATTTTTTATACTTATTTCAAAAAGTTCTTTTATTTATATAGAACATTATGGAATTTCAACTGACTATTTTCCTTTCTTTTTGGGAGTAAACTTTGTGGTTTTAATGGCACTTATTAGAGTAAATGTCTCTTTACTTAAAAACTTTACTACAAAACAAATAGTTAAGTTTGCCCTACTTGTACAAATAATTTCAGGAGGTTTGTTTTTACTAAATCATGAGTCTATTTCTCTTGTTTTCACAGTAATCTTAATAGCTTGTTATATGGGTGTTATGGCTTTTGTTTTTGGTAATTGTTTAGCTTTAGCTATTGAGTTTTTTCCTAAAAATGCTGGAGTTGCTTCAAGTGTTATTGGGGTTTTACAGTTTGGATTAGGAGCGATTGTTTCATCAATCTCTTTAAGTTTTACAGATCATACTTTCTTGCCAATTGCTATAAGTATAACTATCTCTTCAATTTTAGCTATTTTGCTTTTAAGAAAATAAGTATAAAGTCTAAAAGACTTTATACTTCTAAGTCAAAAAACTGCTCTTGAGTTTTTTGGTATTTTGCTACTGAACAAGAGATTTTGATTGCATTATCATAATCTTTAAACTCATCTAAAAATAGTTTCTTTAGTTTTTCTACATCTGTAGTTCTAAAAATAAAATATCCTAGAATATCAGAACTTCTCGAACCTGGCTTTTCTATACCAAAGCTATCAAACTTCCAATGCACACCCTTTGTAAAAAAGAAAACTTCTTTTATTCTTTTTTTTAAGTCTGCTCTAACATTATCGTTAAAAGCTTTTAAATGTACATAAAAAGCAACATTTGTATTAAATTCATCTTGAATTAATTTTTTCTGACTATCAGTAACTGGTTCTTGTGTTATTTCACCACTCATAAAATACCTTTTTACTATAATATTTTTGTAATTATATAGAATAAATATAAGAATAAGGATAAATCTGCAACTTAATTATAAATTTAATATAACTTATCTATCATACTTTATTATTATTTTAATCTCTTAGGTATATAATAAGTATAACTTCTAATAAAAAGGCTATATTATGAACTTTGAAATAGATACAGAACAATTAATATGGAAAAGTGAATATAATATTGGTAACTTACAACTTGACAAAGAGCATCAACAGCTATTTAATATTGCAAGAAAAGCATTTAATGTAAATAAACTTGAAGATGAAAAAGTAAAACTACAAGAGTTAAAAACAATAGTTAAAGAACTATTTGAATATGTAGGTCATCACTTTAATGATGAACAAAAATTTATGGAAAGAATTAAATATCCCCATCTTGAAGAACATAAAAAGCTACATACTAAAATGATTGATATATTAAAAAAAATAATAAAGGACTTTAACACTCTTGACATAACAGAAATTGAAAAGAAACTTTTTTTATTTATAGATAGTTACTTTATAAAACATATTATTTTAGAAGATAAAAAAATCCAACTTTGGCAAATGCCTCTTGATGAGTTAAGAAAAAACTTTGGATGGAAACATATATATAGTGTAAATAACTCAAAAATAGATCAAGAGCATAAGCAACTTTTTGATATAGCAAAAGAAGCCTTTAAAACTGTAGATAGTAAAGATAGAAATAAAAAAATTAAATCAATTTTAGTTGAACTTTATGATTATATGAAAACACATTTTAATGATGAAGAAAAATATATGAAAGAAGTAAACTATCCAGAACTAGAAAACCATAAAAAAATTCATAAAGGAATTATTGGTAAGTTAAACAGTTTTGTTAAAGAACTTCCTAATTTAAAACCTGAAGTCTTTGAAAAAGAGCTTGCGATAATCATTGATTTAACCCTTGTTCAACATATTATTCAAGAAGACAGAAAAATCATAAGATGGCAACAAAGTAAACAATCATAACTTTTATTTATGATTTGTTTATAAATTATTTATATATTTCTTAAAGAAAAATTAATCTGCTTTCCTATATCATATAAAAAAGTATAAGGAAAACTAATGAAACTAAAGTCACTTTTATTAATATCTTTTTTAAGTTTAAGCTCACTTTTTGCACAAGACTTTATAAGTTATAAGCAGTTAACAAGTAAACTTATAAAAGAAGATAAAAAAGCTGGAAACTACGCTAGTGATGAAGATGTAAAGAAAGCTTTAAAAGCAAAAGATTGGCTAGTTGTAGATGTAAGAACAAAAGAAGAGTGGTCATCAGCACATATAAAAGGAAGTGCAAGAGTTGGAAGACAAGCACCTGAAAAAGCACTTGAACTTTTTGTATATGATATGGATGACAATTTTGTAAAAAAGAATTTGATTGTAGTTTGTAATACTGCAAAAAGAGCATCACTTGAAGCACAAACTTTTAGAAAGATGGGGTTTAATCAAGTAAAAATTTATGATATTTATTCATGGATTGATAACTGTAACCCTGTAGCAACTGGTTATTCATCAAAAAAAGATAAATCAGGCACAAAAAATAAGTTTGGATTTTACTACGCAGAACACTGTAAGAAATAGAGCTTTTCTCCAAGTTCTCTTGGCAGAAAACTCTTTTATTTAAAATTTAAAAAACTTGTCTAAGCTTTTCTTATCATTTCTAAAATCAAAATAAATCCAGCAAGAAGATTGACTGTGATAGGTCATCCTTGCTGAAATATTACCGGCTGATAAATAAGGTGAAAACTTAGTAGAGTTATCAAAACCACTCATAGTATTTTTAGTGTCCTTATATCTATGGATATTATTCATATAATCCTCTAATCTTTGTTTAGCTCTATGTTCACCTGCTTCGAAAATATGGCACTTTTAGACTATGAAATCATAGTTTACTAAACTGTACTGTTTCAAACTCTACTGTTTTTACCTTATTTGGTAATCCTAAGGGTTTTGGAATTTCTAATTTTTCAGCTTTATTTCTAAAATGACTAAAACTTTTTATAAAATCAAACTCAAATGGCTCTCTCATTGCTCTTTGAGGCATAATATAAACTTGGGTTGTCTTCTACTCGAAGATTATTTCTAAATATAACTATGGCTAACTTCATATAAACATTTTAATATAAATCCCTATTTATTGATAGGTAAAAAATGTCTTTCAAAATGATTTATTTATGCAATTGAAACTTTTTTTTATCTATATAGTTTCTACAATCAATACAAAATTTTGCATGTGGTTTAACTCTAAGTCTTTTGATAGTAATCTCACTATCACACATTTCACAAAGTCCAGTATATGTACCATTTTCGATTTTTAGTAGTGCATGGTTGATTAAACCTAACTCTTTTAGTTGTTGGTTTTTGATATGAGTATCATTTGTATAGTCTCTACTTGCTGCAGCGAAGTCTGCTTCATCATTTAAATCCATATTACTTAATGAATCATGTTCATTTGAAATACTTCTTAATGTAGATTCGATTTTAGCTTTATTTTCTAAAAGAAGATTCTTAACTTCTTCAATATGTTTTTTACTTAAAGCTTTTTTTGGCATTTATTTTCCTATAATTTCTTTATATTTTACAATAATGCAACTTAGTCGCATATAAAGAAAGATGTTATGAATATATTTTTAAGTTTTATAAAAAAAGCAATAAATGATAAAAACTATGTAAGTTTTACTTATGAAGATAAGTTATATAAAAGTATACAACCCTTAAAACTATCAAACAATGAACAATTACACACCAATAAAGGTACTTTCCAGTTCTCAAAGATAAAGAACCTAACTGTTTTAAAAGATAGATTTTAATATCATCAATACTTATTGCGCGATGGATTATACTGTATTAAAAACTATCGCATGAAAAATAACAATATACTTTTTATACAGTTTTAACATAAATAAAAAATGGTGAAAAAATGAATACAAATGATTTAATGAACAAAGCCTTAGAGCTTGCAAACCTAGATGAAATGCCTTATGATACAAATATTATAGTAGAAGGTGAAGATATAAAAAAAGTACTTATTGGAGTTGATATGGAAACTCCTGAACTACTTTTAGCACAACAAATGGGCTATGACTGTGTAGTATCACATCATCCTAAAGCTGATTCATGTTTAGTTGATTTTGCAAAAGTAATGGATGTACAAATTGACAGAATGGTAAAAGCTGGCGTTCCTATAAACAAAGCACAAAAAGTTCTTAAAAAAAGACAAGCAAGTGTTGATTTAGGAAGTCATGCACTTAACTATGATAGAGTAAGTTCAGCAGCAAGACTTATGAAAATGCCTTATTTAAATATACATATTCCTGCTGATTTTATAACAGAAGAAATAGTTCAATCAAGACTAAATAAAGCCTTTGATGATAAACCCAAAACTAAACTAAAAGATATAATTGAAGAGCTAAATTCATGGGAATACTACCAAGGAAAAGTTGCACTACCTGTTATTAGAGTTGGTTCAAATGATGATTATGCAGGTAGAATCGAAGTACTTATGGCAGGTGGTACAAATGGTGGTGCTGAAGTTTATAAGGCGTATTTTGAAGCAGGTGTTGGAACTATTATAGCTATGCATATTCCAGAAGATGTAAAAAAAGCTGTAGTTGAGCAAAATATAGGAAATATCATTATAGCCCCTCATATGCCAAGTGATAGTATAGGTTTACTTGAAATTGTAAAAGCTTGGAGACAAGAAGGTATAGAAGTTACTTGTATGAGTGGAATTGTGGAATAATCCACAATTTCAAACATTTTAATTAAGAGTTAAAAACTTTAGAAATTAACTCTTTATAGGCTCTATCTATTTTAGAGTTTGCTTCTTCAATAGACTCACTATTATTTAACTGTGTTGATAAAACAACATTTAAACTATCTTCAATAGAATCTTCATCAGCAAATACTTCTACTTCATTTATTTTAGAGTATTGCTCAGAAATAAGTTTATTGAAATCTTCAATATCCATAAGCTCATCTTTATCTAAAATCTCAATAGATTTTGAAATAAATGCTTTATCATTTTCTTTGAACATATTTAATGAATATGTATCGTTATCGCAGTAAACTTCTACATTATCACAAATATCTGTATTTTTTAATTTATAAAAATCACTTATATATTCTTTTTGAATACTTACAACTTCTACTATACTTTGATCTATAAAATTTCTTGTGCTGATAACTGTATCATTAAGATAAACTTCCTTACCAATAATTCTTAGACTCATTTATGGCTCCTATGTTTTTATAGTATAATTTTACCATGTATAGGTGCAAGGGTGTGTCGCAAAACTGCTATAATTTGTAATTTACAAATTAGTATTAGTTTTAAAATTTTATTACAAACCTCATTATTTGGCTGTTATATTTAATGTTATTTAGCAATTGTAAAATAATGAAAGTATAAATTTTTTGACTTTATTGTTTATAAAATAGTCTTCTTTTTAATGAATTTCTTTATATAATTTTTGTTTATAGCTTGAATTGCTATTTTATTTTTGGATTTTTGCTAAAAATACTGCTTTGTTTTTACGAAATATCTTTTTATACTAATATATCTATTTTTTAGTATAATATATTTATTGATTAAATTGAAAGGATAAAGTATGAATACTCAAGTTTTAGAAAAACTAAAACAACTAAAACCAAAACTTCAAGATGAAGGCTTTGAGTTAATTGGTGTTTTTGGTTCTTTTGCTAGAAATGAAGAAAAACTTGATAGTGATATAGACATACTTTATCAAATAAAAGATACAAATGAATATCTAAAAAAATATTCAGGATGGGATAGTATCCTTCATATAGTAGAAACAAAAGAACTTTTAAAAAAAGAGCTAAATAGAGATGTAGATTTTGTAGATAAATCTAGTTTAAATAACATTGCTAATAGATACATACAAAAGGATTTAGTATATGTCTAAAGCAAGAATTGAAACTATTTTAAAATATATAGATGACATTGAATATATTGTTTCAAATTATAATGGAGTTGTAAATACCCTAGAGGATAGAATAGGAAAACACTCTTTACTTATGTGTCTTATGCAAATAGGTGAAAATCTAAATAAGCTAGACTCTTCAAATGAAAATCTAAAAGATGCTGTAAAAGGAGCTTATGCAGTAAGAAACTTTATAGCTCATGATTATGAGGGAATAAATCTAGCACTAATAGAAAATATAGTTAGAAATCTTCTTCAACCTTTGAAAGAAGAACTGCTTAAAGAGTTGTAAATATATCTTTAAAAGTTAGTTAAGGAATCTTTTATAGTAATATTATATAATTAAATAATAAAGTCAATGGCTATTAAATAGTTTTTTTAATGTTTTGTGATCCACTTAACTCAAATCTATTAGTTTATTAGACTCATAAAAGAAACTCTTCATCTTCAAACAACTCACCTGTTATTTAAAGATAAATATTTTCTTTTAAGCATTGGCTTTATTAGGATAAAATTATGATACTTAATATACTTGCTTCAAATAAAAAAATTTCTATTCCTAATAACTTAAGACTATTAATTTTTGGTGGTGCATTAAATAGTAATTGTTTTAGAGATAAATTCTTGCAACAATTAAAAAAGAGGAATAACTATTTAAGTGTTATACCTGATAAAATTAACTACTTTGATATTTCTTCCCAAAAATATGATTTAATAGAAAAGGAAACTAGACTTTTTGAAAATTCTGACATCTTAATTATCATTCCTGAATCTCCAGGTTCATTTGCTGAGATTGGTATGGTTGCTTCTATGATTAATAATCATAAAAATAATGCTGAAAAAGAAAAACATGCAAAAAAAATATTAATTCTTTTAGATAAAAAATATAAATATGATGAATCATTTATTAAAAATGGACCTGTTAAAATTATTAAAACCTATGGAGGTAAAAGCTTTAATATTGATTATGAATCAAATGATTTTTCTTATATCTTTAAAAATATTTTAGTTAATAATAAAACTTCAAATAAAGTATCATTAAGCGATACTGTACAAGATACAAAAGAACTTTTTTATATAAACTGTATAAAAATATTAATTTATATCTATTATC
>JBLWVX010000034.1:0-27728 GCA_048268245.1 Arcobacteraceae bacterium
TCAGTGAGATTATGGAAAAATATACTAAGTGATTAAAAAGTAACTGGTGGGTTTACACAGTTTAATTTACAGGGTCATAAAATCTACTCCATTTATAAGTCCCATCTTGCCATTCTCTTTTATAAAAAAGCTTGATTGTTTAAGATGGGCAAATTTATTTTCAATAGATTGATGATAATTAAAATCTGTTTTAGAATCTCCTAAATAAATAGCTCCAATTCCTGCTTGAGATAAAGATATTAGTTTGTCATCACCTATGTCATTCTTTTCCCAAATTACTAAATCTTTAAATATTGAATCATTTTCATCTAACCAGTTATTATTATCTTTATCATATGTTTTTAAGTCTTTAAATCCATCTCCACTTTTAGTTCCAAATAGTTCATTTGAACTATCTATTGCTTTATTACTATTTTTGTCTAAAGCTAAAAATCCTGCTCCATCTCTTAAAAGAGGTATTCGTTCAACTTCTCCATCATTATTTAAATCAAAAGCAAATTTCAAAGTAGGATTTATATTATCAAAACTATTTAAACTATCTTTATAGTTTATAATAAGTGGGTCTATAAACTTTTCATTTCCAAGATTTAGCTTCTCTTCATGAACTTCGTAAAAGCTTTTTGAAAAAAAGATAGATAAATCTATTTCAAACTCTTTATTTGAAGTTTTTATTATAGCTTTTGTATTAAACTCAATACTATTTTCTAGTTGATACTGTGTTTTTGTATGTAGTCTAAAGCCCCAATTTACTTCATCATTTTTAAACTTATCTTTATTGTTAGGGAAAAAACTAGTTTGCTTATCATTATTTAGTTTAGAAGTAATCTCTTCTAATATTTGTTTTTTAATTTTATCTTCTGAAGAAAGCTTTGATTCATCATTTGAGGCTAAATATATACCTCTTAAGTCTGCAAGTACGGTTGTTTTTATAGCTTTTGTTTCTCTTGCAGTTTTGAGTTCATTCATCCAAGAAGCAGAGCTTATTGAGCTATTTGTTAGAGAGTTTGAAATAGTATTTATAGTAACTTCAGATGATTCTATTTTCATAATAAAGCCTTTTTTCTTTCTATAAAAATTTTATGATAGCTTTATGAAAAGAAAGCTTAAAGATTTTATATAGCTTCTAAAAGTTCTTCTAGTTCATCAAGTTTGTTTATAAAAAAATCTGCTTTTGAAAAGTCATGTTTAACTGTAAAGTCATTGTGTACAATAGCACATTGAATATTAGCATTAAAAGCAGATGTTAAACCTCTTTGAGAGTCTTCTATTATTATAGCTTCATCTTTTTTGGCATTGAACTTTTTAAGACCTGCTAAATATGGATCTGGGTAGGGTTTAGCTCTTTTGTAATCTTCAACACATAAACTAAATTCCATAAAATCAATAATACCTCTATTCTTGTGAATAAGGTCAAAATCAACTCTTCTTGAAGTTGTAACAATGCCCATTTTGTATTTTTTTGATAGTTTTGTTAAAGTTTTTTTTACATTTGGAATTTCAATATTTTTGGTTTTTAAAAAGTTTTGATAGTAGTCATCTCTTTGAAATCTTTTGTTATCTACTATCTGTTTTGAGAAGCCTTTTTCAAAAGCTAATTCCCAAGCAGTACCGCCTCTTGCCATAATTTCAAGGTAGATATCTAAGTGTAAAGTAATTCCTAGTTCTTTTAGGGCTATTTTATTGGCTTCATAGTACCACTTTTCAGTTTCTACTAATACACCATCATTATCAAATAGTATATATTTTTTCATATACTATTTTTTTCTTACCTTATCAAAATTGTCAAATTCCTCATCATAAAAAACTCCTAATTGACAATGAGTTACTTTAATATCAGAATTTTTGATTGATGAACCAACCTTTTTAAGAGTTGACCCTTTTTCTTGTGCAAGTTTCCATGCTATTTCACATTGAACTTTTTTGTTATTTGCAGAGTTCTTAGCTAATGTATTATAAATATCATCATTCATTTGAGAAAATCTTAATTTACCAAATACACCTAGTTCACAATTTGTAATTTTAATATTCATATCTTTTGCAATTTGTGCCATATTTTTAGGTTTTATACCCATAAGTTTTGCAGCTTTAAAAGCTCTTATACACGATAGTTCACCGTTTTCATCTAAATTGTTTAAAACTAACTGTTTTTGAGTTGAATCAAGTTTTACCATTTTGTTATTAAAAATCCTTATATTTATTAAAATTGTAATTATAGTTAAAAAATATTAATTTTGTTGTTATTTTAGTTCAAATATTATACAGTTTTATATATTAAATTTAAGTATAAAAAAAACAGAACGCCTAGGGGTAGCGTTCTGTCATTGACTTGTATATTATTTGTAGGAGAGTCAAGTTGAAAAACTTGTGTATCAAAATTAAGTCTCTTTACTTAATTGATATTATAATTATAGGTTATGAAGATTAATATATTTTAAATAAATAGTTAACAATAAGTAAATAGGATAGTAACTATCCTATTTTATGTAAATAGGTAAAGTTAATTTAACCTCAAGCCCTTTAAATGACTTTTCATTGTATTTAAAATCTGTATTATTAACTTCAATAATACCCTTTAAATGTTTTTTCATTAAGTCATGAACAATAAACAAACTAAGTCCAATTCCAGATGACTTATCATCTTTTGTTGTGAAATAAGGTTCAAAAATTTTATCTAATAAAGTTTCATCAATACCAAATGCATTATCTTTAATTGTAATTATGCAACTATCAGTATCTTTTTGTTTTAAATCAATAATAATAATTGGCTCATAAACTTTTTTACTTTCAAGGGCTTCTATTGAATTGTTTATGATATTTATCAAGATATGTATTAATTCAGTTTCATATGTAAACAAAGTAATATCTTCAATATTTTGTACACATACTATATTTGAGTTTGCAAATTTTTTATTTAGAACTTTATCAATCTTTGTAAAAGTTTCTTTTATTTTAAACTCTTTTTTTATTGTATCTTTTAGAAAATACTCTCTAAAATCATCAATTGTTTTTGATAAAGTTTGTGTTGTTTTTATAATTTTATCTAAGCCTTGATCATATAGTTTTTTATCTTGCATGTAAATATCATAATCTATTTGCATAGCACTTGAAATAGTTGAAATTAAAGATAGTGGTTGTCTCCAATGATGTGCAATATTTTCTAGTACATTACTTAAAGATACTAATTTTGCTTGATGTGTTATAAGATTTTCTTGTTTTTTAATCTCTTCTTGTCTTAAAAACCTATTGACTGCAAGAGAAACTAAGTATGAAAAAGAATCGATTAGTTCAAGTTCAAAACTAGTAGGATTTTTTGGTTTTTTATAATATATTGCAAATGTTCCTAAAACTTCATTATTTTTTGAAAAGAACGGTTGCGACCAACAAGCATTTAATCCAATAGGTTTTGTAAGTTCAAGATAGTTAGCCCAAAAAGGATGAGTATTAATATTTTCAACTATTATTCTTTTTTTAGTAAAAGCAGCTGTTCCACAAGAACCAATATTTGGTCCTATTACTAAAGTTTTAACAGCATCATTATAGTACTTTGGAAGACTTTTTGTAAAGCTTTTATTGAACATTTGTTTTTTTTCATCTAAAAGAAGAATAGAGCATATCATATTGTTATTTATTTTTTCAGCTTCATTGATTATGAAAAGTAAAGTTTCTTCTAAACTATTATCTTTTAGTGTATATTCAAGAATTTTTTGAGTTGTAGTATGTAGTGTCTCATACTCTTTTTCTTTAGTAATATCTTTTGAAATACCAATGACCGCTATAATATTATTTTGTTCATCTAAAATTACATCTTTTCTAGATTCAAAATAAATTTTACTATCATCATTTAAACTTAGTATTTCACAAAAACTTTGTGCTTCTTTTTGATTTATTACTATTTCGTCATTGGCAACAAATAGACTTGCATCTTCTTTTTTAAAAAGTTCAAAGTCAGTTTTTCCGATAACTTCTTCTTTTGTATAGTTTGTATACTTACAAAAAGATTCATTACATAGTATATATTTACCTTCAAGGTTTTTAAAATATACTAGGTTTTCTAACAAATCAAAAGTTTTTTCTTGGTATAGATATGTTTTTAATGTATTCATAATTATTAATATAACATATTTTACTTATATAAAAGATATAAATTTAAAAAAAGTTAAAAAAGTTAAAAAAGTAGCATAAATGCTACTTTTTAAATGGTTTAAATAAGATAATAAGTCTTGGAAGTAAAAGTAATGCAGAAGCTAAAATAGTTGCCATTACTACAACTGTTAATAGTCCAAAATAAATTGTTGGTATTAGGTTTGATAAAACCAAAATAGAGAAACCAACTATTACTACTAAAGATGTATAGTACATAGCATAACCTATACTTTCATGGGTTCTTTTCATACTATTTAAATAATTGTGGTCATGTTTAAATTCTTCTTTAAATCTATGAATATAGTGAATTGTATCATCAACACCAATACCTATAGAAATAGCAGCTATTGTAATAGTCATAATATCAAGAGGGATATTTAGCCATCCCATAATACCAAATATTGCAGATATAGGGATAATATTAGCTAGTATTGCTACTGCTGCTATTTTTATTGATTTAAATAGAATTAAAAACATTATAAATAGAATAATTACTACGAATCCTAATGTATTAATTTGAGAATCAAATAAAGATTGAAGCATATTATTATATAAAATCATTAGATTTGATAATCTAAATGAAGTATGCTCACTTACGATTAGCTCTTCTAAATCATGATTGATTTTATTTATAAGTTCGTTTCTTCTAAGTTCAGGATTTGAATCCATGATTCTTACTGTAATTCTTGCTTCATTATTTTCAATATTAATATATGGGTTTAATATAATATCTTTATATTTATTTGGAAGTTCATTATAAAGCAATGCTAAAGTTACACCATCTAAAGTTTCCCCTTCATTTAAAAGCTTTCCTATTCTAAGTAAAGTTTCTAAAGATTGAACTTTGCCAACTTCATCAAGAGATTCTAAATAAGAGTGAACTTTCTTTATAACTTCAAGTTTATCTGCAGTAAACCAGTATTGTTCATCATTTGCACTCTCTTCAAATTCACTTTCAAAATCATCAAAAGCACTAAACTCATCACTACTATTATTTTTAACTACAGAAATTTCTTTTTTCTCTTCTTTAAATTTGATGATTACATCTAAAGGAGTTGTACCTCCTAATTGTTCATCAATTACTTTCATTCCCTTGTAAATCTCTGTATCTTTCTTAAAGTAGTTAATAAAACTGTTTTCAACGATTAGTTTTGAAGCACCACTTAGTGAAAATAGTACAAGAAGAATACTTGCAATAATTATAGCATTTCCTCTTTTTTCAACTAGCTTTACACAAGTTGGAATAAGTAAGAAAGTGTCTTGTTTTTTCTTTGCATTTTTCTCTTCTTTTCTTTTTAAGAATATTAAAATAATAGGAAAAACTATAAAAGCAATAAGTAAAGATATAGCAATACCTGCACTCATCATTAAACCTAAATTTTTCACAGGCTCGATTTTTGATAAAACAAGAGAAGCAAAACCAGTAATTGTAGTAAGTATAGCAAAGAATGATGGATTCAGTTTTGATAATACAGTATTAATTACAAGTTTGTATTGACTTGCATGTTTATATTTATTGTTAAGTTCTCTATATCTTACAATTAAGTGAAGTACAATAGACAGAGTAATTATTAGTTGTAGAGATATAAAGTTTGAAGATATAACAGTAACCTCTAAAGCAAATAGTCCTAGAACACCCGCTGTTGATATAACAGAAAGTAAACAAATAGTAATAGGTAAAACAACCCATCTTAAATTTTTAAAAATTATCCAAAGTATAGTAATAAGTAAAAAGATTAGAGTTGAACCATAGATTAAAAGGTCATTTTTTACATAGCCAATAATATCATTGGCTATCATATTCACTCCACCTAAAAAGATAGTTCCACTATTTTCATATTTTTTTATAATATCTCTTATAGCTTGAATATTTTGACTATCATTTTCCCTTGCAAAATCTCTATGTTTTTTAAATTCAATTATTGTTTCATCAAGTTCTTGTTTTTCTTTAGATGTAATAGTACCTTCTCTTTGAAGTTTAAGTAAAGAGTTTCTTTTTTCAAGTAATGCTCTATATTTTTCATCATCTTTTAAACTTAAAACTAAAGCAGTTGTTTTAAAGTCTTTACTAACTAAACTATTAGTATAAAGTTCAGAGTTTAAGAACTCTTTTTTTACTAAATCTTTATCATAGTTTCCATCTTCAATTGTATTTACACCATCAACTAAGCTTGCTATTGGTTTTATAGGAGATTGAAGTAGGGGAGCATTTACTATTGAAGTAACTTTTGTAATTGAATCAACTTTTAAAAAGTCATTACTTATTTGTTTTATAGTATCAATACTTTGCTTTGATAGTAAATCACTATTCGGAGTAAAGGTTACAAGTAAAAAGTTTGGATTATGGTATCTTTTACTAACTTCTCTTACGAATTTTAAATCTTTATCATCATCTAAAAGTAAAGTCTCAGCAGAAGCGTCAATCTCAAGTTTTGTAGCATAGTACCCTAAAGCTCCTACAGCTAGTAATAAAGTAATTATTACAGCTATAGGAAATTTGAAGATTATTTTGTCATAAAGTTTTTTAAACATCTATTTTTTTGTATCTTTTAGAATCACAAGTAGCTCATCAAAAGTTTTTTCTTTTAAAAGTCCTGCAAATTGTTTTCTATATGTTTGAACGATACTAACTCCAAGTAAGTCTACATCATAGATAAACCATTGATTTTTCTTTTTATTATTATAAAAATTATAATTGATTTTATAAACTTCATCTTTTCCTACAACTTCTGTTTTTAGTTGAAGTCTTGTCTTTTTATAAGGAGAAAGTTCTATAATTTTTACTTTTTGGTCTGTATAAAGTTCTAATTTATCAACATAAGAGTTTTTAAGTTTAAGCTCAAAAGCTTTTATAAACTCTTTTCTTTGAGTATCATTTATACTCAGCCAAGTTTCTTTACCAAGAGAGATTTTTCCCATAAGTTCATAATCAAAAACATCATCTATTAAAGCAAAAATTTTATTTGCTTTATCTTGTGTATTTAAATCTTTTTGTTTTAAGATATCTAAGGCATCATCAACTTTAGCTGTCATTTCATTAATAATTTCATCTTTTTGAAGTGCATTTGCACCTGTAATTAAAAATGTTAGTAAAAGTAAAACTTTTAGTATATTTTTCATTTAATCTATTCCTTTATTTGTTGATTTCTTTTTTGTTCATAAATATCCCTTAAAAATGGATACAAATCCAATGCATCTTTTTTGATGTTTTCATATTGACCTAGTTTTAATGAAACACTATTTATAGTTTTTACTCCAGAAATAGCCATAGCTTCTAGGCTATTATTTGGTATTTTATATCCTATATCACTTGAACCAGTAACAGAAATAGGACTTACATAAGCATCTGGAACCATACTAAATACATCTCTTAAGTTTGAAGGTCCAAGAAGTGGTAGAACTATATGAAAGCCATTCCCAACTCCATAATGCCCTAGTGTTTGACCAAAATCTTCATCATACTGTTTCCATCCAAGCTCAGAAGTAGCTGGATCCATAAATCCACCTAATCCCCAAATAGTATTTACTACAAATCTTCCAAGTTCAACACCTGCATTTTCAAATTTTAGCTGTAAAACATTGTTTGTAAATCTAATAGGAAATAGTAAGTTATCAAAAAAGTTTGATACGCCAATTCTTACATCTTGAGGTAAAACATATGCATAACCTTTCGCAATAGGATTCATTACATATATAAATGCATAATCATTAAATGTTGTCATAACTCTGTTATACCCACTTAATGGATCAAAAACTTCTGCTTTTGAGTCTTCACTAAACTCATCAGCAAATTCATCACTAAAATCATTCTCAAAACCATCATCGTTTTGTGATAAGCTAGTTGATTTTTCTATTGGTGCAGTTTTTTCAATATTGCTACTATCTTTAGTTGCACAGGCATTAAAAGAAAAAGCAATAAAAAGTACAAAAATAAGATTTTTCAAATTAGTTCCTCATAATTTTATTAAATATTATATAAAAAAAATGTGAAATATATGTTGAAAGGTTTTTTAGTTATTTAATTTATTTAAAATCTCAATTGATTGAAGTGGGTCTACTTGAATACCATTTATTCTAAAAGCGTAGTGTAAGTGTGGTCCTGTAATTCTTCCTGTTGCACCACTAAGACCTATTATTTCACCTTTTTTTACAAAATCTCCCACTTTAAAATTTATTTTACTCAAGTGATAATAACAAGAATAAACTCCATGTCCATGGTCAATTACTATTGAGTTCCCTGCATAAAATCTATCTTGAGCAATTTTTATAATTCCTGAGTTTGAAGCAATTATAGGTGTACCTATTTTTGCTCTAAAGTCTGTTCCACTATGATAAGATTTTAGTTGATTATTATAAACTCTTTTTGTTCCAAAAGCACTTGTGATTTTTGAATTCATAGGATAAATAAAATCTTCATTCCACAAAATTTTATCACTTACACTTCTATAGATTTGCATAGCTTCTTTATACTCTTTTTTAGTTCTTTCTTCTCTTTGTTTACTTGGTTTAAACTTTGACTTTGAAACGGTAATAGTTTCACTTTTATATTTGCCATCAATTACATTTAGTTTTATTGATTTGAAATATTTTTTATTATGTTTAAAATATGAAATAATAATTTTGTAGCTTTTTGGTTTTTTATAGTATGAAATTGGAATTAATGCATAGTACTCATTTTTTTTGAAACTGTTTTTTCTGAAATTTAAATTTAGTGGGTCTTCGTCTAAAAGTGTTAATTTAGCATTAGAAATGTTCTTGGCTTGAAGCTTTAAAAGTGCAGTTTGTGCATTTTTAATAGTATTTTCTTCAAAGAAAAGTTTTAACTCTTGGGCGTACGTAAAATTGAATAATAAAGTAAGTAGTATAAGTTTTTTAATCATCATGCGAAATTGTAACAAAATCTCTTTAAAGTTTAAACAAACTAATATAAAAACACAGTAGAATTAATGATTATAAAATTTTTGCTGAGGTTATTTATGAAAAAAAAGTATAGATTAGAGTGTGATTTATTAGGTGAAAAAGAGATATCAAATAAGTATTATTATGGAATCCAAACATTAAGAGCTAAAGAAAACTTCTCAATATCAGGTGTTCCTTTGTCAAACTTTCCTAAACTTATTATTGCCCTAGCACAAGTTAAAAAAGCTTCTGCCCTAACTAATAATGAACTTGGATTACTTGATGATGAAACTTGTGATGCAATTTGTAGTGCTTGTGATGAGATTTTTGCAAAAAAATACCATAAACAGTTTATAGTTGATGTTATTCAAGGAGGAGCAGGAACTTCTACAAATATGAATGCAAATGAAGTAATAGCAAATATTGCATTAGAGTTAATAGGAAAGAAAAAAGGTGAGTATGAATTTATTCATCCAAATAATCATGTAAATATGTCTCAATCTACAAATGATGTTTATCCTACAGCTGTTAGACTTGCTCTTTATGAATACCTTTGTAAACTTCAAAATAAGATGGAAGTTTTAAAAGAGTCATTCTCAACTAAAGCAAAAGAGTTTGAAAATATTATTAAAATGGGTCGAACTCAACTTCAAGATGCAGTACCTATGACTTTAGGGCAAGAGTTTAACTCTTTTGCTTTAATGATAGATGATGATATAAAAGTAATTGAAATGGTAAAAGATTTAGTTGCACAGATGAACTTAGGAGGAACTGCAATTGGTACAGGAATAAATACAGATTCAAAATATGCAGCTTTGGTAAAAGAAAAACTTGAAAAAGTTACAAATAGACCATTTGTTACAGCTTGTGATTTAGTAAAAGCAACACAAGATACTTCTACTTTTGTTCATGTATCGGGAGTTTTAAAATCAATTGCTACAAAAATTTCTAAAATTTGTAATGATTTAAGATTATTAAGCTCAGGTCCTAGAACAGGAATAAATGAAATAAATCTACCAAAAATGCAGCCAGGAAGTTCAATTATGCCTGGAAAAGTAAATCCAGTAATTCCTGAAGTTGTAAATCAAGTAGCTTTCCAAGTAATTGGTTATGATACAACTATTTCTCTTGCTAGTGAAGGAGGGCAATTACAACTTAATGTATTTGAGCCAATAATAGCCTATAACCTTTTTCAATCAGTAAATATGATGTGTAATGCCTTTGAGACCTTGGCATTTAAATGCGTGGATGGAATTACAGCAAATGAAGATGTATGTAAAGACCAAGTTTTAAATTCAATTGGTTTAGTAACAGCTTTAAACCCTTATATTGGCTATCACAATGCAACAGCAGTTGCAAAAGAAGCATTAAATACAAATAGAAGTGTATATGATATAGTTTTGGAGAAAAAATTATTATCAAAAGAGCAGTTAGATGAGTATTTGAAACCAGAAAATATGACTCATCCCTCATTTTCAGGTGAATGTAAACTTTGAATAATGGCATCTTTATTACAAACTTGTTATAATCCCCACAAAAAACATAATTGGAGTATTTTTTATGGGTAGAGCCTTTGAGTATAGAAAAGCCGCAAAAATGAAAAGATGGGGAGCAATGTCTAGAGTTTTCCCTAAACTAGCAAAGACTATTGAGATAGCAGCAAAAGCAGGTGGAGCTGATCCTGAGATGAACTCAGCATTAAGAACTGCTATTTTAAATGCAAAAGCTGAAAATATGCCAAAAACAAATATTGAAGCAGCTATTAAAAGAGCAACAGGAAAAGATTCTGCAAACTATACAGATGTAAACTTTGAAGGTAAGGGACCTCATGGTGTACTGATTTTTGTTGAAACTGCAACAGATAACAACACAAGAACAGTTGCAAATGTAAAAATGCACTTTAATAAAAATGGTGGTTCAATGGCACCAACTGGTTCATTAGAGTTTATGTTTGATAGAAAAGCTATCTTTGAATTTAATAAAACTGATGATATGGATTTAGAAGAATTAGAGTTAGAACTAATCGATGCTGGTCTTGAAGAGATTGAAGAAGAAGACGGTATTGTATTAGTTACAGCTGATTATAAAGATTTTGGTACTTTAAATAAAGCCTTTGAAGATATGGGAATTGAACTTACGAAAGCTAAATTAGAGAGAATTTCAAATAATCCTCAAGAATTTACAGAAGAACAACAAGAAGAAATTGGAAAGTTATTAGAAAAACTTGAAGATGATGATGATGTTCAAGCTGTATATACAAATATGGCTTAATAGATTTACTTAAAACAAAGAGTAAATTCTCTTTGTTTTAATATACTTGTTTACCTAAAAGACTACTTTTACTACTATTTTGAGTATTTAAACTTCTTGATTTTGAAATACTTTTAGCTTCTATTTTTTCAATAACTCTTTGTATATTTGCTATTCTTGTACTTGAACTTGGGTGTGTTGAGAAAAACTCATTTGTTTGTTTTTTGCCTTTACTCATATTTTTCCAAAAATTTAAAGCTTCATTTATATCATAACCTGCTTTTGCCATAAGATAAATACCTATTTCATCAGCTTCGTTCTCTTGAAGTCTTCCATAAGGAAGCATAACTCCAACTTGGCTACCGATACCATAAGCTTGATTAAATACATTTGTATACTCAGGTGCAGTTGAAGCTAATACTACATTTCCAATTACTTGAATTCCTTGTTGAACCATAGCAGAACTCATTCTCTCAGCTCCATGACGTGCTAGTGCATGTGCAACCTCATGAGCCATAACAGTAGCTAATTGGTCATCGTTTTTTGCAACTTCAAGTATACCAGTGTAAACTACAACTTTTCCACCTGGCAAACAAAAAGCATTTTTAGCTTCATTATTTACTAATTTAAATTCCCATTTAAAATCAGGTCTATTTGCTACTTGTGCAATTTTAAGACCAATGTTTTGAACTCTTCTTGCATCAGTAGTGTTTGTAATAACTTCTGATTTTGAAAGGGCTTGTTTATATGACTTTTCACCTAAAGCTAATTCTTCTTTTGGAGACATAAAAATCATTTGAGATCTATTTGTATAAGGTGTTTTTTGTGTACAACCTAAAATGATTAATGAGAGCAGTGTTATAAAAATTAGATTTTTTAAGAACTTCATTTTTGTTCCTTATGTGTTTTTTCTTATTATACTAAAACTTTTTAGTGTAAAAACTGTGGATATAGATTGTTTTTAATAAATTTTAAAATTATCTCAAAAAGTTCGTCTTTCCCATCACCTTTAACTATTATATGTCTATTTGCTTCGATGATTTGTATATTTTTATTTTGTGAGTTTATTTTCTCATATATTTCATAAGCACTACTGGCATTTACTACTGGGTCATCTTTTGCTTGAAGTATTAAGCAAGGTTGAGTTACATTTTTTAGGTTTTTTCTTGTAGTTTCCATTAATAAACTTAGTTGTTTGATAGATTCAATATAAAATTTATCATAGTTTACTTCAGGATTTTCTGAGTTATTATCTATATAGTCTTTTGAATAGTCATTGTTATTGAATCGTTTTACTAAATCATTCCAAAAAGATATGGCAGGAAGTAAGGCTTTTACTCTTATATCTTTTAGATTTAGTGCTGCATTTATACAAACAATACCACTAAATTCATGATATTTCTTATTTGAGCTTAAAAGGCTTAATAATCCCCCTGTAGAAAAGCCTACTATAAATACTTTTTTGTATTTTATGGAAGCTATAGTTATAGTTTGAGACACACTTTTATACCAATCTTCCCATTTTTTATCTTTTAAATCTTCTGGACTAGTTCCATGACCATCAAGTCTTGGAGAATAAACAGCAAAACCATTTGAGTGTAAATATATACTTAACTCTTCAACTTCTTTGGGGCTTGAAGAAAAACCATGTACAGTAATAATACAAGTGTCACTTGATTCTAAATCTAGATATTTATTCTCACCAATATTTATATCTTTTACATCAGCAAATTCTTTAAACTTCATATAGCTTTTTAAATATGAGTTTTTTTGTTGTTTTAGAAGATGTTTAACTATTTTTTTATTTATTTTATCTTCACTATTGTATACATAAGATTTTGTGACTTTTACTACATTTTCATTTACTAAAACTTCATTTAATATAACTTTTAATACATTCTTTAATCTAATTGTATTGTGTGTATGATTATTTAAAAGTTTTTGTTTGTTAATTATATATTCATCATTTGAATTATAGATAATTTCATCTTTTAAAGCAATTTTTAAAACTTCTTCATACTGTTCATATTTTTCATAGGAGATTAAGTATATTAAATCTTTATCAATATCATCATCTAAGAAATAAGCTCTATTTCTTAGTTTATTTATTACAAGATAAATTAGTCTTTTAAATATCTTTATATTAATTCTTTTTTTTGGATATAAGAAAAGTATTAATATAAAAATATGATCAAAATTAATAGTTAGAGATTGATAAATTGTATTCATAAAGTTATGTGTAGTTTCATATCTTATTGAACTAATAGTTTTTGCATGATTAGGCTCTTTAAAATAGCTTTTTAAAAGTTCTTTTGTACTAATAGGTTCTAAAACTTGAATGATAATTTTTGAGTTTAAAACTATATTACTCTCTATTTCTAACTCTTCTTTAAAATTATCTCCTATACTATCCATTAGTTTTTCAACCATATCAACTAAAAAGTTTCTGCCATTTCTAATTTTAGAGTATGAAATATTTATAGGAACTATCATAGTGTCATTTTCATTTATCTCACTACAATCATTTATAAAATATTTTCTTTGAAATTTTTTAAAGTTCTTAATCTTATGATTAAAATAGTCTTGTCTTAATGCTTGAGAAAGTAGGGCAAAATAACTAGCTCCCGTATACACTCTTTGACAAGTTCCATCTATTTTTACACAGAAGTGTTTACCTATTTTTTCAATATCTTTAGCTTTTACCATTCTTCCTTCTGGAAAAACCATCCAATCCTTGCAAGATGTAATTAAATCTCCAAGGATGTGGTTGTTTCTTAGGGGATCTGATTTTTTCATAGCCCCAAGGTTACTTAAAAAGTTTCCAAAATAGGTTTTAAAAAGTGAATCATCAGCAATAACTCCTACTTTTTTGCCTGTAAGATTATACATAGTATAAGGTACAAGCATTGCTTCTGTTCTTGTAAAATGATTTGCTACAAAAATTCTAGGGTTGTTTTTAGGAATATTTTCAATTCCTTTAATTTCTACATTTGCATCTAGAATTTTTTCTAACAAACTCAAAATATACCCATTAGTATCTATTAACAAATCTTTATTATTCATCTTGAAGCCTTATACTCCTCAACATTGAAAGAATCTACACTTATTACTTCTTGTTTTAATTCATGAGCTTCTTTCATAGATGCTGCTTTATCTTCGTTGATTAAACCTTTTTCTATAAGCTGTTTAATCATATCATCAAATTCACCTACAACTACAGTTTTCTCTTTGATTGCAGTTTTTAAGATTTTGAAATTATCTTGATTTAATCTATTTAATTTAACTGCTTTTTGTAGTTTTGCAAATCTATCTTCTTCATTTTTATCCACAAAGATGTTTGAGCAAAGTTCACTTAAACTATTTTCATTTTTTAGAGTATCTATAATTTTTGCATTTAGTTTATCATCAGCTTTAACTCCAAAAGGATTTAATTTTACTATTGGTAAAAGCCAAGATAATCCACCAAGATTTGAGATAATCTCTTCTCTTGCTATTTGAATATCATTAAAACAGTAATCACAAACATATGTTACTAAAGCCTCATGCTCTTTTTTAGGATTATTTTCAAACTCTCTTAATGTTGCAGTAATTAAGTAAAGGTTTGAAAGTATATCTCCAAATCTAGCACTTATATTTTCTCTTTTTTTAAGAGCAGGTCCTAAAATACCTAATGCAACATTTGCTAAGAATGTAAACTCAGAACTAACCCATGTAACTTTTTGTTTGTATCTAGTAAACTCACCTTTCTCGCAAATAATATGTCCTCTTGTGATGTAATAGAATAGCGTTTTACAAAATGAATTATATCCAAGATTAATATGTGCAAAGAATCCTTTATCAAAACTTTCTATGTTATTTGATCTTAAAGAATTTATTTCTTTATAAATATATGGATGTGATTTTATTAAACCTTGTCCAAACTGCATTAAGTTTCTAGTTAAAATATTTGCTCCCTCAACTGTAATAGAAATAGGTAGAGCAAAATAAGCATGTGCTAAAAGGTTGTTTTTACCTCTAATAATAGCACTTCCTCCTAAAACATCCATAGAGTCATTTATAACTTCTCTAAACTTTTCAGTTGCGTGGTATTTCATAACTGAGTTAATAACACCTGGTTTCTCACCATTGTCAATTGCATCAAGTGTATAGTTTCTACTTGCATTTAACATATAAGTAAAAGCAGCTACTTTTGCAATTTTTTCTTCTACACCTTCAAAGTGGTCTATACTTAATCCAAATTGTTCTCTTAATTGTGAGTATGAACTTACAATATTTAAAGCATATTTACTTCCACCTAAAGATACAGAAGGAAGTGAAATACCACGACCAATTGATAAAGACTCAACTAACATTTGCCAACCTTTACCAATTCCATCAATCCCACCAATAATATCTTCTAAATCAATAATTACATCTTTACCGTATAAAGGTGAGTTTACAAAAGGAATAGTTAATGGATCATGTCTTTTTGAGTTATCAACACCATCTTTTTTATGGTCAACTAAACCAAAAGTAATCCCAAGATTTTCTTCATCTCCTAGTAAATGTTCAGGGTCTTTTAAAACAAAAGCAAGACCAATAAGTGTTGCAATATTTCCTAAAGTAATATATCTTTTTTCAAAGTTAAGTTTTATTCTGATTCTTCCAGACTCGTCTTTAAATAAAACACCATTTGACTTTATAGATGTTGCATCACTACCTGCATTTGGTTCTGTAAGACCAAAACAAGGTACTTGTTTACCTGTTGCTAAATCTTTTAGATATTTATCTTTTTGTTCATTTATACCGTGTTTTTCTATTAATTCAGCAGGTCCAAGTGAATTTGGAACCATAACTGTAATAGCTAAAACTTGAGATCTTGATACTAGTTTTTCAATTACTCTTGAGTGCGCTGTTGCACTAAATCCAAGACCACCATATTTTTTAGGAATTATCATTCCAAAGAATTTTTTATCTTTGATAAATTGCCAAACCTCTGGACTTAAATCTCTATCTTGGAAAATCTGCCAATCAGTAGTCATAGCACATAATTGTTCAACTTCATTATCTAAGAAAGCTTGTTCTTCTTCTGTAAGTTCAGTTATTTTTTCTTCTAAAACTTTATTAAAATCAACTCTTCCTTTGAAGTAACTTGATTCAACCCAGTTAGTTCCCGCTTGAAGTGCTGCTTCTTCTGTTTGAGAAATTTGTGGAAGTAGACCATTTTTATTTATAAAATCTACAAGTTTCTTTGTAATAAATTTTATTCTTAAAGGCTGAATTAAAAATAGTGCAGCTAAGCCAAAGAATATAATCCAAGATATTACACCAAAGTCAAAGAATATTAACGAATAAACTCCAACAACTGTAAAGTAAGTATATAAAGGGAAACTCATATATCCCAAAACTAAAAGTATTAAAATTAAAATTAGTGTTTCCATAATGTCTCTCCTGTATTGAAGTCCTTGTCTTGTTCTTGAAGTTTTAATAATAAAGAACTTGGTTTAAATCTTTCCCCATAACTCTTTTCATATTTTTCTAAACTTTTTACAACATTTTTGATTCCAATTTTATTTGCTAAAGTACAAAGTCCACCTTTATAAGGAGGGAAACCTGTTCCTGTAATCATAGCAAAGTCTATAATATTTGGATCATCAACAATTCCTTCTTCTAAACATCTTGAGGCTTCATTTATCATAATAAATATACATCTATTAATAATATCCTCGTCATTTAAAATTTTACTCTTCTTATCTAGCAATTGCGTAACAATCGGGTTTACATCTTTTGCTTTTTTACCTTTATATGTATAAAAACCAGAACCTGTTTTAACACCTAATTCTTTTTTGTTGTAGATTTTCTCTATTATAGGTGCTACTGGCATTCTTTGACCATAAGCCTCATTTAAAATATTTGCAACTTTATACCCTATATCAATTCCAACTGTATCAGCTAAAGTAAAAGGTCCCATTGGCATACCAAAGTCTTTGATAAGTTTATCTATATGTTTAATATCTCCATGCTCTTCTAAAATAAAAGCTGCTTCATTTAAGTAAGGAAGTAAAATTCTATTTACAATAAACCCTGCACAATCTCCAACTAAAATAGGAGTTTTACCACAAGAGATTAGAAGTTCAAAAACTTTGTTTATAGTCTCTTTCGATGTATGTGAAGTAGGTATTACTTCTACAAGGGGCATCATATTTACAGGATTAAAGAAATGAACTCCTAAGAAGTTTTCTTTATTTTTTATATCACTTGAAAGTTTTTCTATAGATATAGATGAGGTGTTTGTAGCAATTATTGCATCATCTTTCATACTGTCTTCTAAGCTTTTAAAAGCATCTTTTTTTGCTTTTTCATCTTCAATAATAGCTTCAATAGCAATATCACTAGTTTTTAAACCTTCAAATTTATCAGTATAAGTGATTTTATTTAGTTTAAAATCAACTTGATTTGCTGTCATTCTTCTAGTTTTTACTAAGAAGTCATATATTTTAGATACATCTTTTAGTATGCTATGAATTTGCTCAATTTTTCTAACTTTGATTCTTACATTTTGAAGATATTTTGAAAATAGCCAGATAATACCTTTACCCATAACTCCATTCCCTAAAATAACAGCATTGTTTATAGGATTAACAGTTTTCTCGTAATTTTTATTTAACTTCTGAAAAGTAAAAAATAGTTTAATCATATTTTTTGATTCATGAGTTATAGCTATTTTTGAAAACTCTCTTGCTTCTACTTTCAAACCTTCATTAAAAGATCTAGCAAATGTATCTTTGATAACTTCTAAAGCCACATATGGAGCTTTGAAATCTTTGTTTACTTTTTTTTCTAAGTTTTTATAGGCTTTTGAAAATACTATTTCTCTTAAAGGCCATGTTTCAAGTAAAGCAAATTTTTTTCTATTTTTAACTTCTTTTTTTATGGCTTTTTGTATAAACTCTTCAAGTTTAAACTCTTTTTGTCCATCATCAAAAATCTCATCTACAAGTTTTATTCTATATGCTTTTTTTGCATCAAGATTTTTTCCACTTAAGATAATATCTAAAGCATTTATAAGTCCTACAATTTTAGGGGCTCTTAAACATCCTGCAAAACCTGGGAATATTCCTAGTTTTATTTCAGGAAAAGCAAGTTTAGTTTTATCACTTGTTGTTGCAATTCTATATGTACAAGCTAAAGCTAACTCTAAACCTCCACCCATACAAGCACCATTTATATATGCAATAGATGGAAAAGGAAGATTTTCTAATTTATTAAAAATAGAATGAACTTTCATAAGAAGTTCGTAAATATCTTCTTCTTTACTCAATGTTTCAATCTCTTCAATATCAGCACCAGCAATAAAAATATTTCTCTTTGCGCTTTGAACTACTAGGGCTTTGATTGAAGAATTGTTTTTTATAACATCTAAAGTTTCATCAAATTCACTTAAGACATTTGTAGATAGTTTATTTACTTTTTCATTTTCTAAATCAAAAGTAATTCTTGCAATACCGTCTTTTATTTCTAAATTTAAATTCTTCATTTTACACCTCCAGTAAGAAAGCTGCACCTTGACCACCACCAATACATAGTGTTGCTAAGGCTTTTTTAGCTTTTCTTCTTCTAAGTTCTTTAAGTGCTGTTAAAACTATTCTTGCTCCACTCATACCAACAGGGTGACCAAGAGCAATAGCTCCACCATTGATGTTTAAAATTGATTCATCAATTTGTCCAATTGCCTCACTTCCAAAAGTTTTTTTGCAAAAGCTTTTTGATTTGAAAGCTTCAAGATTTGCTATTACTTGTGCTGCAAAAGCTTCGTTTATTTCGATTACATCAATATCTTTTAAAGAAGTGCCTGTTTTATCAAAAAGCTTTTTAGTTGCATAAACAGGTCCTAATCCCATTCTTGAAGCTTCTAATCCTGCATAAGAATAGTCACTTATAAATCCAAGTGGTTCAAGATTTAACTCTTTTGCTTTTGATTCCGTAGTAACTATTAAGCTACAAGCTCCATCTGATACTTGGGATGAATTACCTGCTGTAACTGTTCCACTTACTCTATCAAAGATAGGTCTTAGTTTTTGAAGACTTTGCATGTTTTGATTAAATCTTACTCCATCATCATCAATAATTGAAGCATCTTTTGTCATGATAGGGTGAATCTCATCTTTTAATACACCATCTTCTATAGCTTTTTGAGCTTTGAGATGAGAATTTAATGCATATTCATCTTGAGCTAACCTACTTATTTTAAACTCATTAGCTAGATTTTCAGCAGTAATTCCCATAATTCTTCCTGAAATTGGGTCTGTTAATCCTGAGATTAAACCAATCACAGGTTTTAAAAAGCTTGGTCTAAAAGTTCCTAATATTTTCAGTTTCTCTTGGAAACTTCTAGCATAAGTTAGTTTTGTAATAAGTCTTCTTAATTTATCACTATGAAGTAGAGGAATATTACTCATAGATTCAACTCCACCTGCTAGGTATAAATCACCTTGGTTTGTTTGAATCTTTTCAATTGCTGATGAAATTGCTTGCATTCCAGAAGCACAGTTTCTATGAACTGTATATGCAATTGTACTTTGAGGGAAACCAGCTTTTATAGCTAAGACTCTTGCTATGTTTGCTGCGTTTGCTGGTTGTGCTACGTTTCCTATTATTACTTCATCAAAAAGTTTGTAATCAAGATTGTTTCTACTTACAAGCTCTTTTGTAATAATAGCTCCTAATGTATCCGCACTTACTAAATCTAATTTGCCATTTGCTTTAGCTATAGGACTTCTAAGTCCGTCTATTATTGCTATTCTTTCTTTCATGATGGCTCTCCTAATACATACTGTTTATGTCATTTTCATACTTTTGTTCAATCACGGCTCTACAAACTTTCATTGAAGGAGTTAATTCTCCTGTTTCAATTGAAATATCATTTGTTATTAATTTGTATTGAACTACTTTCTCCCATTGATTTAAGTCTTTATTTACTTCTTTGATATAATTATTTATTTTAGAAGTAATTTTTTCATTATTATAATACTCTTGTATTGTTAAGTGTTTATTTAGTCTTTTTGCTTCATTAAAAATCTCCTTATCTACAAAAAGTAGGGCAGTTGTGTACTTTCTATTATTTGCTATTACTACAGCAAACTCAATGTATTTATTTTTTGCTAATTTTTGTTCTATTTTCACAGCCGCTACATATTCTCCTGTTGATGTTTTAAAAACTTCTTTTTTTCTACTAGTGATATATAAATAGCCTTGTTCATCTACTCTTGCTATATCGCCTGTATGTAACCACCCTTGATTATCAATAGTTTCATTAGTTAGTTTTTCTTGATTTAAATAGCCTTTCATTAAAGAAGGGCCTTTTACTAATAGTTCGCCTTCTTGGGAAATCTTAATTGTAGCACTTGGAATTACTCTTCCTGAAGAGCCTAATTTATTGTTATTTGGATAGTTTGTAGAAATAACTGGTGAAAACTCTGTAAGTCCATAACCTTGGTAAATAGGTACACCAATATTATTAAAAAATACTGCTATATCTTTTGGAAGTGCAGCCCCTCCACTTACAAGTTTAGTAATTCTTAATCCAAAAATTTCTCTAAATTTACTATAAACAACTTTATCGAAAATCGTAAAATAAAAGCTATCTTTATTCATATTTTCATCTTGAGCATATTCAAAAGCCTTTGAGGCTAAAATCCTACTAATAAAAGGTTTACTTGAAATATTTGTTTGAATCTTGTTATAAATTTTTTCAAGTAGTCTTGGAACAGCAGTCATAATAGTAGGTTTTACCACTTTTAATAAATTTGCTACATTTGTAATCTCATCTACAAAATATATGCTAATTCCTCTACTTAAATAGTAGCTCATCACCGTTCGCTCAAAAATATGAGCTAATGGTAAAAGGGACAAGGCTGTTTCATTTTGATTTAGTGATATGAGCGTATTTATATCATGAAGTTGTGAAGCTATGTTTTTATGTGTAAGCATTACACCTTTTGGGGTACCTGTATTTCCACTTGTATAAATAACTGAAAAAACTTCATCTTCATCTGGAATATGTGGTTCAAAACCTTTTGAATCACATATTTGTTGACCTATTACTAAAATATCATCAATATTAAAAAATCTATCTTCTTTTATACAAAAGTTGTGAGTAATAAAAACAAGTTCACTATTTTCATCCTCTATATCTTTTATTCTTTCTTCATTATCAATAAAAATATATTTTATATTTGCATCTTCTATTTCAAAATTTAGATTTTTTGAAGATATATTTGCAAAGATAGGAACACTAATTGCTCCTACTTCATGTATAGCAAAATCAAAGATTAGCCAAAAAGGTGAGGAGCTCGCAAAAATAGCAACAGTATCACCTTTTTTAACTCCTAAATCTTTTAAAGCTAAACTTAAACATACTACTTTATTTTTAAAGGTTTCAATTGAGATAGACTTATATTTATTATTTTCTAAATAGTTTAGAAAAGTCTCATTTTTATAATTATTTGTGATGTGAGAAAATAGCTCACTGTAAGTTTTAAAATTATAAGAATCCATAGTGTATCCTTTCACCAATGAATATTTAAACTATTGTACCATTAAAATTAAAAAAATATGAAAATAATTTTTTTAATATAGAAATTTTATTATTTCTTAAGAAATCACATATTAAACAAAAAAGTTGTAATATTCCTTCAAAAAATTAGTATTTCAACTGCTATGTCTTTTTTTGTTGCTTCCTTTATTGGAATTACTGGATTATTTGGCTATCACTTTTTTTACTTTTTAGCTATGAAAAATGCACCTGCAGTAGAAGCAAATCTTTTAAACTATTTATGACCTTTGCTAATTGTAGTTTTTTCTGCATTATTACCAAATGAAAAACTTAAGTGGTATCATATTTTAGGGACATTACTTGGTTTAGCAGGAGCTTTTCTTTTACTTTCAAAAGATGGGAGTTTTAATTTTGAAGTTCAGTATATGTGGGGATATGTGTTTGCTTTAATTGCAGCATTAACATGGTCTTCATACTCTGTTATTTCAAGAACTCTATCTCATATACCAACGCTGTAATCGGTTTTTGTATAGCAACAGTTCTTTTTTCAACTCTGTGTCATTTAATTTTTGAAGTAACTGTTATTCTTTCATTTTTAGAGCTTTTAGGTGCTTTAATGTTAGGCTTAGGACCAATAGGAGGAGCTTTTTATCTTTGGGATTATGGTGTTAAGAATGCTGATATCAAACTACTTGGTTCAATTTCATATTTTACACCTTTATTATCTATTTTACTATTAGTATTTTTAGGTTATGCAAATTTTACTTTAGGGATAGTTTTAGCATGTTTTTTATTGTTTTAGGCTCTTTTGAAAGTTCAGCACAATATCTAAAGTTGATAAAAAACTTATTATTTAATAGAAAATAAAAGGAATATCCTTTTATTTATCTAATCTCATTTCATCTAAAGCTTCGATAATTTCAATAGCTTCATCTTCTTCTATATCATTGTTATCTAAATCTTCAACAAGTTTATCAAAGAATTTTTTCATTTCTTTTAATTCTTCAAACTCTTCCTTATCATCACTCGTTGCTTTCCATGACTGAGTAATATTTGCAAGTTCTAGTAAACTTTCATCAAGTTCAGGAATAAACTCTTCTTTAAGTATTTTTTCTAATTTTTCAATATTTGACATGATATATCCTAATTTTTTTGAGATTATAGCAAAAATAGCTTTATTTCTAAAGAAGTTGTCATAAGTATTATTCCTTAATATCTAATTTATTTTTCAATATTTTAATATCGCTTGTACTTGCTATAATTTTTCTATTTTTAATTGCTTCATCATATAAATTTATTAGTTCTATAATATCTTTTTCAAATAAGATATTTTTTTCCTTTGCATTACTTACAGTTTGTACTATTTTATTTATAAGTAATTTGGATTTTATATTAGATACTCGTTCTATTAAAAAAAATGACTGTGCATTAGTTGGTTCTTTAATAAGCTCATTCCAAAAATAATTCATTGCTTCAGTAATCCCAAATACACTTTTTTCAAATCTTACAGCTGAGAGATAAACTTCTAACTGATCATTTTTAGAAATTATTCTATTAAACCATATTGCTAACATTATTTCTATAATTTTTCTTCTATAAGTTTTATTTAAGTCTTGAATAAATAAAGTTCTTACAATTTGTTGTGTAATTGTTGAACCTCCTGCCTTTGATGTACCATTAAGTATGCTTTTTAAACCTCTTGCTAATCCTTTGAAGCTTACCCCTATATGATTTTTAAATTCTTTATCTTCAATAAAAATCAATATGGTTTTTAAGTTATTTAAATTTATATTTTGACGATTTGTTTCATATCTTGCTAGTTTTGCCCTATATATAACGTACTCAAAATTATTGACTAAATTTAAATTTATTATTTTAGAAATATTTTTTGTAAAAATATAAAGAGGTTTTTCATGTATATCAAGTAAAGCCATTCTATAAATATACATATAGAATATAAAAAGTATAAGAAACATTATAATTGTAAAGTAATTTATAAAAGAGTTATCTATTGGTTTTAGAGTTATTATTAAAATAACAATTACTATACTTGATATGATAGATAAAATATAAAATGGATAAGCTACATATGTAGACCATCCAGGAAATAGTTTTACTGATAAAGGCTGATCTGCTCCTTCAATACGCCATTTAGGTAGTATTAATTGAATAGTTCCATATGTTATTCCTAGCATTCTTCTTAATATTATAACTTTCCTAGTAGCAAATAATATAGATTTTTGTCGGTCTGCAAAATATTTTAATGTAATACTAGTGAAAAACATTATTAGTAAAATAATAAAAGTAATTACAAATTCAGTTGATAAGGTATTTTTAAATAAATTTGATATTTTTTCATTATAACTTACTATAAGGGATCCAACTGCTGTACTAAATATTAAGGTTATATTTGAAGCATTAATAAAGATACGTTCTTCCGATTCAAGTAATTTAGATGAAACTTTGTACTCTTCTAAAGCAATATCTCGATCGTTAAATGTATAAGTAGGAAAATGTTGTTTCCATTCACTATTTAAATCTTTTTCTATAGTGTAATCCTTTATGTTTAAATTTATAATTTATTAATTATATATTAAATAACTTAAGAGTTCTATTTTTATTTATTGTGAAAAATATTGCTATTGATAACAGCTTAAAAAAATATATTATATGAATTAAGAGTTATTTAAATCTCTATTATATATAATGATAATTAATATCATAAAAGGAAAATAGGATGAAACTCTTATAATAATGTTAATATGTATCTTAGTTGTTGGTATAAGTTCATTAGTTCTTGTAGTAAAATTGGATAAATTTTTAAATGTTCAGAACTTATATCTTAATAGAAATGAAAATAAAAATAAATCTTTTAAAAAGGATAGTTTATGCAATATAGAATAGAAAAAGACACGATGGGTGAAATGCAAGTACCAAATGATAAGTATTGGGGTGCTCAAACTCAAAGAAGCGTAGAAAACTTTCCAATTGGTGAAGAAAAAATGCCAAAAGAAATAATTGAGGGTTTTGCATATCTTAAAAAAGCTTGTGCATTGGTAAACAATAGTCTTGACAGATTAGATAAAGAAAAAACAGATGCTATTTCTCAAGCTTGTGATGAAGTAATTGATGGTAGGCTAGGTGGAAACTTTCCTTTAGTTGTTTGGCAAACAGGTTCAGGAACACAATCAAATATGAATATAAATGAAGTTGTAGCAAATAGAGCTAGTGAAATTTTAGGATGTGATTTTAGAGTAGATAAAAAAGTTCATCCAAATGATGATGTAAATAAAGGTCAAAGCTCAAATGATACATATCCTACAGCTATGAGAATTGCTTTTGTTTTGGATTTACAAAAAAGATTGATCCCTGCCATAAACAAATTAAAACTTACATTTGAAAATAAAGTAAAAGAGTTTGAAGATATTGTAAAAATAGGAAGAACTCATTTACAAGATGCTACACCACTTACTTTAGGGCAAGAAATATCAGCTTATGTTGATATGCTTGATAAAGCAATAATGCAAATTGATGATGCTATGAAGTATATAGTAGAACTTGCTATTGGAGGTACTGCTGTTGGAACTGGACTTAACTCTCATCCTGACTTCTCACCAATGGTATCAGAAGTTTTAAACAATCTTACAAATACAAAATATAAGTTTAAATCCCATCCAAATAAATTTCATGCCCTAACAGCTCATGATGGTGAAGTTGTATTAAGTGGAGTTTTAAACGCTCTTGCCTCAAATTTAATGAAAATAGCAAATGATATTAGATGGCTTTCATCAGGTCCTAGATGTGGAATAGGTGAAATAAGTATTCCTGAAAATGAGCCAGGAAGTTCAATTATGCCTGGAAAAGTAAATCCAACACAAAGTGAAGCAATGACAATGGTTGCTGTTCAAGTTATGGGAAATCATACAACAGTAAGTGTTTCAGCATCTCAAGGTAACTTTGAATTAAATGTATTTAAACCAGTTATTGCTTTAAATATTTTGCAATCAATTAGACTATTAAGTGATACAATGCTTGCTTTTAATGATAAGTGTGCAGTTGGTATTGAAGCAAATAAGTTTAATATTGAAAAATATTTAAATGAGTCATTGATGTTAGTTACAGCTTTAAATCCATATATAGGTTATGAAAAAGCAGCACTAATAGCAAAAACTGCTCATAAAAATGGAACTTCGTTAAAAGAAGAAGCTATGAATTTAGGTATTTTAACTTATGCCCAGTTTGATAAGTATGTAAAACCTTATGAGATGATAAAAGCGAAAGTGTAAGAGAAATCTTACACTTTTATAACATAGATACCTTCAAAATCTACACAAGTTTGATTATCTTCAATTATTGAAGAGTTTATTTTTAAAGAAGCACTACCTTTTTCTTCTAGTTTTTTAGCTACTTTTTTTATTTCATCTTCTGATGGTTTGATTGTGTAGCAATATATATCTTTTGTAACAGGTTTTTTATATGAGTTCTCATTTTTTATTACAACTATATTTTTACTATCAATATTTAACTCTTGAGAAATAAGCCAACACATACTCCATGATGAGATAATTGTCATAGTACTTAAACTACCACCAAAAGCTGTTCCCTTATCATTTATATTTATATCAAGTGGTGCTTTTGTGATTAGTTCTTTTTCATTATAATCTTCAATATTTATTTTCATCAACTTTGTAAGTGGTATTTCATTATGTAGTTTATCTTGTAATTTTTTTATCAAAACTGTTCCTATTATAGTAATATGAATAAAATTATAGTCATAAATACTTTAAATAATAGAAAATCTTGCTTTTACAATTTTTGTCATGTATAGCACAAAAGTTGTACAAAGCTAATAGAAACTAAAATTTAAGATTTAGAAGAAAATTATACAAATACTTAAAGAAATGTAAAGATAGCTTTGCTTTATTGCCCTAAAATACTATTTTTCACTAGTATAAGCTTTTAAATATAGCTTAACAATAGCTGTTTTTGTAACTTTTATTTACATAAATTAAAACTTGTACAACAGTTTACAATTTTTGTACATACTAATTTTTTTGTTTATGTTATAATATTTCCAAACTTTTTAAATCAAATAGGAGATAATATATGAGTTTATTAGCTGATTACAAAGCACACACGCAAGAAAGACTTAATGAGGGTGGATTACCTCCATTAGCTTTAACTGCTGAGCAAACTGCTGAATTAGTAGAATTACTAAAAGCAGATTCTGTTGAGGAAGCAGAGTACTGTTTAGAATTATTTAGAAACAAAATCAACCCAGGTGTTGATGACGCTGCTTACGTTAAAGCTGCATTTTTAAATGACGTTGTTCAAGGAAATGTTTCTTGTTCTGTAATTTCTAAAGCTGATGCTATTGAAATTTTAGGAACAATGATGGGTGGATACAACGTATCTCCATTAGTTGAAGCTTTAAAAGTTGAAGAAGTAGCTGAGTCTGCTGCTGAGCAATTAAAAAACACTATCTTAGTTTATGATGCATTCAATGATGTAAAAGATTTAATGGATGCTGGAAATGCAAAGGCTAAAGAAGTTATCGAGTCTTGGGCAAATGGTGAGTGGTTCACTAACAAGCCAGCTTTAGAAGAAGAAATTAAATTAACTGTTTACAAAATTCCTGGTGAAACAAATACAGATGATTTATCTCCTGCAACTGTTGCATTTACAAGATCTGATATTCCATTACACGCAACTGCGATGTTACAATCAAGAATGGAAAATCCTTTAGATACTATGAAAGAACTTAAAGAAAAAGGTAACCCATTAGCATACGTTGGTGATGTTGTTGGTACTGGTTCTTCAAGAAAATCAGGTATTAACTCTGTTCAATGGCACATGGGTAGAGATATTCCAGGTGTTCCTAATAAAAGAACAGGTGGTGTTG
>JBLWVX010000035.1:0-26052 GCA_048268245.1 Arcobacteraceae bacterium
AATAGAGAAAATAACCCAATAGTAAGAATTGACTATAAAGATAGTGTTTTATCTGTATATAATACAGGAGATAAAATAGATACAAAAAATTTATTTATTATTTTTGATAAGTATTTTCAAGAAAATAAATCAAATGATGGCTTTGGTTTAGGCTTGAATATTGTAAAAGAGTTTTGTGATAAAAATAGAATTACTATTACTATAGATACACTAGATGAAGGAAATAGATTCAACTTAAATTTAAAGAGTATTCTTAAGGCATAATCTTAGAATTTATGCTTTTCTTAAATAAATTATTATATTATGATAGAAATTTATTTAAAGGATTTTCATGATAGATGAAACACTTGTTTTTCCTATTGCTATAATCATATTTGTTTTGATTATTATTGCAAAAGGGGTAAGAATAGTACCCCAGTCAGATTTATACGTAGTTGAAAGACTAGGGAAATTCCAAAAAATATTACATGGTGGTTTTCATGTAATTATTCCTATTGTTGATCAAGTAAGATCAAAACTAACTTCAAGAGAACAACTTGTTGATATTGCTAAACAATCAGTAATCACTAAAGATAATGTAAATATTTCAATTGATGGTATTGTATTTTGTAAGGTTGATGATGCTAAAGAAGCTACGTATAATGTAGTAAACTTTAAAAATGCTATTGCAAATCTTGCAATGACTACTTTAAGAGCTGAAATTGGTGGTATGGACTTAGATGATACTTTATCAAATAGAGAATCATTAAATGCAAAACTTCAAACAGAGCTTGGTAGTGCGGCAGCAAACTGGGGTATTAAAGTTACAAGAGTTGAGATTTCTGATATTTCTGTTCCTGCTGAAATTGAGCGAGCTATGAATATGCAAATGGAAGCAGAGAGAGAAAAAAGAGCTATTGAAACAAAAGCAAGAGCTGATAAAGAAGCTGTTATTAGAAGTGCAGAAGCCTTTAAACAAGAAGAAGTTTTAAAAGCAGAAGCAATTGAGAGAATGGCAGATGCAAAAAGATATGAACAAGAACAAATTGCAGCTGGTCAAAAACAAGCAATGATTCTGATAAATGAATCAATGGCTCAAAACAAAGAAGCAGCAGAGTTCTTACTTGCAAAAGATAGAGTTGCTGCATTTAAAGCATTGGCAGAGTCTGAGTCTAATGATAAGATGATTCTTCCTTATGATGTAACACAAATGATAGGAAGTACTAGTGTACTAGGAGATGCATTTTTCAAAGGTGTAAGTAATGGAAACACAAACAATAATGCTTCTTGATGTAATCAACCCTTATATCCTTTTAGGAATAGGGGTTGTTCTAATAGGTCTTGAGGCTGTAATAGCTTCATTTATTCTTATTTGGTTTGGTTTAGGATTTTTAATAACTGCTTTTATTAGTTTAGCATATGACTTCAATGATGGAGTTTGGCAACTAGCAAGTGTATCAATAATCTCACTTTTATTTATACTAGTACTTAGAAAAAAAGTATTAGAAAAGTTTTTAGATTCAACTGAGAAAGTAAATGATAACTATTTACAAGAAGGTGGAATAGGGCAAATCAAAAATCAAAAAGTCTTCTTCAAAGGAACATACTGGGAAATTGATAGTGATATTGATGAAAAAGAGTTTGAAGAGGGTGAAAAAATAGAAGTTATAAAAACTTATAAAAATTTTGCGAAAATTAGGAAGAAAAACAATGGGAAGTAAATTAACACATTTATTTTTTTATCTAGTAGGGTTTATTATTTTAAAAATTATAACTTTAGGTAAATATCCTTCATTAAGTGGTTTTATGCAAGATGAAGTAAATGATCCAGGAATGATATCTTCTGATTCTGCAATTATTTCAGGGTTTGGAGTATTAGTTAGTTTTGTTGGTTTTGGCTTTTTTCTTTATTATACAAATCCTTAAAAGTTAAATGTTACAAACTTAACAAAAACTTAACAAAAAATTAATTTTTTTTTAACACAAGCATTCTATTATCCCCTTTGACTTTATTTAGGGGAAAATATGAAAATAAAACACTCACTTTTTGCGATGGCGTGTCTTACGTCATTTGCATATTCAAATGACACAATCACACTTGATTCTATTTCAGTTACAGCAACAAAAGTTCAAAGAGCTACAAAAGAAGTAACTCAAAGTATATCAGTTGTAAGTAAAGAAGAGATAGATGATAAAAACATCATCAATATTTCAGATGCAATAAACACAGTACCAGGGGTAAATGTAGAAAGCTCAACTAACAGTTCAAGTCCTAGACTTATCATAAGAGGTGCTGGTCTTAAAGCTAGATATGGGGTTAGGGAAATCATGATTATAAAAGATGGGGTTCCTATGACTGATCCTGATGCTTTTACAAGATTTGATTTTATAGATATGCAAGATGTAAAATCTATCGAAGTTCAAAAAGGACCTGGCTCTATTCAAGCAGCTAATGCAACAGGAGGAGTGATACAGCTTATCACAAAATCTGTTTTTGATGAAGATGAAAATAGATTGAAATTTGGGTTTGGAACATATGGGGCTAACCAATCAAACTTTAGGTATTCAACAGCACTTGATGATAAAAACTATATTTCGATAAATGCAAGTACAACTAAAAATGATAATAGTTGGAGAGATAATAATGATATTGATTCAAGACAGTTAAGCTTAAAATATGGATATTTATTTGATGATGATTCTGTATTTGAAAGTGAAATAGCATATACAAAATCAAATATGCAACTACCCGCTTCAATGACACAAAGTGAATTTGAAGAGTTTAAACAAACTGGAAAACAAAAAGATACAAGCTCACCTTGGCAAAATAGTGCAAGAGATTCTGAGATATTATTTTTAAATGCAAAGTATGAAAAAACAGTTGGAGATATCACTTATAAACCAAGAGTTTATTTTAATACATGGGAGCATTTTCATCCTGTAACTGCAATGATAAATGACAGTACTGATAATAATATTTATGGTACAGATTTAGAACTAAATTATAAACATAAACTTTTTTCAGATGATGCTACTTTAGTTGCAGGAGTTACTGCAAAACAAGATGTAAGTAAGGATTCTAAGAAATATACATATAAAGATTATACAATAGTTGGAATGGGAAATAATAGCATCTCTAAAACACTATCTGAACAAACAGGTTATTTAGCAAATGTAGAAGATTCAAAAGCTACTTTATATGGTATATATGTTCAAGAGAGTTTTAAAGCCTCAAATAAAACTTTAGTGGATTTATCTCTAAGAGTTGATAAAGTTAAATTTGATGTGGATGGAAATGAGATTTTAGAGTATAACTGGAGTGGTTTTGGAGGTGATACTTATAAGACAGGTGATGGTGCATATTCTATAGATGAAGAGTATACATTAGTATCTCCAAAGATAGGTGTATCTTACGCAATAAATGATGCGACTAACCTTTATGCTTCTATTGCTTCAGCAAATCAAGCTCCTACAGATAATGAACTTAAAACAAACATAGTAGAAAATAAAGCAAGTTTAAAAAAGACAAAAAGTAAAAACTATGAAATAGGTCTAAAGTCAAGAACAAACAAATACTCTTATGATTTAGTTATTTATCAAAATGATGTTAAAGATGAAGTTACTGCTGTTAAGCAAAATTGGACTACATCATATGAAAATGCAGGGGAAACTCAAAAAAGAGGTTTAGAGTTTAATACAGCTTATATGCTAAATAAAAATATCACATTAGGTGGTTCTTACGCATATAGTGACTTCAAATTTAAAGAGTTTAAAGAAGAAGGAACTTATGATAGAAATGGTAACTACTTACCATATATTCCAAAACATCAATACTCAATATTTGCAATGTATAAAAATCAAGGCTTTAAAACAAGAGTGCAGTTTAGATCATGGGGTAGTTATTATATGGACAATGCAAACTCACAAAAATATGAAGGTTATGATTTTGTAACTGATTTGATGATTGGATATGAAAAAAGAAACCATAATGTTCAGTTAAATGTAAATAATCTTTTTGATAAACATTATGCTATGTCAGCACAAAAAGATTTGGATGGAGATATTACTTACAAAGTTGCAGCCCCAAGAACTGCAATGCTTACATATACATATAAGTTTTAATAGGACAACACATGAAAGAGATTGTAAAAAGAAAAGTAAATGATATTTTTTCATTTCCTATAATAGGCTTTATATTTAAAAATGCTAAATTTTTATTTGTACTAAAACTTATAGTTTTTTCACTATTTATTTATGCTATTTACTTTGGGTTTGCATATGAAACAAAAAGTGAAAATAAGTTTACAACAGGTTTGTTTTGGAATCTATTTTGGCCTTTTTTTATGGTAGTTAGTTTAGCTACTTTAGGTAGAGTATTTTGTGGTATTTGCCCTCATGGATTTATAGGTAAGTATATTACTAAAATAGGTTTAAATAAAAAAATGCCAAAAGTTTTAGCTAAGCCTTTTATTGGTTTATCTATTTTATTGATTGGGTGGTGGTTAGTTTACTATATGTATCCGAGTTTGTTTAAAGCACCAATTGCAACAGCTATTATGTTTACTGTTATGACTATACTTGCCATAATAGTTTTCTATGTTTATGAAAATATGGCTTATTGTAAGTATATCTGTCCTATTGGAACTATGACTAAAGTTTTCTCTAAAGTAGGATTTACAAAGTTAGAAACATATAAAGATGGTTGTGCTTCATGTAAGACATTTGATTGTGCTAGTGCTTGTAGTTATAATCTAAAACCTTTTACTTTTAATAAAAAGAATTCTATGGAAGATTGTACTTTATGCATGGATTGTGCTAGTTCTTGTGAGAATGTGGCTTTTTCTTTAAAAAAACCATCTTCAAATTTATTTGGTAAATTTAAAATAAACAAAGCTGAGGTTTGGGCTCTTATATTTATAACAGCTGTGATTTCTATAACTATGAGTTTTCATCATGCTCTTGGAAGAAGTGCAATAGTTGAAGATTTCTTTTGGGTTAAAACAGCAAGATATTTTGAGAGTTTTATAAATTTTGGGTCTATTGATACTGTAGGCTTATTTGCATTATTATATGCAGTTATTATATCTGTTTTTTTGAGTGTGTCTGGGATGTTTATAGCTTCAAAGATTATGAAAGTTTCATATGAAAAAACCTTTTATACTTTAGGTTATGCTTTTGCTCCTTTATTTATAATAGGTGGATTATCTCATATTGGAGAGTTTTTCTTTTATTCTTATGCTTCAAATATAGTAAATGGATTTATTCAAGCGTTTTCTTTAGACTATGAATATATAAAGCCTCTTGCAAGTAGAAGAGATGAATGGGTGCATGTCTTTAAAGTATTTAATCATATAGCTTATATCTGGGCATTTATTATTATGATTGGAAGATTAAAGTTTATAGATACTAAAACATCTTTAAAAGTTTTAGCTTTTCCTTTTGCAAGTGCTTTGATTATTTTTTATATGTGCTTAAAATTTTATACAGGATATGTTTTTCAAACTTATGGAGCTTCAAAAGGTGGGCATTCCCATCATAAAACAGTTTCATCTAAAAAAGAGTAGTAGTTCTACTCTTTTTTATACTTCTTTTGCTTGAACATTATCTTTATTTAAAAACTCTTTTTTATCTGCATCGTCAACAACTGTTTGTGCAATTGCTGCTGTTTGTTGTGCAATTGAATTTGTTTGGAATGCAATTTGATCAATAATCCCAATGGCATCATTTATTTCTGTTACTTGAGCATTTATTTCATCCATTGCTAAATTTGTAGAATTTGCTAATCTTTCACCTTCTGTAGCTGAACTTGTAACTTCAACAGCAAAGTTCGCCATTTGTTTTATATTATTTGTATTACTTCTTATATTTCCTGTAATCTGCTCTATTGCTGCAGCTGTTTCTTCAAGTGAAGTTGCTGCTTCATTAGAGTTGTTATTTAAAAGGTTTACATTTTGAACTAAAGTATCAGAACTTGCATGTAGTGTAAGACCATTTGATTTATTCTCAACTAACATTTCATTTATTATCTCAGCTAAAGAGTTTAAACCTTCTGCTGTTTTACCAGTTTGGTTTTGTATTCTATATGTAAAGTCTAGATTTTGATAACTTGTTAAAGCTTCTTGAATTTTAGTTAAGTCTTCTGCTACATTTTGTGCCATAATATCTAGCATTTCATTTATGATTGTTTTTAATTCTTCTAAACTTTCATTATCAGTTTTTATTTTTACTTGTTGTTTTAGCTTACCTTCTTTTACTAAATTTACAACTCTTTTTACATCATCAATTAATTTAGTATCTTGTTCTATTAGTTTTTTTGATTTAACTATATTTTCATCAACAACTTTTGACATAGCTCCTATTTCATCGTTTGATTTTATGTCAATTAGTTGAGCTTCTTTTGTTTCTTTATTTAAATATTTGAAGAAGTTGATTAATCCTTCTTGGAAAGTATTTATTAAATTAGATATATTTCTAGGAATTATAATTCCTAAAACAATTACAAAAATAATAATAATCACTGAAATAATTGTTATCATATTGCTTATACTTTCATTTAACTGTTTAACCTCCGGTCCAATAGTGTCTTGATCTTTTTTTATAGATAATTTTATATCTTCTGAAATCTTTGCTATATTAGGACCTATTTTGTTTAATCCTTCATCAATTATCTTATTTCTATCAGTAATAATTTGTTTTACCTCAGAAACACCTGCTTGGTAAACATTGATTAAAGATATTGCTTCTTTTAATTGGGCTCTTCTTTTAGGGTTTTGAATACTATTTCTAATTTTTGTTAGTTGTATTTGAAGTTCATCAAACTCTTTTTTTACTCTATTTGCATCACTTTGAGAGTTAGACTTTAGAAACTTAGCAGTATATAGTCTTGCTAAAAGTAAACCTCTAATAACAATAGCTGTTTCAAGTGATGCTTCTTCATCATTATCTACTCTTGCACTTTTCATAACAGCTGTTAGAAGTTGTTCAATTTTTTTACCATTTACATCAAGGTTTTTGTTTACAATATCATTTCTTTGATTCATAAACTCTATAACTTCATGAAAGTGTTTATTGTATTGTTTTGCATCTTTATCAAGTTGATTTACCAAAGGCACTCTTGAAGGATTTTGAATCTCTTTTTTAGCTGTAGCAATATAATCACTTGCTTTTTTGTAATAATGCTCAAATTCATCAATTTCTTTTTGTTCTGGATGAGTTAAATAATCTTTTACATTCAACCTCACCATAAGCATATTAGCTTGGACTCTTCCTGCTAATACAGCATCCCTTGCCATTTCTCTGTACTCTGTAAAACCTTGTGAAGTTTTATTTATACTTACAATACTATAAGCTGCAAGGATTATTAATAGTATTGCAACTAAGCTAAGAGTATAAAAAATGTCTTGTTTTTAAAAAATAATTAAAAAAAGTTTGATTTTATTAGCTCAAACCTTTTACAATAGTAGTGACTATTTAAATTTTTCAAATATTTTTTGTTCTAACTCTGCTACAGTATGTATAGCATCTTTTTCATGGTTAGAAAATCCCCAGTTTACTAGTACTGAATCAACACCTGCATTTGTAGCAGCCATGATATCTTTGTGTGAGTCACCAATAAGTTGAGCATTGCTATTTAGTATTTTATGCTCATTTAAAATCTTGTGTACCATTTCAGGGTGCGGTTTTGGGTTTTTTACATTATTAAAACCTAAGATACTTGAGAAGTGTTTTTCTATTCCCACATGGTCAAGCATTTTTCTTGCAAAATCTGAACTTGCATTTGTAGCAACTGCTAGTGTAAAATCATCTTTTAAATCTTCTATTAGTTGTGTAATTCCATCATAAACTTCTAAGTCTAACAAACAGTGTTCATTATAATACTCTTCAAAAAGTACTACTTGCTCATCAGTAAACTCTTTTGTTCCATAAAAAAATTCAGCAGAGTTTATATCAGGGTCATTTACTTTTTCTAAAATAAAGTTTTTTTCTAAAGTTTCTAAACCTAGATTTTGTCTTACATAGTTTATAGTATTAGCGATGGCATTTGAACTATCTACTAGTGTTCCATCCATATCAAACATAATTAATCTCATATATATTTTTCCTAAAATAATTATTTAAATTTGATGTATTATATGATTATATTCTTAAAAAAACGATAGCGATTTTTAAAAAAGTGTTACTTTTCTACAATTATTATGAAATTTTTACTTAAAGAGGACAAAAAGTATCTTGATTTAACAAATAATTAACACTTCCTTTGTTAAACTTCTAAACATATAGGATATTTATATTAAATCCTCCTACTACTAATCATATTTAAATTAGTATCCTATTTTAAACTATTGAAATAAATTTGAATAATATAAAAGCTTCACAACTCCCTTTGTGAAGCTTTTTTTTTGCCCTAATTTTATCAGTTAAAAGGGAAATTTATTATTAAATCAATATAATACCTACCTTGGAGTTAGATTATATGGAAACAATTAGTATATTAGCAATTGTATCAATTGCTGTTTTAGGTTCATTTGGTCACTGTGTTGGAATGTGTGGTGGTATTGTTATGGCATATTCAAGTACAAAGATAAGAAGTGAATGGTCAAAAAAAGTTCAAGCAATAGCTCATCTTTTTTACTCTCTTGGAAGAATTACTACTTATACATTAATTGGGGCTGTTATAGGTTTTGTAGGAAGTGTAGTAACATTTAATAATCTAACAAACTCAATTTTATTAGTTTTCACAGGTATCATGATGATACTAGTTGGTCTTTCTTTACTTGGAAAAATCAAATTTTTAACTATTTTAGAACATACATGTTCAAAATCGACTCTATATCAAAATACATTTAAAAAATTACTAGGTTCTGATTCTATGATAAGTTTTTACTTACTTGGAATGTTAAATGGGCTTTTACCATGTGGTTTTGTCTATGCTTTTGCAATAATCGCTGCTGGAACAGCTAGTGCTTTTTGGGGTGCATTTGTAATGTTTATTTTTGGTCTTAGTACTTTACCTGCACTTTTTTCTCTTGGATTTTTTATTGGACTTTTCAAACAATCTAATTTAAGGGATGTATTTATAAAAGTTGCTTCGATTTTAGTAATACTTTTTGGATTCTATATGATGTATTTAGGCTACCAATTCTACACAGATACAAATGGAGTTTTTACAAATATAAGCATATAATTCCTATTTTTTAACAAAATTTCTATATAATTCCGCACTTTTAAACTACAAAATTTTATAAAGGAGGAATAATCATGATTAGTAAATCGAAGAAATACTTCACATTTTATGGTATTTTAGCTGCTACAGTTGATAGAAAGATACACTCTTCTTACTGTACTGTACACTCAATTATGAGTCAAGATTTACCTAAAATCACAAAATTACTTTTAAGTAAACAATTAAAACCAATCAAAATAAATTTAACAAATCACATATAGAAACAAAATAGGGAAAATAATAATGAATAAAAAATTAACTACAAGCTTAGTTGCAAGCTTACTAATAGCAACAAACCTAACTGCAAGTCAAACTTTAGACACTATTACTGTTACAAGTGCCACAAAATCAGAACAATCAATCAAAGACGTTACTTCAAATGTAGAAGTTATTACAAGCCAAGAAATAGAAGAGAGACATTTTACTACAGTTTCAGAAGCATTAAGTACACTTTCAGGTATTAATTTAATATCAAATGGTGGTTTAGGTAAAAGTACTTCTGTTTATGTAAGAGGTATAGATAGCGAAAAAGTTTTAGTATTAATAGATGGTGTAAGATTTAATGATGTGAGTAATTTTACTGGTGGAGCAGATTTTGCTAATTTAAATATTAATAACATTGAACAAATTGAAGTTATAAAAGGTGCTCAAAGTGGTCTTTGGGGTGCTGATGCAACTGCAGGTGTTATTAATATTATTACAAAAAAGCCAGAAGATGGATTTAATGGGAATATAAATGTAGAATTCGGAAGTTTCCAAACAAAGAAGACAAATACAATTTTATCATATGGAACAAAAGATTATTATCTTGAGGCTTTTTTAAATACAATTGATACTGATGGTTATACAGCACATGCCAAAGATGATACAGATATTGATAATTATGAAAAAGATGGATTTAAATCAAGAGAATATGGTTTAAAAGCTAAATATAATATTGATGATTCTAATTCAATAGGATTTGCTCACAAAATTATTGATAGTAAAGTTGATTTAGATACACCATCATCAGATAATTTAGTAAATAATTCTGAATATAACTATAAAGTTTCATCAGTTAATTATGAAAATATTTATAATGATATTAAAACAAAAGCACATATAAATAGAACAGTATATGATTGGAGTTATATTAGTAGTTATCCAAGAAGTGACTATGATGGTAGCTTAACTGAGTATGGTATCGAATCAACTATTCCTTACTTTAATGAAAAGTCTTTTTTAATGTTAGGTACTAATTATAAAGATTTTAAAAAAGAAAATGATATTAACAGAGACTACAATAATAAAGCACTTTTTATAACAAATAGTAATAGTTTCAATAATAATCAAACAATATTTACACAATCATTAAGATATGATAATTTTGATAAGTTTGAAAATAAAACAACAGGAAAAGTTGGTTTAAAACATTTCTTTACTAATGATTTTTTTGCTAGTACAAACTATGGAACAGCATATAATGTACCAACTGTAACTAGGCTTTATCATCCATCTTATGGAAATGAAAATTTAGTTCCTGAAAGTTCAAAGGCTTTTGACTTAACAGCAGGGTATAAGAATTTTGAAGTGACTTATTTTAAGACAAAAATTAAAGATTTAATTGGCTGGGATAGTGGATATAGTAATATTAAGGGAACATCAACTATTGAAGGATATGAGGCTTCATATAAAAAAGATGTTTTAGAAGATTTATTTTTAGGAGTTAACTATACGCATTTAGATGCAAAAGATGCTAAGGGTAAAGATTTAGCAAGAAGAGCAAAAAATTTAGTTAATTTATCATTAGATTATTATGGTATAAACAAAACACATATTAACTTAAATGGCCAGTATGTAGGAACTAGATATGATGATCCAAATAAGACAGGTGGACAAACAGGAAGATACACTGTTTGGAACTCTGTTGTAAACTATGAAATATCAAATGACTTAAAAACATATTTAAAGGTTGATAATATATTTAATAAATATTATCAAATTGCAGATGGTTATGCTACTTCACCAAGAGCATTTTATGTTGGTTTAAATTACAAGTTCTAATATGAAAAAATACACATTTATACTTTTATTTTTTTGTATAAATTTATTAGGGAGTGAGAGAATTATAACTCTTACTCCTTCAATAAATGAGATTGTTTTTGCTTTAGGACAAGGAAAAAATGTAGTTGCTAATACTTTATTTAGTAACTATCCAAAAGAATCGAAAGATTTACCTAAAGTAGGTGGTTATGCAACTATGTCATTAGAGAAAATCTTAAATTTTAAACCAACGGTTGTTATTGCACAAGATTATAATCAAAAGCTTATTTCTGATTTAAAAGCTTTAGGTGTTAAAACTTTGGTTTTTAAAACAAATACTTTAGATGATATTAAGCATACAATCAAAACTTTAGGTGAGTATTTTAAAGTAGAAGAAAAAGCAAATGAATTTTTATCTCAAATTGATAATGAGCTAAAACAGTTAAGCAATATAATCAATGATAAAAAAATATTATTAGTTATTGGACCTAGAAAAGATTTAAATAATCAGATTTATATTACAGGAAACAATTTATATTTTGAAGATGTTATAAAGGCTTCAGGAAACAGAAATGCTTACTTCTCAACTAGTACAAATCAACCAGTTGTAAATAAAGAAAAGATTATAAATATGAATCCTGATATAATTATACTTTTAAGCCCCAGAATTAAAGATAATTTGGAAGAACAAAAAAGATTAGAAAAATCATGGAAAACTCTTCCTGTAAATGCAAGTATAAATAAAAATGTATATTTAATTGCAAAAGATTATGCAGGAATACCTAGTGATAGGGTGATTTATTTTATAAAAGATTTTAAAAAGATATTAATAAATGTTAGAAATAAACAACTATAATAGTTCTATTTTAAAAGATATTTCATTTTCTCTAAATGAAAATGAAAATCTTATAATTTTAGGACAAAATGGCGCAGGAAAATCAACTCTTGCAAAAGTTTTATCAAATCTAATTGAAAATGATGAAGTTAAACTTTTTGATGTGAATATAAATGATATAAGTGATGACAAAAGAGCATCTTTAATAAACTATATTCCTCCAAAACTTGAAATATTTGATGAGTATATTACTCTAAGAGAGTTTTTAGAGTTATCAGCAATCAACAATAGTGACAACAACTCACAGATAGATAAAATCATCGAATTACTGAGTTTAAAAAAATTAGAAAATAGATTTTGTAAAGCTTTTAGTTCTGGGGAAAAACAGCTTTTACTTCTTGGTTCTGCGATTATGCATAATGCAAAGATTACTATATTTGATGAACTTACTGCAAACTTGGATATTACGAGATTAAAAGAGGTATATGATATTTTCAAATCTGATTTTTTACAACAGAAAATTGTAATAACTCATAATCTTGACTTAGCATATGCTCTAAAATTTAAAGTTTTATACTTAAAAGATGGGCAAATAAAGTTTTATGGTTCAAATGAAGAGTTTTTTTCAAATGAGAATCTTCAAAAATTTTATAATAACTCAATTATAAAATTAGATAAACATTTGGTGGTGAATTTATGATAAAAAAACTATTATTTATATCATCACTTTTTATTATAGTGATTTCTCCATTTTTAGGAGAGATTACACTAAATCTAAATGAACTATTTGATCCTTCAACTATTACTTATAAAGTATTTTGGGAGTTAAGAGTTTCAAGGGTGTTTTTAGCACTATTAGTAGGTGGAGTTTTAGCCTTGAGTGGTTTGATTTTTCAAATTATTTTTAAAAATGCTTTGATTACACCATATACTTTAGGAATAGCAAGTGGTACGACTTTATTTACGGCTATTTCAATAGTATTTATTCCAAGTATAATACTTCCTGTTTCATCATCTTTTGGCTCTTTAGTAACTATTATAATCTTATATTACATCTCAAAAAGAATAAACAATAACAGTATTGCTGTATCTACTAATTCTATTTTATTAATAGGTATTGCCTTGTCATATTTTTATTCATCAGCTTTAATGCTTGTTTTTTATCTAAGTGATTTAGAGCAAAACTACTCAATAGTGAGATTTACTTTAGGAAGTTTAGATACAGTTGGGTTTAGTAGCCCTTTTTGGGTACTTATTGCAAGTTTGATTATGTACTTTACTATTTATGTAAATAAAGCGAAGATAAAACTGCTTCTTATATCTAATGATACAGCCTTTTTAAAAGGACTTAATGTACATAAATTAAACCTTACATTACTTGTGGTTATCTCTTTATGTGTAGGTATTTGTATTAGTTTTGTAGGGCCTATTGGTTTTATAGGTTTAGTAGTTCCTCATATTATCAAGCTTATTTATAAACAAAGTGCAGATAAGTTAATCTTCCCTGTATTCTTTTATGGAGGTGTATTTTTAGTTGTTTCAGATTTGATAGCAAGAAATTTAAATACAGCTTCTACACTTCCAATTGGTGTTGTAACAGCATTTATTGGGGCACCATTTTTTGTATATCTTCTTATAAAAAGAAATAAAAAAGCAAATGAAGGAAACTAAATCTTTATATGATTTAGTTTATCTTCACCTAGTACTATAAGTTCTTCATTTACTCTTTTGATTAAGTCAGGGAAAAACTCTAAAAAGTCACATTCAAGTTCATCTATTTTTTCACAAACTATTTTATAGTAAGAAATAGCACTATCCCTTTGGGCAAGTTTAGGTGACAGTCTCATATCAAGCCTTTTAAAAGCCTTTTCTAAGTGAACAAAATCTCTATAGTTTAGTAAATCCCTAGCTATCATATTTTCAACTATTTGATTTGCTCTTAGAGGATAACTATCTTTTTGAATATAAGCTTTTTCATAAAACTCTTGTGTAAAAAGTTCAAGTTTTGTATTACAGTATTTGTCCCAGTTTTTAGTAAGCAAATAATCATAAACAAAATCTATGATTATGCCTTTTAATAAACCTTTTTCTTTTAATCTTTTTTTACTTCTTTTAAAAGCTTCATGTTTATCTGAGTAAGAATCTATTACTTTATGAATAAACATACCATTTTTCAAATCATTACTTGCATTTTCCCAAGGTCTAGCTTTATAAGGGTCTGCTATAAAATTTCCTATTTGAAAATCTATATCTTTTTTTGATAAAAGTACATGAGCAAGCCAGTTCATTAGGCTTCTTTTACTTTTCCAGTTTGAAGAGCATAAGCCCAATCATCTCTTCCATTTTCTTGGGCTTTTAACGCTGCTTTTTCATAATCATATGCAACTCTTACATGATCCATTGAAAACCTATTTTCTTCTATATTTAGTATCATATAAGAAGCGTTAGGAGTATTGTTTTCTACTTTGTGTTTTGGTTCGTCTTTACTAAAAGCTTGAAGCCCAATAGCTCCTGGATTTATAGTTACTTGTCCTGAATTTAATTTTTTATAGTTTGGAATATGTGAATTCCCACAAAAAATAAAAGGTGCTTCTATATCATCTGTAAGTTTTATGATTTCTTCATCTTCTCTTTGGATTAGTTGCCCATCTTTTATATCTTCAAGTAAATATTGTGTATCATCAAAATATGTTCCATGAATCATATAGTAAGTCCCACCTATGATTTTTTCAAAGGGTAAGTCTTGTATCCAGTGTAAAACATCTTCACCTAAATCATTATAAACATATCGTAATGTATCATTTTCTTCAAGTTGTGCAAGTGAAGCTTCAAGTATTTTTCTATCTTCATCACCCATAATATTTATAAACTTATTAGCTCTGATTAGTTCATATGTTGCTCTTGGTTCTATTGGACCATAAAACATATCACCAAGATTTAAAACTACTTCTATATTTTTTGCTTTTATATCTTTTATCACTTCTTCTAGTGCATAAACATTTGACTTTATATCTGAAATAATAGCAATTTTCATTCATTTCCTTATTGAACTTTTTTTGGATTATATCAAATTGAAGGTTCTTTGTAAGTTAGGTAAATAAGAAAAAATAGTAAAATTTCACAAATAATAAAAAGGAAAAATCATAAAAACTCTATGTATTAGTGCAACTGCATCAAATCAAGGAAAAACAATACTTACAACAGCCTTACTTTATCACTATAAAAAAAGTGTAAGACCTTTTAAAATAGGACCTGATTTCATAGATCCTCAGTTTCACCAAAAAATCTCTAAAACACCAAGTATAAATCTTGATATAAATATTTGTAAAAAAGATGGTGTAAAATGGCTTTTTTCTAACTATAGTAATAAGGAATTTTCTATTTTAGAAGGTGTTATGGGTTTTTATGATGGAATGGATAAAAATTCATCAGCTTATGATGTTACAAAACTTTTAGATGTTCCCACTGTTCTTATTTTAGATGCAAGTGGTTCATATATCACTTTAAGTGCTATTATTAAAGGACTAAAAGAGTATAGAAAAGATAACACTATAAAAGCAGTAGTATTTAATCATATCTCATCACAAGGTCACTATGAACTTATAAAAAATCAAGTTAAAAAAGATTTTGATGATGTGGTTTGTCTAGGTTTTATCCAGAAAAATTTAGAGTCATTGAGTTCTACTCATTTAGGTTTAGACTTAAAAGATTGTAATGAAGAAAAAATAGAAGAACTTTCAAAAGAAGTACTTAAAAATATAGACTTACAAAAACTTGAAGAGATTTGTGAATATAAAAAGGAAAATATAAGTTATCCTTTTGAGAAAGTAAAAAAGCAAGATAAACATATAGCAGTTGTTTATGATGAAAACTTTTCATTTTTATACCATGATAATTTAGAGTTTTTAAAAGAGAATTTTTCAAAAGTAACTATAGTAAATAGTATAAAAGATGAAACTATTCCAACTGATGCCAATAGTGTATTTATTTGTGGAGGTTATATCGAAACGAAAGAGTCTTATGATAAATACAAAAACTCTAATAACTTTCAAGTTTCACTAAAAGAGCATGCTAAAACAAAAAAAGTTTATGGGGAGTGTGCTGGTTTGATACTATTAGGTGAAACTTGTGATGATAAACAGATGTTAGGTTTACTGCCTTTAGAGTTTACTTTAAATAAAAGATTTGTTCGTATGGGATATTATGATAATGATTTAGGTATTACAGGGCATGCTTTTCATTATACTAGTGTAAAAAGTTCTATAAAAGGTGAGTATACTTTATATAAGAAAAAAGGTGAATATGAAAAAGAGGCTGCTTTTAAAAAAGAGAATGTTTTTGGAACATACTTGCATACTATGTTTAGGGCAAATTTTAGTAAAATAAAAAACTATTTAGTATAGATATAAGCTAAACTCATATATAAGTAAAGTTTATTTAAATTTAATAAGTTATAATTATAACTATGATTAGAATAGGGGATTTAGTTTAGCTTTAAGCTTTTTTGGTAAATGAGCAAAAACAATTGTATCTTTCTTTAACAATTGACCTTTTTCATATACTTCTACATCTAAAGTCATTGTTGATGTTTTGAAACTTAAAAGTTTTATTTGATTGTTTCTTTCTTCAAAAGATAGATTCATTTTTTTTAAGTCAATGATTGTTTTTTTGCTCTTTGCCATTTATATTCCTAACTTTTTTCTAATTATAATAAATTTTACTTAAAGGATTTAATAGATGAATAATAGTGAATCAATTAAAGCAATTCCTTCAAATAGACTTCAATTTTTCCCAATCATGATGTTTGCTACAGTTATGGGACTTATGGGTTTAGCAATGGTTTTTATAAAACTAAATGAGAGTTTTGGTTTTGTATACGAACTGGGTTTTTATCTTGGACTTTTTACTACAGGACTTTTTTTAATTATAGTTTTAACATACTTATTTAAAATATTTTTACACACAAAAGAAGTAAAGCAAGAGTTATCACATCCAATAAGAGTAAACTTTTTTGCAGCTTCATCTATTTCTATTCTTCTTTTGTCTATGTTTTTTAGACACATTGATATGAATATTGCAAATATTCTGTTTTTTATAGGTGCATTTGTTCATATAATTTTTACATTTTATACAATTAAATTTTGGATAAACAATAATTTAGAGATAGTACATTCAAATCCTGCCTGGTTTATTCCGATTGTAGGAAATTTGATTGTACCAATTGCAGGAATTGGTTTTATAGATAAATCTATACTTTATTTTTATTACTCAATTGGTATTTTCTTTTGGATTATTCTTTTTTCAATAATTTTAAATAGAATTATATTCCATAAACAGTTTGCTGCAAAGTTTATGCCAACACTATTTATACTTATAGCTCCTCCAGCAATAGGATTTATATCTTATATAAAATTGACATCTAGTTTAGACTTCTTTGCTCATATACTTTATAGTTTAGGACTGTTTTTTACTATTTTAGTTTTTGTTATGTATAAAAATTATATGAATATAAAGTTTTTTATATCATGGTGGGCATTTACTTTCCCAATGGCAGCTATAAGCTTAGCCACAATTTTAATGTATGAATTAACTAAAGTAGATTTTTATGAGTATTTATCTTATTTTTTTACGTTTATAACATCTAGTATAGTAATTTTAGTTGCAGTACAAACAGTAATTCACATGAGTAAAAAAGAGATTTGTATAATGGAATAGTTTAAACTTTTCAAGATATAATAAAAAAATATTTTTAAAAATTTGAAGGAATTATTATGGATTTTAGATATATCGGGAAAAGTGGATTAAGAGTATCTTCTATTTGTATGGGAACAATGACATTTGGTTCTACTACATCTAAAGAAGAGGCTTTTAAAATAATGGATAAAGCTTATGACAATGGAATAAACTTTTATGATACAGCAGAGTTATATCCAGTACCACCAAAAGCAAATACAGCAGGAATTACTGAGCAATGGGTAGGTGAGTGGTTAAAAACAAAAGATAGAGACTCTATTATTTTAGCCACAAAAGTAGCAGGGGCTGCTTCTGGGTGGTTTGTACCACCTATTAGACATGGTCTTACAGCAATTGATTCTTTCCACATCAAAAAAGCAGTTGAGGGAAGTTTAAAAAAACTTGATACAGATTATATTGATTTATACCAAATGCACTGGCCTGATACAGTAGTGCCAATTGAAGAATCATTAAGAGCCTTTGATGATTTAGTTAAAGAAGGAAAAGTAAGATATATAGGAACATCAAATGATAGTGCTTATGGACTTACAAAAGCAAATGAAACTGCAAAAAATAATAAATTATCAAGATTTGAATCAATACAAAATAATTTTTCATTATTAAATCCAAGATTCTTAGATGAGTTATCAACTGTATGTAAAAATGAGGATATTTCATTACTTCCTTATTCTCCAATTGCAGGAGGTGTTTTAGCAGGAAAATATAACAATGGTTTATATCCAGATGGATGTAGATTTACAGCTTATATCAAAAATAAAAATCCAAGAGTTCAGGCAATGGCAAATAGATTTGTAAATGAGAAAACTATTGAAGCCACAAAAAAATATATGCAATTAGCAAAAGAGTATGGGATATCACCTGTAACACTAGCAGTTGCTTATTCAAAACACTTTGATTTTGTAGCTTCAACTATTATAGGTTCTAGAACACTAGATCAGCTTGATGAATCATTAGCAGCATTTGATTTCAAAATAGATGATGAACTTATGAAAAAAATAGAAAAGGTTCAAAAAGATATTCTTTATCCTATGGGATAGATTAAAGATGAAACCAAAGGGTTTCATCTTTTAATTTTTTTACTATTTCAAAGCTTCTTTAGAGCTTGTATCAATAAGTGCTACAATAAATTCTTCATCATCCCATCTTCTTTTAATATCAGTTTCTCTAAGATTCTCCCTTAAGAGATTAGAGACTCTTTTTAGTACTTTATCTCCTATTCTATGGTTGATAAACATGATAAGAGAGTTGTCTAATTCTTGATTGTAATCTAGATTTATTTCTTGATATGTTTGTGTATTTTTAAATTTAAAGTACCATTGATTATGAGCATTACTTTTATTGAGAGATTCTATAAGACCATTTTGTGTGTAGTAATTTTTTGTATTCTTTGAGACTAAAAATGCCACAAACATATTGTATTTATTTTTAATCATTTGTAAATAGTGCTTTATTTAAAAGCCAATCTTTTACAGATGTATCATGTGCCATCATTGAAGAAACTAAATCATTTTTATAAGGAGAGCTTTTCTTTTTTATTTGAATTATTTATGATAACTGAAATTTAGTTATAAATATTTGAAAAATAACAATAAATAATTTCAAAATATAACAAGTATTAATATCTAAAATAGTATTATATATAACTTATTTTTATGAAGGATATATATGAATAACTTAAGTATATCAAAAAAATCTTCTTTAATTACTATTATAGTTACATTAGTGATGTTAGTTGTTGGTTATCTTGTACTTGACTATTACAAAAAAGATTTGACTTTAGAGACCTATGCGAGTGTTCAAAAAGATTTAACAAACTTATCAGAACTTAAAATCCAAGGAAAATTTGATGTAGGTATCTCAAATGCTATTTCTATTTCAAATGATGGCGAAATAAAAAAAGCATTAGAAATAAATGAAAGAGAATATGCAATAACTGCATTAGAAAATTTATCAAAAAGTATGAAAAAATCAACACCTTTTAAAAATATAAAGGTTCATATTCATACTAAAGATTCTTACTCTTTTTTAAGGTCATGGAAACTTGATAAATATGGTGATGATTTAAACTCATTTAGAAGTAGTGTTGTAAAAGTAAATAGCACACAAAATGCAGTAAATACTTTTGAAGTGGGGAAAGCTGGACTTAGTATAAGAGCAGTAGTTCCTGTATTTGATTCAAATAAAAATCACTTAGGTTCACTTGAGTTTATGCAAGGTATAAACTCTGTTGCTAAGTCTTTTGATAAAATTGGTGATGCTTTTGTTTTACTTATGGATAGCTCACTAGCTGTAGCAAATATACCAGAAGATAAAAGACTTCAAAATTATGTAATTTCTCAAAATTTTATAAATGACAGCTTTTTAAATGATGCAAAAACTATTGATTTTAAAAAACTTATTGAAGATAAATATTTAATTTCAGATAAATACTTTTATTCATATGTAAATGTAAAAGATTTTAATGATAAGGTTTTAGGTATTGCTGTATCTGCTAGACCAATTGAAAAGGTTATGAATTCTGTTGAGCATACATCTTCTATTATTTGGAGTGCTTTAACTATTTTAGTTATAGCTTTACTTATAAGTATGATTGTTTCTATTGTAAATATGAAGAAAAATATCTTATCACCTATTTTAAATTTAAAGAATTCAATTGATGCGATAAAAAATAATAGTTCATCTGAATCTGAAAAGTTAAAAATAACATCAAACGATGAGATAGGAGATTTAGTTCAAAGTTTCAATGCTTATTTAGACTCTATACAAAAGGGTGTAGAGCAAGATAGATTAGTAATAGAAGAAACAAAACTTATAATTGGAAAAGTAAATGCAGGATTGTTAAATGATACTATTAAAGGTACTGCCCATTCAAAAGAGGTAGACTCACTAGTTACTGAGATAAATAGTATGATAAAAACATTACAAAAAAACCTACTTATTTTATCTGATTCATTAGTTGCTTTATCAAATGCACAGTATGATTATAAAATCCCACATATTGATGGTCTTACAGGTTTAATAGCTTCATTAATGAGTGGTACAAAAGTAACTCAATCTACAATCAATGAAGTAATGTGTTTAATTGATAAATCAAATAAAGATTTAACACTAAGTGCAAATGAACTAACACTTTCATCTAGAAAGTTAAGTGACTCTTCAAATACACAAGCAGCATCTCTAGAACAAACAGCAGCAGCTATAGAAGAAGTATCTGCTACAGTAAATAAGAGTAGCCAAAATGCTGCTAAAATGGCTGATTATGCACAAAGTGTAATTAAGTCAAATGATAAAGGAAGAGACTTAGCCTCAAGAACTTCAAAATCTATGGATGAGTTAAGTAGTGAAGTAAATGATATTTATGAATCAATTTCTGTAATTGATCAAATTGCATTCCAAACAAATATTTTATCTTTAAATGCAGCTGTTGAAGCAGCAACTGCAGGTGAAGTAGGAAAAGGTTTTGCTGTTGTTGCTCAAGAAGTGAGAAACCTAGCTAATAGAAGTGCTGAAGCAGCTAAAGAGATTAAAGATTTAGTTGAGAGTGCTACAAATAAAGCAAAAACAGGTAAAGATGTAACTACTGAAATGATAAATGGTTATAATGAACTTGATGAAAATATTAATTCAACAATTGAGCTTATAAATGATGTTGCAAATGCTTCTAAAGAACAGCAACTTGCAATGAATCAAATAAATGACACAGTAAATTCACTTGACCAAGCTACACAGCAAAATGCAACACTTGCTTCAACTATTAATCAAATGGCAGAAAATACTACTTCATTAGCTCAAGAACTTCAATCAGTAGTAAATAAAACAAGTTTTGATAAAGAAGCTCAAAAAAGAATCTGTAATACTGATATGATATTTGATTTAAATAAATTAAAATCAGACCATATTGTATTTAAAAATATAAACTTCTCAGAATGTAAAGAAGGTTTTAAATTTAAAGTAAAAAATCATCATGAGTGTAATCTTGGAAAATGGATTGATGCAAATGAAAATGAAGCATTTGCAAATACTAAAGAGTGGCAAGAACTAAAAGAGTCACATCAAAGAGTACATAGTATGGTTCAAGATACAGTAGATTTATATGCTGATAATTACGATAATGAACAAATTTTTGTAGTAACTGAAAATATAGAAAAAAATATTGATGATGTATTCCATTTATTAAATAGAATTAGAGAAATCAACTGTGGTAATTAAAATAGGGATTTTATCCCTATTTTAAAAACTACTCCAATCATTATTGCTTGAAGTATTAGTATTTTACTTGTTATTTAAGATATTGATATTTTCAGCTTTTACTTCATCCTTCCCAATAAACTCTTTCTCATTTGCATTTGAAACTATAAGTTTTGCCATTTCATCTATTTTTATTGCTACATCGTTAGTTTGATTTGCAATTTCTGCATTTTGCTGAGTTTGTTGATCAAGAGAGTTTATTGAATCATTTATTTGAGTAATACCTTTTTGTTGTTCTTTTGAAGCACTTTCTATATTTGAAATTAATTCTATTGTTTTTGAAATACTCTCATTTAATTGACTATAACCTTTTATCATTTCATCTGATATGGCTTTACCATTATTTGCTTTCTGCTTCGCATTTTCAACTAAATCTTTAATCTCTTTAGCTGCTTCAGCACTTCTATTCGCTAGGTTTCTCACTTCTTGAGCAACAACAGCAAAACCTTTTCCTGCTTCACCTGCAGTTGCTGCTTCAACAGCTGCATTTAAAGATAAAATATTTGTTTGGAATGCAATTTGATCAATAACTGTAATAGCTTCATTAATTGCGTTTACTTCATTATCTATTTTAGTCATTGCTGTAGTTGTATCTTCTGCAAGTTTTTTACCTTCATTTGCCGAAGAAGTAACATTATTTGCTAATTGGGACATTTCTATAATATTTTGAGTATTAGATGATATATTGCTTGTAATCTCTTCTAAAGCAGCAGCAGTTTCTTCAAGAGATGTGGCTGCTAAGTTAGAGTTTTTATTTAATGTATTAACATTTTTAAGTAATATATCTGAAGTTTTATCAAGTGTTAATCCATTTGATTTATTTTCAACTAGCATGTCATTTATAACATCTGCTAAGTCATTTAATGCTTTAGCTGACTCTCCTAATTCTCCTATAATTCTTGGTGTAAAATCTAATTTTTGAAAAGATTTAAGAGAATCAGATAATTTATTTAAATCACCATTTACTTTTGATGATACTATATGAAACAGTTCATTAACACCATTTTTTAAATTTTCAATTCCAATATTTTCAGTTGTTTCTATAATTTTTTGTTCCATAATACCAGTTTTTGCAAGTTCAATTGCATGACTAATAGAATCAATTACTTTTCTTGAGCTTGTAATATCTTGTGCAAATTTAATAACTCTTGTAACTTTACCATTTTTATTTTTTACAGGTGTGTAAGAAGCTTGAATCCAAATTGAACTTCCATCTTTTCTAAATCTTTCAAATTCGTCAATTTTAGAAATCCCATTTGTTAAATCATCCCAAAACTTTTTGTACGCAGGAGAATTAGTATAAACTTTATCACAAAACATTTTATGATGATTTCCAACTATTTCATTTAATGAATATCCTAAGGCTTTTGTAAAATTGTTATTTGCATTTAATATTGTTCCATTTGGTTTAAAAGATATAATTGCGAAGTTTTGATTCATAGCTGCAAGTAAGCTAGACTCTTCTTCTGTTTTACTAAAATTAAACATAAAAAATCCTTTCTTATTCTTGTTTATTTAAAATATAAACTTATAGTCTACTCTTTAGTTTATGAAGTTATACTTAATGTTATAAATATCTGAGTATCAGCTTTTTACATAACAATAGAAAATAGTTTTTGTGTTCTATAACTTTTAAAAAGGTAATATATGCAAAAAATATAAAAACTTATAAAATATGAAAGATAAAATATTATGAAAAAAATTAATACACTAGAAGAACTTACAGAATTTGCAGATTATTCATTGATAAATACTCTTAATTGTGACCCTGATGCACAAGAAGATGGACAAAATCATAATCCAAGACAGGTTTATAGTGGACATTTTGTGCCAGTAGAACCAACTTTTATAAAAGAACCAAAATATATAGCACATAGCAAAAAGTTTTTTGAAGAGCTTGGATTTAATGATGAGCTTGCAAAAAATGAAGAGTTTATGAATATGTTTTCAGGAAATACTTCAAACTTACCTGAAGGACTTAAAAAAAATGGTTGGGCATGTGGATATGCTTTATCTATTTATGGTACTGAATATTATCAACAATGTCCTTTTCAAACAGGAAATGGCTATGGAGATGGAAGAGCAGTTTCGATACTTGAAGCTGTTTTAAATGGTAAACGATGGGAAATGCAACTAAAAGGAGGAGGTAGAACACCTTATTGTAGAGGTGCAGATGGACGAGCAGTACTTAGATCAAGTGTTAGAGAATTTTTAGCACAAGAGCATATGAATGAACTAGGTATTTCTACTTCTAGGTCATTAAGTTTATATGTATCACAAAGCCAAACAGTAAAAAGACCTTGGTTTACAAAAGGTTCATACTCAAAAGACCCTGAGCTTATGATAGATGAAAAAGTAGCTATTTCAACAAGAGTAGCACCTTCTTTTTTAAGAGTAGGTCAGATAGAACTGTTTGGAAGAAGAGCTAGAAAACATGAACACTTAGATGCAAAAGAAGAGTTAAAACAAATAGTCTTACATGCAATACAAAGAGAATATCCTGAAATAAATAATGATTTAACTTTAGAAGATAAGATAATTCTTTTTGCGAAATGTTTTAGAGATAGACTTACAACTCTTGTGGCAAATTGGATAAGAGTAGGGTACTGTCAGGGTAACTTTAATAGTGATAATTGTGCTGTTGGAGGTTTTACGCTTGATTATGGTCCTTTTGGTTTTATAGATAACTTCTATCCAAGATATCAGCCTTGGACTGGTGGTGGAGTTCACTTCTCTTTTTTCAACCAGCCAGAAGCAGCAAGACAGAACTTTAAAATGTTTTGTATAGCTCTAAAGCCATTGCTTGAGGATGATGAAGAAGCACAAAAGTATATAGAGCAAATAGAAGAGAGCTTTACTGATGTGATGCAAGAAAAAATGGAAAAAATGTGGGCTAGTAAACTTGGAATAGTTGAGTTTGATGAAGCACTATTTAAAGAGTTGATAATACTTATGATTGAAACGAGTGTTGATTATACTATCTTCTTTAGAGAGTTATCTTCTCTTCCTAAAGATATAGAAGCTCTTAATAAAAGTTTTTATAAAAATATAGATGATAAACAAAGCTTAAAAGATAGATGGGAAAAATGGTTTGAAAAATGGAAGTTAGCTATAAATGACTCATCTTTATCAAAAGAAGAGCTTTCAGTAAAAATGAAAAAAATAAATCCTAAATACACACTAAGAGAGTGGTTTTTAGTACCTGCATATGAAAAAGCAAATGAAGATGACGATAGTTTGATTCATGAACTTCAAGAAGTGATGACAAATCCATATGCAGAACAATCAAAAGAAATAGAAGAAAAGTATTATAGATTAAAACCTGCTGATCTTTTTGATATAGCAGGCATATCACATGTAAGTTGTTCTTCTTAGGATATAGTTAGTCCCCAAAGTTTGCAAAAGCACTCTCAACATTTGGGATGTTTTTGTAATGGGTCTTTGATAGTCTCACTTTTTTTGTATTTAAATCACAAACTGCAATCCTAAAACTAGCTCCCATATATGGCTCAACAACACACACTATTTTATTATCTATTTGTCTTGTAGTATGAATTGTTCCTTGAAGGTCGTTGAAAAAGTACTTAGGATAACTCAAAGGAGTAATCTCAACTATATCAATAGCCTCTTGATTTTCTAAAGTCTCTACAATTAAAGCAGCATCTTCATAGCTATCAAACTGAATACACCAATCATCGAAATATTTATTAAAATGTTCTAAATCCTCATCTAGAAACCCACCAGCCAAAGACTGTAACGCAAAAATAGACAAAAAACCACCTTGAAATATGTAAAATTCTAAAAACGGATTTTAGCATATTTAGCTTTTAAAAATATATATTGAAGAAAAATATACGTAGTAAATTCTTTTGATTAGATTATTAAATTAATACGATATAAATAGTTCTTAATATAATCAAATAAGATATTTTATGAGAGTAATTTAAATAATATATTATATAATACTAATTAGTTTAAAGGAGTTATATTT
>JBLWVX010000036.1:0-24003 GCA_048268245.1 Arcobacteraceae bacterium
GAATTAAAGAAAAGATATTTAAAAAATAGTAGAGAAAAAATATATGATGAAGTTAATAATGTAATTAAATATATTGAGTATGAATATAATGATACAGAAGAGAAATTAAAACAGGATCTAAAAAATAGAGTAAATGAAGCTTATTTAATCATTAATGGTATTATAAAGAACAATGCACGTTTAACTAAAGATGAGCAAGTTAAGCTGATTAAAAATGCTTTAAGAGATATTAGATTTAATGATGGTAGAGGTTACTACTATATTTATAGTATGAAAGGAGAATGTGTACTTCTTCCTATTCAAAAACGTCTTGAAGGTAGCTCTTTTTTAGATATCAGAGATAAAAGAGGTAAGTACATTACTAGATCTATTATTGACTCTTTAAAAGATGGTAAAGAAGAATTTATGACTTGGTGGTGGTATAAACCTGGAAATAGTAAAACACAATACAAAAAAATATCTTTTAATAAGTATATTGAAGAACTTGATATGTATGTAGGGACTGGTGATTATATTGACGATTTTGAAAATGTAATTAAACAAAAAGTTTTAACATATCTTTCTTCTTTAGAGTATGAAGCTGGTAATTATGTATTTATATTAAATCATAATGGTAATGTATTACTTCATCCAAATGAAGAACTTAAAAAAAATAATATAAATAATTTAGATCAAAGGGATAAATATAATTTTAAATCAATTATAGAAATTGGTAAAAGAGGTGATGGGTATATCACATACTCTTCTGATTTTTTAGGTTTATATAATAAGAATATTTATAAAACTTCATATATAAAAGGTCTTGATAAATGGAACTGGGTTGTAGGAAAAGGTTTTTATAAAAATGACTTGTATGAAACTATTTCACATAATCAAAATGTGCTTGAAAATGAAAATAAAGAGCTTGCTCTTAAAATCATATTGATTAGTATTATTGTTACTTCTATTTTAGTTTTTATCATTTTATATAATGTAAAATATTTAAGAAGTAAATTTGATTCAATTAGTAAAAAAATAGAAGATGAAATAAAATTAAATCATGAAAAAGATAAATTACTATTTCAGCAATCAAAAATGGCTTCTTTAGGTGAAATGCTTCAAAATATAGCTCATCAATGGAGACAACCTTTATCTGTAATATCAACAGCTACAAGTGGTCTTAAACTTAAACATGATTATAATATTCTAGATGAAAATAGTATTAATGATACAGTTAGTGTTATTATGAAATCTACTACATATCTTTCTAAAACTATTGATGATTTTAGAAACTTTTATAAAAATGAAAAAGAAGAAAAGATTTTCAATATAAAAACCGCTGTTGAAGACAGTATTGATATTATTACTCTTAAATTAAAAAGTAAAAATATTCAATTGATTTTTGATTCTATAGATTATGAATATAAAGCATTGAAAAATGAGTTGATTCAAGTAATAATAAATATTGTTAATAATGCTATTGATGCTTTTAAGAATCAAGATGAAAAGTTAGTATTAATTAATATTATAAAAGATGAAGAGTTAATTAATATAGCTATTAAAGATAATGCAGGTGGAATACCATCGGAAGTTATAGATAGAGTTTTTGAACCATATTTTACAACTAAACATCAGGCTCAAGGTACAGGTATTGGTTTATTTATGAGTGAAGAGATTATTACAAAACATTTTAATGGTCAAATAAAAGTACACAATTGTAAATTTGAGTATAAAAATAAAAACTACTTTGGTGCATGTTTTGAGATTAAATTACCCATAAAAAAAGGCCAGTTGTAAAACAACTGACCTTTTTTATCGGAAAGAACGAATTCTTATAACCTAGATTCATATCTTCTAAGCATATATAATCTTTTAAGCATTTTCTTTCTAGCATTGATTTTTTGCTTTTTTCTGATCTCTGTCATTGGCTCAAAAAATCTTCTAGCTCTAGTTTCAGTAACAATAAGATTTCTATCACATTGTTTCTTAAACCTTCTGTACGCTTCGTCAAAAGATTCGCTCTCTTTTACTTTAATGCCTGGCATGTAAAGTTCACCTACTTTCTTTTTAATTTAGAAGTGCATTATATTTAAAATATACTTAATTTCAATTTAACTAAAGTTTGTATATAATAAATATACTAAGAAAAAAGGTACTATTTTGAATTTAACACACTTAGATGATAATAATAGACCAAAAATGGTCGATGTTTCAGATAAAAATGAAACTACAAGAATAGCTGTTGCTTCAGGTGAGATTTCTATGAGCCAAGAAGCATATGATGCTATTATGGAAAACAGTACAAAAAAAGGTCCTGTTATTCAAACAGCTGTAATTGCAGCTATTATGGGTGTAAAGAAAACTAGTGATTTAATCCCTATGTGTCATCCACTTCTTTTAAGTGGTATTAATTGTGATGTAACAGAATTATCTGAGCTACCTGGATTTAAACTTATTGTAACTGCAAAGTTAAATGGTCAAACTGGAGTTGAAATGGAAGCTTTAACAGGTGTTAGTATAGGATTACTTACAATATATGATATGGTTAAAGCAATTGATAAATCAATGGTTATCTCAAAAGTACAATTAGAAGAAAAGTCTGGTGGTAAGAGTGGTGACTTTTCGAGAAATGATAAATAGGTATAAAGGAGTTTAAATGATTGATTTAAATAAAGAAAAACTAAAATTAGATTATCCTTGTAACTGGAAATACAAAATAGTTGTATTAGAAACTATCAGTATAAAAAAAGTAGTAACTGAAGTAGTTTCTCAAAGAGAACACAGTGTAAAAGAATCAAATATAAGTAAGAAAGGTAAATTCAAAAGTTATACTTTAGAATTGCTAGTTCACAGCGATGATGATAGAAAAGGTTTATATGAAAACCTTGGAAATCACTCTGATATAAAAATGGTTTTATAGAATATGAATAGAAGAGACTTTCTAAATATTTCAAAAGCTGGAATAGTTACTTCTGCATTTTTAGGTAAGGATATACTGGCTTATGAACCTCCTGAGATAAGATCAACATATTTTTACATTGAGCAAAAAAATGAAAATGACTTTCACGAGATAAGAAGAAAATTAAGTCTTATCCAAAGACATGTAGGATATGGGAATTTTAATATTTTAGGATTCGATGAAGCTTTAAAAATAGCCAAGAGAGTCTCTTCAATAGGAGAATTTAATAAGTCACAATTAGAATTCCTAGAGTTTATGTTTTACTATAATCCTTCTTCACATGGTTTTTATGGAAAAAGAATTACAAATGGTATAACTGATGAAATAAATAAAAAAGAGATTGTAAAAGTTCCTAAAACAGGTCATTATCTTTTTAAAGGTAAACCTTTAGAAACTTATAATGACATGGTTAAAGATATAGGGAACACTCTTACATTAACTTCTGGTATTAGAAGTGTTATGAAACAAACAAAACTATTCTTTGACAAAATAGCTTCTGTAAATGGCAATATTACAATTGCTGCTATTTCTTTAGCTCCTCCTGCTTATACTTATCATTCTGTTGGGGATTTTGATGTGGGTAAAAAAGGGTTTGGTTATGCAAACTTTACATCAAGATTTGCACTTACTGATGAATTTAAAAAAATTAGAACATTAGAATATGTTGAAGTTAGATATACAATTAATAATAAGGATGGTGTAAGATATGAACCTTGGCATATTACGACTGTTTAAAATCTCAATAATATTTTTATTAATTCAAAATTTATATGCACAAGTACAAACTTATGATTTCGATTTTATTAAAAAAGGTGAGCAAGATGAGAATACACTTCTTTTAATTGGAGGTATTCAAGGTGATGAACCTGGTGCTTTTATGGCTGCATCTTTAATCGCAACTCATTATGATATTAAAAAAGGTTCTGTTTGGGTTATTCCAAATCTTAACTTTTATTCTATTATTAAAAGGTCAAGAGGTCCTTATGGAGACATGAATAGAAAGTTTGCTGATCTTTCTGCTAGTGATCCTGACTATGAAACAATACAGCGTATAAAAAAGTATATTAAAGCTCCTGAAGTCAACTTAATACTTAATTTACATGATGGAAGTGGTTACTATAGAAAAAACTATATTAATAACCTTTACTCACCTAAAAGATGGGGACAATCTTCCATCATAGATCAAGCAAAACTTGATATTCCTAAGTATGGTAACCTTGAAGAGATTTCAACAAAAGTTGTAAATAGTATAAATGAAAAATTATTAAGACCAAAAGATGTTTATGGTGTAAAAAATACAAAAACAAGACTTGGTGACAAAGAGATGGAAAAAACTCTTACTTACTTTGCAATAAACAATAAAAAGGCTGCTTTTGCAAATGAAGCTAGTAAGGATTTACCATTACATGAAAGAGTTTATTATCATTTATTAGCTATAGAAGCATATATGGATATTATGGGAATAGAATTTGAAAGAAAATTTGAAGTTTCTACTGCTTCTATTAAAAATGTAATTGACCATGATATTTATATTTCTTTTTATGACGAGCAAATTAAACTTCCACTTAGTAAGGTTAGAAGTATTTTAAAATATTTCCCAATTAATAAAGATGGTGTTTTAGAGTTTACTCCTTCAAATCCTTTAATGACTATAGTTAAACAAGGTAAAGAGTATGTTATTCACTATGGAAATAGAAAGTTAGCTAAACTTCATCCTGATTATATTAAAGTTATAAAAGATGATAGAGATATTAATTTCACGATTGATGGACAAAAGAAAAGTGTAAAACTTGGTGATATAGTTTATGCACAAGAAAACTTTTTAATTGAGCCAATTGATGATTTAAGAGTTAATATTATTGGTTATGTAAATAAAGATTTAAAAAGTGAAGTTGGTGTAATGGTAAATAAAAATGAAATCCAAAAAAGATTTTCTGTTGATAAAGACGGAGATTTATTTAGAGTTGAGTTTTATAAAAAAGATAAGTTTATAGGTATGGTTCTTTTAGGATTTGAAAAATAGAGTTTTAAACTCTATTTTTGATTAGTCAAAAGATACAAGTTCTTTTTTGAAAAGTTCTTGATTTAACTTTTTACAAGCAGTTTTATAAAGCTTTTCAACTCTTTCTTCATCATCTTTAACAATTTGTACTACTTCTTCTAAAGATTTACCTTCTTCAAAAGCTACAAAAGTTTTATACTCTTTTTTTGTGAATTTTCTTTTTAATACATCTTTGATTTCATCTTCAGGTCTTAATACACCTACTAGTTTATCAATATGTTTAAAAACAGCTTCTGTATAGTTCATTTTTTTCCTTTTAATTATTTATCCAATTTTCTAGAGACCTGATATCTTTATATGATGTAAGATCAAGCATTATTGGAGTTATAGAAACATAGTTTGCTTTAATTGCTTCAAAATCACAAGACTTATCAGAGCTTTCTTGCCAGATTAAAGGGTGTAATCCAATCCAGTAATACTCTTCACCTCTTGGGTTTAGATGTCTATGCGTATCATTACCATATTCTCTATATCCAGCTTTTGTGATTTTAATACCCTCACACTCATTAGGTTTAATAGGTGGGATATTAACATTTAATAGCTTTCTTTCATCTAATGGGAACTCATTATTAAGTATTTTTGATGCTAATTTAGTAATAGTTTCTTTTGCTAAAGCAAAATCCCAACCATCTTTTATATCAAGGCATTTATTTCTACATACTTGTGAAATAGCAATTGCTGGAACACCTTGAAGAACAGCTTCCATCGCACCTGCTGCTGTTCCACTATATGTAATATCTTCTCCCATATTTGCACCAATATTAATACCACTTATTACTAAATCAGGCTTAAACTCTTCAGTAAAAAGATTGTTTAGTGATATAAAAACACAATCAGTAGGTGTTCCATCATCAACCCTATAATAGTCATCATCAACTTTGTCAAGTTTTAGAGGTCTATCTAACGTTAAAGAGTGTCCACATGCTGATTTGTTTTTAGCAGGAGCAACTACAGTTAGTTTTGCAATTGGGCTTAAAGCTTCGATTAAAGCTTTTAAACCAATAGCATCAAAACCATCGTCATTTGTAAGTAAAATATGTTTTTGCATCATGCTACTACATAAGCTCCTTCTATTTGTTTAATTAGGTTTTCTACATTTGAAGTTACTTTAAAACCTGTTTCAAGCTCAATATCTGCTAATTTTGATTTTACAAGTACTTTAAACTCTCTTCTTCCTTGATTATTTGCAATAATATCAAAAAGTTTATACATCACATCATCTTTATCATCAAAGGGAATAGCAACAGTTAGAGGTGGTTCTACTTTTTCTACTTGTTTTGTTTTTACTTTCTCCTTTTTTGCATCTAATAAACTCTCAATTTTAAGAATGTTCATTCTAGTAAAGTTTTCATCTTTTGTGATTCTTACTTTAAATGCAATAGGTTCAGATTCACTTGGATTTCTTAAATCAATCCCAAAATTCTCTTCAAGCTCTTTTAGTCTGTTTTCAAACATCATAAGTTCAATATTTCCGTGTAAGTCCATGATTGAAGCAATACCAAACTTATTACCTTTTTTAGAAATTTTTTCAGTAATATTCTCTATTTTACCTACAAATAAAGCTTGAGAACCATCAGCAATTTCGTCAATTTCTGATGATAAAGTATATTTGATTTGATCTAACTGTTCTCTGTAATCATCAAGTGGGTGACCAGATACATAAAAACCTAAAGAAGCTTTTTCAAGTTCAAGAAGTTCTTTATTATCAAATTCTGGTAATTCTTCAAGTTCTATTTCAATAGAAGTTAACTCTTCACTATCTCCAAATAGTGAACCAACAGCCATTTTTTTGGCTTTTGCCACATTACCAACTGCTTCACCAATTTGCTCGATTTGCTCTAACATCGCTCTTCTTGTATAGTGGAAGCCATCTAAAGCACCTGCTTTAATAAGTGCTTCAATTACTCTTTTATTTACTTTACTTCCATCAATTCTTGAAATAAAGTCAGATAAGCTTGTAAATTCTCCACCTTCTTTTCTAACTCTCAAAATTGAGTTAATGGCAATATCTCCAGCACCTTTAATGGCACCCATACCAAACATAACAACTTCTTCCCCATCAATTTTCTTAGCAGAGAATACAAGGTCAGATTTATTTATATCAGGTGGGAATAAATCAAGTCCTAATCTTTTTACTTCATCCACATACTTAACAACTTTGTCTGTATTATCTTTTTCAAGAGTAAGTAGGGCTGCCATAAATTCAGATGGATAATAACATTTAAGATATGAAGTATAGAATGTTACAAGGGCATAGGCTGCTGAGTGAGATTTATTAAATCCATATCCTGCAAACTTTACAATTAAGTCGAATAGCTCTTCTGTATACGCTCTTGTATAACCTTTTTCTTGGGCACCATCGGCAAACTCTGTTTTAAGTTTGTCCATTTCTTCTTTAATCTTTTTACCCATTGCCCGTCTAACTAAGTCTGCGCCACCAAGTGAGAAGCCACCAATACTTTGTACAATTTGCATAACTTGCTCTTGATATACAATAACTCCGTATGTCGTTTCTAATATTGGTTTAAGTGCTGGTTCTAGTTCATCATAGAAGTAGTCAATCTTTGCTCGACCATGCTTTCTATCAATAAAATCATCAAGCATTCCTGACTCCATTGGACCTGGTCTGTATAGTGCAAGAACGGCAATAATATCTTCAAAGTTTGATGGAGCTAGTCTTTTACATAAGTCTTGCATACCATCTGATTCTATTTGGAATAATCCAATTGTATTACCTGTTTGTATTAGGTCATAAACACCTTTGTCATTAACATCTGTTGTTAAGAAATCAACTCTTTTCCCATGTCTTTTCTCAATTAGTTTATTCGCTTCTTCAATTACAGTTAGGGTCTTAAGACCTAGGAAGTCAAATTTAATTAAGTCAACATCTTCTACATACTTACCATTATATTGAGTGGCAAGAGTATCAAGACCTGAGGGTTTAAATAAAGGAGTTTTTTTCCATAAAGGTTCATTTGAGATAACAACACCTGCGGCGTGTGTACCTGCATTTCTATTTAGACCTTCTAAGGCTAGGGCAAATTCCCAAACTCTTTTTGATAATGGGTCTGAATCACAAAGTTCTTTGATTTTTGGTTCTTTTTCCCATGAGTCAGTAAGGTTAATACCAAGTTCATCTGGAATAAGTTTTGCCATAGCATCAGCTTTTGCATAAGGCATATCAAGAACTCTGGCAACATCTCTAATAACCCCTTTTGCAAGAAGTTTACCAAAAGTAATAATCTGAGCAACATTGGCACGACCATATTGTTGTACAACATAATCAATAATTTCACCCCTTCTACTTTGACAAAAGTCCATATCAATATCGGGCATTGATACCCTCTCTGGATTTAGGAATCTCTCAAAAAGTAAACCATAAGGCATAGGGTCTATATCGGTAATAAATAAACAATAAGCTACAAGTGAACCAGCAGCAGAACCCCTTCCTGGACCTACTGGAATTCCCATTTGTTTGGCAACAATAACGAAGTCCCATACAATAAGCATATATCCTGGGAATTTCATATTGTTAATAATGTCAATTTCTACTTGAAGTCTATCTCTGTACTCTTCATGTTTTTCAGCAGGAACTATTTCAAGTCTTTTTTCTAAACCTTTCCAACACTCATGAATAAATAGTTTTTTATCATTTTCAAGTGAGTATTCTTCATCAGGAAATGGGATCTCTACATTTTGCTCTTCTAATTTATTTCTTGTAAATTTAAAGTTTGGAGGTGTAGGATTACCTAGTTTTATTTCTAAATTACACTTATCAGCTATTTCCTGAGTTGCCTCAATTGCTTCTGGAATATCAGCATATAGTTTTGCTATTTGCTCTGGTGATTTTAAATAAAACTCATGAACAGAGTGTCTTAACCTATTTGGGTCATCATAAAGTTTATTCATTGCAATACACATAAAGGCTTCATGTGCATCAGCATCTTTTGGATTTAAGTAGTGTGTATCATTTGTAGCAACTACTTTTATTCCTGTTTCATGGGCAATTCTTAGAATTTGGTCATCAACATAGTGTTGGTCACCAATTCCATGTCTCATGATTTCTAAATAGAAATCATCTCCAAAAATATCTCTGTATTCTAAAGCAATCTCTTTTGCTCTTTCATACCCCTTTGCTCCATTTCTTACATTTCTTTCGTTTTGTAAGTTTAGGTGCCAGTTTATTTCACCTTGTAGACAAGCAGCAGAACAGACTAAACCTTCACTATTTTCTCTTAAAAGCTTTTTATTGATTCTTGGATAGTAGTAAAAACCATGCATATAAGCTTGTGAACTTAAATACATTAGGTTTTTATATCCTGTATCATTTTTTGCATATAAACATAAGTGGTATCTTTGTCTATTTGTTTTATCTCCTAACTCTTCTGAGTTATGAATATAAGCTTCCATTCCAATGATAGGTTTTATTCCCTCATTTCTCATGGCATTGTAAAAGTCAATTGCTCCAAACATATTACCATGGTCAGTCATAGCAACAGATGTCATCCCAAGTTCTTTAACTTTTTTAGCCAGTGGTTTAATTTTGTTTGCACCATCAAGTAGTGAATATTCTGTATGTAAATGTAAATGTGTAAATTGTGGTGTATCAGACATAATATAATCTTTTTAAAATAATTTTTGTTTTTTAATAGTTTATATTATATCTAAAAAATGATTTTGAGCCTCTTTAAAACCAAGATTAAAACACTCTTCAAGTTCTTTGAAAGTGAACAAAGAAAAACCTCTTATATGTGGACTTCCTAAATACTCGTGTGTATGAGAGATAGAGTGAGCATGATTTTCATATAACTGTTTGAAAAGTTTTTTATGAATTGTTTTAATTGGGTTAAGTTTTTTGATGTTTTGTTTACTAGATTTTGGAAATAAATCTACACTAAAAATATGATAATCTTTTCCTAATAATGGTTTGATTGGAATATTATCAAATAATCCCCCGTCTATCAAGTGCATACCTTTATATTTTACAGGTTTAAAAAGAGGAACTAATGCAGATGATGCCATACATAAAGTTACTGTATCACCTATGTTGAAATAGTGAAGTTTTTTCTCTTTTATATCATAAGCATTTACATAAACTGGTTTTGGAATATCTTCAAGTTTTTCTATAGGTAGTAACTCTTTTATAATCTTATTTGAGGAATCAATTTTAAGTAAGCCATTTCTAAAATAGTTAAATTTTAAAGCTTGTCTTACATCTTTACTTCCAAAGATTTTTAATTGTTCTTTTGCAGGAATTCCACTTGCATGAGAAGCACTTATGATACTTCCAATTGATGAGCCACTATAGGCTTTAATATCTATTTTTTTCTCTTCACAAAAATGTAAAACTCCTAAGTGAAAAGCACCTCTAGCAGCACCTCCACCAAGAGCTAAACCCAAGTTATTTATCATTTTTATCTAGCCAATCTATTATTTTAAATTCTCCATCAAAGGTTTCAACAATAGCAGTACAATTCTCAACCCAATCACCACAGTTGAGGTATTCAATACCATCTATGTCTCTTATTTCAGCTTTGTGGATATGTCCACATATAATACCATCATATCCTTTATTTTTTGCGTGAGTTGATAAGACACTTTCAAAATCATTTATAAATGAAACTGAGGATTTTACTGAGTCTTTTACATATTTTGATAAAGACCAATATTTTTTTATTCCAAGTTTTTGTCTGATAAAGTTTAACCCAGCATTTAAATATAAAAGTAAATCATATCCATAATCACCTAGAATGGCTAACCATTTTTTAGTCATAGTAATAGAATCAAAAAAGTCTCCATGGGTAATATAATACTTTTTACCATTGATTCCTTTATAGTCAAGTTCGTTTGATATATTTAAAGAATCTCCTAAAACAAGTGGAACAAAAGGTCTTATAAACTCATCGTGGTTACCAGTAATAAAATGTACATTTGTACCTTTTCGGGCTTTCTTTAAAACTTTTTGAATAACATCAGAGTGAGTTTGTGGCCATACAAATTTTCTTTTTATAGCCCAACCATCTATAATATCTCCTACTAAAATTAGGTTTTCACTCTCATTATGTTTTAAAAAATTTAATAATTTCTTTGCTTTAGAAAATCTTGTTCCTAGGTGTACATCTGATATAAAAATGCTTTTGTATTTCATATTCAGATTCTAGAGTAGTTTGATTACAATTGAATAACAAAAGAAAAATAGTATTTATGGGTTTCTTCAAGATTTTATAAGCTAGTTTTAAATAAAATTTAAACAATTATACTAAGGGGAATTTTATGTTGAAAACTTTTACAAAGACTTGTTTATTAGCTGCAGCTGCTATGTTATTTTCGGGGTGTCAAATACACCAAACGATTGTACAAAAAGAACAACTACCAACTGTAAAAGGTCAACAAACTAATAGTTCTGGAAGTGCAAACTTAAGTACTAACCATCTTCAACAAACAAATAACGAAGTTCAAGTTACTAAAGAGTACTTAAAAATTGCAAATGACCAAGAAAAATTTGTAACAAAACAGTATACTTTAGAAGGAACAATAAACTCTTTAGCAACACAAATGATGAGAAACCAAAAGCTTGCAACAAATAAACCTGTAATAATTACTTCTTTTGTAAGACTTGACCAATTTAAGAAAACTACTGAGTTTGGTAGAATTGTAAGTGAGAGTTTAATTAATGAACTTTCAAACAAAGGTTTTAATATTATTGAATTTAGAGGTCAGTTAGCTGTATCAGTTGATAACAATGGTGAATATTTTATCACTAGAAAAGTTAGACAAATGAAAGGTAAAACACCAAATACTTATGTTGTTGTTGGTACTTACTCTAGACAATACAAAAAAGTAATTTTAAATGCAAGAGTTATTGATAATATAACTGGAAGAATTATCACAAGTGCGAGATCTACTTATAATCATGGAAGAGCAAATGATTGTATGATGTTCAATGACTGTAGACCAGCTAGAACTGTAAAAATCGTAAAAGAATAACAACCTAAATGAAACCCTCTTATTTTAAAAGCTTAAGAAGTATTTTACTTCTTAGTTTTTTAACTCTTTTTCTAACTTCATGTTCATATTATAAAATCCCAATTGATGGTGCAAATGACTTTCATTCATTAGTTTCAAAATTAGTAGATGAATCAGCAGAAAAAATTAAAAAAAATGTAGCATATGAAGAAGTAGTATTAGTTTCTGATTTTGTAAATATACAAGATTTAGAGAATAAATCACAACTTGGTTTTTTACTTTCAAATATGTTAAAAGATAAACTTGTATCTTTAGATATTATTGTAAGAGAAGTAATCTTTGGAAAAGAGTTCCAGTTAGGACAACAAGGCTTTAATATGCTTATTAGAGATAAAAATAAAATCATTTCTGATGAGGTTACACAGGCTAGATATGCTGTTGTTGGTACTTACTCTATATCTACAAGAAGTTTAAACATTTTTATAAAGCTTATTGACGTGCAAACAGGAAATATATTAGCATCTTCTCATGAAAGAACATCAATAGATAAAGAGATTTTAGATTTAGAGGGTGAAGAGAAAAGAAGTATTGTTCTTAGACCAAGATTAGTTTTATAAGATATCTTGGATTAAGAACTGAGCACTAAGCTCTCCTCTAAACTCATTTTTATTTACAGATACAATAATATCAAGACTATTTTTAAAGTTTGTATTACTATCATTGAATTTTAAGGCTTCAAATATAACACCATCACTATTAAGTGTAAGTTTTAAGTGATTTTTATCTCTTCCTATTAAATCATATTTTACTAGTTGTACATTTGATAGTTTGAAGATAGGTTTGTGATTTTGTAATCCATATGGCTCAAACTGTTCAATTATAGATAAAAACTCTAAATCGACAGATGATACATCTAATTCACCTAATGTTTTAGGTTCAATATGTAATTTATCTTTTTTATCTTCTAATTGTCTATTTATGATAGCTTTAAACTCTTCAAGGTTCTCTTGTTTCATAGATAAACCAGCAGCATTTTTATGACCACCATATCCTAATAATAAATGTTTTGCTTCTGTGATTAAATCATATAGATTAATATCTGCATTTGCTCTTGCACTTCCTTTTGCAATTCCATTGTTTAGTGAGAAAATAAAGGCAGGTTTTTTGAAATGATTTGACATTTTAGAAGCAACAATACCAATAACACCTTCATGCCAATCTTTACCCCAAACTACTACAGCATTATCTTCTTTTTTCGAAGCATTTAAGGCTTTTTGAGAAATCTCTTCTTGTAAAGTTTTTCTATAGTTATTTAACTCTTCCAATAATTGTAAAGACTCATTTGCACTAAAAGAGCTATTTGAAAGTAAAAATGATAGTGCCACTGAGGCATCATCCATTCTTCCTGCGCTATTTATTTTAGGAGCTATAAAAAAGCCAATATCATCAGATACTAAAGCTTCTTTACTCATAACTTCATTTAGTTTCTTAAAGGCCTCTCTTTGAGAGCTTTTAATTTTTTTAAGACCTTGTTTTACCATTGTATAATTAAGTGCAGTCATGGGCATGATATCAGCAACAATAGCTAAAGCTAAAAGATCTAGAAAATCAGTCATATTGATATTCAGGTTCAACTCTTTTTTAATTGCTGCACATAAATACCAAGCAACTTGAGCTCCACATATATCTTTAAACTCAAAATTACAATCTGCTTGTTTTGGGTTTACTATTGCAATAGCAGGTGGTAACTCACCACCTACTGTGTGGTGATCTGTAATAATTAAATCAATACCTTTTTCTTGAAGCTTTTTTGCAGCTTCAACTGCTGATATACCATTATCAACAGTGATAACTAAGCCATTATCAATCATGTCAACTATTTTAGGAGACAAGCCATATCCATGTACAAATCTATTTGGTATGATGTGATTTACTTTATATCCAACTTTGTTAAAAAAATCTAACATTATAGTAGTAGAGACTACTCCATCAACATCATAGTCACCAACTATAGTAATAGTTTCATTGTTTAGAACAGCTTCTTTTATTCTAGTTGAGGCTTTTTTTATATCTTTGAAGTTATTAGGTGAGGGGATATCAGCAAGACGTGAATAAGGATTATTCACATGTCTTGCTGACAGAATTTCAAAAAGTCTATTTTTTGTAATTTTAGACATTAGTCTTTTTTATTTGCTTGTTTTACAAACTCTAAAATAATTGGATTTGGAGTCTCTAAGTGTGATGTAAATTCTGGGTGGAATTGTACACCTACAAACCATGGATGGTCTTTAATTTCAACAGCTTCGATTAATCCATTTGATTGACCAGAAATAATCATACCTGCTTCTTCAAGTCTTTCTTTATAAGCTGGGTTTGCTTCATATCTATGTCTGTGTCTTTCATGGTAAATCTCTTCATTTCCATAAGCTTTTTGAAGGTTAGTTCCTTTTAATGGCTCAAATGGATATTCACCAAGTCTCATAGTTCCACCCATTGGTGATTTATGAGTTCTTAATTGTTTGTTACCACTTTGATCCATAAATTCATCAATTAAGTAAATTACAGGTTCTTGTGCATTTTCATCAAACTCTACTGATGTAGCATTTTCAATACCTAAAACATTTCTTGAATATTCTACAATTGATAATTGCATACCAAGACAGATACCTAAGTAAGGGATTTTATTTTCTCTAGCATATTGAATAGCTTTTAACTTTCCTTTAACACCTCTATGTCCAAATCCACCTGCAACTAAAATACCATCAGAATTTCCAATAACTTCAAAGGCACCTGTATCTTCAATTTTTTCAGAATCACACCAGTGAATGTTTACTTTTGTGTTTAAGTGTGCTCCTGCATGAATTAAGGCTTCAATTAATGACTTATACGACTCTTTTAAATCTAAGTATTTACCAACAAATGCAATAGTTACTTCATCTTTTGGAACTAAGATATTCTTAACTAGAGTATCCCATCTTTCCATATTTGGCTTAAATTTGATATTAAAGTGATCTGATAAAGGAGTTAAAATCCCTTCTTTGATAAAGTGTAATGGAACTTGATAGATTGATTGTGCATCACCTGCTTCAATAACTGCATTTCTATCAATATCACAAGATAATGCTAATTTATCTTTTAAGTTCTTAGGTAACTCTTTTTCTGTTCTACAAACTAACATATGAGGAGTAATACCAATTCTTCTTAACTCTTGAACAGAGTGCTGAGTTGGTTTTGTTTTAAGCTCACCTGCTGCTTTAATGTAAGGAACTAAACTTACATGAATATTCATAGTTTTATCTTTTGGTTTTTCATGTCTGATAGCTCTAATTGCTTCCATAAATGGTAAACCTTCGATATCTCCTACTGTTCCACCAAGCTCGATAATTAAGAAATCTTTTTCATCAGCTGCTGCATAGATTCTATCTTTGATTTCATCAACAACATGAGGGATAACTTGAATAGTTTTACCTAAGTAACCACCTTCTCTTTCTCTTTTAATTACACTTTGGTAAACTTGTCCAGTTGTAAAAGAGTTTTTAGCAGTTAATGTTGTGTCAATAAATCTTTCATAGTTTCCTAAGTCAAGGTCAGTTTCAGCACCATCAGCAGTAACAAAAACTTCACCGTGTTCTAGTGGACTCATCGTTCCTGGGTCTACATTTAAGTAAGGGTCGATTTTAAGCATACTTACTTTGAATCCAGATTGTTTTAAAATTGTTGCAATAGAAGCAGAAGTGATACCTTTACCAAGCGAACTTAGTACTCCACCCGTTACAAAAATGAATTTAGTCATTAAAAATACTCCAATTAAATTAAATAGTCATAAATATATTTCGCGATTTTAGCTAAAGTTTGTTGATAGATAAGTTAAGCTATGCTTATGTGAGTTACTTAAAAGCTAGCTTCTAGCTAACTTTTAAGATTCAATAAATTATTTAAGTTTATCTGCTCTTGGATAAATAAATACAGCTTTTCTTAGAACGCTTACTCTTTCAGGGTCTTCTTTAGCGTAAGCTCTAATAGTTACAGTTATTGGTGTATCTTTTGTATTATCTTTTACTAAAACTTTATTTGTTTGTAAAATTACAACTTTTTTTCTAAGTTTTCCAGGTTGTAGAGTGAATGGTTTAAATCTCTTAATTTCAATATCTTTATTATCAACTACTTCTAAGTGATAAGTTAAAGGTTTTGACTCAGTGTTTTGGAATAAGAAGACAAAGTTATTTGCAACTACATTGTTTTCTTTTATTTTGTATAATTGAGTTGTTTTATTAACATTTAAAAGCATATACTCTTTTGTTCCACCCATTGCAAAAAGTAAACCTAAAACAATAGTAAGTGCAGCTGCATACATAATAGTTTGCTTTCTTAACATTTTTGTTGGTTTATCATTTTTGATTTCATTTGTACTTGACCATTGTACAAGTGAAGGCTTTCCAAGTTTTCCCATAACTGTAGTACAAGCATCAACACACTCTAAACAGTTGATACATTCAAGTTGTAAACCTTTTCTAATATCAATATGTGTAGGACAAACAGTTACACATGACTCACAAGTAGTACATTCATCAGTTTGGTTTGGCAAATCTTTTGCTTTGAAGATTATTTTTTCTTTGCTTTCATTGTAAATATCCCCACCTCTATTTGTTGAGTAAATAGCTTGGTAAGTATTGTCATCATAAAGTACTGATTGTACCCTTGAATAAGGACAGATATATACACAAAAGTCTTCTTTTAAAAATACTGCATCATAAACTATAAATGCTGCAATTGCTAAAACAAATCCTATTAAGAACATGTGTTCTGTTGGGTTTTGAATATAAGCAAAGAAATCTTCAGGAGGTATAAAATACCACATGAAGTTTGATGCTGCAAGAAGTGCTAAACATGACCAGATGATAATAGCAATTACTCTTTTTGCAGCGTTTTTTGGTTTTGAGTAGTCAGGGTCTTTTTGTTTATTTTTAATTCTTCTAAGACCTAAAAGTTTACCTTCTATTAAATCTCTAAATACAACCCTAAAGATTGTTTGAGGACAGGCCCAACCACACCAAGCTCTACCACCTAGTGAAGTTACAGCAAAAATCCCCAAAAATAGAAGCATTAGTAGAAATGGCATAAGATATAATTCTTGCATATCAAATGCAGTACCTAAAAGATGTAGTTGTTTTTTATCAAAAGATAATAAGAAAATGTGATTACCACCTATAGTGATAAAAGGTAAAGATAAAGATACAATAGTTGCAATAATGTATCCATAATACCTTTTAATTCTATAAGGAGTCTTACTTAAAAATTCATTTTTCTCTTTCACTATAAAACCTTTCGTTTGTGATTATTACCTTAATTATATATAAAGGTTCCTTATAATAACCATAAAAAAGTATAAGTATTACTTATATTATGAAAGAGTATTCATAATTAGCCTTGAGTAAGCTTTTTATAGGCTTCTATTTTTTCAGAAATTTCATTTTTTACATCTGAAATATCATATATTTCGAAGTTTTCTATAGTTGGATAAGATTTTATAATATCTTCAAACTCTGAAATAGTATCATCAATTGATTTAGCTTCAATTACAGGAATATTTAGTTTATTGATTAGTTCTTCATTATATGCTTTATCTTCTCTTTTAAATAAAACAGGACTATTTCCACATGAAATAGATTCTAAAGCTGTTTGAAGAGAAGCTGTTAATAGGTATTTACTATTTTGAATAGTCTCAACGTATTCTTCTTCATCAATTACTTCATTAAAGTGTTGTGTAAATACTTTTTCATTTCCTAAAAAGAAATAGTGTCCCATAAGAAGTGTAATATCATGCTTTGATGATTCTTTTACTCCTTGTAAGAATAGTTCATTATAATCATCATCACCAAAGAAAATAGCTTTTTCAATATTTGGGTTTTTAACCTTTGAATAAAGTTCTTTATCTACAATAATTTCACTTAATTCTTCTAAATTGTAAACTAGTGAACAAAACTCGCTCATTCCTTCTTGCATAAGTTCGTTTGTTTCATCTGTGTTATAAAGTAGAATATCTCTTTTTTGCATGATGTTATGAAGATTTCTTACTACATCAATATTTACATATCTTCTAATCCCTAATAAATCTTTCGCAAAAGCACCAGCTCTAAAATCACTAGTACATAAAACAGGGTCAAACTCTTTTAATTCATTTGCTATTGCTGCACATCTTTTTGCACCTTCTAATCCAATAGCATGACCACTTTTTGCATAAAAATAAACTTGCATATTAATTACCTCTTATAATAGTTTGTATGTATTTAAAAATTTAGTATACAAAAAAGCTGCAAAGCTTTTGGTTAAACTAAGTTTAAAATAAAATACTAATTTTAAAATATTTTTAAAAACTAAGTTTTATATGAAATAGCAGCCTTAACAAACTTCTCAAAAATCTTTCTATGTTCTTTTAGATATATCAAGTATTCAGGGTGCCATTGTAAAGCTAATAAAAAAGGATAATCCTTCTTTTCAATAGATTCAATTATTGATTCATGGGTAGAAGATACATCCAGATCTTTACCAACTTTATTTATAGCTTGATTGTGAATACTATTAATGACAATTTTATCTTCCTTTACTGTTTTATGTAAAGAACTATTTTTTTTGATCTTTGCTTCTTTTATTGGAAATATTGAATTTTGATGAATTATATATTCATCTAAATCAAGTATTTTTGCATATAAATTTCCTTCAAAATAAATATTTATAAGTTGAGCCCCTCTACATATACCAAGAATTGGTAATTCTTCTTTATATGCTTTGTCAATCATCTCTAATTCAAAGGTATCTCTTTTTTTATCAAGTTCAGTATTATGGGCATCTTTGTGCGCACCATATAAAGTGGGGTCTATATCATTTCCTCCACTAAGGATTAATCCATCTAGTTTTTGAAAATCAATATTGTTTTTTGATGGTTTTAATCTAATACAAGAAGCCCCTTGTATTTTTAGATTTAGTTTTATAAATATATAGGCAAAAAAGTTGCCGTTATCTGGTAAACATATACCTATTAGTGGTTTAGTATCCATTTTTCAACTCTTTCTTCCCAACTTGTAAGATTTATAAGATTATCAAGATGTGTAATATACTCATTTGATAATAACTCTAAGTTTTTTGTGTCATTAGCAAGATTTTCTACTAAAATCCATCTATTCCACTCTTCACTAATTTGCCAATTAGAAGAGCCTACCATTGAGTTTGATAATCTATAGTGAAAAGCTGGTCTTGGTTTTATTTTTTCATTTGGTAGTTTATTTCTTACTCTTTTTTCATCAATAAAAGTTAGAATAGGGAGTAAATCTAAAGATCTATTTCTAGTAGGATTGAACTTTAAGTAGTCATCTATAAACTCTTGTATCGTTGGCTTATAAGAATTATCTAAAATGTGCTTTATGTAATCAGTTTTAAAATTATCAATAAAAGGGCTTATTTTTCTTGCAATATCGATTTTTGCATCTTTATTTATAAAGTCTTGAAGAATTAAATAGGCCTTTGTATAGTTCAATAAGCTTTCTATCTCAAGTGATACCACTTCAATATTTATATGTAAACCAAAGGCATAATATAATTTATGTTTTGTACCTTTTGCATCATTTATTGCAAGTTTATTTGTAAGTTTTTCAACAAGTGAAATCTCATCTAAAGGTAATGGTGGAGTACTTATCTCATAAGGAACTATATCTTTTGATAAATCACCAATTGTTTTTTCAATAGCTTCAATATCATTTGCTTTTATATCAATACCTATTGTTTGAGAAAGTTTTTTTGCACCTTCTTTTATCTTCTGTTTAGTTAGAAGCTCAAAATCAAGCTCTAAAATAAAATCTCCATACTTTGATTCTAGTTTATAAAAGAAGTTATTTATCTTTTTCTCTTTAAAGTGAAAATCCTCTTTTAAGATATTTAAGATTTCATCTAACTCAATATTTGAAAACTCTATTTCAAAACCTACATGTCTTATTTTATTTTCATAATTGTTTTTGATTTTAGGATTTAGAAAATTACTCATTTGTTTTTCCTTCTTGTAAAGCTTTTTTATAGTATCTGTTTAGGTCAAATAATCCAGCTTCAATAGGATTTGTTTCATAAAATTTATTTTGAAACCAATCATAAACTTGCCAGAAATTTTTATCGTTTCTATTTATAAAAAACTTAGAAAGCTTTGATTCATCAACATTTCCTTTTAAAAGCTCAAAAAATTCTTTGATATCATCTTCTTCTACAACAACAAAATAATTAGGGTAAGACCCTATAAATCCTTCTATTATGTTTATTTTGTCCTTTTTAACATTTAACCGAGCTTCTTCATTAAATAAAAAGGCAACACTATCATGCCATCTATTTATAACTGCTGTGTAGACTAAATCTTCTTTTTTCATTTTGAATCTAACATATACTAAATTGAAGTTATCGCTTGAAAACTTTTTGAATTTGTTTATTTCATTGTGAAAAATTATACTTTTTAGTGCTTTTTGAATATCATCTTTTGTTTTAAACTCTTTTATATTTTTATAAAAATCAACTTTTGTATCAATAAAGTTTATTTCATCTTTAGGGGTTTTTGTATAGTCTAATAAGTTTACAACAAACTCTTTAAATTCATAATCAACTTTAGGATCTAAGTTTGAGGGTGTATATGTAGCTACTTGTTTTGCGATATCTCCTATATACCAACTATTAAAGATATCATTTCTTTTGCTTCGTGGAAGATACTCTAAAAAGTTGCTTTCTCCCTCAATTCTTAGTCTATCCATATATTTTCTTACAAGTATTTTATGTTGAGTATTTCCATATACATCAAAACCTGCAACAAGAGAGTAATAAAGTCTTTCAAGTAAAGGATAATCTATAACCCATAAAGTCTTAGGTATATCTCCTAGAGCTCCTTTATGTACAGAAGAAGAATCAAAGTGTCTATATATTGTTAAAATAGCATCATTATCTTTTTCTCCATAGTTGTTTCCTTTCCAAATAGATTGGAAATCTAAAGGACTATTGTATTTTTCATAAAGTTTATTTTTGTTTTTATAGTAATCAATAGTTACACTATTATATTTATAAATACTAAAAACATCTAAAATCCCACTATTACCACCATATTCATTTGGTAAAGATAAGTTTTTTTGATTCTGTATTAAAAAATCTTTATCTTGAATTGTGTAATCATATTTAGGATCTTTAAATGCAACCCAAAAATGGTCATTTATAACATTTAATGCAACTTGTCCTTTACAAACTGGACCTCTAATATATGTCATAATAAAGTAGTGTATATTGTCAAGCATAAATTCATATCTTGATTTTGCAGGAATTTGCTTAAATGCAATCAAAGGATTTGCAGCTATTTTAGGTTCATAGCTAGGCATATTAGGTTTTTCTTCCCAAGTAGGTCTTATAAATAAATCTTTATATCTTTGTAACTTATCTTCATTTAACTTATAAACCATGTGTGTTTTATGTACTATAGTAGATGTTATTTTTTTAAATTTATAGAAAAACTTCTCTTTAGCTTTTCCATAAGGAACTCTTGTTTTTACAGCATCTGAGCCATTTGCATTGTATGTTCTATATAAAGAGTAAAAGTTATCATCCCCATCAAACTTGATGTGAGCTAAGAAAAGATGTTCATAAATATATCTTGCAGTAACTTGATGTTTCATATCTGGGTTATTTAAGAACAACTCAAATGCTTTGATAATTTTAGAAGGTTTTTGTTTCTCTTCTTCTTGTTTTTTTATATCACCTTTAAGCCATGAAATAAGCATTTCATGCTCTTTTTTATTAAGTGCTGGGAAACCATAAGGCATACCATGATTTGGATTATCTTCTAAATATTCATCTAGTTCTTCCATATTTTTACTACATTGAAGGTCATCTGTTTCAGAGGCATAATCTCCTATATTTTCAGGTTTTAGTTGTTTTTGCTTTAAAAGCTTGGACATAATACTTTCTTGATTATATTTTTTCAATACAGAGTGAAAACCTAAAGCCTCCCACTCTTTAGATGTTGTTGCGTCTATAAACATTCTTGAAGGTTTTGCAGGATCAATTCTATTGTCATAAATTTCTTCTTTTGTGGCACCTCTTAGTAAGCCATCAACAGAACTAAGTTTTAATTGACAAGGTGAGTTGTAACATGAGTGGCAAACTACACATCTATTGTCAAGTATAGGTTTAATATCTTTCATAAAAGATGGTTCATCATTACTTTTAGCTAGTAATATAGTTTGTAAAAATATACTTATAAAAAGTATTAAGAAGTTAGTTTTTTTCATTTGATTCTTCTATTTCTTTTATGGCATTAATAGCTGCTGGAAGTAACTCTTCACTTAATGCAGGATGAATATAAAGCATATCTTTTAAATGTCTTATATCATTGTCTATATGCATAATAGTTAAAACTTGGTGTATCATGGTTGAGCTTTGTGGTCCTATCATATGACAACCTAGGATTTCATAGTTGTTTTTATCTACAATAAATTTAGTAAAAGCATATTCAACTTTCATAGCTTGGGCTTTTGCACTTGCTTTCCATGTAGTACTTGAAGCTACAAAATTAAGGTTTTTTTCTTGAGCTTGTTTTTGAGTTAAACCAACACTTGCTATTTCAGGATAAGTGAAAACTGCATGGGGCATGTATTTAAACTTTAATGCTTCATTCTTATCTTCATATAGATATTTAAAAAGATGATTCATTTCATAAGCTGCTGCATGTTGAAGCATATATTTTCCTGCTGCATCACCTACTACATATATGCCTTTAGCATTAGTTTGAAAATACTTATCTCTTTTTATAAAGCCTCTTTCATCTACTTGTATTGAAGTATTTTCAAGTTTTAAATCTTTTGCATTTGATTCTCTTCCTGTTGCATAAAGTAAGGCTTCACTTTTATGAGTTTTTATTGTTTCATCTTTATTTTCTAAAGTTATATGAAATAAATCGTCTGTATATTTTGCATCTTTTATTGTGGTATTAAACTTTATATCTACATATTTACTAAACTCATTTTTAAATACTTCTTGAATCTGCTCATCTTCATTTGAAAGAAGAGTATTGCTTCTAACTATTAGTTTTGTATCAATTTTTAAAGCACTAAAAACATTTGCCAATTCACATGCAATAAAACCAGAACCAACAATCGTAATAGATTTGGGAATATTATCTAAAGGGAAAATATCATCACTAGTCCACGCTTTTTCAAAAGGTGGTTTTAAAGGTTTTGTTCCTGTAGCGATTATTATATTAGGAGCTGTAAGTTTCTCTTTGTTTACTTCAACTATATTGTCTGCTAAGAAAAAGCCTTCTCCTCTATATAAATGCACGTTTTCATTTAGCTTTGATTTATAGATTTCATCAACACTATCTATAAAAGAGTTATTGTTTTCAAAAATCTTTTTTATATCAACTTCTTTAATTTCACTTGATATAAAATGTTTATGAGAGTTTTCAATACTTCTTATAACATCTGCATAACCAATTAGAAGTTTTGATGGCACACAACCTCTGTTTGCACAAGTTCCACCTAGACTTGATTTTTCTATCAATGCAACTTTTTTGCCTAAAACTCCTGCTTTTTTTGCAATATTTGAGGCTCTTCCTCCTCCAATGATGATTAAGTCATAATTTTTCATTTGGCACTCTCTTTTTTATTTATAAAAAATATTGTGGTTTAATTATTTTATGACTTTATTATAGGGTAGTTTTCTCAAAGTTTACTTATACAAAAATAATAAAAAAGGTTTTTGTTGAAAAGATTAATAGGAAGTATCATTTAATTTTTATTAAATGATACTTATAGTTTTACTTAGTTAGATTCTTCTTTTTTAATGTCATATGAAAAATAAATTGATAATGAGAAATTTAAAGAGATGCTCACTATTTAATGAATTATCTTTTAACTCTTATAAAAGTGAGATTAATTACAATCAAATAAAAAATGATAATAAGAAATTAAAAATTGATAATACGAATTTTTTATTATTCATGAATAATGGATAATACTTAATTATG
>JBLWVX010000037.1:0-22591 GCA_048268245.1 Arcobacteraceae bacterium
TTTTTCAATTCAAATAGAGATGAATATGCAAATATTATAGAATATGATGATAAATTATATGGTGCACAAACAACAGATGAAGAACTTTTATCTTCAGGTAATCTTGCTGAGAATCATTTATATGGAGGAGATGGCTTTGATAGTTATAGTATAAAAGATTATGTGACTATTGAAGATGTTTTAGAATTTGAAAAATTAATAGCTTAAGAACTAAAAAATATGATGTTTAATTGGTAGAATAAAATTAGTAAAAAAGTTGTGAAATTGATAAAGGAAGATTTTATATGAATAATAGATTTAAAAAGAGGTCAAAATGTCAGGAATAATTATACTTCCAATAATTCTAATCTATATTTTTGTTGCTTTTTTAATATATAAAATAGTTTTAAAAAGTACAGATAAAAAGTTTTTTTCAAGAATGGTTTTTATTGCAGTAATAACTTTTCCTTTTTGGGATTTGATACTTCAAAAAACAATTAAAACTATTTATCAATTTCCAGGGGTGTTAGAACCCAAAATATATGCTTATCCTGAGAAAGATGAGAATGGAATGATTGAAAGTTATCAAGTAGAAGTATTAACTATTAATTCTTATTGGGATTATACTATTGAAGGGAAAATAAAAAATAACTATAAGAATATTTTAAAAGAAAAAATAAAATATTTAGATTTTATTTTTTCTAATGAGGAAAATAAAATATTTAGATTTTATTTAAATGGTGAAAATATAGTTTATAAAATAATTAACAATGAAAAAGCTAGATTTAAACATAAATGGAAAATCCGTCAAGAAAGAATATTTGGTTTATACACTCTTGGTGGGCAAGAAGTTTTTGATACAAGAACTAATATGCTTTTAGCAGAGTCTTTTTCTATAGGCTTTCCCGATATAAAGTTATTTACATATGTTAGAAATCATATTTTATTTTTAACAACAGGAACAGGTAATAGTATGATAAATGTATATGGAATGAATAATCATAATAATAATTTATGGCTTAAATTAGTTTTGAATATAAATATGAAAGATAAAGGAAATAAATAAAATGGCAATTAATTTAGAAACAATAGAAATAAACGGATTATTAGCTGAATTTGCATATTTGCAATTAGAAAGTAGTTGGTTTGATGGATATACTGATGTGGGTATAAAAAGAAGTATATATAATAAATCAGATGTTCTAGACTTTATAGATATTGCCATAAATGAAAAATAGGGGTCAGTCGCCACCTTAAAATTTCAAGTTATTTTAAGGTGGCGACTGACCCCTACAATTTCTACAATTGACCCTTACAATAGTAGTGATGAATTAGCAAGTTTTTTTGAAAACAGACTAAAAGAGTTTGAAAACTCTTTTAGTGTTCATTGGAAGTTATTTTTATAAGATTACTAAGCCTTGAATCTTTTTTAAGATACTTTTATCTTCATCAAAATCTTTTAGTTCTCTTCCCATATCAAGAGGTGTAATAGTAGCTTTTCCTATGATATGTCTGTATTCATCACCATTTGAATCTTTTAGTTTTACACTCCAAACATTGTGCATTACAAGTGGTTCATTATCTTTGATACCAACATAAAGCATAATATGTCCTTTTAGGTATACTAAAGTTGAAAAAGGCACTCCGTGTTTCATAAGAAATAGCTTTTTTTGTTTATTTGAAAGTTTTGACATATCTTTATAAAGACCATTTTTTGTTTGTCCTTTAGAGTTTCTTTTTAAATACTTTCCAAAAGGTGCAAAGAAATCTTTTGTAAAAGAAGAACAATCTCTGTTGTTTAGTAATCCACCCCATCCGTAAGGTTCATTTAGAAGCTGTTTTGCGATTTTGATTCTATTTTTTGTATTATATTTTATAGGAAAAACTGATACTTCCTCATCTTTTATATTTATATATGAAATTTTTGCTTTTTGTTTTTGAACTTTCTTAGCTACTAGATATGTATCATTTTTTTTAGGGAAAATTGTACCTACTTTTATATACTCTCTAAAACCATTTTCATATAAAGGAAACTTTTCTTTTGTTGCTATAAAATAGTCATTTGTTTTAAACTCCTTTATAAACTCTTCATCTACAAAAGCAATATCTCTTATACTAACCCATCCTCCAAAACTAGAAGCTTGAGCATAAACCCATGCTTTATCTTTTGATAAATGGGAGATTATAATAGGTGAGTTTATTTTAAGAAGTGAGTTTTGATTATAATCAAAAGGAAAACCTTCCCCTGGTTTTGTTGGTTTAAAAAACATAGGTTGATTTGTAGGTAAAATTCTTACATTTGTATTTTTTAAAGTAATTGCTTTTTTCTTTAGTGTATTGTAGTTTTCAAAGTTTGCATTTGTTTCTTGCTTTATAAACCAATCTAATGAAGCTTTTTTGTAGTTTTCTAAGTAAACCTCTCTTAGTTTGTAGTTTAGTCCCCACATAGCTTCTATTTGGTTATATGACACTTCTTTTTGACTCCAAGGTGAGAAATGCTTTTCTAGAAGTTTATAAGCTTCTTTATTTTGATTCATAAAGTTGTCATCTGCTAACTTCTCTTTTATATTTATATCTGAAATTTCTATTTTTTCTATGTTTTTACTAGTACAAGCAGTAAATAAACTAGCTATTAAAATGATAAAAAATGTATTTAATATAGTTGTTTTCATTTTATAATCCTTTTTAAATATTTTATAAATGGATTGTATTAAAATAAGATTGTAAATAAGTTAAAGTATGACTTTAATTTAATAAACTTCACTAAAAAGAGGTTTTAAACCTCTTTTTTAGAATTCAAACTTTGTTTTTAGTTTGAAGAAATAAATGATTGTTTTAATTTGAATATAAATAAATGGAAGCATCAATAAAAAGTATGCTATAGAGTATTTTGCAATAACTGTATTAAAAGTTAGACCAAAATTTATAAAAAACATACCAAATACAAAAAATGCAACACCTGGACAAATAAGTGCAAAAGATACAGGTGATTTATCCTCTCCATTTACGTATTTATCAAAGTATCCAATCTCTTTCATTACTTTGTATCCTAAAAGTCCAAAGATTACTTGAAGTGATACAATTGTTGCAGTTAAAGTAAATAATGACGATTTAGCAAGTGTTGCTTCAAAGTTATGGTGTAAACCAAAAGTAACTCTAATGGCAGTAATTCCTAAAAGCGTTAAAATTGGTAAGATAATCCATAAAGAAGGACTAGCTTCAATTGAAACACCATGTTCAAACATATTTTTAAATCCCATTGTAAGTTTAATAATAAGTAGTAAAATACTAACAGAAGCAAAAAATATAGCTGCAAAAATACCAATAGCATTTACTGTGATATTGTGACTCATAGCTCCTGGTGCTGCAAAACCTACAGCTATCATAGCAAAGGCAAAGATTGAAATCATTTGAGAAAGGTTATTGTTTTTTGTAAAGTCAAAATCTCCTTTTATCAAAAGTCTTGAAAAGTAGTTCATAAATATTTTAAGACCAAAATACCCAGCAACTACAAACCCAAGAAGTGCAAATGGGAACATATATTCAACTATACTCCATAAATTTGGAACAAAAACAGCTCCTAAAACAAAACATACATTAATAGTCATAGTATATGTTAATGGCATTGTCATTAAAGTTATTTCAGAATTTGAATTTACTAACTCTTTATATTTATTTGTATTTTTAAATAGATTAAATTGTTTAGTATTCCAAATTAGTAGTTTAAAGTGAAAATATGCAAAAACTAGTATAAATACAAGTGAAAAAGCTATCACAAAAGATAGCCATGTCCCTTCAAGTAATTTAGGCATAATAAAATCAAAGGTTGCCATAGGTACACCTTCATGTGGTACTAGAAACATTAAATACATAAAAAATGATACAGATAATCCTCCTGCTCCTAGTGCAGATAAAAAACACATTGGTGTGAATTTTTCTCTTAGTTTCATTTGTTTTCCTTATAATAAATTGATTTGTAATATTAGTAGAAATTATATTAAATTCTTATGAATAAGTTATAACTTTTTATTATAATAATAGTTAATATGGCTTACTAAGCCTTTTATTGCTATAGTTTGAGTAATAAAACTAGGGTAGGTAAATGTATAAAATTTCTGTTTCAAAAGATTTATTTGAAGATATACTATTAAAAAAAACTTCTTTACTTACAAAAAATAGTTCTAAATATTGGAAAAAAGAGTTGCTTGAACCTAAAATAGTTGATGATAAAATCACATATTCAATAAAACAATTTGAAAAAATTCTTATTACAAATGGATTAGGAGAAGACAAACCACAGCTTGTAGTGGAGTGTAAAAAAGTGGATTATTCAAGCTCTTTTGATAGATTTGAATTTATTTTAGGGAAAGTCTTTGAGCAAAAAAATACTCAAGTTGAAGAAGATTATAAAGATACTTTAATTGAACAACTTTTAAAAGAAAAAGAGTTACTTGAAGACAAAATGAATAGGGATCATCTAACCCAAGTTTACAACAGAAAAAAGATGCAAGAAGATTTAGAGCATTTTGTAACTCAAAACAACTCAAATCTTTTATGTGGTATTTTTATTGATGCTGATAGATTTAAAGGTATAAATGATAACTTTGGACATGATGCAGGGGATAGAACTTTACAGTACTTGGCAAATAAACTTCAAAATCATGCCAACTATCTAAATGGTGAAGTTTATAGATATGGTGGAGAAGAGTTTGTAATACTGTGTTTTTTGCCAAAAGAGCAAATTATTAAAAAAGTTGAAGATTTAAGAATTGATATTAAATCACAAAGAGTTTATCATAGAAATAAAGATATATCTCTTACTGTTAGTATTGGAGTTTCTTTTTATGATGATTTTAAAGATAAAGAGTTATTACTTCAAAAAGCTGACGAAGCTGTTTATAAAGCAAAAGATAAGGGTAGGGATACAGTTGTATATGTCTAAACTAGAGTTTAAAAACTCTAGTTTTAAGATTACTTAGCGATTTGATTAGCGATTGCTTCAATATCTGCATCAGATAAAGAAGAAACTTGACCTTTCATTAAACCTTTCATTGGTCCACCGTATGAACCATCTTTGTAACCTTTCATTGCTGCAATGAAATCTGCTTTTGACAAATCTTTGATAATCTTAGATTTACCTAATGCTGCTTTTTCTCCGTTTGCACCATGACAACCAACACATTTAGCATATGGGTTTGCAAATGCAACATATGCAGTTAATAAAGATGCTACTACTACTAATTTTTTCATAATTAAATCCTTCTACAATTTTATGATAATGTATTTTAATAAATTTTATATTAGAAGTAATTGATTCTAGTCAATTTTTGTGGAAAAAAAGTCGAAAAGATAGTTTTTATACTATCTTTTCATTATTTTGAAAGAATTTCGTTTTTTAATTCTTCTTTATTTATTTTATTTTTGTCGCTAGGAACTAGTGGGAGCGATTTTTTATAAATTATTTTTGAAGGTATCATATAAGAAGCTAGATGTTTTTTAAGTTCAAAACTTATCTCTTTAGGTGCTAGTTCACTTCTACTTGAATAAACCATAACTATTTCTTCTTCTATTTCTTCATTTGGAACAGAGAAGATTGCACATTGATCAATTTGAGGTAAATTATTTTCAACTACTGATTCTATTTCATAAGGACTTACTCTAAATCCTCTTGTTTTTATCATATCATCATGTCTTGATACAAAGTAGAAGTAACCTTCTTCATCTTTATAAACATAATCTCCTGTTGCTACAACTATCTCATCAGTTAATTGTCCCTCTAAATCTATTACATCTTTTAAAATTTGAATAGATTTAAATCTCTCTGCTGTTTCAACTGGTGCATTCCAGAAACCTTTGTAGATATATCCACCTCTATGAATTAACTCACCAATTTCTCTTGGTTTACACTCTTTACCTTCTTCATTTATTACATAAAGTTCTACATCAGGTATTGCTTTACCAATTGAATCAGGTCTTATATGTATCTGAGATGGTTCAAGATAAGTTGATCTAAATGCTTCTGTTAATCCATGCATAGAGTAAAACTTAGCATCTGGGAAGTACTTATCTAAATCTTTAAGCATCTTATGCGTTACATTTCCACCTGATGATGTAAGTACTCTTACACTTGATAAAAGCTCAGCACTTGGAAGTCTATGTTCATCTTCATCAAACATATTTGCAATATTTACAGGCATTAAAGGAACTACTGTTACTTTATCATTTATTAAGTGGTTGAAGAAATCTCCTGCAAGGATAAATCTATGAAGTGCTAAAGTTGCTCTTTTATATAGTGAGCAGAAAATTTGATTTAAACCGTAATCAAGGTTAAAAATAAGTGTTCCTGAGATTACATCATCTTCTTTTAACTCTAAGTATTGAGATACTACTCTTGCACTATCGATTAGATTTCTATGAGATATTACAATACCTTTTGGTTTTCCTGTAATTCCAAATGAGTAAGTAATAACTGCATTATCATGACCACTTATGTCATTATGAAATGGTTTATTATAGTATTTATAAATTTCTTCAAATGAAGGAATATCTTTATGAGCTGTTTCATAAGATAAAATATGCCCATCAAATTTAATCTCTTCTATACTTTCAAGTTTCAACTTATCAGTTATAATACATTTGATATCACAATCTTGTATGATATATTCAACCTGTTCAGGTTTTAATAGCTTTGTTAGTGGAACTAAAACATAATCAGTAGATAAAATAGCAAGTATTGCAATAACTTGATCTATTCCTTTGTTTGAATAAACACCAATTCTACTTCCCTTTGGTAGGTTTAACTCTTTTAAATAAAAAGCAACTTGATTTGCTTTTTTTAATAAATCTTCATATGTAATACTTTTTTCATTGAATACTACAGCTGTTTTAGCTGGATGAGATACAGCTGAGTCTTCAAGTAAAGTTCTTATACAGTTAATAGACATGATGTTCCTTTTAAGATTTTACGCCAAGTGTCCAAATATCATAGTTATTATCCATAACTACATTTGGATTGTGCTCAGAGTTTAATATTTTTTGATAGAAAAATGATACAATATCTTCAATTTCTTCCGGCTTTAAAACTTTTGTTATTCCACCAGTAAATACGATAGAGTTTAAAACTAAAAGCTTAATATTTACATACGAGTTTACATAAGTTGATACCTTACATAAAACTAAGAATATTGCTAATTGCATTAAAATAACTGTTGCTTTAGGACTTTGCTCTTCAAAAATATTTTCTGTAACTTTTAAGTGTGCAAGTAACTCATAAACAAACTCATTGTTTTTTGCAGCAAAGATTAGTGATTCTTTTGATTTGTAAACACCAAGTTTTTTAAATACAAGTCTGTCATATTCATTCTCAGTAACCATATTTTCATCTACTAAATCTTTTGAATAGTGAATATCAGTAGTCGCTCCACCAATATCTATTAGGATATATGGGTCTGCAACTGTAAACTTGCTTCCTATTTGAGGAAGAGTTTTGTTCACAATATATGGTGTTGAGTAGATTTGATTTGAAGTAATATCATATAAGTGTTTGATGTCTTCTTTACCCATAATATCAGCTTGATAAAGGTTTGTTAAGTACTCTTTCAAATGTTCTTCTTCAACATGAAGTTTATTTGTAATAATATTTGGTAAAACTTTTAGGTTCTTAATACTCTCACTTAAATATGGTGCATCCTTACTGCTTCCTACAAAAACAATATTTGAATAATTTACATCATTTAAAAACTTAAATAATTTTTCATCAAACATACCACTTACAGAGTCAATTCCTCCAACAACTATAACAACATCAATTAATTCACTAGGAATTGATGTCTTTTCAATATCTTTATAAAGTACTGTATCAATAATATTAATTCCTGAATTAAAAGCAATATTTGTAGCATACTTTAGTGAAAAAGAGTTAGTAACCCCAATAATAAGTGTGCTTAAACCACCATTTGCAGAAGAACAAATAAATACATCTTCTTTTTCATAGTTATTGATTGTATCTCCACATTTATATGTTAAGTCATCATAGATGTCTTTATTAAAATCTCTAAAGTGTTGCTCAACACCTTTTGAAGTACTTACTTTAAAATAAGTACTTCCAACATCGATTAAAAGTTTATCATTTGTATTTTGGTTTACTTGGCTCATTGCATAATTCCTATATCATGGATAATATCATTTACTATTGATGTAGTATCTTTTTTTAAGTCACATTGAGCTTTTTCATACTCAAAACACTTATCTGGAATTGGAACTTTTCCTCTTTTGATGATTCTAATATTTTTGTTTTTATCTCTAATTGTAATCATCTCATTGTTGTTGATAATATGAGGAGAGAATGGCACATCAATTGTTCCATTTTTAATAGAGTTAAACACTTTTCTCCATAAAGTATCAGCAGGGTCATTAAATACAGCTTCCATAATAGCCATAACTTCTGCTGTTAAGTTTTCTTCCTCTTCTTGATCAACTACATTTGGAAGACCATTTAAAATTCTAAGAAGATATTGAGTATTTGCTACTGTTTCAGCATTTGCTTCTTTTGTAGGAATACCTGAAGCTTCTTGATTTGTTTTTGTAATAAGTTTATTAGCTCCAACCATAGCAGCAATAACTGTACTCATAGAGATAAGCTCAGAGGCATAGTTTGAATCCATAGGGAAAGCACCCATCCATTGGTGGTACACTAAGTGAATATCAGCATCACCACAGTTAATCTCATTTGCATAATGCTTTGCTAGTTTTTTGATAACTGCACCCATTACAATATCTTGATTCATAGAACCAGTTTGAGAGAAAGAAACTGAGAAAGATTTTACTCCCTCTTCAAGTGATAGTAACATCTCTAATAATTGAATAACAATAGTAATACAAGGTGGAACTAATGTTGCTGTTAAAGGTCCAAATGATTCTCTATTTATAGGTTCATTTAAAGTTGAGTATTGTGCACAAACTCTCTCTACATATTTCCAGTATAAAAAGGCCTTATCAAGTGGGAAGTTTTTAGAATAAGGAAGTAAATATGTAATAGGACCTCCCTCAATCTCAAAAATACCAGATGCAATTGCAGTTTCTATTAGAAGTCTTGCATCAGGAGTACCATGTCTTAATGAAATTGGTTTATTAAAATGTGTCATCATTTTTCTAGATGTTCTATATCCATGAGTTACTAATGGATAACCATTTAACATATCAACTTCATTTTCTTCTGAAAGTCTTAACATCTTTTTTGCTGTTGCATAGTCATTAAGTCTTGTATTTGAATCAACTGTACATGGAAGTACATCAACATTTGCTTTATCAAAAAACTCATATAAGGCAAACATTTTGTCATAAGTAGGGAATCCACCTCTTGGTTGAACAAGCATTTTATCTTTTGTTTTAAAGTTATGTGAGATAAAAAGATCTTTTGAAGCATTTTTTACAAAATCTTCAACTTCTGCAAAATCAAAGTTATCTACATGCTCATTACTTAATATAATGTTTCTCTCTTCTTGTAATAAACTCATTAGTTTTTTCTACCTTCCATGAATTTCTCTAATTCATCTAAACCAGTATTTAAATCAACTTGGTGGAATACTAAATCAAAACCATAGTTTTTAAATCTTGGAACAATATCTTCTGCACTACCTGTTCCAACTACTAAGTTACCACCAATCATAAATACTACATCATCTAAAAGATTTCCATATTTTGATTTTAAAATCTTAAGTTCTCTTGCCCAACCCTCAGCTTCACCGTTTAATGATGAGATTAATAATATATCTGCATTTGTTTCAATTACTGCATCAATAAACTCTTCTAAGTAAGTGTTAACTCCAAGGTTAAATACCTCAAAGCCTCTTGCTTGAAGTGAAAGGTCAATTAGTCTGTTTGCTACTACGTGGATGTCGTTTCCAACTACGCCAGTTACTACTTTCATATTTTCGTACCTAATTTTTTTATAGTTTTTATTTCTTTAAAAAGGCAAATATTTTATCTAAAAAGTGGTTATATTTTTATTAATTTATATATAAATAGACTTGATAAATAAGTGGCTTTTTTATTTCTAAAAAGTTTCACATTAATTATAAATAATAGTTTATTTATAGTGCTTTTATTCTTTTTTAAGTTTTAAATTATTAAAATAATAACACAAATTATGATTAAAATTGATTATTAGAAGATGTAAAAACTTTACTTTATTTGATTAAATTAGATTAGAAGGAAGGTGTATTATGAAACTAAAAATTAATTTAATGCTATTAGTACTTTTAAATACTATTTTAAATGCAGGTTTCTTTGATAAAGATGTTGAATTTTTAACTAATGAAAAGCAATTGGAACGAAAATTCCCCACTAATAAAGAAGTAGTATTATCTTATAATAATGTACTTAAAAACTTAAAAACATCAGTTGTAAATATATCTACTAAAAAAAGAGTGAAATTAGGTTCTTATGCTAATCCTTTTTTTGGAGATCCTTTTTTTGACAACTTTTTTAGAGGCTTTGATGGCCCTAATTTATTTTTCCCTAAAGAAAGAGTTCAAAGTTCTCTTGGTTCAGGTGTTATTGTAACTAAAGATGGATATATTATCACAAATCATCATGTTATAGATGGTGCAGATGAGATAAAAGTATCAATCCAAGAAAGCAAAAAAGAGTATGATGCAAAAGTTATTGGAAGTGACCCTAAAAGTGATTTAGCTGTAATAAAAATAAATGCACAAAACTTAAATGCAATTAAATTTTATGATTCTGATAAAGTAAAAATTGGAGATATTGTATTTGCTTTAGGTAATCCTTTTGGTATAGGACAAACAATAACTCAAGGAATGGTTTCTGCAACAGGAAGATCTTCTGTAGGGATAGTTGAATATGAGGATTTTATACAAACAGATGCTCCCATAAATCCAGGTAACTCAGGAGGGGCTTTAGTTAACTCAGCTGGTTATCTTATTGGAATTAATAGTGCAATAGTAAGTAAAAATGGTGGTAACGTAGGTATTGGTTTTGCTATTCCTTCTAATATGGTGAAAAATATCACAAAAGCTATAATAAATGATGGAGAATTTACAAGGGCATATTTAGGAGTTAGAATTAGTGATATAAGTGAAGATTTAATAAGCTTTTATGGTAGAAAAAATGGAGCAATTGTTACAAGTGTAGAAAGTGGAACTGCTGCTGATAAGTTAGGATTAAAAAGAGGGGATTTAATAGTAAGTGTTAATGATAAAGAAGTTAAATCTTCTTCTTCACTTAGAAATATTATTGGAACTATGACACCTAAAACACAAGTTACTATTAAATATATAAGAGATAAAAAACTTAAAGAAGGAACTGTTAGATTAAAAAGTATAAAAGATAGAACTTTTAATTCAACAGGATATGGCTATGAGTATAAAGGAATGAAAATAGAAACTTTAACAAGTCAACTAAAAAGACAGTTAGGTATTTCTCAAAATATTAAAGGTGTTTATGTTAATAAAGTAGAGGAAAAAAGTAATTCTTATGAAGCAGGTATTTTAGCAGGTGATATTATCATACAAGTAGAGAATAAAGAAGTAAAGGATATTGAAAGTTTTAAAGAAATGGCATTAAAAGGCTTTGGTAAAAAAAGATTTTATATTTATAGAAGAGGAGGAATAATAGTGACTGTTTTATAAAACGGTCACTATTAGAAGAGTTAAAGGTGAAAGAGTTTATTTCAATATTTCAAAAAAATAAAATTGAAATTTTAGAAAAGTTATTAAGCAAAATAAAACTTGCTAATTTAAAAGATTTAAAAAGTGAACAGCTTTATGAAGCCTTTTTATATTTTGATGCCTTAGAAACTATATATGCTGTAGATGAAAATTTTATTCAATTATCGCCAATTTTTAATAGAAATGATAAAAATGGAGAGTTTATAGTCAATAAAATAAAAAATACACTAAAGTCAAATACTAATTTAAAGAATAAAGAGTATTTTATAAGCTCACCTTACGTGTCAGATAAAACTAATAAATATATCGTTACTTTTGTTAAAAAAGTTGAAGATAGACTTATTGCCATGGATTTTGACTTTTTTAAATTATTAAATGAGTATAGTAATACTGATATAAAAACTAAACTTTTTGTAAATATAGTACAAGTTGTTTATGCAATTATTGGAATTAGTTTAACATTATTTTCTTTGATATTGATTTTTTATTCTATTTATGATTTCGCAAGTCATATATTTGGAATAGCTGATAATATATTTCAATCTATTTTCAAATCTACAATTGGTTTAACTTTAGGGTTGGCAATTTTTGATTTAGCCAAAAATCTACTAGATCATGAGGTGATTTTTAAAAATCATACAAATGAAGCACATGGAAGTAATTCTTTATTGATAAAATTTTTAATTTCTATAATTATTGCATTAGCAATTGAATCTTTGATGATGGTATTTAAAATAGCGATAAGTGATTATAAAGATATTTTATATGCTATATATTTATTATTTGGGATAGGATTTTTACTTATTTCTATGAGCCAATATAATAAGTATTTGAATAAAAAGAATAATTGAAAATTAAATTTTAATTTTATCTGTAGTTTTTTTGACTATTATTCCTGCAAACAAATAAAAGGTATATTTTGAATACTTTACATTTAAAAGCGCATATTTTTGTAATGATAGCAACTATTTTAGTCGCAGGTTCTTTTATCGTTACTCAAAAACTTGCAGGATTAATTAGTCCTTTTTCTCTTATTTTATTAAGGTTCTTTGCATCTGCAATAATTTTAGTACCATTGATCTTTATAAAAAAAAGATATAGAGATAAGATACTATCTACTATGCCAAGAGCTATGGTAATTAGTTTTTTTTATGCTGGGTATTTTGTTTTGATGTTTGTTGCTTTAGAGACAACAACAGCGTTAAATACAGGGGCTTTGTATACTTTAGTACCTTTAGTTACAGCTATATTTTGTATTTTTATTTTTAAAGACAAAATTACTTTATTTCAATGGATTGTATATCTAATAGGAATAGTAGGAACTTTAGGAGTTGTATTTAAAGCTGATATTTCTTTGTTTTTATCTTTGAGTTTAAATAATGGAGACTTGATATATTTAGTTAGTATTTTATTTATGACTTTTTACTCTATTACTATGAAAACTTTATATAAACAAGATGATCCAATTTTATTAGTTTTTTGTACTTTACTTGGAGGTGCATTATGGATGGCTATAATTTTAGTATTTATAAATGAACCTTTAAACTGGGGATTAGTAAAAGATGAAATGATTTTTTATATGGCTTATTTGGTTATAGCAACTACAATTATTACTTTATATTTATATCAAAAAGCTACTATTATATTAGGTCCTAAAAGTGTTATGTCTTATATTTATTTGACACCTGCAATTATTGCTATTTTTGTGTATTTTGTAGATGGAGTTACTCTTTCTTTCCCTGTAATAATAGCAATTGCTATTTCTGTGATAGCAACATTAATTTTACAATTTAAAATAAAGAATTGAGTAGATTAAAAAACAAAGAGTTTAAGAAACACTCTTTGTTTTAAAATATTAAAGTTCTGAGTTAATTAACTCAATTAATTGCTCTAGTCCAAAATCTTTTAAAGGTTTTGAGTTTACAAAAAATGATGGAGTTTTATTTGCTCCTAAAGTTTTTGCATCGGCTAAGTCTTGTTTGATTATTTCATCAAGTTTAGGATTTTTTACAAACTCCTTTGCTTTAGTCATATCAAGAAGACCTGATTTATCTGCTATATTTTCAACTATATCATATTGAGCAACATGATTATTTGTCCAATACTTTTGAGTCACAAATAAAAGTTCTAAAAGCTCTTTAAATTTACCTTGATCTTTAGCAGCTTCTAATAGTTTTACAACTTTGTCTGAACCTTTATGAAAAGGTGCATATCTATATACTATTTTGATATTGTCTTCATTTTGTTTTTTCATTTCTTTCACATAAGGATGAAATAGTGCACAAGTTCCACAAGCAGGGTCAAAGAATTCTACAATTTCAACTTTAGCGTCTTTTTTACCATCTATATAAGAATAAGGTCTTACTAAAGAAGAGTTATTATTTTGAACTTTTTCAAGCTCTTTTTGGTTTTGTAAATTTTTATAAACATACCCTGAAACAAAAAATATTGCTAATAAAGCAACAACTAAAATAATTACAACTTTTTTATTTTGCATTTTTTACCTTTTTTAAACTTTGGGTGAAATACTACCATATCAGAGTTAACAAAAAATTAAGGTAGTTGAGATATTGCTTTTATTTTTCCCCTTAAATTTCTATTTACTCTATTTAGTGAACTTTGAATTATACTTAAACTTTCATTGTCGAAACTGTTTTGTTTTGCTTCAAGATATAAATCTTGAGCAGTTTTAAGATTTTCAAATCTTTCATAAATCAAACCAAGATTATATAAGACTTCCCAACTTTTATAGTTTAATTCTTCGTTTAGTTTTTCAAGCTCTTTTTTTGCAATAGTATAGTTTGAATTTTCTATTAATTCTAAAATATCATCAAATTTGTTTTCTTGCTGTTCATTTAATTCTAAACTTTTTATTTCATCTATAACTTCAACAGTATAGTAGTTGTAGTGTGGAGATATATCTTGTAAAAAATTTATTGCAATATCTTTTGCTAGGTTTGAGTTTATAGTATTTTTGTTTCTATGAAAGTCTGAATAGTAAGGGTATGTTTTATGTCTATAGCACTCATCTTCAAATTTTGTTTTTGTATATATTTTTGAAAATAGAATTTCATTTGAGCTACTTTTTATTACATCTATTTTTGTTTTTACTTTATAATCTCTTCTTTCACATGGAATAAATTTTTTAACATACTCTATACAAGTTCTTTTTTTTGTTTTTTTATTAACTTCATAAGTAATACATCTTTTTCTATTGAATTCTTCTTCATAATAGATGTGATAGTTTAGCGAGGATTCTAAAACTTCTCCTGTGATAATAGCATCTGTATCAAAGCTATTTGTTTTAAGTCTAAATAGTTTTTTATTTTTTATAAAAGCAGATGATAGCTTCGCCTCTATTGTTGCAGTTTGATTTATACTGTCATTGAAAAATCTATCAACAAAAACTTTATGGATTTTTTCATCTTTTATTTTAGAGGGATGAAGTGATTTTACAGTGATTTTTGTAGCACAGCCACTAAAAATTAAAATGCTTAAAGCTAGCAATATTATTTTTACAAGATTACTCATAATTATCCCCTTTGAGAAAATTATATTATATTTTAAAAGTATAAAAAAAGTGATAAATAAGAATAAATTAATAGTAAAATGAGATAATATAGCCTTTAATTAATTGATTTTAGAAATAAGGATGAAATATGGGATTTTTTACAGCAGATTTATGTGATGAACACAGTGAGAAAACAGAGGTTTTAGGACCAAACTTCAAGTCATATGGGGGGAGTAAAAAATTCAGAGGTACAGCTATTACTTTTAAACTAGATAAAAACAACAAAGATTTAGCACAGTTTTTAAAAGAGAATAATGGTGAAGGAAAAGTAGTAGTTGTAGATGTTGAAGAAAAATACTTTGCAGTTGTTGGTGATAATCTAATGAGATTTGCTGATGATAACAACTTTGAAGGACTTATTGTAAATGGTTATGTAAGAGATACTGTTACAACTAAAGACTTTCAAACAGGACTTTTTGCAAAGGGTACTTGTCCTAGAAAATATATACCAGTTCAAGATGCACAAATGAATGTCGCTGTTACAATTGATGGAGTAACTATCAATGAAGGTGACTACATTTATGCTGACCATGATGGTGTAGTAGTTTCAAAAGAGAGCTTAGTTTAATGTATCTTTTTGGTTTTGGTTCACTTATAAATTTAAACAGTGCTCAAAAATCTTTTGAGAGAGAGCTTAGTTATTCTGACTTAATTCCTGTAACTATAAAAGGTTATAAAAAAGTTTGGAATAGTATTGAGCATATACAGTTTGATGGCGTTGATATAAATGGAGTATTTTTAAATCTTCAAAAAGATGAAAATACTCAAACAAGTGGAGTTGTTGTAAAAATAACACCTCAAGAGTTTGAGGTTTTAAAGCTAAGAGAGAAAAACTACTCACAAGTTACTATAAAAGCTTGTGATGTAATAGGAGCTGAACTTGATGAAGATGTTGTAGCTTTTATGACAACAAATGAAGAAAAAATAGCAAAAATAGGGGATGAAAACTGTTTTATTCCTGCAAAGTATATAGATATACTTACAAATGCTTTTGAAAACTATGATGCAAGTTTTGTAGAACAGTTTAAAAAAGAGTGTTTAGAGGATTTACCTTTTGAACTAAAGCTGGGAACTTATAGCTTTAGTGATCCAACGCAGCAAAAATTAGCAAAAGAAGGAATCAAAAAGTAAATGGCTCAAAACTGTTGTACTATTTTTACTTCTAAACTTTGCGATACAAAAAGACAAAGTGCTGATGATAATATAATCACTAAACATAACAATGAACTTCATATAACTTTTTGTGAAAATGACACTTTAGAGAAGTTTGAAGAGGATTTAAATACTCTTACTGGAAACTCTTTTTTATACTTTTTAAAAAAAAGAGTTTCTAATACTTTTATTTCTGTAGTTTCTGTTGTTGTTATTATGTTTGCTTTAATTTCTGCTTCTATATATGAAGACTTATTAAAAAAGATAATTTTTGAATTGCCTTTTGAGTGGAAGCTAACAGATACTATATCTTTTGTATTTGTAGTGATTTTCTTTTTAGGTTTGATGATGATGCCTTCTATTTTAGATGGTGAGGGAAGTGAGTTTAAAAATATTTTGGCTTCTTGGTTTAATAAAGATATTAAAAAACTAAAAAGAGTAAGACTTGCTTTTTCACAGTTTGATAAAAAAACTCCAATTCACATATATAATATAGATTTAGTAAACTCTAATCATTGGATTTTTAGGATTTTACTTAAAACTTTAGCTAAGAGATTTTCAAATTTAAACTTATATATTAGAAATGACCAGATAAAAACTATAGAAAAAAGACTTAAACAGTTTGGTGTTTTAAATATTGAGATTCTAAAAGATAAAAGAAAAAATAATAGTTGTGATATTGATTTTCTTTTATCTTCAAAAGAGCAAAAACTTTACTCACTTATGCAGTTAAGTTCAACAACTATCATAAAAAGAAAAGATAGTAAAATCTTTGTTTCTTTGGAGCTTTTTGAGTATTGTGGAAGAAACTTTTTCGAGAATGAAAAAAGCACTTCAACTCAACTAATTTCTGGTTTTCAAAACTTTGTAAATAGAAGTTTTGATGATTTTAGATTTTTAGCTCAAGAAAAATCAATGCAGATTTACTTTACTTCTCAAGCAAATAGAAAAGAGCTTGAGGATGAGCAAAGAAGACTCTCTTATTATCTTAGAAATCATATAGAAGAGTGTGTTGAGTATTTTGATAATCCAATCTCACTACTTATTTTGTACTATTATGTAAGAGATGTGGTTTTAGATGAAAAAAGAACTATTGCAATTTTAGAGAAATTTATTTTATCAGTGTATAAAAAACAGCAGTATGAGTTAATAGATGAGTTTTGGTTTCAAATAGCAGGGGAAATGTTTAATCCTTTAGACATAAACTCTTTTGAGATGTCTAGTAACTCTTATTATAGAAAGCTTTCTATTGAGTCTTTAAATAAATTAATTTTCTTATTTGAAAGAAATGGACACTTTGAACAAGCCTTACTTTTAGCAAAATATCTATATGAAATAAATCCAAATAAATACTCTGTATCTATTTGCTCATTATATGAAAGAACAGGGCAGTTTGAAAAAGCTTACAGCTCACTACCAAAAAGCTTAAATGTAGGAAAAAATAAAAAGCCAAGTGATATAGAAGTGCGATACTTCCAAAGAAAAGCTTGGATAGTTGTAAGTCAAAGAAAAGATGAAATAAAACAAGAAGGTTTAGATGCACTACAAAATTTACATGAGCTGATATTCTCTCACAATGATGATAATGAACCTTTATGGTTATGGCACTATTATAATATCAAAGCAAACTATGCTGAATGGAGTGAGGATTATGAAGGTGCTATTAGTAACTACAAAAAATGTTTATCAATTCCAGCTTTAGGAGCTTTTGAATATGGAGCTACTTTTGTAAATATGGCAATAGCATATAGATTTATGTATCTAACAAATAATGAACAAAATTTTGATAACATAAATAAGTGCATTGAACTTGGAAAACTTGGAGTATTGCTTAAAGAGTCAGTTGGTGATAGGGATGAAATGCCTGTAGTTCTTCATAATCAAGCCTTAAATGTTTTATATAAAATGATTTACAGTGATATTGATAAAAAGGCTTTAGAAGAAATAGTTTTCATAACTGATGATGCAATAAATATTTTAGATAGAACAAAATCTATAAAAAGACTTGGAATGCTTTTAATTGAAAATATTATTTCAAAACAGCTTTTAGAGTTGGATGCTTCAACTAATCTTGAAAGATTGGAAGAACACTATTTACTAGTTGATGAAAATGAGTCTAAACAGATACAAAACCTATACAAAGAGTTTATAAAAACCAATAAAATGGCAAAAATTAAATTTTTAGATAACACATAATAAAAAAAGGAAAAGAATGGATTATATAAGGAATACTATTGATTTAACCCAAGGTTCTATTGAAGAAAAAAGAGAAGAGATAAAAGAGTACTTTCTTCAAACTTATGAATTAGATGAAAAGTTGTTTGATTTACTAAAAGATGAGAAAAATATTTACGAACAACCAAATAGACTTAGACATCCATTGATTTTCTATTATGGACATACTGCTACATTTTTTATAAATAAACTAGTACTTGCAAATATCTTACCAAATAGAGTAAATAAAGAGTATGAATCTATCTTTGCTATTGGTGTTGATGAGATGTCATGGGATGATTTAGAATCTAAACACTACACATGGCCAACACTTGAAGAAACAAAAGCATACAGAGATAAAGTAAAGCAAATAGTTTTAGACCTAATAGATACTATTGAGTTTACAATGCCTATAAATTGGGAATCTCCTATGTGGATTATTTTGATGGGAATTGAACATGAAAATATTCATATAGAAACTTCATCTGTGCTTTTAAGAGAACTTAAAATCAAATATATGAGTGATGATGAACTTTTTGAGTATAAAAATGAAGAAAGCCATGACTATCCAACAAATGAGTTAGTTGAGGTAAAAGCTGGAGAAGTTGTACTTGAAAAAGACAGAGAAAACCCTATATATTATGGATGGGATAATGAGTTTTCATACCATAAAGCTAATATCAAAGACTTCAAAGCTTCAAAATATTTAGTATCAAATGGTGAGTTTTTAGAGTTTGTAAAAGAGGGTGGTTATAATAAACCTGATTTATTTACAGAAGAAGGAAAAGAGTGGTTAGACTTCTCACAAGCTAAACATCCTACTTTTTGGGTTAAAAAAGAAGGAAGATATTATCTTCGAGAAATAAACAGAGTAATACCTTTACCTTTAAACTATCCAGTTGATGTAAATGTATATGAAGCAGAAGCTTTCTGTAAATACTTAAGTAATAAAAAAGGCTTTGAGGTAAGACTTCCAAGTGAAGATGAATACTATAGACTTTATGATTATACAAATGCAGGGCAAAAAGAAGCAAATATAGGACTTAAACAGTTTAATCAATCTCCTGTAGATAAATATAAATTTGATGAGTTTTATGATGTGAAGGGAAATGTATGGCAATGGAGTATAACTCCTACATATCCTTTTGATGATTTTAAAACACATCCTATTTATGATGATTTTACTACTCCTACTTTTGATGATAGACATGCCCTTATGAAAGGTGGGTCTTTTATCTCTTTAGGAAATGAAACTCTAAAGAGTGCAAGATATGCTTTTAGAAAGCACTTCTTCCAACATGCAGGATTTAGATATGTACAATCTGATAATGAATACAGAACGAAACTAAATGATAATGTATATGAAACAGATGACTTAATATCTCAGTATTGTGAATTTCACTATGGAGATGAGAACTTTGGAGTTAAAAACTTCCCTAAAAACTCAGTAGATTTAATCAAGCCATATTTAGATGGTGTAGATACTAAAAAAGCCATGGATTTAGGATGTAGTGTAGGTAGAAGTACTTTTGAGCTAGCAAAAAGTTTTGATGAGGTTTTAGGTATTGACTTTAGTGCAAACTTTATCAATGTAGGTGTAAAACTTAAAAAGTACGATTCTCTTGTATTTAAAGTAAAAAATGAGGGTGAGCTTTTTGATGAAAAAAGCGTATCTTTAAAAGACTTTAATTTAGAAGATACAAAAGAAAGAGTTACATTTATGCAAGGTGACGCTTGTAATCTAAAAGATTTATATACAGGATATGATTTAATCTTCTGTTCAAACTTAATAGATAGACTTTACTACCCTCAAAAGTTCTTAGATGATGTACCAAATAGAGTAAATCAAAACGGACTTTTAGTGCTACTTTCACCATATACATGGCTAGAAGAGTATACACCAAAGAAAAACTGGCTTGGTGGATATATCAAAGACAATAAAGAAGTAAAAACATTAGATACATTAAAAGAAAACTTAGAAGATAGATACGAACTACTTGATACTATAGATGTTCCTTTTGTGATAAAAGAAACAAATAGAAAGTACCAACATACAGTATCTCAAATGAGTATCTGGAAAAAAAGATAGGAGTTTCTCCTGTCTTTTTGATATTTAAATACTTTTTCGATTTAGTAAATATCTTTAGTCATTTACTCTAAGATATTTTTATTCTTTATTTATAGAGCTTAATGAAGTTGAAAAAAGAAAGACTTAGAATAAGAAAATAGGAATAAAAAATGTTTGAAGTAAGAGTAGGTGAATGTTATGAGTTAGCTAGTAAATACTTCGCTACAAAAGTAATAGATACTTTTAAAGTTGAAGAGTTTGCCATTAGTTATATTAAAAGAAAACTAGATGAAAATCTTAAACTTTTTGCTATTGATTGTCATACAAAAGAACAATTAATAAAAGCTTGGAAATCACATGGAGATTTTTATTTTATAAGTGCTTATGAGGATTACTATTTTTCAATACACTATGTAGAAGAAAATGCTCAAAAAATTGTAGATGAAATCAATAAAAAGAAAAAAGAACTTGATGATATTATTTTAAATGAAAATAGGCTTTATTTAGATAGAAGTGAAGAATTTAAAGAATATGAAAGTAAAAAGAAGAGTTCAGTTTTGAGCCTTATATCTTCATGGCCTAGACATGCTTTTACAAAAACAATTAAACAATATACAAAAGCATTAGAATTATTATTGCAGCTTTATCCAAACTTAGAAGAACAAACAGATGATAAATATAAAAGAACAGCTTTACACATAGCTTGTAAAGAAGGTCTTTTTATAGCTATTGAATTACTTTTAAAATATGGAGCAAATCCAAATTCATATGATTATAAAAATTCTCAATCATTAGAATATTTAACAAATTATGCTTGGAGAGCTAGATGTGATGGAATGATTCCTATTTATCAATTAATAAAATCAGGAGCAGATATAAATAATTTATCTTTAAATGAAGATGCACAAACAGCCTTAGGTTGGACTATTATTTATGGAGGAAATCAATTATCAGTTATCTCTTTCCTTCTTGAAAATAAAGCAGATGTAAATTTAGCAAACAATAAAGGAGAAACACCTCTTATGTTAGCAGCATCAAGTGATAGAGTTGATATATGTTGGTTATTGTATATGTATGATGTAGACTTATATGCAAAAAACAATAAAGGTAAAACAGCTCTTGATATAGCAAAAGAAAAAAAAAGAGAAAAAGTAATAGCATTTTTAGAAGAAGTTATTAAAAATATAAAAATAGGAGAAATGTGAAAGCCTTCCATTTTGAAAATCAATTTTCATCTCAGTTATTAAATGAAACAGTTAATCATACAAATATTAAAGTAGGTGTATTCTCTTATTATTCAGGGTATCATCACAAACATGATTTTCTTGAATGTGTAAGATACTTACATGATAAAAGAAAGGATGTTGATAAGCTTATTATTGGTTCTTTTTGCTCTATTGGATCTGGTGCAGTTTTTGTGATGGCTGGAAATCAAGGGCATAATATGGAATGGATAAGTACTTTCCCTTTTTATTTTCAAGCAAATATTTTCAAATCATCTAAAAATGCTTTTATAAAAGCAGGAAATACTAATATAGGAAATGATGTTTGGATAGGCTCAGAAGCGATGATTATGCCAGGAGTAACTATAGGAGATGGAGCTATAATAGCAGCTCGAGCAGTTGTGACAAAAGATGTACAACCTTACAGTGTAGTAGGGGGAAATCCTGCTATTTTTATAAAGACTCGTTTTGAACAAAAAGAAATAGCGCAATTACTTACAATGAAGTGGTGGAATTGGCAAGAAGAAAAAATAAAAGAGAATATGCCTCTTATCTGTAGTCCCAATATTGAAGATTTATGGAACTACTGGAATAAAAATAAAAAGATTTTAGAAAAATAGGACCCTGTAAATTAAACTGTGTAAACCCACCAGTTACTTTTTAATCACTTAGTATATTTTTCCATAATCTCACT
>JBLWVX010000038.1:0-21042 GCA_048268245.1 Arcobacteraceae bacterium
ATTATTAAAAATATATTTAGTATAAAAATATAGTTACTTATAATTATGCTTTTTTTAACTTTAATGTTAGTAATTTCATTTTTTGTTAAATGTACTATAATACCTTCATTTAAAGAGCAAGTGGTCTCTAATATTATTGATAATACTACAAGGTTGGCTTTTAGAATATCAAAAAATGTAGACTTTGAGAATTTAGATGAAAAATTAATGAATAATAAGTTGAAACTAGATTTAGATATCTTTAAAATCTCTAATATTCATTATTTCAACAACCATGGTATAGTTATTTATTCAACAAATAAAGAAAAAATAAATAGTGAAAAAACTGATAGGTACTTCTTTGAAATTGTTTCAAAAGGTAAAGTCTATTATGAAATACAAAATAAACAAACAAACACTTTCTTAGAAGTTTATATACCTGTAGTTAAAAATGATGATTTTAAAGGTGCATTTGAAATGTATTATGACATTACAAATGAAATGAATAGTTTTGAAGAACTTTCAATTAAAATTATGTGTTTAGTGTTATTTAGTAGTGTTTTCTTTTCTTTTATATTTTTTATTGTTATGTATATTGTAAGTAAAAATAACCTTAGATTAAAAAATAATGAGTATATATTAAAAAATCTAGCAAATAATGATGGTTTAACTAAACTTTATAACAGAAGACACTTTTATAAACTTGCTACTAAAATTTTGAAACTATCACAAAGGTCAAAACAAGACATATGTATTTGCATGATTGATATTGACAATTTTAAGAGTATTAATGATACTCATGGGCATCACCTAGGTGATTATGTAATAAAAAATCTTGCTAAAAAACTAGATACTTTAACAAGACAAAGTGATATAGTTGCAAGATATGGTGGAGAGGAGTTTGTTCTTCTTTTACCAAATACAAAACTTGCTGGAGCTAAAGTAATATCTAGCAAAATATGTAAGTTAGTTTGCGAACAAAAACTTTTACATAAAAATATAGATTTAAGCTACACTATTTCCTTAGGACTTTGTCAATATAATGGTACTGATTCAATAGATGATTTTGTTATAAAAGCAGATGAGGCCTTATATAAAGCAAAAGCTGCAGGAAAGAATCAAGTTATCACTGCATAGAGTCTATTTTTACTATATCGTAAATGTTTTTTGGGTATCCTATGCCAAAATTATTACTGAATAGGATATTAAATGTTTGATAATTCAATAAAAGCATATGAAGAAGCAAAAGAAGTTATTCCAGGTGGAGTAGATTCTCCTGTTAGAGCTTTTAAAAGTGTTGGTGGAACTCCTCCATTTATCGAAAAAGGTGAAGGTGCTTATCTTTTTGATATTGATGGAAATAAATATGTAGATTTTGTACAATCATGGGGACCACTTATTTTTGGTCATGCAGATAAAGATGTTGAAGAAGCAGTTATCAATACAGCTAAAAAAGGTTTATCTTTCGGTGCTCCAAGTCCACTTGAGACTGAATTAGCACAAGAGATTGTTGATATGTTTGATAATATTGACAAAGTAAGATTTGTAAGTTCAGGTACTGAAGCTACAATGTCAGCTATTAGACTTGCACGTGGGGTTACAGGAAAAAATGATATCATAAAATTTGAAGGATGTTACCATGGACATTCAGATTCATTACTAGTTCAAGCAGGTTCAGGACTTGCAACTTTTGGAACTCCTAGTAGTCCAGGTGTTCCAGCTGACTTAACTAAACATACATTACTTTGTGAATATAACAATATTGAAAACTTAAAAAAATGTTTTGAAGACTCTGATGATATTTCTTGTATTATTATAGAACCAATTGCTGGAAATATGGGATTAGTTCCTGCAAGTACTGAGTTTATAAAAGCTTGTAGAGAATTATGTGATGCAAATGGTGCTTTACTTATTTTTGATGAAGTTATGACAGGTTTTAGAGCTTCACTAAAAGGTGCAAGTGGAATTTTAGAACAACAAGCAGATATTATTACTTTTGGTAAAGTAATAGGTGCTGGTATGCCTGTAGGAGCTTTTGCTTCGTCAAAAGAAATTATGGGACATTTATCTCCAGATGGTGCAGTATATCAAGCTGGAACATTAAGTGGTAATCCAGTAGCTATGAGTGCTGGACTTGTAAATCTTAGAAAACTAAAAGCAAATCCAGAAATATATGAAGAACTAAATGCAAAAGCAGTTAAGTTAGTAAATGGATTAAAAGAAGTTGCAACTAAAAATAATATTGCATTACAAGTAGATACTAGAGGTTCAATGTTTGGATTCTTCTTCTGTGAGGATGTTCCTACAAACTTTAAAGAAGTTGCTAAATGTGACTTTGATAGATTTGCTAAATTCCATCATGAAATGATTAAAAAAGGTTTCTATTTTGCTTGTTCTCAATATGAAGCAGGGTTTATGTCAACGGAAATTTCAAATGATGATATTGAAGCTTGTATTGAAGCTGCTAATGAAGTAATGAAAAATTTATAAGGAGAGTAAGATGGATATTTTAAAAAGTGTAGATTTAGTAAAAAAAGCAAATATTTACTTTGATGGAAATGTAACAAGTAGATCTTTTGTAGACTCAAATGGTGAAGATAAGTCTCTTGGTATTATGATGCCAGGTGAATATAACTTTGGAACAAATGCAGCTGAGTTAATGGAGATTTTAGATGGTGAAGTTGAAGTAAAACTTGCAGGTTCTGACACATGGAATACATATACTGCAAATACATCATTTGATGTACCTGCTAATTCTAGTTTTGATATTAAAGTAAAAACAATTACTGATTATTGTTGTTCTTATATTAAATAAGGTATTTCATGGAAAATAAACAAAATAATAAACCTAAGCATCAAGGTAAGTTAGAAGCTTTAGATAACTTATCTTTAGGTATTTCTATGGTAGCAGCAGTTGCTATTGGATTTGGTATTGGGTATGGTTTAAAAGCACTTACAGGTTATGAATGGACTCTATGGCTTGGAGTTTTCTGGGGAGTTGCTGCTGCTGGGCTTAATATACAAAAAGCATATAAAAGAGCTCAAAAAGAGTTTGAAGGATTAGAAAACGATCCAAGATATGCCCATAGAGCTAAGTATGGAGATAAATCAGACAACGATGATGAAGACAAATAAAACCATTTTAGATTTTGCAAAAGTATTTATAGTAATAAATCTTTGTTTACTTATCTATTCTTTAGGTTTTCATGATAAATATTGGCTATTAAACGCACAGGTTGCGTTTGTAGCTTCTTTATTTATAACTATTACTTCTTTCTTTTCTTATAAGAAAAATATTCAAAATAGAATATCTACAATTGATTATTCAAAAGAAGACTATTCAAATGAGCAAAGAGATAAAGTTGATGAGATTGATGATCCATATGATTTATATAGTGAATATAAAGAGATTCCAGAAGAAGAACTTACTCCTGAAAAAATAAAAGAAATAATCAATGATGAAAAATCAAAAGTTAAAAGAAATTCTTTTAAAAATGCAATATTTAGTGCAGGTGGTTTTTTATCAATTTATAGAATATTAGGATATGGTTTATTGGTTTTCTCATTTTTTGCATTAAATAACAATAACTTATTTTTACCAGTTGCATTTTTGGTTGGATTAGGAGTTGTTCCTATTGGTGTTTTATTCTCTAAGTTTGTATTTAAAACTTAGAGAATAAATTTAAATAATAAGAGGTAAGTCAATAGTTATATTGTCTTCTTCACAACTTAAAATAAAAGTAGAGTGATCTCTTGCTTTTAATGCTGTTACATCTGTTTTTTTATCTGATTGAATTTTTACACTAATTAAAGAGTACTTCTTCCCATCAATTCTTATATATTCACCAATTTTAAGCATTACAGAACACTTAATAGTTGTAGCATTGCTAAATGCTTGAAATATGTCATTTACTACTTTTATGAAAGAACTAGCTTCTAATTTGAAATCAGGAATAGAGGGGTCATAGTTTTTTACATAATTTATTTTATTTTTGATTTTTTGTGTAGATATAGCTAAATCAAGTATTGTAAAGATATTAGTATTAGCTACATTTGAGATATTTAGTTTAGATTTTTTTTTAACCATTGCACTTTTATAAAGCTTCATATGAATTTCATCTTCATCTTCATATTTTACTGTAATGGCATAAAAAGTATAGTTCTTCATTGATAAATCAATATAAGATGTTTTAGCCCCGAAGGATTGAGAAGCATATTTTAATGCTAACTCAAAAAGCTCATTTTGCTTAATTCTACTAAGCAAAAATTGAGCTTCACTATTTGAATAAGTGATTTTCCCACTTTGATTAAAAGATATTATTGGGTTTAAATCTAAATCAACCCATTCTTCAAAGAAGTTCATTTCTTAACTCTCAACATAGTTTTTAAGGTTTTTACCTACTTTAGGGTGTTTTAATTTTTTAATTGCACTTGACTCAATTTGTCTAACTCTTTCTCTTGTAACTGATAACTCTTTACCAATTTCTTCAAGAGTTCTATCAGATGCATCATCCATTAACCCAAATCTCATTCTAACAACAGCTTGTTCTCTCTCATTTAGTTGTGCTAAAATTTGATCAATTTGCCCTTGTAAGTCTTCTTTCATAATATTATCTACTGGTGTTGGAGCTTTTTCATCTGGTACAAAGTCTCCAAATTTACCATCATCATCAGAACCAATAGGAGCTTCAAGTGATACAGGCTCTTTAGTAATTTTAATTACTTGTTTTACCTTATCAACTGCAAGTCCTACTTCTTTTGAGATATCCTCTACATCTGGCTCTTTACCATTTTCTTGGATACCTTTTCTAATGATCTTATTAATTCTATTAATAGTTTCAATCATATGAATAGGAATTCTAATTGTTCTTGCTTGATCTGCAATAGCTCTTGAAATTGCTTGCCTAATCCACCATGTTGCATAAGTAGAGAATTTATATCCCTTTTTATACTCAAATTTATCAACAGCTTTCATAAGACCTATATTACCCTCTTGAATTAAGTCTAAGAATGGTAAACCTCTATTTGTATATCTTTTTGCAATAGATACAACAAGTCTAAGGTTTGACTTAGCCATTCTAGTCTTAGCTTTATCCGTAATTTGCTTACCTCTTTTAATTTGTTCTAAAACATCTTTTAATTCTTCAGGTTCTAAATCAAAACCATCTTTAGAAGCTTCTGCTGTTTGGAACAGTTTTTTGATTTCCATATAAGTAGAAACCATTGTTGCTTCAGGAACCATAGAAGTTATTTGAACTTTTGATAAGTTGATAATATTATCTAATATCTTTTGGTGATTAGCTAATAAAGTATCATTAAATAATGGTAATCTATACTCTAATCTTTTAAGTTCAGAATCAAATCCTGTATCAGATTTAAGTGCAGTTTCCATAGCTTTTACAATTTCAGTAATAAGTTTAGATGTTGGACCTAAGTCTAATAATGCTTCTTTTAAAATTTTCTTTTTAAACGCAACTGCTAAGTTGTGTTGCATTTGATGAATTTCATCTTCTGATTTTGCTTCTTCTTTTGCTAGGAATTTAAGCCAATCTTTTTTAGCTTTTTCTAAAACTTTAAAAGAATCAATAATAGTTTGAGCTCTTTTATCAAGTTTTTTGTTTTTCTTTCCTGCTTCATCATCCGCATCATCAGAATCAACTTCTGTTTCCACTTCATCTGCAGAATCATCAGAATCTTCATCATCAAAGTTTCTGAAAAGTTCTTTTACTTTTCTTTCTCTATTTACTAAAGGTTCTTTGTATTCTAAGATGAAATCTATTAAGTATGGTACATAACAAATAGCATCAAGAATTACATCTTCACCCATTTCAATTTTTTTAGAAATTTCAATCTCTTCTTCTTTTGTAAGTAATGGAATCTGCCCCATTTCTCTTAGATACATTCTTACAGGAGAATCAGATCTAGACCACTCTAATAACTCTTTATTTTTTAATAAATCGAAAACATCATTTTCATTTTCGATTAATTTTTCTCTTTGTTCTCTTTTCTTTTTAGCTTCTTCAGCATTCATTCTTTTTGCTTGTTCTTGCGAACTAATAACAGTTACATTATATAGTTGAATAAAAGCTAAAAGTTTTTTTACATTTGCTGCTGATGGTGCTTTAGGAAAGATTTTAATAATTTTTTCATAAGTTAAAATAGAGTCTTTGTATTCTTTTACAGTTTGCTCTATAGCTTTATTTAAATCTTTTGCGCTCATTGACGAAAAATCCTCTTCTTAAGATAGGCATTTATTATACCGAAATTACATAAGAAAGTTATTAAAAATTTGTTATTTAATCAAATATTACTAAATTTTTAGCTAAAATGTGTGTTTTCTGAAAATAATCATGTTTAATAAATTAAAATATTTATTAAATACAAGGATACAAAATATGAATAAAATTACTGGAAAAGTATGGAATTTTGGCGCAAACATCGATACAGATGTTATCATCGCGGCAAGATATTTAAATAGTTCAGACCCTGAGCATTTAGCAAAATATGTTATGGAAGACGCAGACCCTGAGTTCCCAAACAAGTTACAAAAGGGTGATATTATTGTTGCAGGTGAAAACTTTGGATGTGGAAGCTCTAGAGAACATGCACCAATCGCTTTAAAAGCAGCAGGTGTTGCAGCTGTTGTTGCTCCATCATTTGCGAGAATCTTTTATAGAAATGCCTTTAACATGGGATTACCAATTTTTGAATTACCTGAGTCTTTAGAAATTAAAGAAGGTGAAGAAATTTCAATTAATTTAGATGCAGGTGAGATTACAAATAATACAACTAATAAAACTTATAAATTTATTCCAATTCCAGATTTTATGCAAGAGTTAATTGCAGCTGGTGGATTAATCAACTTTGCTAACATTGAAGCAGCAAAAGAAAAGGAAAATAACTAATGAAAAGATATAATATCTCTTTAATTAAAGGTGACGGAATTGGTCCAGAAATTGTAGATGAAGCTGTAAAAGTTTTAGATACAGTTGCAGGTGCTTGTAATTTTACATTAGATTACAAAGAGTACTTAATGGGTGGTATTGCTATTGATGAAACAGGTGTACCTTTACCAGCTGAAACTGTTCAAGGAGTTTTAAACTCTGATGCTTGTTTATTTGGAGCAATTGGTGGTGAGAAATGGGATACATTACCAAGAGATTTAAGACCTGAAACTGGACTTTTAAAGTTTAGAGAAGAGATGGGTGTATATGCTAACTTAAGACCTGCTATTGTTTATGATGAACTAGTAAACGCTTCTACATTAAAACCTGAAGTTATTGAGGGTTGTGATATCATGGTTGTTAGAGAGCTAATTGGTGGTATTTATTTTGGTCAACCAAGAGCTAATGACGGTCAAAAAGCTTACAATACTATGGTTTACACAAAACCAGAAATTGAAAGAATTGGTAGACAAGCTTTTGAATTTGCAATGAAAAGAGACAAAAGAGTTTGTTCTGTTGATAAAGCAAATGTGCTTGAAGTATCTCAATTATGGAGAGATACTATGGAAGAGATTGCAAAAGATTATCCTGCTGTTGAATTAACACATATGTATGTTGATAATGCTGCAATGCAATTAGTAAGAAACCCTAAACAATTTGATGTTATCGTAACTGGAAATATCTTTGGAGATATTTTATCTGATACAGCTTCTATGGTTGTTGGATCAATTGGATTATTACCATCAGCTTCTACTGGTGATAAAACTGCTATTTATGAACCTATTCATGGTTCAGCTCCTGATATTGCAGGACAAGGTATTGCAAATCCAATAGCAACAATTGAAAGTGCTGCTATGATGCTTAGATATTCTCTTGGAGAAGTTGAAGCAGCAAGTAAAATTGAAACAGCAATTAGAAATGTATTAAAAGATGGATACAGAACAAAAGATTTAGCAGCATTTGATGCTAAAGAAGTTGTAACAACTGCTGAAATGGGTGATATAATCGCTAACTACATTAAATAGTAAAAAAGGGAAACCCCTTTTTTACGACTCTTTTAAAACTTTTATTATTATATATAATTTTATTTAATAGAATTTAAGAATCATTTATGCTAGAATATTCAAAAATTAATTTAGGACTTCTAATGGATAAAAAATATAGACTTGTTACTAGAAGTGATATGGATGGATTAGTGTGTGGAACGCTAATGAAGTATCTTGGAATAATAGATGAAATTACTTTTGTGCACCCAAAAGATATGCAAGATGGAAAAATTGAGATAACATCAAATGATATAACTACAAATTTACCTTATGTTGATGGTGTATATTTAGCTTTTGATCATCACTTTAGTGAAACATTAAGAAATGAAAAAAATGATAATCATATTATTGACCCCAAAGCACCTAGTGCTGCTGAAGTTGTATATCAATATTATGGAGGAAAAGAAAAATTTCCTGAAACTTTTGATGCTATGATGGTAGCTGCAAATAAAGCAGATAGTGCAGCATTTACAAAAGAAGATATTTTAAACCCACAAGGTTGGGAATTATTAAGTTTTTTAATGGACAGTAGAACTGGACTTGGAAGATTTAGAGAGTTTACAGTATCTAACTATCAGTTAATGATGGACTTAATTGATTATTGTAAAGACCATACTATTGAAGATATATTATCTTTACCTGATGTTAAAGAAAGAGTTGATTTATACTTTAAATATGAAAAAGAGTTTAAAGAACAATTAAAAAGATGTACAAGAGTTGAAAAGAATCTTTTAATCATTGATTATAGAGATGAAGAGATAATTTATCCAGGAAATAGGTTTTTAGTATATGCTATGTACCCAGAAGCAAATATTTCTATTCATGTTGTATGGGGAAGAGACAAGCAAAATGTAGTTTATAGTACAGGTAAATCTATTATAAATAAAAGTTCAAATACAAATGTAGGTGAATTAATGCTTAAATATGATGGAGGAGGGCATCAAGCTGCTGGTGGATGTCAACCAAGTCATGAAGATGCACCAAGAGTATTAGAAGAGTTAATTGCCCAAATTAATGCTGATGGTTAATGTTTATTTAGTAAAGAAGAGTTTATAAACTTTTCTTTACTAATTCATAAAACTCTTCAAAAGAGGGTAACTCAAGATTTGCATCTCTTTGTTTTTTGCCCCACATAGGTTCAGGGAAATACGAGTCTTCTTTAAATCTAGCCATAATATGAAAATGAACATGTGGTACATAGTTTCCAAATGAAGCAATATTTACTTTATCACACTTAAAATATTCTAACATGATTTTTTCGATAATATCTAAACATCGAAATATTTCCATTTTTGTTTCACCATCACAATGTGATAACTCTTTTAAATCTTTATTTGTAAATATTTTAAGCCATGGAATCTCACTTTGCTCAATTTGTATATTTATTAATTCATTTGTATATATTTTTGACATTTATTCCCTTTTCTTTGTAATGTTTGTATTTTACAACAAGAAAGCTGAAAGTAGTTTAAGCTTTAATCTATATTTAAGTAAAAATTAATTATAATCCGGATCCATTTTTTCAACCATCAAGGAAGTTTTTATAAAATATTTGTGTTTTATAAAGAGTTGGTAGGAGTAGCGTTTAAACAAACGCTTTACTATGGCCTACTATTTTTACTCCTGAATATTTAGAGAAAATATAGGTTAAGACAAATGATACGGTAAAGATTATATCGTTTGTTTACGTCTCTTGCCTGTTGAAAAGTGGTAATAAACACAAAAAAGAGGAATGACTGATGAAAGTTAGAGCTTCAGTAAAGAAAATGTGTGATAAATGTAAAGTTATCAAAAGAAATGGTATCGTAAGAGTAATCTGCGAAAACAAAAAACACAAACAAAGACAAGGATAAAAAGACATGGCAAGAATCGCAGGTGTTGATTTACCAAATAAAAAGAGAATGGAATACGCATTAACTTATGTTTATGGTATTGGTTTACATAACTCTAGATTAATCTTAGATGCTGTAGGTATTGATAGAAATAAAAGAGCACACGAATTAACAGAAGACGAAGCAGCGGCAATTAGACAAGAAATCCAAAAGAACTATATGGTTGAGGGTGATTTAAGAAAGAAAGTTGCTATGGATATTAAAGCTTTAATGGACTTAGGTTCATACAGAGGTTTAAGACACAGAAAAGGTTTACCTTGTAGAGGGCAAAAGACTAAGACTAATGCTAGAACAAGAAAAGGTAAAAAGAAAACTGTTGGTGCAGCAGCTAAATAAGGGATTGTAGATGGCAAAAAGAAAAGTTACTAGAAAAAAAATTGTAAGAAAAAATATTGCTGACGGTGTTGTACATATTGCTGCAACATTTAACAATACTATGGTTACTGTATCTGACAATGCAGGTAATGCAATCGCATGGTCAAGTGCTGGAAGCTTAGGATTTAAAGGTTCTAAGAAGTCAACTCCATTTGCTGCTCAAGCTGCTGTTGAAGACGCAATGCAAAAAGCAATGGAACATGGAATTAAAAACGTTGGTATCAAAATTCAAGGACCAGGATCTGGTAGAGACACTGCAGTTAAATCTGTAGGTGCTATTGATGGTATCAGAGTTACATGGTTTAAAGATGTTACACCATTACCACATAATGGTTGTAGACCACCTAAAAGAAGAAGAGTGTAAGGGGCAATTATGGCAAGATATAGAGGACCAGTAGAAAAAATCGAAAGAAGATTAGATGCAGACCTTGGATTAAAAGGTGAGAGAAGACTTAACGGAAAATCTGCATTAGAAAAAAGACCATTTGCTCCAGGACAACACGGACAAAGAAGAACTAAAATTTCTGAGTATGGTTTACAATTAAGAGAAAAGCAAAAAGCTAAATTTATGTATGGTGTTTCTGAAAAACAATTCAGAAAATACTTCAAAGAAGCTGCAAGAAGAGAAGGTAATACAGGTGCTAACTTAATTACTTTAATTGAGCAGAGATTAGACAACGTTGTTTATAGAATGGGATTTGCTTCAACTAGAGCAAACGCTAGACAATTTACAACTCACGGGCACATCTTAGTTGATGGTAAGAAAGTTGATATTCCTTCTTACGTAGTTAAGCCTGGACAAAAAATTGAAATTAGAGAAAAATCTAAAACTAACCCACAAATCGTTAGATCTTTAGAGTTAACTAACCAAACTGGTCTAGTTGACTGGGTAGATGTAGATAAAGATAAAGTATTCGGAATTTTCACAAGAATCCCAACTAGAGAAGAAGTTGTTATTCCTGTAGAAGAGAGATTAATCGTAGAGTTATATTCTAAATAATTGAGAGCAAAAAGGTAGCCAATGAAGAAGTTTGCAGATACACCGTTTTTACCAACTGAAGTTGAAATCGAAGCTATTAGTGATAACGAAGCTAAGATTTCTGCATATCCATTTGAGAGTGGTTTTGCAATTACTTTGGCACACCCTTTAAGAAGACTTTTATTAAGTTCTTCAGTTGGTTACGCACCAATTGCAGTTAAAATTGAAGGTGCTTCTCATGAGTTTGACTCATTAAGAGGGATGCTAGAAGATATAGCTATATTTATAATTAATCTTAAAAACATTAAGTTTAAAATAAATAGTGAAGAAGAACAAGTAGTAGTTGAGTACTCTTTTAATGGACCTAAAGAGATTAAAGGTGAAGATTTAATCAATGCAGATGTAGAAGTAGTTTCTCCTGATGCACACCTTGCTACTATTAACTCAGATTGTAATCTTACTTTCTCTGTTATTATTCAAAAAGGTATTGGATATATGCCTTCTGAAGATATCAGAGATATTGTTGGACCTGATTACATTCCAATCGATGCTTTCTTTACACCAGTGAAAAAAGTAGTTTACGATATTGAAAAAATGTTAGTTGAAGATAATCCTAACTTTGAAAAAGCTGTATTTAATGTACAAACAAATGGACAAATTTCTCCAATCACTGCTTTTAAAGAAGCAGTATCTGTTATGTACTCTCAAATGTCAGTATTCAACAAAGTATTTGACTTATCTGAAGTAACAGTAAGTGATGCAGGTGAAGAGCCAGTAGAACTTAAAGATTTAATTATTAAAATTGATGATTTAAATTTAAGTGCTAGATCATTCAACTCTTTAGATAGAGCGGGATTAAAATTCTTAGGTGAATTAGTACTTATGAGTGAAGTTGAAGTTAAAAACATCAAAAACTTAGGGAAAAAATCTTACGATGAGATTGCTGAGAAATTAGAATCTTTAGGATTCCCAGTTGAAGATACACTTCCAGAAAATGTTGCATCTGCATTAAGAAGAAAATTAGAGCAACTAAAAGCATAATTAAGGGTTAGTAATATGAGACATAAGCATGGATATAGAAGATTAAGCAGAACTTCTTCTCATAGAAAAGCGTTATTAAAAAACATGGCAATCGCTTTAATCGAGAGAGAAAAAATTGAAACAACTGTTCCAAAAGCAAAAGAATTAAGAAGATACGTTGAGAAATTAGTAACTACAGCTAGAGATGCTGATTTAAACACTCACAGAGCTGTTTTCAAAGCATTACAAGATAAAGAAGCTACTAAAAAATTAATTAATGAAATTGCACCAAAATACGTAGGTAGAAATGGTGGATATACTTCAATAATTAAAACAAGAATCAGAAGAGGTGATGCTACACAAATGGCATTCATTTCTTTCGTATAATCTTTAATTTTATACTATTTACAAAAAAGGTAGGAGTTTTTAACTTCTACCTTTTTTTATTTTAAAAAAATAATACATTTACTCACAGTCAAACTTAAAAATTACTTTTTAATTTCATTTAATTTTTCTTTACCAAATTTTAATCATTTTTTAGATATAATCGGGTGTATACTATAATTGTAAAACACAGGAGAGCCTTTTGATAACTCTAAAAGAAGCGCTTAGTTTAAGTGCTGATGATATTCAAAAATTAAGAGATGATTTAAAACAAAAAATTAAAGAAGACAAAACTGGTGCATATGTTGAGCAATTAACTTCACAAGATATTTCTGAATCAGGTTCTGGTATCCCAATAGCTATTAAAGATAATATAAATGTTAAAAACTGGGAAATTACTTGTTCAAGTAATATTTTAAAAGGTTATAAGTCACCATATAATGCAACTGTAATTAATAAATTAAACGATGCAGGTTTAAGTGCATTTGGTAGAACTAACATGGATGAATTTGCTATGGGAAGTTCAACTGAATCTTCATGTTATGGAAAAACATTAAATCCTGTAGATAATACAAAAGTTCCTGGTGGAAGTTCAGGTGGTTCAGCTGCAGCAGTAGCTGCTGGTACTGCAATTGCTGCACTTGGTACAGATACAGGTGGATCTATTAGACAACCTGCTGCTTATTGTGGTGTTGTTGGTATGAAACCTACTTATGGAAGAGTTTCAAGATATGGAATCACTGCTTACTCTTCTTCACTTGATCAGTGTGGACCTATAACTCAAAATGTAGAAGATGCTGCTATTTTATATGATATTATTTCAGGAAATGATCCTATGGATTCAACATCTGCAAATGTAGAATATGAAGCAGTTGCACCTAAACTTAATGAAAACAGAAAATTAACTATTGCAGTAATTGATAGTTTTGTTGAACAAGCAAGTCCTGCTATCAAAGCTGGATATGAAAAAGCAATTAAAGCATTAGAAGATGCAGGTCATACTATTGTTCATAAGAGTATGTTAGATACAAGTAAGATTTTATCTTCTTATTATATTGTAGCGACTGCTGAAGCTTCTGCAAATCTTTCTAGATTTGATGGTGTTAGATATGGAAATAGAAAAGGTGATGCTGGTTTAAAAGATATGTATACACAAACTAAAACTCAAGGTTTTGGTGAAGAAGTTCAAAAAAGAATCATGCTTGGTTCTTTTGTACTAAGTTCTGGTTATTATGATGCTTATTATATTAAAGCTCAAAAAGTTAGACACTTAATAAAAGATGAATATGAAGCAATTTTTAATGATGCAGATTTAATACTTTCTCCTGTTGCTCCAACAACAGCTCCTGAATTTGGAAGTTTTAAAACATCATTAGAAATGTATTTAAGTGACATTTACACTATTTCAGTAAACTTAGCTGGATTGCCTGCAATTTCAATACCTATAGATAGAGATGAAGATGGTATGCCTGTTGGATTACAGTTAATTGGAAAAGCGTATGATGAACAAACTGTGTTTGATGGTGCTTTATCATTAGAAAAAGCCGTAGATTATAAATAAAGAAAAGATTAGGATAGTATATTATGAGAATTAGAAAAAGAGCATTAACATTTGAAGACGTTTTATTAGTACCAGCTAAATCAGAAGTTTTACCAAAAGAAGTTTGTATTAAAACTAAACTTACAAAAAATATTGAGTTAAATATTCCTTTTGTATCTGCTGCTATGGATACAGTAACTGAATACCAAGCTGCTATTGCAATGGCAAGACTTGGAGGTATTGGAATTGTTCATAAAAATATGGATATTGAATCTCAAGCACTTCAATGTAAAAAAGTTAAAAAATCTGAGTCAGGTATGATTATTGACCCTGTTACAATTGGACCAGATCAAACACTTCAAGATGCTGAAGATATTATGGCATCTTATAAAATCTCTGGTGTACCTGTTGTTGATGAAAATAATACTTTATTAGGTATTTTAACAAATAGAGATATGAGATTTACAAAAGACTTTACTTTATTAGCAAAAGAAAAAATGACTGCAATGCCTTTAGTTGTTGCTAAAGAAGGAACTACTTTAGATGAAGCAGCTGATATTATGCATGCAAATAAAATTGAAAAATTACCAATTGTTGGTGATGATAGTAAATTAATTGGTCTTATTACAATTAAAGATATCAATAAAAAAAGAGAATACCCAAATGCAAACAAAGATGAATTTGGAAGATTAAGAGTTGGTGCTGCTATTGGAGTAGGACAAATGGATAGAGCTAAAGCACTTATTGAAGTAGGTGTTGATGTATTAGTTCTTGATTCTGCTCATGGACATTCAAAAGGTATCTTAGATACTGTAAAAGCAATTAAAGCTGAATTCCCTGATACTGATATTATTGCTGGTAATGTAGCAACTGCTGAAGCAACTGAAGACTTAATTGCAGCTGGTGCTGACGCTGTTAAGGTTGGTATTGGACCAGGTTCTATTTGTACAACTAGAATTGTTGCAGGTGTTGGTGTTCCTCAAATTTCTGCAATTGATGAGTGTGCAGCAGCTGGTAAAAAATTAGGTGTTCCAGTTATTGCTGATGGTGGTATTAAATACTCTGGTGATGTTGCTAAAGCATTAGCAGTTGGTGCATCTGCTTGTATGATGGGTTCTGCTTTAGCAGGTACTGAAGAATCTCCAGGTGAGGTTATTTTATTCCAAGGTAGAAAATTTAAATCATACAGAGGTATGGGTTCAATTGGTGCTATGACAAAAGGAAGTAATGATAGATATTTCCAAGAAGGAACAGCAGCTGATAAACTAGTACCTGAAGGAATTGAAGGTAGAGTAGCATATAGAGGAAGTGTAAAAGATATTATTCACCAAATGGTAGGTGGATTAAGAGCATCTATGGGTTACTTAGGTTCTAAAGATATCCCAACATTCCAAGAAAAAGCTGAATTTGTAGAAATTACATCTGCTGGACTTAAAGAGTCTCATGTTCATGATGTTACTATTACTAATGAAGCTCCTAACTACCACGTATAAAAATTAAAGTAAAGCGTTATCTTTTCGCTTTACTTTGCGTTGAAGAAGAAAATTAAATGCTTACGTACTTGATGTACGCTGCGCTTAAATTTGCTTCTTCGCCTTGATTAAAACAAAAATCTAACACTTTCTTTTTAATTTTTGCTTAACTAATTGTATATTTATCTTAATATACTATAATATAAAAAATTATATTCAAGTTGAAAGAGTACAAATGAATAAAACTGATTTAGAAAAGCTAGTAGATATACGTATTGAAGAATCTAAAATATTATTGAATAATAAAAAAAGTCAGGGAGCTTATTATTTAGCTGGTTATGCTCTTGAATGTGCAATAAAAGCTTGTATATCAAAACAAGTTAAAGAGTTTGATTTTCCAAATAAAAAATTAGCAGAAAAAAGCCATAAGCATGATTTATTTGACTTAATTGGTGTTGCTGGGTTAAAACAAAAACTTAATGAAAATGAAGAACAAGATCAAGATTTTAAACTAAACTGGGCAGTTGTTAAAGATTGGTCAGTTGAGTCTAGATATGATCATAATATCAATCAAAAGAAAGCTGAAGACATATATAATGCAATTACAGAAGAAAACTCAGGAGTATTACAATGGCTAAAGATACATTGGTAACAGAAAATCTTTCTGATTCTATGATAGAAACAGGCAAATTATTAATAGAAAGGCTTGATAAGTGTAATGCAGAAGTAAAAAGTGCATTTTGGTTTTATTCTTCAGATGATAAAATATGGAAATTAATCATTGCTTCACCTTTAGTGGCCTCAAATGGACCTAGAGAGTATTATAAAAAAGTAATTGAGGCAAATTCTACTGCAAAAGATGATGAAAAGGTCATTTCACTAAATGATATTGCTGTAACAGATATATCAAATCAAATTGTTCAATTAGTTAAAATAACTATAAATACTGGGGACGGTATTTCTGGAATTAGATTTTCAAAAAATACTATAAATGGTGTATTTCTTGAAGATATGTATATTTATAGATCAAATATATAATAAAGATAAAAAAATCTAATACAAAGCTAAATAAAAAGAGGCTATTTGCCTCTTTTTATTTAGTTAGTTTGATTTTGTGAAAAATCATGCGTTACTGCATGGTTGTTTAGATGTTCTTCTAGTGCTAACATATACTCTCTTGCAAAGTAGTCAATAATTTTATCTTTCTCTGCTAGCATATCTTCAGCACTTTCAAATGATGTTGCTGCCATGTATGAAGTAAATCTTGCTGAACCATACATAAATGAAGCACTTACTTCTCCTAGTGTTACGCCTTGTTCTAATTGTTGATTTGCTAAATTAATTTGTTGATCGGCTCTTTGTAAAAATTCTGTTGTTTTTTCGCTCATAAAATTTCCTGTTTTTCTTTGGATTATAGTCAAAAAATGGTTATAAAATAGAAAAATGGAAAAAACTTTTTTACCAAAATAAATAAATGTAACTTTTAAAGAGTAAAAATACTTAATAAATAGGTGTATGTAAAGATTTATTTTTAGAAAAGATGAAACTTTTTGATTAAAACATTTATTAATCACAAAATCACGCTATAATGGCGAAAATATAAGGATGTATATGCCAAAAGGTAAAAAAACAGTTATTAAAGAAATCAAGTTATTAGAAAATAATGAGATTTTAATCAACGGTAGAGAGTATGTTATTTTAGAAACTACAGAAGATATTCAAACAGCTAAAACAATGAAAATATCATCAAATGGGAATAGAATATTAAGGTTTGAAGATGAGAGTAAAAAAGCTAGAATTGATTTAAAAAGATCTATTGATATTTATAAAGTAACCTTTAAAGATGCTAGAAGAGCAAAACAGTTTAGTAAAAATAAAGATAAAAAGCTAATCTTACCAATTGATGGTAATGAGATTGTTTCAACTGCTAATTCATTTATTGAAGCTCGTACTTTTGTTTCTAAATTTCAAGATAAAAAAAGTAAAACTTATGATAAACAAGTAGGTATTAGTATTTTTTATTTATTTGAAGAATAAAAAGTCTTAAAATTTATTGATTTCATTTTTACAATATTTTAGAAATTTGCTAATATTTATATCTAATTCCTTCTCTGTTTTTATCTATAAATGGTACTATTATCTATAAAAAAGGAAATTTACATGTTAGATAAAATAAAAGAGTATTATAAATTAGCTAAGCAAAAAGATGTTGATGGATATTTAATCAAACTTGGAGTTTTAGGAGTGATTATTGGTTTTGTATTCTCTATATCTATTGTAAATCAAATATTTGTATGGTTTATTTTATTTGGTGTATGTATTAAACTTTATAATTTTACTGAAAAAATAGAACATGATATTGTTCCTTATGATTTTAATAGAATCTTGCCTCCTCCACCTAAAAAAGAAGAGTAACAATCTATGTTTTTATCAAGATTTTACTACAATACCAAACTTTAAAAAATAAGGTTAATTAATGTCTGGAAAAGAATTAAATGTATCAAGTGTAAAAACGACAAAAGGCGATATGCTTGCTCTACATGGAAATCAAAATAAAAATGCTACTAGAGTTGCTTTTTCACAAGAAAAAAATCAAAAAGAACAAGTAGTAAATGCAAGAAAAAGTGTGAATGGACAACTTGCAAAGAAAAAAGCAAAAAGAAAAGTAGCAAAAGCTTCTAGAAAAAAAAGCAAAAAATAGCGATAATTCTGCGATTAAGTTTTGATACTCTTCTTTTAAAGGATGAGTATGAAAACAATGACATGTAAAGAACTTGGTGGAGCTTGTGATGAAAAGTTTACTGCTAACAGTTTTGATGAAATAGGAAGACTTAATAAAGAGCATACAAAACAGATGTTTGACCAAAGAGACTTACCTCATTTAGAAGCAATAAAGCAAATGAATGAGCTTATGAAAGATAAAACTGCCTTTATTCAATGGTTACACTCAAAAAAAGAGGCATTTGATAAACTTCCTAACAACTAGTATTTAAACATATATATTGTAAACTTTATAAAATCTCAAAATATAAAATCGGAAAGTATATGCTTAAAAAAATTCAAAATCAAATAAATGGGTTTACAAATGGTATAAAAGAAGAAAAAGGTTGTGATGAACTTATCGCGTATATGAACAGCAATTACGTATCAAGTATAAAACTTTTGATGTTTGCATCAAGTAGTTTTTCTTTATATGCTAGGTTGTTACTATTTTTTATTATAGTAAATGGTGGGTTATTGATGTTTACAGCGATTGGGGCTTTACCTTTAGATTTCACACCTTTTCTTGTAGTAACTTTTATTTTAGTATCTATGATGATTTTTTATACTTCACATTTTAAAAAGAGACTAATATTAAGTATTAATGATGCAAAAAATAGTATGAAAAGTTAAAAGTAAGCACTTTATTTTTAATTTACTTACGTAATTGTTTTATCTTAGGTGTTATTAACTACTTTTTTTATACAATCACGTAAAAGAAAATCAAGGAAATCTAATATGAATTTAATGGTATTTGGTGCACCAGGTGCAGGAAAAGGTACACAAGCAAAATTTTTAATTGAAAAGTATGACATCCCTCAAATCTCAACAGGTGATATTTTAAGAGCAGCTATTGCAGATAAAACTGAAATGGGTATGGAAGCTAAGAAATTTATGGATGAGGGTCAGTTAGTTCCTGATTCAACTATTATTGGTATTATCAAAGATAGATTAGCTGAGGATGACTGTAAAAAAGGATTCATCCTTGATGGTTTCCCAAGAACATTACCTCAAGCAGAAGCTTTAAATGATTTAATGAAAGATATGGGAATCTCTTTAGATAAAGTTATTTCTTTAAATGTTCCTGATGAGTTAATCGTAGGAAGAATTACAGGTAGAAGAGTTTGTCCTGACTGTGGTGCTTCATTCCATGTTGACTTTAACCCATCTAAAAAAGAGGGTAAATGTGACTACTGTGGTGGTGTATTAGTTATTAGAAAAGATGATAATGCAGAAACTGTTAAGAGCAGATTAGGTGCATACCATGATCAAACAGCACCATTAATTAAATTCTATACTGAAATGGGTGTAATGGTAGAGCTTGATGGTACAAAAGATGTATCTGAAGTAACTGCTGATATGTTTACAGCTATTGAAGGTTAATCACTTACCTACTTATAAGAAATTGAGAATTCTCAGTTTCTTATAGTATTTTATTTAAAATTTCAATTATTAAATAGCTACTAGTTCTAAATTACTTTTTTCAGAAAGTAAACTGATAACTCTTTTATCTAAATATAAATTTTTATCAACTCTATTTATTGCATTTTCAAACATTAATTCAACTACATTTGTATAACTTAAACTATTAGATAATTCGCAAGCTTTGGGAAAATAACTAGAACCTTCAGTCATTCCAGGAACCAAGTTAGCTTCAAGAAAAAAACATTTACCTTCTTTATTTGTTTTTATATCAATTCTTGCAAAATCTCTTATTTTTAAATTAATAAACACATCACAAGCAATTTTTTCTAGTTCTTGCTTTAGACTTGAATTAGAAATAGCTTTAAGTATTTCATTATTCTCTTTCTTAGCTTTTTCTCCAAGTATTCTCAAGTTATTTTCTGACTTTGGTGCAATAATTTCAATTGCATAGCTATTTAAAGTATTGTTTTGTGATTCTATTATTGAAACAGTGAATTCTCTTCCATCCAAATACTCTTCTACTAAAATAGGTTCTCTAAATTGTTCATAAAGGGATAATATCTTGTTTTCATACTCTTTAAAAGTTTTTACGAATGATTTATCGTCAATACCCTTCCCATTTGCTGCATCCATTGGCTTTAAAAAAAGAGGAAATTTCAATGGAAGTTCATTCTCTTTATACTCTTTAGGAATTGCAGTAAAAAAGTCTGCTGTATTTATTCCCTTTCTTCTAAGAAAAGATTTTGCAAGAATCTTATTTGAATCAAATTGTAATACCTCTTTAGTTGAGCCTGTATAATTAATATTATGTTTTTTAAAATATGTACTTAGCCAGATATTTGGTTCATTTTTTACTGGGATATATTTTACTGCTAAAAGTACTAAGTCAGGTTTTCGTGTTAGAGTTTTTTCTAAATCTGATAAATTTCTACAAACATTTATTCTAGCTGTATGATTTAATATTCTAAGTGCTTTTAGAATACTATTACATGCAATTTCTGAACCAAAGCCACTTTCTTTTAATCTTTTATTTTCTGTTGTTATTATTTCTATTTTCAAAGTTTATCCTTTTAATTGTATAAACAAGTACTATTTTTATAATATTTATAAATCAAGTTACATAAGCTTATGGTTATTTACTAATTTGGTGAAGTTTAGCTATTAATGTATAGTCCTTTTATACATTTTGCTATTGAAAATACCTGTAAATTATTATGTATTATCAG
>JBLWVX010000039.1:0-19153 GCA_048268245.1 Arcobacteraceae bacterium
AGGTCACTCCATGAATTAGATTTGAAAGTAAAAATGAAACGAAGATTTAAAGTAATCTCACCAAATCATTTAAATAGAGATTTTTACAGTCATTCAATAGATAAAATATATGTAGGAGATATTACATATATTCCAACTAATGAAGGATGGTTATATTTAGATGTGGTAATTGATATCTACTCAAAAAAAGTAGTTGGATGGTCAATGAGTCATTCTCTTCATACTTCACTTGTAAATGATGCTCTTATGATGGCAATTAAAAGAAGAGTTCCAAATAAAGGATTAATTTATCATACAGATAGGGGGGAGTCAATATGCCTCTTATGAACATAAGAATTTACTCAATAAGTATGGAATAATTCAAAGTATGAGTAAAAAAGGTGACTGTTGGGATAATGCAGTTGCCGAGAGCTTTTTTCATAGTTTAAAGACTGAGCTTATCCATCATGAGAAATTTATTTCAAGAAAAGAAGCTAATGAGAAGATATTTGAATACATAGAGATTTTTTATAATAGGCAGAGATTACATTCTTCAAATAACTATTTATCTCCAAGTGATTTTGAAGATAAAATGTTACATTTAGAAATGGTTAGTTAATTTAGAAATTTTGTGTCCTATTTTCTGTTGACAGATCAAGCATCTTATTATAGTTCTATATCATCCTCTCCTGCCCAATCCGATAAAGAGCAAAATCATACTTCACAGGATCACTTATATCAAACTCTTTTAGTTTTTCAGTTATTAAAAGTGCTGATTTTAAATCATAGGTTTTTCTATCAAGTAAAGCTAGTTTTTGCGATACTTTAAAAGTATGGGTATCTAGTGGTAGGATTAGGTCTTTTTTGTTTATTTTTTTCCAAAGTCCCATATCAAGTTCATCTTCTCTTACCATCCATCGAAGGAACATATTCCATCTTTTGTATGGGGCATTTCCTATTTCTTTTATTTTTCCTTGTTTATCTCTTTTAAAAGGACTTGATACTAAGAAAGTGAAGCCTTGTGATTTGTAGTTTGCTATTTGGTGGATTTTTGTGATTAGAGTGTCTAGACCTTCTAGGATATTATTCTCTTTTTTGTACCCTTCATAAAAAAGCTCTTGTAAGCTTTGATCTTTTTTCATTTTCGAGAAGGTTTTAAAGATTGTTTTTATATCTTCACTATTTTGAAACCTATAATAGTATCCATCTAGTTTTTCATCTATTACCTCATCACTTTCATCTAAAAGTGAAAAGTCAAGGGAGTCTAAAAACTTTACTATTAGTCTTGCATTTCCATATGCAAAAAGTGCACATAAAAGTATGATATATTCATCATCATATCTACTTGCCACTAAAAGTGGGTCTGGTTTATCGTATGACAATTCACAGTTATTATTTCTACTACAAACTTCTTTATCTAAAAGCTCTTTTATATTTTCCATAATCCTACCTAATTTTCAGTTTGGTATAATAACAAGAAATTAAAAAAAAGAGTTTAAATGAACTATCAAAAACTAAAAACTTTAATCCAAAATGCAAGAACTACAAGAAGATTTAAAAAAGATGAAAAAGTAAATCTTGAAGACTTAAAAGAGCTTATTGACCTAGCACGAATAACTTCTAGTGCTAAAAATATGCAACCTATAAAATACATCCTTGTTACTAAAGAAGAAGATGTACTAAAGCTAGCTAGAAGTGCTTCTTGGGCTAGTCATTTAGAAGACTGGTCTCAAAGTGAAGAAGAGAGACCAAGTGCTTTTATTTTAATGTTAAATGATCAAATGATAGATGGTTTTCCTATGTTTGATGCAGGTGCTTCTTTTACAGCTATTTCTTTAGCTGCAAAAGCAAAAGGTTTAGCTACAGCACCTCTTGCTTCAATAGATAAACAGTTATGTCGTAAGCTTTTTGTAATTCCAGATAATCTAGATGTTATAATAGGAATAGCTGTAGGTGTTGAAGATGAAAATATCAAGCTAGTTGATACAACAAACTTTGACACAAACTACTACAGAGAAAAAAACGACACTCATTGTGTTCCCAAAAGAGCACTAGAACAAATAATCATGGGAGAGTATTAAACTCTTTTCAAAATAGGATAATAAATGCAAAATATTTTAATCACAGGATGTTCCACAGGTATTGGACTACAAACAGCAAAAACACTTAAAGACAATGGTTATAAAGTCTATGCAAGTGCAAGAGATATAGAAGATGTTAACTCATTAAAAGCTTTAGGCTTTGAGGCACTTAAGATTGATGTTACAAAAAAAGAGGAAATTTCACAAGCTTTGAAATATATTTTAAACAAAGATGAAAAACTGGACGCTGTTTTCAACAACGCAGGTTATGGACAACCAGGAGCAGTTGAAGATATAAGTGTAGAAGCCCTAAAAGAACAGTTTGAAACAAACTTCTTTGGTCTTCATGAAGTTACACTTCAAGCTATGAAGATTTTTAGAGCTCAAGGCTATGGAAAAGTTATACAACACTCTTCTGTTTTAGGAATAATCTCACTTAAATTTAGAGGTGCTTACAATGCTTCAAAATACGCTATTGAAGGTTTAGCTGATACTATGAGACAAGAGCTTATGGGAACTAATATTTTTATATCATCAATAAATACAGGACCAGTTACTTCAAAATTTAGAAAAAATGCCTTAAAAAAATTCAATAAAAATATAGATATAGAAAATAGTTTTTTTAAAGATACCTATAAAAAAGAGGTAAAAACTAGACTAGAAAATGAAAAAGATACTACACCTTTTAATCTTCCAGCAACATCAGTAGCAAATGTGATTTTAGAAATCATGAAATCAAACAATCCAAAACCAAGATATTATGTAACAAAAGCTACATATATCTTAGGTTTCTTCAAAAGAGTTTTATCTACAAGACTTTTAGATAAACTTCTAAATAGAATATAAAGAGAAAGTTTTAAACCTTCTCTTTATAAATATTTTTTACAACTTTTGAAAACTCATCAATTGTTTGAAAAGTATATTTATCTAATTTATCAGAATCTGTAGGAATATATAAAGTTGCTAAACTAAATATTTTTTCAACATCATTTAATAAGTTTAATTCTTTTATTTTCAAACAATAGTAATCTATGTTATTGTAATTTAATTCACTATATAACTCATCATCACAAACACCTTTAATTCTCAATAATTTAGATATTGAATTTCGAATAAAAATCGCATACCTATATATCAAGTAATTAGATACTTGTTCCAATGAATTTAATATAATCGGACGACCATCAAAAGCACCTTTAATCTTATTATCTTTATTTATTGATTGAGAACCTGACATAGTAAAAAAAGAACTAAAAGTTGATGCTAATGTAGTGACAGTTTTAAATGTCCTTCTTTCATATTGTTTTTCATTAGGGTTTAAAACTATAGAAACTTCATCTGAACAAATAATGAAACCTAAAAAAATATTCTTTTCAATATTATCTTTGAAATTCTTATACAATACACCATACGTTGAATATAAAGATTGAATCATTAGATTATTAAATCTTTTATTACTCATACTATTTTTTAGATATTTTTTGCTTAAACCTATTCCATCAAGTCTAACACATAAATATTTATCTTCATTATATTTAGATATTACCTCAGACTCTTTTTCAATTTCTTTAAAAGACAAGTCTAATTCACAATATTTTTTTAACATTTGTTTATTTAACATTATTTACCTTTTGAACCTTTATTATTTGGATTCATTTGAGCACCTCTATTTCCATGAACTTTTGCATTTGCATTATTTGTTCCACTTGTACCTTTATTTGAATTAGCTTGATTTGCTTTATGATTATTATTTGCCATAATAAACTCCTTTTAAATTTTCTGATAATATAATTTAATATTTAATCAGTAATGTAAGTATTACAAAGAACAAGGGGACAAAATTGGGGACAAAAGTTGGTAGTAATAAAAATTTTAGAAAATTATGGGAAATCTTTTATAAAGAAATTCAAACAAACAAAAAATTTACCCCTAAAACATTACATGGATTTAGTAAATATTACATTGAAGGAAATCCTCATATCGAGACAACAGCAAAAAATTTAAAAAGAAAACTTGAAAGATGGAAAGAAAGAATAGAAACAAATAACAACTTTCAAAATAATACATATCTTGAGCTTGAAGAATACTATAAGTTTATAAAAAGTTCATATTTTAAACATGAATTATTAGAAGATGAAGATATCGAACACTGGTTCGATTAATCTTCTTTTGATGAACATTTTTTATATTTTTTTTCTAATTCATCTTCAACCCATGCTTTATCTTTTGAAAGGGTCTTTGTAATAAAAGAACTCATCTTTTTTACCACACAAAAACAATTATCCCTAACTTCATCAGTAGAACCAAATTTATCAATACATTTTTTCATCATTTTGTATTCAGTTTCAAGCTTAGTTCTAGCAATAACTGCGTATGTTAACACAGCTGTTCCTGATACATATAAAACCTCACTTGAAACTAACTCTTTATCTTCTAATACTGCTCCAGCAGACACTCCTGCCATTAAACTTCCCAAAATTACAATTCCATTTGATTTATATTTAACCATAGAGCCATTTATTGGCTTTTTACAATTTTTACATTTAATTGTTTGAGAAAGATTAATTGTATTTTCTTCTTCACAATGGTGACATTCTACTATTAAAGCTGAATCATCATTTTTTGTTAATAGTTTTTCGTTGTTTGACATAGTACTCTTTTAAATAATATTTTAATAAGGTATTATATATTAAAAATTTAAAAATTATATAAAATATGTAAGGATATAAAAAGAAGGAATTAAATTCCTTTCTTTTTATTTTGTTATGTAAGCTTTCCCATAAAATCTGATTACTAAGAATACTACAAGTAATCCAATTGGTAATAAGAAGTATACAGGTACTCCAAATGCAGCTGGGATATATCCACAAACAATAGCAACAGCCCCTACAAACAATGCATAAGGTAATTGCGTAGCGATGTGATCCATGTGGTTACAAGATGAAGCCATTGATGATAAGATAGATGTATCAGAAATAGGCGAACAATGATCCCCAAAAATAGCACCTGTTAATACAGCCCCTACATTTAGGACAATATAACTATGAAGTTCATTCCCTTCTAAACCTGTATGAATTCCTACAGCACTTGCTAAAGGAATTGTTAAAGGCATTAAAATTCCCATTGTTCCATAAGATGTTCCTGTTGAGAAAGAGATGATAGAACCAAGTATAAAAATCACAGTTGGTAAAATAAACTGAGGTGTACTATCTGATAAAAGTGTTACAAGATATTGAGCAGTTCCTAGCTCTTTCATCACAGAAGATAAAGACCAAGCAAGGATTAAAATCACAGCCGTAATAACTAAAGCTTTAACTCCATAAACCCAAGTCTCAATAGCTTCATGTAATGAGAAAATCTTTTGTTGTAAACCCATACCAATAGCAACAAGAGAAGCTAATAATGCAGCTTCAAAGATTACAATAGAAGCATCAGCAGCACCAAAAGCTTCTCTAATTGCTTCAAAAGAGTAAGGAGCAGCTTCTACAATCTTTAAAGCTTCACCTTCAAGTCCTGAAACACCATTTACATAAAATCCTACAATAGAAACTATAATAAGTACAAAAATAGGAATAATTGCATTAAAAATAGAATAAGTAACATCTTCTTTAGGCATCATAAATGAGTTTTCTTGATTCATTAAAGTACTATCTGTTTTAGGGTTTGTTAATTCACCTTTTTCATATGCTCTTTTTGAAGCTTCATACATAGGTCCAAAATCTCTAAGTGTGAAAGCTGTAAAGAAAACAAAGGCAAGCATTAGGATATTATAAAATCTATAAGGAAGTGTTTCTACAAAAACAGCAAAAGCATTTACCTCTGGCTGTCCAATAGCAACATAGGCATCTTTAATAAGTGATAGCTCATATCCAACCCAAGTAGAGATAAGTGCAAGTCCTGCAATAGGTGCAGCTGTTGAGTCAATAATAAATGCTAATTTTTCTCTAGCAACTTTTAGTTTATCTGTTACAGGTCTCATAATAGGCCCAACAACTAATGAGTTTGCATAATCATCAAAGAAGATAAAAAATCCCATTACCCATGTATAAAGTTGTGCAGTTGCAGGAGTTTTAGCTTTTGAAGCAAGCTTAATAGCAATAGCTCTAGGCCCTCCCATTTTTGTAATAACAGCAATCATACCACCAATTGTTAGAACTTGAAGAACAATACCTGCATTCCATGAGTCTGCAAGGGAACCAACCATTTTTGATGACATATCAACTAAAGCATTAAAAAAAGTTGCGAAGATATTCGCACCTGTGATATTTACCATAAAAGTTCCGGTAAATATACCCATAAATAAAGAAAAGATTACATTTCTTGTTACAAATGCTAATACAATAGCAACTAATGGAGGAAGTAAGGTTAAAGCTCCAAAGGTAACAGAATTATCTTTTGTATCTGCTAGTAAGGCTATAGGAAGAATAGCTACTAGTATAAAAGTTTTTAAAAAACTAGTCAAAATAATCCTTTTATAAAAAATCAAAGCAATTATTATACTCTTAAATTTCTTTAAAGTTACAAAATAGTTAGAATAAATTAGTTTTTTATAGTCTTTATTGTTGTTTCATACTTTCAATATGCTTTGAGATAAGATTATAAATAGAGCTTTCTAAAAGCTTCAAAAATTGACTTTTATTTATAAAAACATCTGTAAGTCTAAAGTCTTCTTTTAATACATCTGTTTCATTTACTAAATCTTTCACATAAAGTTCTTGACCGTTTGTATTCACAATTCTTACTTGCATGTAAATTTTCATATAAGCAGCCTTTGCAAAGAAACTCTCATCAATCTCATACTTTTTTACATAAAGATTTATTATTGTATCTGCACCAAAAGGAACAAATCTATTTTTATAAAAACTATCCTCACTCATTTGCTTTGCAAATGAGTCTTTGATTTTATCTTCAAGAGATATATTGTATTTTTGTAAAGCTCTTTGAAAATTTAAACCCTCAGAGTTTTTTATATCAGGTCTTACACTACTTCCAACATGAATACCAACATGCTTTGAAACATATCCACCAAAACCTAGATTTAGAGATACTGGTGATTTTACAGTTTGAGCAGGTTGTGATACTACAACATAATCATTTAAAGATATAGATTTGATTTGTTTATTAAAATTTATTTGATTTGTTGAAGAACAAGCTGTAAGAAATAAAATTGTTGTAAAAAGTAAAGAGTATTTGAAAAAATACATGATAATCCTTATATTTATTTTTTATATTTTATCATAACAAATATAAGGTGTATAAAAGAAGAAGTTATTCTTCTTTTACACTTGATTATCTAAATACGTCAGCCATTTGGTTTTCATACCAAGCAACAGCATATTCTGCTTCTAAATTTCTAAATGACATAGAAGCATTCATTGGACTTAATCCACCAGCACCTGCAACTTTTTCAATTTTATCTTCATGTGCTTCATATACAGCAGCAACTGAAATACCATACTTTGGTGCAATTAAACTATAACAAGTATTAGCTAACTTTGGAGGGTTTACAACAGCTTGCTTTCTTAAAAGTCTTGAGATTTGTAAAGCTGCAACTTTTGCTTGTGAGTTAGCAGAGAAACCAGATTTTGGCATCTTTGTAGCAATCGAAGCATCACCAATTACGTGTACATTTTTTACAAGTCTTGATTCAAAAGTTTTAGTATTTACAGGACACCAATCACCTTGAGTTAATCCTGAATCAAAAGCTAATTGACCTGCTTTTTGAGATGGGATATAGTTTAGAACATCTGCTTTAACAATCTCATCTTCAGTAGTTATCTCTAATTTCTTAGGATTAACTTCTAAAACCTTACCACCAAATTCAGCACTTCTCCACTCAATCATATCACCATAAAGTTTTTCCCAGCCTTCTTGGAATAATCCTTGTTTAGAAAACTTATTTTTTTGATCTAAAATAATAATCTTAGAATTTGGTTTATGAGTTTTTAAATAATGAGCAACTAATGAGATTCTTTCATAAGGTCCAGGAGGACATCTAAATGGATTTGGTGGTGCTACCATCACATAAGTTCCACCATCATTCATACCTTCAAGTTGTTCTCTTAAAAGTGTAGTTTGAGCTCCAGCTTTATATGCGTGAGGTGCATACATTTCAGAACCTTCTACATAACCTTTATCATATTTGAAGTCTATTCCTGGAGAAACAACAGCTCTATGATAAGGAATAACATCGCCATTTTCTAAAATTACACTATTTATAGCTCCATCAACTTTTTTAACTTTTGCATGAATAACTTTTACTTTGTATTTACTCTCTAAAGTTTTATAGTCATGTTTGATATACTCAATATCATTTAAGCCTGCGATTACAGTATTTCCAAATGGACAAGTATAATACTCTTTATTTTGCTCAATTAAAATAACTTCTGTTTCAGGGCTAAATTTTTTAAGGTATTTTGCAGCAGTTGCCCCACCAAAACCTCCACCTACAACAACAACTCTTTTTTTATCTTTAGGTAAAGAAACACTTGTTAAACTACTACAAGCAGTAAAAGAAAGAGCAATAGATCCAACAAGTAATTTGTTAAAATTTCTTCTATTCATCATCTTTTATCCTTTATCTCTTAACTTTTGAAAAATAGTAGGCTATTTGTTCTAATTCAGCATCAGTGAAACCTTTAGTGTGCTTTTGCATCATAGTTCCTTCTTTTTTACCATATTTGTAATCAAGAAGTGTTTGATACATACTAGCTTTACCCATTCCAGCTATATATGGAGTAATCATTTCTGATTTACCATCTGTACCATGACATGATGCACACGATAATGACAACATTTTCCCTTGTAGTTCATCATACTCTACTCCAAATGATAAACTATAAAGAGACACAAGAATAACTGCTATCCTTTTCATATTAACCCCTTTGTGCTTTTAGTTTTGTTGAGTTCTTCACTCAACATTTAAATTATAAAATATAAACATAACAAAAACATAGCATTTTTTATGTTTTCTGAATTTCTTTTTGATTTGCTTTTGATTGAAGATAATCTGATATTTGCATCAGACAAAATGTTATGATAAAAATCATAAGACCTGGGAAAAAACTAACCCACCAAGCGATGTCTATAACAGCCTTTCCATCGCTAAGAAGCGATCCCCATGACATATCAGGAGGATTTATTCCAAGTCCTAAAAAAGAAAGTCCTGATTCAGCTAATATAGACCCACCTACTCCGAATGTAAATGAAATCAAAAATATAGGTGCTAATAATGGCGCAAAGTATTTAAAAATAATCTTAAAAGTAGAAACATTAGCTAGTTTTAAAATTTTTATAAAAGGTCTGTTACTTATAGCAAAGCTTTCACTTCTAATTAACCTTGCCATACCCATCCAACCCGTAATTGATATTACTATGATTAAAATAAGTGCTGATGCTTGAATATAAGAAACAAGTGCTAAAAGTAAAAAGAAAGTTGGGAATGTTAAAAATAAATCAATTATTATAGTAATTGATTTATCTATATTACCTTTAAAATAACCGGCATTTATCCCAATGAAAAGTCCAATTATTGAAGAAATAGCTGCAGCTAAAAATCCAATAATAAGTGAAGTTTGACCACCTTCTAAAACTCTTGCTAAAACATCTCTTCCAAGTCTATCTGTGCCAAATAGATGTTCTAAAGATGGAGCTTGAAGAATTTTGTCAGGGTTTAATTCATATGGAGATACAGTATAAATAAAGGGCATTAAAAATACTAATAAAATAGTAGTAATTAGCAAATATAAAGCCCATTTAAACATATCTTAGTTCTCATCCTTATATGTATAATATGAAAGTGAACTCTTACCAAATTTTTTAGTTTTATTTAAACTAAATTTACCTAAAACCTCTGGCATTTCAAGAGTTGATACATGCTCAATTATAACAATATAAATATTATCATTTTCAATCTCTTCTATCATTTTAAAAGATTTATCATAAATCTCTTCCATTCCATCTCTATAATCAAATGGAGGATCAACATATAAAATAATTTCATCTTCAGAGTTTTTTAAACTATTTAAAATAGTTGGCGTTTGAACAAAAGTATCACCTTGCATAGTTTGACATGAATTCATATCTAATGACTTACAGTTTCTAACTAAAATATTATAAGAGTTTCTATCTAATTCAACAAAGTATGCTCTTTTTGCATCTCTACTTAAAGCTTCTAATCCAATAGATCCAGAACCAGCAAAAGACTCTACAAAAATCTTATCAATTATATCAAACTGTAATACATTAAATAGTGATTCTTTCAATCTAGCTTTTGAACTTCTTGTAACTTCTAAAGAAGGTAGTTCTAGAACCTTCCCTTTATATTTTCCTGCAATGATTTTAGTAGTTGGTTTATTTCTTTTCATATTCTTCTTTATCTTTAAATTTATCTAGCGTATGATTCAGCTCTTAGTTCTCTAATAACATTTACTTTAATCTCACCTGGATATTGAACTTTTTCTTCAATCTCTTGGGCAATTTCAGTAGCTAAGATAACTGCTTCATCATCATTTACAAGCTCTGCTTGAACAATAACTCTAACCTCTCTACCTGCATTAATTGCATAAGCATTTAATACACCTGTTTTTGCTGTAGAGATTTTTTCAACCTCTTCAACTCTTTTTAGGAAACTTTCAAGTACTTCTCTTCTTGCACCTGGTCTTGCTGCACTTAATGCATCAGCTGCACAAACAGCCGCACTTTCTACATTTATAGGTTCTTCATGACCATGATGTGCATAAATAGCATTTATTACAGTATCACATTCATCATATCTTCTACAAATTTCAGCACCTAAATGCACATGTGAACCTGGCATTTCATGTGTTAAAGCTTTTCCAATATCATGTAAAAGTCCTGCTCTTCTTGCTAAGATAGCATCTCCACCCATTTGAGCTGCTAATAATCCTGAAAGATGAGAAACTTCTAAAGTATGCGCAAGTGCATTTTGACCATAAGAAGCTCTATATCTTAACTTTCCAACAAGTTTTACAAGCTCTGGATGCATAGATTTAATTCCTAATTCAAGAATAACATCTTCACCCTCTTTATGAATATTTCTATCAAATTCAGCTTTTACATTTTTGTAAACTTCTTCAATTCTTGCAGGTTGAATTCTTCCATCTTCTAATAACTCTTTAATAGTTTTTGTTGCTACTGCTCTTCTATAAAGATTAAAAGAAGAGATTGTAATAGTATTAGGAGTATCATCAATAATAATATCAACACCCATTAACATTTCAAGGGCTTTGATGTTTCTTCCTTCTTTACCAATAATCTTACCCTTAGTTTCTTCATCACTTAAAGGAATATTATTGATAAGTCTTTCAGCTGCAAATTCACCTGCATATCTTGTAACAGCATGTGATAACATATTATTAATCTCATTTTTACAGTTTTGCTCAGCTAACTTATATTTTTTTCTAAATATTGAAGCGATTTTAGCTCTTGAGTCTTCTTTAACTTTTTTAATCATTAAATCAGTAGCTTCATCTTCTGTAAGACCTGATGCATTTTCTAAAATCTTAATAGCTTCTGCTGTTTTTTCTTCATAAGTTTTCTTTTGCTTTTTAAGCCCCTCTTTTAAAGTACTTAACTTATTGTTTTTATCAACAATCTGTTCTTTTTCTTCTTTTATTGCATTTAATTCTTTCTCTAAATGCTCATTTAATTCTTTCTCTTTTTTCTCAATTTTTGCAAGCATAGCATCATAATCTCTTCTTGCATTCTTAAACTCTCTATCACAGTCGTTTTTTGCTTTTAACTGTGCTTCTTTTAAAGCAACTTCAGCCTCATGTTCTATAACCTTAGCTTTCGCTTTTGCTTGTTCTATGAAAACTTGAAGTTTTGCCTTATCAATTTTTCTTACTACAAAAATACTAATTGCAGAACTTAAAAGTGCTACAACTCCTCCTACGATAATATATTCCATTTTAAAACCTTAACTAGTAATTATATAATCTGCTTGAATATCGTGGTCTTCTGAGAGTATTTTATCGCTTTTACAAAGTGTTAGTTGAGTAAAGACTATTTCAGGTATGTACCCTAATCTACCAAAAAATCTATCATACATGCCTTTACCAAAACCTATACGTTTACCTATAATATCAACCCCAACAACAGGAACTATAGCCATATCAATTTTTTGTGCTTTGAAAAAAGAATTATTTGGTTCTTTTATTCCAAATTTTTTCCCATGTAAAGGTAATCTATACTTAACAATTTTAAAACTATCTTCATACATAAAAGGAACATAAATATTCTTATTTTTATCTTTTCTTAATTTATTTATTAAAGGTTTTGTATCAACCTCTGTTCCTAAAGGTATATACAATAATATATTTTTTGCTTTACTCTTATCTATTAAGTTTTCTAACTTTCTAATAATTATTTTGTCTTTATAAAACTTTGAAAAACGACTCGAAAACTCTAATTTTTTTATACACGATTTTCTAAAATCACTTTTGTGATTTACATTCATATTTAAGCCTCACTTGGGTAGAATTCTAACCCAACAAATAATTTTACCCAAAGGAATTAAAATGCAGTTTAAAACCTTGGCATTTTTGTCTATTTTATCTATTTTATTCTTTACTGGATGTAGTTCAGAAGATAAAAAAACAACAGATGTTACACAAGAAGAAACAGTAATTAAAAACTTAAATGAAATAAGTTTAACTACAATAGATAATAAAACTATAACAATTATAAACGATAATAATACATATAAAATAAAAGAGTATCCTAATAAAATTGTACTATTAAACTTCTTTGCAACTTGGTGTCCACCTTGTAAAGCTGAAATTCCAAACTTGATAACTTTACAAGAAAAATACCAAGGTGATTTCAAAGTTATATCAGTATTACTTGAAAAAAATAAATCAAATGAAGAAATAGTAGAGTTTTCAAATAAGTTCAATATAAACTATGATGTAACGAACACAGAAGATAATTTTAAACTAGCAGATAAAATTGGTCCAATAAAGTCAATTCCTTCAATGTTTATGATAGACAAAAATGGTGAAGTTTTTCAAAAGTATGTAGGTATTGTTCCTGTTGAAATGATGGAATTAGATTTAAATAAATTATTAAAAAAATAGAAGGTAATTAATGTTTAGTTTTTTTAAGAAAAAGAAAAAAGAAGAACCAAAAAAAGAAGAAGATCAACAACTTCAAGAAGTTCAAGAGGTTCAAGAAGAGATAAAAGAGCAAGAAGTTCCTGTACAAGAAGAAACTAAGATAGAAGAAATATCTGTACAAGAGGAAATTAAAGAAGAAACAGTTGAAAAAGAAGAAATAACTCAAGAGCTTCAAAAAGAGAATAAAGAACAAGAAGAACAAAAAGTTCAAGAAGAAGTAAAAAAAGAAGAGTCTAAAAGCCAAGAGAAAAAAGGCTTCTTTACAAGAGCATTAGAAAAAACCTTTGGAAATATCAAGTCTGTTATTCCACAAAAGCAAGAAAAAATTGCCTTTGAAGATATTGAAGAAATGCTTATTGAAGCAGATATGGAGTATGAAATCATTGAAAAAGCTATGGATGGATTACCAGAAGAGATTACAAGAAAGCAGTTAAGACATAGACTTGTAATGTTATTTGAACATGCACCTGATGTTGATTTATCAAACCTTCCAAAACCTTTTGTAAGATTAATTATTGGGGTAAATGGAGCAGGAAAAACTACAACTATTGCAAAACTTGCTAATAAATCTAAAAAAGAAGGTAAATCAGTAATTTTAGGTGCTGGTGATACATTTAGAGCAGCTGCAATTGAACAACTTTCAACTTGGGCAGATAAATTAGATGTTCCAATTATTAAAACAAAACAAGGGCATGATGCAAGTGCAGTAGCCTATGATACTATATCTTCTGCAACAGCAAAAGGTATTGATAATGTAATTATTGATACAGCAGGAAGATTACAAACACAAACAAACCTAAATAATGAGCTTAAAAAAATAGTAAAAGTTTGTAATAAAGCATATGAGGGAGCACCTCATCAAAAACTTATGATTTTAGATGGTACACAAGGTAATACAGCAATTGCACAAGCAAAAGCCTTCAATGAAATAGTTGGAGTTGATGGTATTATTGTTACAAAACTTGATGGTACTGCAAAAGGTGGAGCATTATTCTCTATCTCAAATCAACTTGAATTACCTATCTTCTTTGTTGGAGTTGGTGAGAAACAAGATGACCTAATCGAATTTAGTCCAGATGATTTTGTTGATAGTTTATTAGATGAAATCTATACACCTGAAGATAATTAAAGAGAAACCTCTCTTTAATTATTAAAAAAACTATCTATTTTTCTAAAGTATCTCTCTATTCCTTCAAATGAGTGGCTTCCACCCTCTTCTATTTCAAGATTTGTTTCTTCTAATTTTTCTACTGCTTCTTCATAATCTAATACTTCGTCTTCAGTTTGTAATAAAGTCATAAAATTATTTGGATTTTTTAATTCATAAACATCATAGTTTTCAAAAGATGAAATATGTTCATGTGTAAACTCAAATCTGCTACTATCATAATAGTTTTCAACCATTTCTACTTCTTCATATCTATTTAAAGTATCCCTTGGATTAACAGCAGGATTTATAAGCACTGCTTTTAAACTATATTTATTAGCTAAATATATTGAGTAGAATCCTCCTAATGAAGAGCCAATTAAACTTACTTTCTCACCTTTTCTTAAAAAAGCTTCTATTATTTGCTCTAAAGTACTAATAGCTAAATTTGGGATATTGGATAAGCTTGGTGTTATAATCTCATCTTCAAAATACTCAACAAACTTTTGAGCTTTTGAACCAAATCCACTACTTGCAAAACCATGTATATATATAATCATTTATTTTCCCCTTTTATAAACTCTCTTAAAGCACTTCTTGAAGCTTTATCTACTAAATTAAAAGCTTTATCTATTTCATCTTTCAAACTACTTTTTTTATGACCTTTTACTTTTATAAACTCTATTTCATATTTATCAATAAAAGAGTAAAACTCCTTATATAAAAGCTCATTCTTAACTATTTTATTTGTTGATGTTTTAAAGTTATTTCTTTCAAGTTTTTCTCTTCTATTTAATAAACTAAAAATATTTTGACAATCTGTATAGACTTGAACTTTTTTTTCTTCTATATTCTTAGCTTCCAAAGCCCATAATAACACTTCAAGTTCAAGTTTAGTAGAAGAAGTGTTTTCAAACTTTTTTGTTTTTATATTTTGATTTTGAATATTTTCATCTAAAATAAAATAAGCCCCAAAGCCTACTTTTATTTGAGGATTTACACTTCCATCACAAAAAAGTTTCAAGAGTTTAGCCTTTATATTTAAAATTGAAGGATTTTATCATAGTTTTTTATTTATTAAACTTTTGTTTCTCCACAATTCCAACAAACATTAAATTGTCCTTCATGAACCTCGCCACATTTTTGACATATCCAAGAGGATAAGTTCTCATTTTTTACATCGATGATAGCTTTTGCTTTTTCAAGATCTTCTTCTTTTACAAGAATAAATACACCTATTGTAGCTTGCAGGTGAGGATGCATACCTCCTGCATCATCTTTGTCAATAATGGCTTCTATATTTTCATCACTTAAATGTGTAACTAAAACTTGTGCTTCCATTTCGCTATAAACTTTTTTTAGTTCTACAAACATAAATATCCTTAATTATATAATCTTAAAATTATAACATATTGCAATATTTTTAAATCCATAATAAAAATTTCACTATAATTGCACCAAGATATAAATAGGAACACATATGGCTAAAAAGAAAAAAACACTATTTGAGTGTCAACACTGTGGAGAACAATCAACAAAATGGTTAGGTAAATGTCCTAACTGTGGAGGATGGGATAGTTTTGTAGAATTAAATCAAGAGCAACAAGAAGTATTAAAACAAGTATCAAAAGTTACTTCAAGTGCTTCAAAAGCAAAAGCTATAACTGAAATTGTTCAAGATGATGTTACAAGATTTAGTTCACATAACGAAGAGTTTGATTTAGTTTTAGGTGGAGGAATTGTTCCAGGTAGTTTAACTCTAATTGGAGGAAGTCCAGGTGTTGGTAAGTCTACTTTACTTCTTAAAGTAGCAGGAAGTATTGCCTTTTCAGGGAAAAAAGTTTTATATGTATCAGGTGAAGAGAGTGCTGGTCAGATAAAATTGCGAGCAAATAGACTTGAAGCAAATAGCGATAAAATGTTTCTATTAAGTGAAATAAAACTAGAAGAAATCCAAGATGAACTACTTAGACAAGATTATGAAGTATGTATTATTGACTCTATTCAAACTATCTATTCTTCAAACCTAACATCAGCACCTGGAAGTGTAAGTCAAGTTCGTGAAATCACTTTTGAGCTTATGAGAAAAGCAAAAGAGTCTAATATAGCTATGTTTATAATTGGACATATAACAAAAGATGGAAGTATTGCAGGACCTAGAGTACTTGAACATATGGTTGATACAGTTTTATACTTTGAAGGAGAAGCCTCAAAAGAGCTTAGAATGTTAAGAGGTTTTAAAAATAGATTTGGTTCTACATCTGAAATTGGTATTTTTGAGATGACAGGAGAAGGATTAGTTAGTGCAAAAGATATAGCCTCTAAGTTTTTTGATAAAACAAAAGCTCAAAGTGGTTCTGCTTTAACTGTATCCATGGAAGGTTCAAGGGCTTTAATACTTGAAGTTCAAGCTTTAGTAACAGAATCAACACATCCAAACCCTAAAAGAAGTGCAACAGGCTTTGATGTAAATAGATTAAATATGCTTTTAGCCCTACTTGAAAAAAAGATTGATTTACCTCTAAATCACTATGATGTATTTGTAAATATAAGTGGTGGTATCAAAATAAAAGAAAGTTCTGCTGATTTAGCTGTTGTTGCAGCTATTATCTCCTCTTTTAGAGACAGACCTATTTCAAAAGAGTCAGTATTTATTGGGGAAGTTTCACTTACAGGTGAAATTAAAGATGTATACTCAATGGATATGAGACTAAAAGAAGCCCAAGCTCAAGGTATAAAGAAAGCTGTAATATCACAAAAACCAAACCTAAACCTTAAACTAAAGTGCTTTGCTGTTGATGAAGTACCAAAGATGATTGAACTATTTTAAACTAATTTTTTTCTTTTATCTTTTAATTTGCAAAACTTAGATACAATCGCGCAAATTAAAAGGGAAAAAAATGATTGATATAGAAAACAACTCCTCTTTAAAGTTTGACTTAACAAAACTTGAAGAGATAGCTTCATATGTAACTTCAAAAGATATTGAACTAATTATCACAAACAATGATGAAATTCAAGAGCTAAATAAACAGCATCGAAGCATAGATAAACCAACTGATGTATTAAGTTTCCCTTTAGAGTTTGATATGCCTAATATGCCAGTTGGATCAATAGTAATCTCAGAAGAGTTTGTAAAAAACAAAGCAAATGAGTATAGACACAAAGAAGAAGAAGAGTTTTTTCTTCTTTTTATTCATGGATTACTTCATTTAGTTGGATATGACCATGAAGTTGACAATGGAGAGCATAGAGATAAAGAAGAAGAGTTGATTAATAAATTTAATCTACCAAAAAGTTTAATAGTAAGGAATTCATAAATGGATTTTATAATTTTTACAATAGCAATGGCTGCACTTATATATGGAGCAGATTTTATTATTGAGCAAAGTGAAAAGATTGCACTTCATTACAATATCTCACATTTTGTAATTGGAGCTACTTTAATTGCAGTAGGAACATCACTACCTGAAATGGCTGTATCTATGTCAGCGTCTATGAAAGGAAGTGCAGATATTGCCGTAGCAAATGTTGTTGGAAGTACAATATTTAATATAGCCCTAGTTTTAGGTGCTGTTTTTCTTGTTGCTAAAAAAATATCTCCAGATAGAGACCTTTTTGCAAAAGATTCAGCTTGGGCATTATTTCCTATTTTAGTATTTATTCTAATGGGAATTGATGGTAAAATAAATATAGTTGATGGTGTTTTATTCCTTTTATTAATGGCTGCTTATTTAATCTTCTTAATTAGTTCAAATCAAGTTGAAAAAATAGATGAAGATTTAGCAAAAGAAAAATTTGCATGGGGAAAAACATCTGTCTTACTACTTGTTGGTTTTGTATTTGTAGTAGGAGGTGCTGATTTTGCTATTGATAGTGCTGGAAACATTGCAAGAAACTTTGGTATTTCAGAGTGGTTAATCGGACTATTTTTAGTTGCTTTTGGTACATCTTTACCAGAACTTACAATCTCAATTAAATCTGCTATGAAAAATAATGCAGATTTAGCAATAGGTAATATTATTGGATCAAACGTTGCTAACTTTACGATGGTATTAGGACTAGCTTCAATTCTTAATCCTTTAAATGTAGACTTAAATCTTTACTTCTTTGATATAGCAGCAGCAGTTATATTATCACTTATGTTAGTATTTATTACAGCAAATAGACTTTATAATAAAAGTGCAGGAATTGTTTTATTAGTAGTTTTAGGATTAGTAATCCAAAATAGTTTAGCTTAAGCTAAACTATTTTAAACATTTAGGACAAAGTCCGCTAAGTACTATATCAGCACTTTGAATTTTAAAATTACTCTTTATAGCAGCTTCTTCTAAAACATTTGAACTATTTACGATTACATCTTCAATATAACCACAAGATGAACAAACCATGTGTGCATGTTCTTCTTTTACTAACTCATAAACTGATTTAGAATTTGGTATCTTTACTTCTGAAAGAAATACTTTTTCAACCATTGCATTGATATTTTTATATATCGTTGCTAAAGATATAGATGGGAACTTTGCTAATAGCTTTTTATATAAATCATCAATATTCATATGTCCATTCATATAAAGTTCTTCTACTATTGCCACTCTTTGAGGAGTAACTTTTAAATCATAATCTTTTAGTAAACTTGTATAATTTGTCATAGTTTCTCTTCCTTTCGTGAAATAATACAATATATATCATTTAATTTCACATAATTTACATATATAATCTTATAAAAATTATACACTTATTTTCATAATTTAAATTATATCATAAAATTTATTAAATGAGAATAATATACCTAAACTTAAAGGAAA
>JBLWVX010000040.1:0-19056 GCA_048268245.1 Arcobacteraceae bacterium
AAGCTTTATGAAAACATGGAATATGATATAAAAAAGCAAATAGATAAAATAGAAAAACAAGAGTTTTATTTATAAGCTCATCTAAATAAAACTCTTGTTTTTCTATTTTATCTATTTGCTTTTTTATATCATATTCCATGTTTTCATAAAGCTTTAGTAAATCATCACTTGCTTGTTTTATACGCCCCAGTCTTTTTAGACTCTTTTCATCATCTATCTTTCTTTGTAGCATTTGTGTATTCATTTGTATAGTTGATACTGGAATATTTAGTTCATGTATTGTTTCTTTTATACTTTGTTGTAAAGCTTCATCACTTTTAAAAAGTGGTTTTAAAATATTGTTTGCAAAACTTAAAAATATAATTAAGCCCAAAATAACTAAAGGCAAAATAATAAATATAAAATTTTCTTGATTTAGTCCAAAAATAGATACAAGCATAAAGTTAAAATATAAAACTAATGTAATTGTAATTATAAATACAATTGAAATCGATATTAAAAAGTCTCTTTTTTTAGAATTCAATTTTATATCCTACACCTTTTATATTTGATAAAGAGTCTTTTCCTAAAAGTTTTTTAATTGAGTTTATATAAACCCTAATTGAGCCTTCACTATACTCCTCACCTGCACTCCAAAGTTTTGAAATAATCATTTGTTTTGTAACTATTTCACCTCTGTGTTCTATAAAAAGTTCTAGAAGTTCAAGCACTTTAATAGGAAGATTTAAATCAGCTCCACTTTCATATACTCTTTTAGAAATACTATCAAACTCTAAAGTTTCAGTAAGTTTTATAGCTTCAAAACTTTTTTTATTTCTTTTAAATAAAGCTTTTATTCTAAGTATAAGTTCATCTAAATCTACAGGTTTTTTCAAGTAATCATCACAACCTTTTAGAAAACCTTCATGAAGTGTCTCTTTATCTTTGTATGATGTAAGAAAAATAGATGGTGTTTCATCTCCAGCTTGCCGTAATTGTTCTAAAAGATCAAGACCATTTATTTTTGGTACATTTATATCAAAAATATATAAATCATATTTGTTTTCATAGTTTAAGTCTAAACACTGCTCACCATCGTAAGCTATATCTATTTCAAAGCCTTCATCTTCTAAAAAGTCTTCAATTGTTGATGCAAAAAGTTTATCATCTTCTAGTAATAATATTTTATACAATAATATTTCCCTTAATTTTATAGGTTTATATTATATTATGTAATAGTTAAAATTTTGTTAATTTATTTTTATTAGATAGGATTCTTCAAAGATTATTTAAAATCTTTGAAGTTTTGTCTTAAAGCTTCATAAGCTACAATTGATACAGAGTTTGCGATATTTAAACTTCTTGCATCATTTGTCATAGGTATTGTAATACACCCTTCTTTATTTTTATCCATAATACTTTCAGGAAGTCCAGCATCTTCTCTACCAAAATAGAAAAAGTCACCAGTTTCAAACTTAGCATCAAAATAAACTTTATCAGTTTTTGTAGTTGCGAAAAAGTGTCTATTTGAAATTGGATTTTTTTCCCAAAACTCTTCTATATTTTCATACTCATAAACTTCTAAATCATACCAATAGTCAAGTCCAGCACGTCTTACTTCTTTTTCTGTAATCTCTCCAAAACCATAAGGCTTTATAAGATGAAGAGTACAGTTCATAGCAAAAGCTAATCTTCCGATAGTTCCAACGTTTCCTGGGATTCTTGGTTCATGTAATACTATATTAAACATTATAAAATTACCGTTTTATTTCCGTATACAAATACTCTATCTTCTAGTAATAACTGGAAAGCATTAGATAATACGATTTTTTCTACGTTTCTTCCTGCTTTTCTCATATCTTGCCAAGAGAAAGTATGGTCAACTGCTACAACATCTTGAGAAATAATTGGACCTTCATCTAAATCATCAGTAACATAGTGAGCAGTAGCACCAATAATCTTCACACCTCTTTCATGAGCTTGCTTATATGGATTTGCTCCAATAAATGCAGGTAAGAATGAGTGGTGAATATTTAACACTTTTTGTGGATATTGTTGAACAAATTTTGGAGTTAAAATTCTCATATATTTTGCAAGTACAATAACTTCTGGCTCATACTTATTGATTTCTTCAATCATTAAATCTTCATGAGTCTCTCTATCCATTCCTTCTGCACTAATACAAGTAAATGGAATATTAAATTTCTCAACTAAATCTTTTAAATCTTCATGATTTGCAATTACAGCTTTAATATTTGCATTTAACTCACCATCAATATATCTAATAAGTAAATCACCTAATACATGAGACTCTTTAGTAGCTAAGATTACTACATCTTTTTTAGCTTTTTTATTTAGTCTGATTCTTGAGCCTTGTGGTAAAACCTCTTTTAGCTCTTTTAGTAAAATATCTTTTGAAATGTTCCCTGAGATTCTTGTTCTCATAAAAAACTTGTTAGTATCTGGGTCAACATACTCAGCATTTCGCTCGATGTTTAAGTTGTTTGCAAAAAGTACTTTAGAAATGTTGTATACTAAACCTTTTGCATCTTCAGTATCAATTAAAAGTATATACTCTTCCATTATCGTCCTATAATATTATTCTCATTAAAATTAAATGAGAATAATACCTTTTTCTTAATTAATAGATAATTTAACTTATACCATATGAGAAAGTTTTTCTCTATATGCCTCTAAATCAAACTCTTTTACTCTTGCAACACCAGTTTCAACTGCTGCGTTTGCTACTGCTGCACTTACTTCAACCATAAGTCTTTTATCAAATGGTGTTGGAATAATATATTCAGGACCATAAGATAAGTCACCAAACATCACTTTTAATTCTGGATATAATGGCTCTTTTGCTAAGTCTGCAATAGCTTTAGCTGCAGCCATTTTCATAGTCATGTTAATTTTTCTAGTTTGCACATCTAATGCACCTCTAAAAATAAACGGAAATCCAAGTACATTATTTACTTGATTTGGGAAATCACTTCTTCCTGTTCCAATAATTGCATTTGGTCTTACTTCTCTAACTTCTTCAGGGAAAAGCTCAGGTGTAGGATTTGCAAGTGTAAATACGATTGGGCTTTCACTCATAAGTGCAATATGCTCTTTTGTAAATGTACCAGGTCTAGATAATCCTAATACCATATCAGCATCTCTAAATGCTTCTTCCATAGTAAGTGCATCATCAATCATAAAGTCTTTTTTATACTTGTTTAGATCTGTTCTACCTTTATGAATAACACCTTTTGAATCACACATAATTAAGTTTTTAACACCTAATTCTTTATACATGTTTGAACAAGAAATAGCTGAAGCTCCTGCACCTACAACTACTACTTTCATATCTTCTGGTTTTTTATTCATCATAGAAGATGCATTGATTAAACCTGCAGTTGTAATAATAGCAGTTCCATGTTGGTCATCATGCATAACTGGAATATTTAGTTCATCAACTAATCTTCTTTCGATTTCAAAACACTCTGGTGACTTTATATCTTCTAAGTTAATTCCACCAAATGTTGGTGAAATCGCTTTTACTGTTTCACAAAATTTATCAATATCTTTTTCATCAACTTCAATATCAAAAGAATCTACTGCTGCAAATTTTTTGAATAACACAGCTTTTCCTTCCATAACTGGCTTTGAAGCTAATGCTCCAATATCACCAAGTCCTAGTACAGCTGTACCATTTGAAATAACTGCCACTAAATTTCTTTTTGAAGTATAAGTATATGCAGCTTCTGGGTTTTCTTTGATTTCTTCACAAGGATATGCAACTCCAGGAGAGTATGCAAGAGATAAATCTCTTTGTGATTCTAATCTTGTAGTTGTAGCAATAGCAACCTTTCCAGGGTTTGGAACTTTATGGTAATCTAATGCTTCTGTTTTTGTTACTTTAGTACTCATTCTAATCCTTAATATTTCTGCTTTCTTTAAAATGTGGTAAAATAGTAACAGAAGTAAGCTTAAAAAAGATAAATTTTGAAACTAATTTAATTTACAAGTTTCATTTAAGTTAATTATGTAAAAGTTATGTAAATTACTACATATAATTAATTTTTCTAATACAACTTTAATAATTAAATATATTCTATTTTACATTTAAATGACTGATTTCATGGTAATTTATAAATTATTTGATATTTAAAACTTAAAGCTCAAATATTATAAAAAATAAATTTTTAAGCCTTAAGTTTTTTTAAGAATTAGAGTATTTTTGAGTAAATTCGTAAAGATTTGATTTAAAGTTTTATAACACCCGCAAATCTACCAGTTTTTGGGTCTTTTCTATAAGAATAATGATCAGTTTCTGAACATTTTGTACAAATTTTTGAAATTTTTATATTTTTTACTTGATTTTGTTCTAAAATTGCACGGTTTATACCTTGTAGGTCTATATTTTTTCCATTTATAAACTCTTTCCCAAAGTTTTTTTCTACTATATTTAAAAGCTCATCGTTTACTTCATAACAACACTTTTGAATACTAGGCCCCATAATAGCTTCAATATTTTCACCTATACATCCAAAGTTCTTTTTCATAATATCAAGTGCTACTTGCACTATTTTTAAAAAAGTTGAGTTTCTTCCTGCATGAAGTGCAGCTATAACACTCTCTTTTTTGTCATGTAAAAGTATAGGTATACAATCAGCAACCATCACCATCAAAGGAAGGTTCTTTTCGTTTGTGATTAAACCATCACAATCATCTATACATCTTGGGGAGTCATGGTTTACTATAACTACATTGTTTCCATGAACTTGATTCATATATCTTAAATCACCAAATCTATATCCATGCTTTTTAGCTAAAGCTTTTTGATTTTTATCTACATTATGTCTTTTATCTCCAATATGATAAGCTAAATTTCCATCACTTTTATCTGTAAAAACTGCTAATATATCTTCCATAAGTTTCTACCTTTTGATTTTTTTCTTATTGTACTGTAAAAAGTTTGATTTTGATATAATGTTATTTTTAAACAAAGGATACAAATGAATAGATTTGATGAAGCAGCTAAAACATGGGATAAAAAACAATCAAGTATAGATAGTTCAAATACCTGCGTAAAGAACCTTTTAGAAAAAATTACACTTAAAGATGATGCAGAGATTTTAGACTATGGTTGTGGTACTGGATTTATAGCTTTTGCTTTAAGTAATGATACAAATAATATTTTAGGAATGGACTATTCAGATGGAATGGTTTCAAGATTTAATGAAAAAGCAAAAGAATTAAACTTCGATAATATAAAAGCTATAAAACATAATATAAATGAAGAAGAACTTCCCAAAGAGCAATTTGACTTAGTAATCTCTTCAATGACAATGCATCATATAAAAGATACAAATATGTTTGCTAAAAAATGTTTTGAGGCATTAAAAAAAGATGGTGTTGTATGTATAAATGATCTTGAAAAAGAGGATGGAACTTTCCATAAAAAACACAACAATGATGGAGTTGAACACTTTGGTTTTGAAAAAGAAGAAGTATGTAAAATCTTTGAAAAAATAGGCTTTGAGATTATTTCATCTGATACTGTATTTATTCATGAAAGAAATGATAAGGAGTATCCACTTTTTAATCTAATCGCAAAAAAAAGGTAAATAATTTTACCTTTTTAGTGCATTGCACTACATGGACTCATACCAGTTTTGAAAAAGTTTGCTGTAACAGTATCCATAGTTTCAATATGATTTACTAACCAACTTAATAAATCTCCTTCTAAATAAAAAATCAAAGAATCAATATCATCACTATTTATAAAACTATTCAATATATAAGCCATATTTTCCAAACATCTATCATGTTCACCTTTATGCATCATATAAGGAGGAAATCTTAACTCAAGCATTTTTGCTTCTTCTCCTTTGAAGTGTTTAACTGTATGATCATACCACTTTTCATAACAAGCAATAAGATCTTTTCTATCTTCATCTTTTTTCGTATTTTTATAAACTACTGATTTTTCATATAGTTCATTTATAATATCAACATCTTCAAAATGTACATCATTCATAAAATCTTCTGCAACTAATGGTAAGTTATTTTTATCTATAAGCATTATCAGCCTTTTTGTTTTTTATGAATTTTTACATAATTTATAAAAATAATCATTGATTGATATCAATAGTTCTCGTATCTATTATCTTAAATTTTTCAATATCAATATTTGAACTAAAATATTTACCATCTTTTTTATAATGAACTATAATCTCTGAGCCATCTATAAATCTCCATGATACAAAACTTTGTAGTTTTTCAAATAATTCGATATATTTCTTTCCAGAAGGAGTTGATAAAACTAAAGAAAATTTATCTTGAATAGATAATCTTGCATCCTTATTTGTATCTTCTTTTACTACTAAATACATCAAAGCTTTTGTATCTTTTGATGCTGATATTAAATTATTCTTTTCTAATCTAAATAGATCTAAAATAAGTTTATCATTTTTTTTAAATAACCAATAAGACTTGCTATTTTCTAAATCTGTAAATAAATAGTTTTTTACTGAATAAGTATGCTTTGAATAATATGATTGTTCATAATCTTGTGTTAAAACAAGAGGTGTTAATTGATATTTGTCATTTAAAAACTGTACATTTCCTTCAAGTTTGTAATTTTCTTTTGAATCTTTATTATTTTGAATATTTACAATATTACTTACTTTTTTATAACTTTTATTTTGAATAAATCCATAAACCAATAAACTCACTCCAAGAAGACTAATAGCCAATATAATCAAAGAATTTACTCTCCATATAAATCTAAAAAAACTGTTGTTGTCACTCATAATAATCCCTATATTTTTTTATTTACTTTAAAATAATTTTGTGTATTAAAAGTGAATATACGAATATATCAAGAGAGTTTTGATAAAATCATATTTTTAAATTAAGGAAATATATATGTCAAAAGAAAAATTCGTAATATTTGGTAATCCAGTAGCTCACTCAAAATCACCACAAATGCAAAATGCAGGTTTTGAAGCATTAAACTATGATGGAGTATATGAAAAACATCATTTAGAAGATGGAGCAACTATAAAAACTACTTTTTTAGAAAACTCATATGAAGGAGCAAATATAACAGTTCCACATAAAGAGTTTGCATATAAAAATGCCGATGAAGTAAGAGGTTTAGCAAACAAAATCCAAGCAGTAAACACATATATAAAAGAAAATGGAAAAATCATAGCATACAATACAGATGCACCAGGCTTCTTAAAAGCAATAGAGTCTTTTGGAGAGATAAAAAATGTACTACTTTTAGGAGCGGGAGGAACAGCTAAAGCAATCGCCCTAGCCTTACAGGAAAAAGGTATCAAAGTAACAGTTCTAAATAGAAGTGCAGGAAAACTAGAGTTTTTTAAAAATGAAGGTATTACTTCATACTCATGGGATGATTTCAAACCAGAAGAGTATGACCTAGTTGTAAACTCAACAAGTGCAGGATTAAAAGATGAGTATCTACCATGCGACAAAGAAATCCTAGAACCTATCCTAAAGCAAGCTTCTTTCGCTTTTGACTGTGTATATGGAAAAATCACACCATTTTTAGCATTAGCTAAAGAGAATAGCTGTGAGATAAAAGACGGTGAAGACATGCTTTTATATCAAGGTGTCTTGGCGTTCGAATTATTTACGGGTCATAAAGCCGATAATACGGTAATAGAAGCAATGAGAAAAGGTTTAAAAGGAGAATAAAAAGTTCTTCTTTTCTAGCCTATATCTAGCTAGATATGGAATAAAATCTTTTTGTTAATTTTAATTTACTTTAAATATAATAAACAAAAGGATTATTAATGCTACTAATAAGTGAAAAAAAACTTATCTCTTTATTTAAAAAATATGAATCTTTCAAAAAGATTTTTCATTTAGGAAAAAAAATAAAATATGAAGAATGGAAAGATTTACCACTTGATGAAAATTTCCCTACAAATAAAATTTTAGAAGAAAAAAAGGATAAAAACAAATGTCATTAAGTCTTTATACACAAATAGAAGAGTTTACAAAAAATTATAAAAAAGATCTTTGGAAAGAATTACTAAAAGAGAAAAAAGTTCAGGAATATATAGATAATCAAGTAACCATGATAGAAAATGAACTAAAAGGCTATTTAGATATGGGTTATTATGAAAATGAAGCTATGGAAATTATTAGAGCTGAATATATGAACCCTTCAAATTAGGAGAACTATATGTTAAAAAAATACCCTTATGAAAGAAAAGAGATATTTGATTATGATGAATATATCAAATTTATGGAAAGTAAAAAAGTAAGGCATGGAAAAAATAGAACAAATACATTATTAGATTTTGTTGATGAAGAAACTCATGCAATGCTATTAAAAAAATGTGCTTTAGACCTAAATAAATTTGATCCTACTCCACCTGAAATAGATAAACATCTAAATTTTACAACAAGAGTATTAATAGAATTACTAGAGAAATATCCTGATGATGAAGATGTTAAAGAAATTTCTAAAGAAGAAAACACAAAAGAGAGATGTTCAACTAACTGGTATGAAAAATTTGGATACAAATATACTAATCTTTAATTTAATTAATATTAAAATTTGATAAGAGAAAGAGATAAAGCTATTTTATCCTACTAGTTGTAACTTGTATTTTCTGAGGATATAAATTATGACTATATCTCACAAAAATTAACCTTTAACAGCTAATTAAAGGCAACAGTAACAGAATTCTATTGCTTAGGGCTTTCTCAGCCCTAACATATACAAAACTAAACTTTTATATATTATAAGCGTACTAAAACGAGAACTTTTCTAAATTATAAACCTTATGAACTTTACAAACTCCCTAAAATTGGCATATTTAAAATCAGAGATTAAAAAATTTATGTATTTTAATGGCTAGTTTCTCATTTTAGTACGCTTTAAAATTTTTTAAATACTAATCCTCAGTGCCATATACAATCTCTTGTAATTGTAATTTAAAATTGATACAATTATAGCAATGGAAGATACAAGGTCTCCCTTGTACCTTTTGGTTTTTAATATAATGGTAGTGCGAATACCATTAAAACCATTACTATAATGAGTAATCTCAAAGTGGTGTACTCCTTTCGGGGAGTCGCCCACTACTGCACCCAAAGCTTTTTATGTTGTAAAAATTGAACCTGTTATCCTAATTACTTTTATAAGAATGTCCAAAAAAATCCTATCTTTTTTGAAAATTGTTTCTCTCATCATAAACTGGAACTATTTCTATATCTCTCCAGTCTGTAAAAGGTTTTTTATTTTGTTCATAAGTAGAATTTGTCTTTTTTTCTTGAGTAAGACTTGTAAACTGTTTAGAATAAAAATCTCCTATACTTTTTAAAGCTTTTAATAGTCTTTTGATACTTTGCTCGTTTTTATTGCTTTTCTTCTTATATAGGCTATTAAAGTCATTTATAAAGGCATTTGAATTAATCTCTTGCTTTTTCCCAAGTAATGTTTTCTTTTCATAACTGTTTTTTCTAATAATCATCATTAGTTCATCTTCTTCAATTTGTAAATTATTACTCTCTTGAGTAGATAACTCTTCTAATGCTTTGATTAATTCAGGATCTTCAAAAATCTTCTCTATCTCTTTCATTTTAGAATTAATATTGAATATAACATCTTGATACATCTCTTTTGATTCTTGTTGATCTTTTAGATCATGTTCTAGTTTTGAATTTACATCTTTTTGAGTTAAAACTTCTTTTCTTAAATCTTTTAAAACTTCAAGCATTTTTGAACTCTCTAACTTCTCATTTCTTATTTGATTTTTTAGATCTTTATTTACAGCTTCAACCCTTGCATAATCTTCTCTAATAGCTTTGTTTAACTGTAATTCTGCTCTTAGTTTTTTAATTTCATCTTGTAGATCTTTTTGTTTTGCATATTGGGTTTGATTTTCTTGCTCTTTTTGTTTTCTATATACTCTATGATGAACACCTTTTTTATCATTTATTTTAACTTTTCTATCTCCAATTTGAACTGTATGATAGCTGCTCTTTTTACCTCTTTGTATATCTGGAACATACTTTTTAGAGATATCCCAAATGTTATCTTGTAACTGGCTAAAATATGTTTTCTTCCAATTTTTTCTAACCATCTCCCCGTTTTTATCTATATTGTCAAATAAAAAGTGAATATGTCTATTAATCTTTTCATTTGAATCTTCATCAATATGCCCCTCATGATTATGATAAGCCCAATGTCTAACTTTTGTATTATTCTCTTTTTCAAATTTAGAAACAAAGTCATTTATTATATTTACAATATCTTCATTTGATATCTCAACATCAGTTCCAACAATCAACATACCCTCTTCGATTTTAACTGCATCACTTCTTAACTTTCTTTTTTTATCTAAATTTTCTGCATATCTTTGTTCAGCTTCTTTCTCCCAGTTCTTAAAATCTTCATTTAGTTTTCTATAATCTGTATATGCTTTTGATTGTATAATCTCTGTTGCATCCTTCAACCAATAATTAGCTTTTTTCATAGCACTATTATGTGCTAGATTTGCAGGTGTAGGAGGTGGATTTTTTCTAGGTCTTATTTTGACTGCATTACAATTCGCCACGCTAATTCTCCTTTCTTCTTTTTCATAAATCAAAGAGTTAAAATCGTAAGATTTTTACTCGCCCAATTTTCTCACCCCTCGTGGGTAGAAAACTCATAAACACTAAAATTCATTTTTAGGGTGGAGTGAGTAACTCACTCCACTATAACTTGAAAGTTATCGTTCGCTCGAAAACTGACCCACGAGGGGATACAGTTTTTTTATGTGGCTTCGCCACTCTTATTTTTGAAAAATAAGATGTTTTGATGTTCGTGGGTTTGGAATTAAAGCTTCCATTTTCCACTTACTTTTTTTAGATATATAGAGTTACAATTGTTAGGGGATTCAAAATTTTGATATGCAAAAATAGTAAAGAATACTAAAGCTCTTTTTCTCCATTGATCATACTTAATATATTTAGTTTTGAAAGAGTAAGAGAAGTTAGTTTGTTTATTATAAAGGCTGTTTCTATCTCTTTTTTCAACTCTATTTTTTATACTCCAGAATTGTGCTATTTTTCTATTTATTGAGTTAGTGTCTTTATCTGCACTATATGGTCTTAGTTTTTCAATGATCTTATCTCTAGTTTTATAATCATCATGAGATTTCATTTTAAATACTTCTTGTAACCAAATTTGAACTACATCTTGAGCTTGTGTTTTATCTTCTGCGAATGAAACTGTTAGTATATTCATTAGTATTGCTGTTATTAGTATTAGTTTTTTCATTGTTTTTTTCCTTTTTTATGCGTTAAATGTGTATCTTGATTTATACTGATTAGATAAATCATCTGCTAATTGTGTTGTATTTGAAAGATTGTCTAAACCTATCATTTTGAATACGTAATCGGCTCCATGAACTATTGTTTTCCAAACGATATAAATTGATAAGAAAATAGCAAATATTGAGATTAGTTCTTTAACTATATACGAAAGTAAAGTTATTACAAAACCACTTGTACTATTTTGCAATAATGCAAACTGCTCTAATGAGAAGACTATGATATTATCATGTACAAAGCTATAAAAGAACATAGCAAGATACACTGATACAACTATAAGAACTGGTCTTAAGAAAATAGTTATCCCAGTAACAAGGAAGTCTATAATTTTTCGGCTCTGTCCCGTTGAAAGTGCAAATGCAACCACAAAAGGAGATATAAGAACATAAATTATAAGTTCATATAAATATAAAATAATTGCCAGTATCGTTGCTATTATTCCAGTTACTAAAGGTAGAAATTTTAAAATATATGTCACTATATAAGCTGTTAGTGCAAGACTTAAAAATGGTGTTGCAATTGTTCCTAAAATTCCAGTTGCCGTGCCTATTACTGGTATTTGGCTAATAAGAGAAGATAAGCCTGATCCTAAATTCATGCTCATAGAAAAAATATCTCCTGCTCCAGGAAAAATCAAGTAGATAACCTTTGCAAAGCTCTCACCAAGCATGTCTTGGGCATATTGTGTACTGTTTGACAATAGATCTTCTAGCCAGTTATTGCTTTCATCTGTTGGATTTATTTGAGCTTTTCTAATCTTTACTTTTACTTCTTCATTCAAAGGCGGATTTTCATTTGAACTAATAAAACTTAACTCTGTTAAGACTTTAACAGTTGGAACTAAGATAGAAGAATACCAGCCCATTTCATCACTTCTTCGATCTAATAATTCTGAAACTTTATCTAATCTATTTGTGATTTCTGCATTTTGATATGCTGATTTAATTCTCTCCAAATGATATTCATATTGTGTTTTTTGAGTGTAGGCAACTTTAAGTCTTTTTTCTACATTTCTACAACCTTTTATAGTTGTTGTATCATTTGCTCTTAGATATTGTTCTAATTCATTGATTTTTTCTTCATCAGTTATCTGATAAGTAGTTAATTCAGGAAATTTTTCGATACAAACTTGAAGAGCTGTCTCATAGTTAATTATTACCTGTTCTTCTTTTTTTAAAAGTGCTTTTAAGTTAGCTTCTTCTTCAACTCCACTTGCTCCCGTTGCATTGTAGCTATATTTTACAAATTGCTTTAATGCCACCTTATTTGCCTTATCTGCCATACTTGTACTTTCAAATATAAAGTACTTAGCTATTAGTTGGAACATACTGTCAGAGTAATTGTTATCTACTTTTATGGGTAAAAAGAATATTAAAAAAGCTATTATGATAATAGATAATCGCATTGTGAACGGCTCTTCGTAGGATAAAGCCTTTTTTTCTAATTTTTTTAAGCCCAGTTTTGCGACATATAGAACCATAAAAAATAGTGATAAAAAAACAACTAAATAGGAAACTATATACTCGTAAGATTGGTCTAAATAGTAGAATAAATCAACAAAATAAGTTAAGTTTTGAGTGTTTAAGCTGTCAATTTGATTCAATAATAAATTTGGTTCTGATGTATCAGCTGAATCAGGACTATAAACAGCATTGGGATTTGCTTTCACAAGTGTTCCACTTGCTGTCGTATCTTGAAGATTAATCATATCTTGATCTAGTGTTGCAAGTCCTGATATAAATTTACTCATAGTTGTTTTTGAACTATCATAATTATCAATATTTGCGTAGTTAGAATAGTTGTTATTTGTTTTACTTGCGAGTGTTGAATCTGCATAGTTTGCTTTAATTGATTCTTGTTCTTTTACACAATCAATATCTAAAGTATTAGCCATAATTGATAATTTTCTATTTTCTTGTTCTTGGTCTACTGCAAAGGCATAGAATACTTCGCATGAAGTAAGACCTGATTTACTGTCAAAATCAATCATTTTTGTCTTATATTTAGTAGTGTCAAGAACTCTACAAGATGGCTCACAAATTCCATCTGATGGACTTTGATAAGGGCTTAGAAAAAAGTTATTGTCTAAGTCTGCTCTTACACTTGTATTAGCATAAAGATTTATGAAAAAAAGGAAGAAAAATATTAAAACTTTCATTTTATTTTCTCCTCTTTGCAATAGAAATAGCTTACTGTTTTATTGTCTTTTAGAATTTGAAAATATTCTCTTCGTAAGTCAGTAAGAAAACTATAAAAAAAGTATGCTATAAGTGCGTATTTTACGATGTAACCGCTATTTTCAAAGCCAAGCATATATGAAAAAAGTAAGAACCAAACAACAGTCGCTATGAAACTCTTGAAATCATCATATTTTTTATTAATTAATATTCCTAAAGTTGTTACTGTAAAGCCTGTAATTACGTATGTTGTCATGTTTTGTAACTCATATACAGTTACGAAATATGAGATAAAAATCAAAACGGGTAGATACTTAAGTATTAAGAAACTTGTCTTATTCGTAAGTTTTGAAAAATTGTAAATGTTTGAACCGTTTTCTTTTTCAAAAATAATTTCATTTTTATCTTGATTAACTAAAGCATCTGTAGTGATAGTGAAAAATGGGAAGAATCTTGTTTTTGTGTAATTTATTTCTTGCATTTCATACCCCTACTTTTGCGTTAAATCCCGACAGATAAGGGTCTAATATTCTAATACGAGCGATATCTTTTTTTAAAAATTTACGACTACAAAGATTTAATTCGCTCCAATTTTTTTTTGATTTTCTCCAAGTTTGAATCGTGCTTTTCGATCGTGCGTAAAGCTCTGCAACTTCTTCTATAGAGATATATTCTGTATTATTATTTGTTTTTTCATGTAGAATTTGAATTTCTTTTTCAATTTTTTCATTGATTTTCATAATTATATAATCCTTTTAATTATTTAAAAAGAATTGAATAATCAAGCAAAGTAAAAAAGTTAATAAAATTTTATTAACTTTTGGTATAATAAGCCTGATTAAAGCCTTTCTCGGGATTTAATTTTCCTCTTTTTTTAAGCTTGGCGGCAGAAAAAAGAGGAATTCTTACATATTTCTACTTATATTCATTAGTCTCCTTTTATATTAAAATAAGTTATTTTATTTCAAATTGTAGTGAATTCATACTTACATTAAACTTAATAAAATCCCCATTCTATCGGTGTTATAAATTGATATGTTTTAAAAAGGGGTATCTATTTAGAATCTAGTTTTTTGTTATTATTTGATATGTTTTAAAAAGGGGTATCCAACTAAAATAAAATTTTAAAATTAATTTATTTTTTTAAGTTTTTGCTATTTCGAATTATATCCAACCAATATCCAATTATATTCAATTGTGTCGAATTGATTTAAAGATTGCCTATTTTATGGGCTTTGAAAAAATCCTAAACTTTTATTGTATTACTTTTTGTTTTGCACTAGAATTGTCTGTAGAAATTAAATACATTAAATAACACATGAAAGGTATTCAATGGAAAGGTATTCAATGAGTATTAACGAGGAATCAATATTTAATTCAATGCTACAAGCCCTAGTATTCCGCCATGGTGTGTTGCTAAACTCGAAACAATGTGCAAAAGTACTAGGTATAAGTACTAGAACGCTAGATGAAAGAAGAAAAGCATCAAAGGACTGCCCTGCATATATTCAGAATGGAGATCGATTAATCGGCTATCCCGCTCAAAATATTGTGCAATATCAAATAAATAAAGCTAAACAAAGCATTAGAATTGCGTAAAAAAACTGTGAAAATCTCATTAAAAGGAGGTCTTAGCAGTTTTTTTTGAAGTTTGGCGACTCAAAACTGCTAAAAAGATAGCTACATTATAACTAATATCTAAATTAAAATCAAATTTTATCTTTCTTTTTTTTCAAAAAAAATCAACTTAAGTGTTGAGGATAAAGTAATGTCCAAAAAAACTATAAAGCGGTAGAGTGTAAGGACTGCACAGTAAGCGAAATCTTGCGATAAAACAAAAACTTGCATAAGGTGAGAATGAACTTACCGAAAACAATCACAGCCAAATAAGAGACCAAATCAGCACCGTGTGAGGAATGGAAAGAGGTACGATTCACGGTGGAGATGCCCGTTCTACTATTTTATAGTAGCAAGGACATTCCTATATGTTTACCAGTTAATATATAAAACAGAGGTTTTTAAATTAGTGATAATACTAATACTGGATTAATTAAATATGTAGGTTATTAGATAAGGGGAACCGTCTAATGTAATTGTGTCGTAGATTAAGAGCTGAACAATAATCTACTTAAGTCGTAGCGTAGTGTCCTGCAAAAGCCGAGTCATTTGCACATTATAGACTAACTTGTCCTGTACTATTTTGTTAAATCCAAAGTAGTACAAGGGCAAGTTGTCTCCACTTCGGAGCCATTCCCTACCAAATCATTTTGACATAGCCAAAGGCAAACGGCAAGATTAAATCAAAAGAGTGGAGATAACTGAGACAAAAAAGGTGGAAGATTTAAATAAAAATCTAATACAATTTGATTATAGAAAATTAATTCTATGTTTAAAACCATCGGAGTTCGTTTTGGACGTTAAGCTAACGGTTACATTTTGTAAAGCATTAGCATACACCCGTAAAAATATAGTAGTTTTTGGTCTACTTCTTTTTTGTTTCTAATTAATGAATCTATAAAATTGAAATATTTAATTTTTTTCCTAAAGCAGTTGTTGCACTTTCAAGTGTACTAAGAGTCAAAGAACTGTTATCAGGATTTAAAAGTCTATTAACAACAGCTCTACTTGTATTCATCATTTCTGCCATTTTTGTTTTTGTGATTTTTTGAGCTTTCATTTCTTGTTCTAATTGATAAGCAATAACTCTTTTTATAGCTATATCATTTGTTTCTTCATAAATACCATCTTCTTTTAAAAACTCATTAAAATCACTACCAATATGTTTATTGTTCATCACATTCTCCAGTATCAATTTTTTTTCTTCTTTCTATTGCTGTATTTTTTTCTTTATCAGGCATTTTTTGGTCTTTTTTGATAAACCCATGTAAAAGTATCATACAATCTTTATATATTGTAAAAACAACTCTTGCAATTTTATCACTTGCCAATTTACTTCTTACTTCCCAAAGTTTATATTTACTATCAACTTTTCTAACTAAAGGCATACCTATAGGAAAACCAAACTCAACTGTTTGGATGTCTGAACCAATAATCTTCCTATCTTCTTTATCAAGAGTTAATAACCATTCTTTAACTGGTTCATTTCCTGATTCAGTTTTATAAAATCTTACAGCGATTATTTTTTCCATAAAAAACCTTATTTATTTTGTCTATTGTATCAAAATTGATACACTTTGTCAATACTTACATCAAACTCTTAATCAAATTATCCACATGTTTTTCCCCACTACTCTTGTTTAATTTTGCATATCTCATAGTTGCATTTATATCATTATGATTCATAAGTTTTTTGATTGTAAGTATAGGTGTTTCATTTATGGCTAAATGACTTGCAAAAGTATGTCTTAATGTATGAATTGTAACTTTATTTAATGGTTCTGTTCCCTCAGGGTTAAAAAGGATGTCAAATATAGGTTGAAGTTTTCTATAATAATATTGATTTGTATAATTTTGATTTTTTGTATTCTTAAATAAAAAATCATCTTTTTTTATATTTGAATCAGATATGAACTGCTCTATTTCTTTTTTTAACTCTTCATTTAAAAATCCATAATATTCACTATTATTCTTGAAGTCAAACAGTCTTATAGATCCATTTGATTTAATATCTGATGATTTTATATTACAAATAGTTTGTAATCTTCCACCAGTTGCTAAACCCAACATTACAAAGTAATATAATGATCTATCATTTTTAATCGTTTCTCTTAACCTCTTAATCTCATCAATTTCTAAATACCTTAATCTTGTATTATCAACTTTTAATTTTTTAACCCCTTTACATGGGTTCTTTTCAGTAACATCATTTTCTATCGCCCAATTAAAAATTCCACCAACTTGCTGAACTATAAAATTAACTGTTGCAGGCATTAAATCTTTTTCAATTTCCACTTGAAAATTTTCAATATCAGCTTTTGTAATAGTTTTTAGAGGCTTTGAACCTATAAAGTGTTCTTTGATTCTATTTTCTACTCTTGCTCTAGTTTTTTTATTCTGCTTATTATGTAGTTCTTTATAATCATAAAACTGTTTTGCAATTTCTAATAGTGTTTGAGACTCTTTTTTTACTGCAATATGTGGTAGATCTTCACCTAATCTAATTTTAGATGTAATTTCATTTCTTTTTTGATGACAGAAAGCCTCTCTAATACCCTCACTATGAAGCCCTATTTTCTTCCATACATCTTTTTTATTTTCTTTATATGTGATATAATAAGATTTATCCCCATTTTGAAGTTCTTGAAAATAAACTCCAGTATATCTTTTGGATTTTTGTCTAGCCATTATTTTTAACACCTTTATTTCTAGCTGATATATAAAACTTATCTAGCCTATTTCTAGTTATATATTGTATTTAATTGTTTCTTAATACATACAAATGTAAAATCTAATTTTTAAAAAGCTCTTATAAAAGCCTATTTTGTGGCTAAATGTAAGTTAATGTATTTAGATGTAAATTAGAGATATAAAAGACATGCTTCTTTTCCAAGGTGTTTTAGCATTTGAATACTTCACAAAACAAAAAGTTAGTGATGATGTGGTTGAAGCTATGAGAAAAGGGTTGAAAGGAGAGTAAGATTACTCTTCTTTTATTTCTTGTCTTTTATCCATAATCTTATTTTTTTCTTATTATTCTTATCTATTTTATAACTAGTAATAAAACTTCTTTTATTTAATATTTCAATAAATATTTTATTATAGTCATTTTCAATTAACAAAGTTTGTTTACCATCAAGATTACTTATTTTTGAATAGTCTACTGGTAAAAGTTTTAACAATTCTACTAATTCATCATCAGAAATGTATTCATTTTGTTCATTTAAAATTGTTATTCTTTTTTCCATTGACTCTAATGATATAATCATATTTAAAATATAATCATAGTTTTTCTCTCTACTTCTATCATCTATTTTATAAACTATCTCTGCAAGTTCATTAGAGTTAATTAATTTACTACCAATTCTCACTATTATTTCTTTTTTTTCTAGTCTACTAAAATTTGTCGCCTTTAATATTAATTTTAAATCATTTGAATCAATTTCAAAAGTTTCCACATTTTTAATAAATTCTTTTTTTGATTTTTCAATTAAATCAATATGTAAATTTGTATTCTTTATTTTCAAATTATTGTAATTTAATTCTGTTAACTTTAATTTTCCATTAGAAATAAGTAGTCGTATTTTATCTTCATCTAATTCTTTCATATTTAAAGACAAATACCAATGATCATTACTTTTTATTAAATTTTTATATGAATCATAGTTTATATTATTTTCTTCTAGTATTTTTCTTCTTAATATTTTCATTTTATTATTATAATGAGGGCTAGTTTTTATTATTAACGAATCTGAGTTAATCTTAATTTTTGACAATTCTATCGCATTTTCGATTTTATTTAAATATGTAATAAGATTAGAATCTATCTTATCTATATATGAATAATATTCAATTATATTTTCCCACAAAGGCTTAACTTTATTAAATTTAATTAAGTTATCCCAAATTTTTGATTTTTCAATTTGATTTA
>JBLWVX010000041.1:0-18505 GCA_048268245.1 Arcobacteraceae bacterium
GGTATTTCATTCCCAGCTGGTTCTGGTCTTATTGCATTCGCAGGTGTTACTGGTATGATGCCATTAACTATGCCAGAGTCTGTATTAGTTAAATTCAAAGGTGAAATGCAACCAGGAATTACTTTAAGAGACTTAGTAAATGCTATTCCTTACCAAGCTATCCAAGATGGATTATTAACTGTTCCTAAGAAAAACAAAAAGAACATCTTCGCTGGTAAAATTATTGAGATTGCTGGATTACCAGATCTTAAAGTTGAGCAAGCATTCGAATTATCAGATTCAGCAGCAGAAAGATCAGCAGCAGCTTGTTCTGTACAATTAGATAAAGAACCAATCATTGAGTACTTAGAGTCTAACATTGCTTTAATTGAAAAAATGATTGAAGAAGGTTACGAAGACGCTAGAACTCTTCAAAGAAGAGCTGACAAAATGAAAGAATGGTTAAAGAACCCTGAGTTAATTCAACCAGATGAAGATGCAGAATATGCAGCTACTATCGAAATTGATTTAAATACAATTACTGAGCCAATCTTAGCTTGTCCAAACGATCCAGATGATGTTGATACTTTAACAAACATCTTAGCTGATGAAAACAGAATCCACAAAATTGACGAAGTATTCGTTGGTTCTTGTATGACTAATATCGGATTATTCAGAGCTTTAGGTGAAGTTCTTAAAGGTGAGGGTGAAGTTCCTACTAAATTATGGGTTGCACCACCAACAAAAATGGATGAAGCTCAATTAACTGAAGAAGGATACTACGCTACATTTGCAGCAGCAGGTGCTAGATTAGAAATCCCTGGATGTTCTTTATGTATGGGTAACCAAGCACAAGTATCTGAAGGTGCAGCAGTATTCTCTACATCTACAAGAAACTTTGATAACAGACTTGGAAAAGGTTCTCAAGTTTACTTAGGATCTGCAGAAGTTGCAGCTGTAGCAGCACTTCTTGGAAGACTTCCATCTAAAGAAGAGTACATGGAAATCGTACCTAAAAAAATTACTGAACAAAACAAAGATGGAGTTTATAAATACTTAAACTTCAACCAAGTTTCTAAAGAGCACTTAACTACTTTAGTTACTTCAAGATAATCTTGAATTAAAACAAAGAGCTTTGTCTCTTTGTTTTATTATAACTACTAATTACCAAATCTCAAAACCTGTCTTAATTTTATTTTTATAGTGTATAATTCAAAAAATAAAAAAGGTTTTTACTTGCCATATATCTTAAAAAAGATTAATGTATCAAAAGCTACGAAAATAGAAGAATTTTTACTAGAAAATACAAACTTAGATGAAAATACAATTAATAGTTTAGTATCAAAGGGAAAAATTCTTAATGATAAAAACAAAAGATTACAAAAAAACCAAATAGTTAAAGATGGATACATAAATATATATGTATTTGAGCCTAAAAGCAAGGGATTAAAACCTTTATTTGAAACTTTTCATTTTGCAATTTTTGATAAGCCCTCTGGTTTAAAAGTTCATCCAAGTGCTATTGATGAAGAGTATACTTTACTTGATGAAATAGAGTTTTATTTGGGTAAAGATGCTTCATTAGTTCATAGAATTGATGCTGAAACATCTGGTTTAGTTTTAGTTTCAAAAAATCCATATAGCCAAATGGTTTTAAACTTAATGTTTGAAGAAAAGAGATACTCAAAAAAATATTTAGCTTATGTAGAAAATGAAATTAAAGAGAATTTAGTTATTGATAGTAAGATTGGTAACTCAAAGGGTTTAATCAAATTGAAAATGCAAGTTTGTGATAATGGAAAAGAATCTCTTACAAAAATTAAGCCAATATCATATAATAAAGATACAAATACAACTTTAGTTGAAGCTTCTCCTATTACTGGTAGACAACATCAAATAAGAGTACATTTAGATTCTATTGGACATAGGATTATAGGTGATCCAATTTATGGAATAGATGAAAAACTTTGTAATAAATTTCTTAGAAAAAATATGGATGAAAAAGAAAGATTAGAAGTAACAGGTAAGAGTAGGTTAATGCTACATGCTTATTCTTTAGAGTTTACATTTTTAAACATAAAATATAAAATATCTTCAAAGCAAGAATTTAAGTAAAAAGAGACTTTTTAAAGTCCCTTCTTAGTATTTATTTTTCTTTACTTATTAAAGGAAGTTTATTAAGTAGATTTTCACAATACTCCCATTGATCCAATGTTTCTTTCCATTCTTTAGGAATAGCATTTACTCCTTTATATGCTCCTAAAACCATCCCAATAGCAATACCTCTTGAAGCATTATCTCCTCCAACCATTGCATTTGCTTGTAAGGCTCTTTTTAAGCCATTTTCTTTATCTGAATATTTTAATATAAAATAGACACTTGCAGGTAAAGTACCTTCTGTTGGACTAGCTTTTCCAACTTTTATAGGCTCACTTCTTCCTATATCCCAAAGTCTAGCCATACTAGTAATTGCTAAATCATCACTAAATTGCTCTTTTGAAAGTGCAGAATTAGGGTCTTTTTCTTCTTCATATTTTGCAATTGCTTGCTTTACTTTATCTTCATAAAATCCACCCATTAAGATTGCAACATCTTCTATGGCACTTCTTGGTGTTTCACCTCTTAAAACTCTATGTGTCACTCTTGCAAAAAACTCACCTCCACCTAGTGCATAGGTATTTTGATGAGTAAACATAGTTTTTCTTGCTACATCAACTACTTCTTCTTCAGTTTCATAATAAGAATGAGCAGCAACATGTCTAATCGCTGTTGCATTTGATGCACCACCTAGATATTGAACTTGTACTCCTTGTTTGACTTGACCATATGTCTCTTTTGTCATTGTACAAATCCATGAACCCCAACCATTTTCAAGTCTATTCATCCAATGTGGAATTAATTTTGATACTTCAAAAGCTCTTGGTGGATTTGAAATCATTGCTAAATGCTCTAGAACTAAAATATTGTAATCTCCATAGTCCGTAGTACCTCCTGCTTTTTTCCCAGGATGATAGTTTCTTTGTCCCCAACCAATTCCATGAGTTTCACCTCCCATATATTCACCAGGATTCATAAATCTATCTATTGGTTTTTGACCATAAGCATTATAGATTTTTTTAGCATCGTATTCATAATGTGTACCTAAACATAATGCATCTGCGACAATAGCTCCAAAAAATGTACCTTTTAAATTTTCTTCTTTTAATAGTTTATTCATATTTTATAACCTTTTAGTTTTAATGGCTATATCTTAGGGAAATTTACATTAATACGCAGAAGAAATATTGATAGTTCTTTATTAAATGTTATAAAGCTATGTTAATATCACTTACATACACTTTAATGGAGTAAATGAAGATTCATTTTCTCTTAACCATAAATATACTATTATTAGAAAAACATTATTTCAAGGATCTATCATATCTACTGCAAAAGAAACTAAAAAGAACAATATTATTGAAAACTCTTTAAAGCTTTTTTCTCAAAAAGGGTTTTATAATACAACTATTCCAGATATTGCAAAAGCCATGAAAATGAGTGTTGGAAATATGTATAATTACTTCTCTTCAAAAGAAGAGCTAGCAAAATATGCTATTAAATACTCTACAAATATTTTAGCAGCAGAATTAAGAGAAATAAATCAAATGGATATATCTTCAAAAGATAAAATATATTTATTTGTAAAGAACTATTTTGAAAATGTTAAAAATTCTCCTGAAGTAGTTGAGTATTTTTTAAGGGTTTACTTATCAAATAGAGAGGTATTTAAACAAGGTTGCGAAGGCTTTTTATGTGTAGGAGAGTTTGTAACAGAAGTTATGATTCTTTTAGATGAAGGTGCTCAAAACAGAGAGTTTAGAGAACAAGAGTTTTTCCCAGCATTTGCCATGATTATGGGTTGTTTAGGTGGTTTTGCTTTTCTTTCAGGAGAAGCTGTACTTGACAAAGATTTATTAGAATATTCAGATGCAATTGCTGATAATATCTACAGAGCCTTAAAGTATGAAGAGTCATAAGCCAACAATTGTATGGTATCAAGCAGTTACTTGTAATGGCAATACACATTCACTTTTAAGTGCAAACTCTTCAAGATTAGAGCTATTTTTAAATAGCTTTGATCTTATATATCATCCATCACTTACAATTGACACAACTTTAGATGATATTTTAAAGTTAAAAAATATTGATTTTTTATTAGTTGAAGGAGCTATTACTTCTGATGAAAAGTACTATTCAATTAATCAAAGCTCAACAAAAAATATTTTAGAAAAACTATCCCAAAAAGCAAAATATATAATAAGTGTAGGTTCATGTGCTTCTTATGGAGGTGTTCATAAAAAGTTTGAACAAAATAATGATATTTTAGGTGTTGAAGAAATTATAGATACAAAAAAATATAAAAACTTAAAACATGAGATAGTAAATCTTACAGGTTGTCCTGTGCATCCTGAGTGGATACTTCAAACTGTTTTTTCTTTAAATAGTTTTGGAAAAATGAGTTTAGACTATGAAAAAAGACCAACTGAACTTTATAGTAATTTAGCTCATCATGGATGTACTAGAAATGAGTACTTTGAATGGAAGATTGAAGGTGATTTTGGTCAAAAAGAGGGATGTTTATTTTATGATCAAGGTTGTAGGGGACCCATGACTCATAGTTCTTGTAATAAGATTTTATGGAATGATGTGAGTTCTAAAACTAGAGCAGGTATGCCATGTATTGGCTGTACTGAGAAAGATTTTCCAAGAGAAAATATGCTTGAAACAAAGAAAAATATTGGTATTCCTTTAGATGTACCACTTGGTATTCCTAAACGTGCATATTTATCTATAACAGGTGTTGCTAAAACTTTTAAAATAGATAGACTAAATAAAAAACTAATGGACTAATTTTGAAAACAGTAGATATAGTTGAAAGAATAGAGGGTGAAGCTAGGCTTAATTGTACTTGGGAAAATGGCTTTGTCAAAGATACCCAAATAGATTTTTTAAATTTTAGAGGTTTTGAGTATATCTTAGAAGGTAAACCAGCTTTAGATGCACTTGTATACACTCCAAGAATTTGTGGAATTTGTGGTCAGGCTCATTTAAAAGCTACAGTTGAAGCTTTGGAAAATATCTACAAAAGTGTAAATGAAGAACTAGTTGTTACAAATAAAGCTAAGATTTTAAGAGAAATTGGTTTAAATATTGAAATAATTGATTCACATATAAAATGGTTTTATATGTTTATTTTACCTGATGTAATTAAACTTAAAGAAAATGATTTAAAAGAGTACTCACCATTAAAAGGTAAAAGGTGGTTAGAAGCTTGTAAAACAGCTAGTGAAACTATAAAAGCTTTAGCAATTATAGGAGGGCAATGGCCTCATACTTCGTATATGATACCAGGTGGAGTAGTTAGTGACCCAACTCTACTTGACTTAACTTCAATGATGAACTATTTGGATTTAGCAATTAACTTTTTTGAAAACTCTATTGCAGGAGTTAGTTTTGATAGGTATTTATCTTTTAATAGTGTAGATGATTTAAATATTTTAAATGGTGATTTAAAATATTTTACAAACTTGAGTTTTGAATACTCACTACAAAAATACGGAACTTCATATGATAGACATTTAGCTCTAAGTGATTCTTCTATTTCTAAAAGGGGAAAAATTAGACAAAGACTTACAGATAAACTTGACTTAAATAAAATAAAAGAGAATACTGATAAAACATTTACAGTCAACCAGAGTCAAAATAAACACAAACATACTTGGTCTAAAGCAGTTACTTACAATTCAATATTTTATGAAACTGGACCTTTATCTAGGGCGATGGTGTCAAATAGAGAGTTTATTTATGATCTTCATAAATCATATAAAGACTCAGTATTTACAAGAGTAATGGCACGAGTTGATGAAATAGCTCACCTTTTACATAGTACAAAAGAGTTAATAAAACAAGTAGATATAAGTGAAGAGTCTTATATAAAACCCAAAATATCACTAAAAGATATACCAAAAGCTAATGCTAAATCAGTAGTTGAAGCTTGTAGAGGTTCCCTATATCATAATGTATCAATTGAAAAAGGAATTATTACAAAATATGATGTAATCACTCCAACGGTTTGGAATTTAGGTCCTGCTATAAAAGATGAAAAAGGAGTGGCTCAAAAAGCAATAATTGGCTCACCTTCACTAGATATTGCAAAAATAGTTCTTAGAAGCTTTGATGTTTGCTCTGTTTGTACAACTCACTAAGTAAAATAAACTGTTACCTTTTTAAACATAAGAAAAAATATTTTATAAATAATAATTCTATTATAAAAGCCAACTTTAAACTTTATATATGAATAATCATTCATTAAATAACCATTTGATGGTTACTTGATGAATATCTATTCAGAAAACTTGACTTTAAAGCTATTTTATTGCTAGAAAACCTTAAATATTATTAAGTAAACAATAAGTTTCATATTGTTAATTTTACAATAGTAAATGAATATTCATTTTTAGGGAGAAATATATGATAGATTCTACAGAGATGGTAAAAAAAGTTTTTACCCAAAAATCAGGTAGAGTGGATACAAATAAAGGTGACGAATATTATAACTCTTTATTTGAGAAAGCTAAAAATAGATTATCAACTTTAAGAGCGCAAGAGCCACTTAAAGATATTGATATGATGGATGTAATTGAGAGTGAAGGTGTAAATAGAAGAGATTTTATGAAGTGGGTTAGTGCTACAACTGCAACACTTATGTTACCTCCTATGTTTGCTCCTTTAGTTGCTGAAGCAACTGAACTTATGAATAGAGTTCCTGTTGTTTGGCTTGAATTACAAGACTGTGCTGGTAATACAGAAGCACTTTTAAGAAGTAGTGCTCCAACAGTTGATGATTTATTATTTGATGTATTAAGTTTAGAGTTCCACCATGCTTTAATGGCAGGTGCTGGACATGATGCTGAACATCAATTAGATGAAGCAATTGAGCACTTTAAAGATAACTACTTATTATTTGTAGAGGGTTCTATTCCTATGGGAATGAATGGAAACTATGGAACTATTGGACCATCAGGTGAGACTTTCCATGACCACTTACAAAGAATCTCTAAACATGCAGCAGCTGTTGTAGCTGTTGGTACTTGTGCAACATTTGGTGGAGTTCCTGCTGCATCTCCAAATCCAACTGGAGCTGTTGGTGTTATGGATATTGTAAAAGGGAAGCCAATTATTAATATTCCTGCATGTCCTGCAAACCCTGCAAATATGGTTGGTGTTGTTTTACACTATATCTTAACAGGTCAAGTTCCAGAACTTGATTCTCTTCTTAGACCTAAGTTTGCATTTGGATATAGAATTCATGATAACTGTGAAAGAAGAGCACACTTTGATGCAGGTGAATTTGTAGAAGAGTGGGGTGATGTTGGAGCTCAAAATAACTGGTGTTTATATAAAGTTGGTTGTAAAGGTCCTATGACATTTAACAACTGTTCAATTATTAGATATAACGAGGGAACAAACTGGCCTATTGGTGCAGGTCATGGATGTATTGGATGTTCCGAGCCAGACTTCTGGGATAAATATGCTTATCAAAGACCAATGGCAAGTGCAAATATAAAAGCTCCAACAGGTGGAGTTGAAAAAACAGTTGATGAGTTTGGATTAGGATTATTAACAGCTACAACTGTAGGTATTGGTGTTCATGCAGTTGCAAGTGCAGTTGCTGGTAAAAAATCAGGTGAAGTAGAAGGAGAAGATAAATAATGGCAAAAAAACACTTAGTAATTGACCCAATTACAAGAATTGAAGGACATCTTAGAATTGAGGCAATCATAGATGAAAACAATGTTGTAACAGATGCATACTCTTCTTCTACTATGTTTAGAGGAATTGAAGAGATTTTAAAAGGAAGAGACCCAAGAGATTGCGGTTTACTAGCAATGAGAATTTGTGGTGTATGTACAGGTACTCACTATCAAAGATCTATTGAAGCAGTTGAGCATGCTTTTAATGTTACTATTCCAAAGAATGCAAGGTTAGTGAGAAACTTAATTCAAGGTGCACTTTATGTACATGATCATATTGTTCACTTTTATCATTTACATGCTCTTGACTGGGTTGATATTACAGAAGCACTTAAAGCTGACCCTAAAAAAACTGTAGCAGAAGCTCAAAAATGGGCAAAAGTAGCAGGCGATAAACCATGGAATGCAAGTGAAGATAACTATAAAGCTGTACAAGAAAGAGTTGAAAAGTATATCAAACAAGGAAGATTAGGTATTTTTGGAAATGCTTACTGGGGATCAAAAGGTTTTAAACTTACTCCTGAGCAAAACTTAATTGGTTTATCTCATTACCTTGATGCTCTAGAAATCCAAAGAGAATTAGGTAAGATGATGGCTATCTTTGGTGGTAAAAATCCTCACCCTCAATCATTTGTTGTTGGTGGTGTAACTTGTGTTCAAGATATTAAAAACCCTGCAAGAATTGCTGAGTTTAAACAAATACTAAAAGCTGGAAGAAAGTTCACTAAGCAAGCATATTTACCAGATGTTTACATGGCTGGAACTATGTATGCTGATGAAGCACTTGAAGGAATTGGTGGAGGTTTAGGAAACTTCATGTCTTATGGTGATTTCAACATGGATGATTTACCATTCTATGAATCTTCTAAATTATTCCCATCAGGTATTGTAAAAAATAAAGATTTATCTAAAGTATATGAAGTAAATCAAGAAAAGATTACAGAAGATGTTACTCATGCTTGGTATGAAGGAAATACAAATCTTCACCCATACGATGGTGAAACTAAACCTAACTTTACAGGTTTTGGTAAAAAAGAAGATAACATCGCTTACTTAGATACTGAAAATAAATACTCTTGGATTAAATCACCATTATATGATGATGAGAGAATGGAAGTAGGACCACTTGCTAGAATGATTGTAGGTGTTGCAAAAGGTGATGAGAGAATCTCTAAATATGTAACTACTTTCTTAAAAAATGGTAACTTACCAACAAAAGTTTTATTCTCAACAGTAGGAAGAACAGCAGCAAGAGCTATTGAAACAGAACTTATGTGTGATGTTATGATGGAATGGTGTGATGAATTAGCATCAAATGTTGCTCATGGAGACTTATCTACATGGACTGAGTTTGACTTTGACTCTGTATCAGGTGACGCACAAGGTTATGGTATGGCTGAAGCTCCAAGAGGAGGATTAGGTCATTGGGTTAAAATCAAAGATGGAAAAGTTGCAAATTATCAAGCAGTAGTTCCTTCAACTTGGAATGCAGCTCCAAGAGATTATAAAGGTAGACTTGGTGCTTATGAAGCTTCACTTGTTGGAACAAAAGTAGCAAACCCCGATCAACCATTAGAAATTTTAAGAACTGTTCATAGTTTTGACCCTTGTATTGCTTGTGCTGTGCATATTATTGATACAAATGGTAAAGAGTTAGGTGTTTATAAAGTAGATCCAATAGGAGGAACTAGCTGTGCCTAAAATAAAAAAGGTTAAAAGAATGACTGTAGCCATGCGAATTATACACTGGGTAACAGTGTTAAGCATGATTATTGCAGTTGTAACCGGTCTTTATATAGGTCACCCTTATTACCAAACTTTTATTGCTGATCCTGCTGTGGATAAGTATGTTATGGCTTGGAATAGATGGGGGCATTTTATTGTTGCAATTATCTTTGATGTAACTGCAGTTTTAGTTGGGTATTTATACTTTTTCTCAAGGTTTGAAAAGCCTTATAAGAAGTTGATTCCAAATAAACAAAACCTTGTAGAGTTTTGGGAAGTTTTTTTAAATTTAATTACTTTAAATAGAAGAAAGAAGTTTGATTCAACTTATAGTGATAGTTTTAATACTGTATTCTTTACAGTATTTCACTTATTATTAGTATTTATGTTATTTACAGGTTTACAGTTATATGTACACGCACTAGCTTCTGGAACATCTTCAATTGGTGCTTGGTGGCCTGCAATGCTTCACTTAGTTACTGATTGGACACTATATGTATTTGGTGGAAATATGGGTGTTAGATACGCACACCACTTTAGTATGTATCTAATTATCATGTGGGTTATGTTCCATGTTTATTATCAAGTATGGAGAACAATCTTCTGGCAAGAAGGAGACATCGCTATTGTAGTTGGTGGTTCTAAATTTGTAAAAGAAGAAGAGGATAAAAAACAGGATTAATTCCTGTTTTTATCTTTTTTATAAGCAGTATATAAATAGTGTTTATAAAAGGGATACACAAAAAAATAGATAACAACGGAGTTATAAAATGAAGAAAAATATAGTTGTTGGTGTAGGAAATATGCTTTTTAAAGATGAGGGTGTTGGTATTTATGCATCTGAGTACTTAAAACAAAACTATGAGTTTGATGGGGATTTAGAGATTATAGATGGTGGAACATTAGGTTTTAAACTAATGACATATTTTCAAGAGTATGAAAATGTAATTATTCTTGATACTGTATCTATTGAAGAGAATCCTGGGGAAATATATAGACTTCCTTCTGATGTACTTTTAGGTATGGGAAACTATAGAAAAACTGCCCATGAAGTAGAAATCGTTGAAATGCTTGAGATTGTATCTGTTTTAGACTCTCATGCTAATGTTACTATTTTAGGAATTATCCCAGAAGATATAATTTCCGTTGGTATTGGTTTAACTGAAACTATTGAGAATAAATTTGAAGAGTTTATTTTAAATGCCCTAAAAGAGATAGAATCACTTGGCGTAAAAACTAAAAAAGTAAATAATATAGCCATACCAGATATCGTAAAAAGTATGATTGGTAGTTATAATGGTGAACACTTAAGTAGAATTCCAAACGAAGAAGATATAAGACATGCAACTAATATATAAAATAGAATTTAATACAACTAACTCATATTTTAAATACATAATAAATAAACTAATAAAAGAAGCAAATGTAAATGCCACTTGTAAACAATACAAAGGCTTTATAATCTTAAAACTTGAAGAGAGTGCCCAAAATATTGAGAGTTTTTTCGCCTTACTTGAAAAAAAGCTTCCTGTTTCGATTTTTTTAGGAAAGTCATATGTAATAGAAGCGTTTGATGAAACAATAGAAGAGTTAGAGTGTAAAGAAATAAAACAAAATCTTACACTTTTAACAAATGATGCCATTAAAGATATTATAGAAAATAATGATATAGATTTTTTAAATGATATTGTAAAAATCTCAAAAGGTGGAATCTCAAGATTTGAAACACACAATGGTTTAAAAGACTTGTTTTTACCAAATAAAGCTTTAAGAGAAGAGTTTGAAAGCAAAGGTCATGAAGTAAAACTTTTAATCACAGACTTAAATAAAATCACAGACTTATTTGATGTAAATGCAAAAGATTTACAACTTTTATGCTCTATTGAAAGACCTTTAGTAAAACTAAAGTTTAAACTTTTACAAAACAAAGAAAATGAGTACTCATCTACAAACTTTATTTATGCAAAGATACCAGATGATAAAGAGACAGTTTTATTTGCTCAGGCTTTAAAACAAAAAGATATTTCTCATATACTTTATGTAAATGATGATGTTTATCAAGATGGACTAAAAGTTACATACTTTAATGATGAGAACCTAATCATACATGGAGATAAAGGTCTTTTCCCTAAATTTGACTATCTTGCAAATAAGAAGTTTAACTCTTCAAAAGAGTATTTTGATGAAAATGGTGGAGTTTATAAAGCAATTCTTGCTCAAAACAATAAAAGACTTGTTCCAAGTGCAGGAGTTTACTTCTCTTCTAACTCAAATAAAAGCTCAGTTTTAATGAACCTTCCAACAAAGGGGTTAAAAGAAGTAATAGCAATACCAAATATAATAAACTCTTTTGAAAACTGTTTAGAAGAGATAACAGAGATTGACGAGTTTTGTGAAAGATTAGTTTCAAACTATAAAAATAAATTCCCAACATATTTTGAAGATATGAGTGTAGATAAAAATGCTCATGGATTTGAATCTATTATAAATATGTGTGCAAAAGCCTTGGGTATGAAAGGTGGAGCAAAAGAGTTTGAAGATACAGCTTTAAGTATAAATATAAAAAGTGGAATACAAATAGATATGAAACTTGTAAATTTAGATGGGGTTAACTATCTAGATTATAGAAGAACTGTTCAATCTATCATGTCATATAAGATGGCAGATGTTGATAATGCTACGTTAGCTTACTCTTTTTATGAAAGTCTTAGTGAGTTTATCTGTAACTATACAGATGAGGTTGCAAAAGAGATAAAAGCAAAAGATGTAGTAATGAGTGGAGGTATGTTCTCAAACTCTATTTTACTTTCAAAAACACATAAAAAACTAAGTAAAAACTATAACTTTATTCTTCCTAAAGAGTATCCTTTAGATTACTAAAAAACAATAGCCTAAATATCTTTTAGGCTATTTCACAAATAAGAACTATAAACTTACAAACACTATAAACAATAATCAATTAAAATATATAATTTAACTAGTTAATTTAATAAACATAATTATTTAATATCTATAAATAGTTTTACTTTAATAATAAATGAAGTATTTTAGTATTAAAATATAATATTTTTATGTTTATTTAAGTGAAAGGGGGGGGTAAAATTATTTTACTTCAACACAAGGAAATAAAATGAAAAAAATGTTGTTATTAATTGGATTAGTATTTGCAGTAAATGTAAATGCTGTTAGTTATAGTGGTGAAAACTATAATATAAATACTAGTATGTGTTATCCATACAAGTGGTCACACTCGACACAGCCATCTTCTGATAGATGTTTTGATATTAGAATGATAGGTACACCTAATGTAGGTTGGGATCCAAGACCTTATGGTTCTGCAACTTCAACAGTACTTGATCATTCAGGTAGTTATATGGTTGTTGCTGTTGATGTATTTGGTGTTCCTGCAAGTTTGCCAGAAGTAGAATTTAATTATAACAAATTAACTCCTTATAAATATGATCATATTATTAATTATAATAGCAATCCAGCTATCGTCAATGGTAAGAGATATTGGTATAAAATAACAATGCCTATTACATCAGGATATTTAAAGGTGAGAAGACCAAACAGTACAGCAATTGATTATGCAGATCAAATCTATGTAAAGTAAAAAGAGAGTGAGGATTTCTTCACTCTTGAAATATATAAAAGGGCAAAAATGACAGTAAGTACTAGTAATAATTTAAATCATTTGATTCAAAAAGTTCAATCATCTAATAAAACACAAAATACAAAAGAAAGTTCTATGATTCAAAAAGAAGAGCTTGGGGAAAAAAAAGATTCTGAAAGATATAATTTTTTAACTGCAAATGGCTGGTTGGATAATTCAATAATTATGAAAGATGAGAAATTGAATGCAGAATTTAGAAATTATGTAGATAATATGAGCGAAGATGAATATTTCTCTTTCCTTACTTCAATGGCTTGTGATTTTGCACCAGGATTTGGTAATAATATAAATAATTTGCCTCTTAACGAAGCTCCTTCAAAAAAAGACCCAAACATTGAATTTTCTTCATTATCAAGTATAAAAAAATACTTTACAGATGAATATAATGAAGTATTAACAAATACTGCTAAATGGGGTGGAGATACAACAAATGCGATAAATACAATAACTAATCTTTTAGATTTTTTTAAAAATTATGAATCGCAAGAACAAGAAAACCAATATATTGCATTAGGACAGAGTAGTAAAAATGCTTACTAATTATTCAAAATATATAATTGTTTGTCTTACATTAGTAGTTATTGGAACTTTTTATGTATTCTCTTATAAAGAAGAAAAAGAAATAAAAACTACTAATGTAATAGAAACAAAAATTGCAGAAGTTGAAGTACCTAAAGAAATTCTAATCGAAAGTGTGGTTACTAAACCCAAAATCAAATATACTGAAAAAGAAAAATCAAAAGTAATTGAAGATAAAAAAACTACAGAAGTAGTGCAAAATATTATTTTAGATGAATTAGAACAAAATGTAATTACCAAAAAAGAAGAAACTACACTTTATAAAAATAAAGATGGTTTATATAGTATAACAATGAAAAGTGATGTAAAAATAATTGATACAGCTACAGGAGCATCGTATATTGTACTAAATGGAACATTAAATGTAGCAGGTATTCAAGAGAAATTTACAATGTCATTTAATGAATATTATGAAGAGTACCTTGATAATATTTATATAAAAGTTACAAATAGTGAAACTAAAGTTACAGCAAAATGTGATGGAACTTTTTTAAGTGGTGTTTCTTCTGAGTATACGTATAATATCGGTCTTGATATTTCTGGAGAATTACTATCCTGCTATGTAGTAAATGAAAAAAGAAGAACTAATCCAATAAATGAAATAAAAGGGGAAATTGGTGACACCCTAAAAAAAATTGAGAATCCTGAAATAAATGCTTTAAAATTACCAATAAAATAGACCATTTAAGCAATTTACTTAATAAACATAATTATTTAATATCTATTAATAGTTTTACTTTAATAATAAATGAAGTATTTTAGTATTAATATATAATATTTTTATGTTTATTTAAGTGAAGGGGTAAAATGACTATAAATTCAAACTCTGCAGCTATACATACTTATAACAATATATCTTTAAAAAGAAAAATTGTTGAAGAAACGAAAAGCATACAAGATATACAAACTGAAAAAATTGATGATAAAAGTGAAACTGGTATAGACAGATATAATTTCTTAGGAATTGAAGGATGGTTTAGTAATTCAATTATAGAAAAAGATGAGAAGTTAAAAGAAAATTTTGAAAGTTATTTAAATGATATGACTAAAGGAGAATATATCTCAACTATGATTTCTTTTGCACATGATTTTATGCCTCAGCTTGTTCAAAATGAAAATGGAGAAGTTATAAATGGACCATCTAGAAAAGACCCAGATACTGAGTTTGCATCAATAACAAGTATTATTAACTACTTTCAAAATAGTATCAAAATAGCAGAAGCTAATGTAGCCAAATATGGTGGTGATGGAAAAGAGTCTCTTGACACATTAAAAGGTCTTTTAGATTTTTTTAAAAATTATGAATCGCAAGAACAAGAAAACCAATATATTGCATTAGGACAGGGTAATAAAAATGCCTAAAAGTATTTCAAAATAGAACTAAAAAAAGGAGTTTATAATGCAAGTAACAAATAATACATATACAAACTATTACAATCAAACAAATAACACAACAAAAGTAGAAAAAACAGAAGAAAGCTCTTTTGCTTCAATGTTGACAGGTTCACAAAAAGAAGAGGAAGTTGGTAGATATGTAAAATATATGGATCAATTTAATTATTTTGATTCTTTATCAGATGAAGATAGAAAAGTCTTTAGAGAAATACTAAAAGATGATAAGATAACAATGGCTGAGATGGATAGTTTGAGTTATGAGCAAGCAGTAAGATTTGAGAAAGTAGCTTTTCCTCAAGGAAATTTTTCTAAAGAACAACTTAATAATACTCCTATTGTGAACATACCAAATCAAGGAGTTCATATGTTATTTGCTACAAGAACAACAAATGATAAAACTTTTAATGAAGCTTTATATAGAACAGCAAGAGAAATAGATGACGACTCATACAGAAGGACTATTTTTAGAGAAGTAAAAACAAATGTAACACAAGTGCATTTTGGAGATCCTCTAATTGAATCATTTAACGTAATAGCATATGAAAATGCAAAAAATCTTTGGAAAGAAGATATTGATAAGATGAATATAAACTTTGATAAATTCTTGACAGATGTAATTACATTACATGAAAAGGCACTAGCAAATCCTAAAACACATCCTGCGGTTATAGACCAACACCAAGAAAAACTTGATGGATATAATATAATCTTGAAACATTACAATGACATAAAAAAAGAATCAATTTATGCCTAATTTTTAAAGACTATTGTATAAATAAGAAGAATGATTTATTAATACTTTAAAACCTTCATCTAAATAATTTTACAATAAGAATTTTTTTATACAATTATAAATAAACTTAAATATTGGATGATTGATGAAAACTTTACAAATTGAGATTAAAGGTATAGTTCAAGGAGTAGGGTTTCGACCACATGTATATAATCTAGCTTTAAAACATGATATAAAAGGTTGGGTTAACAATGATGAAAAAGGAGTAAATATAGTTGTTTATTCCTTTGAAGAAAACTGCCAAAACTTCATAAATGAACTAAAAAACAATCCCCCAGTTTTAGCAAGAATAGACTCTTTAGAAATAAAAGAAATAACAAAAATAAAAGAGTATAAAAGCTTTGAGATTATACAAAGTACTAATCAAAACAACAAAACTACAATAGTCTCACCAGATATGGCAATATGCCAAGACTGCATAGATGATATAAATGAGAAAAACAACTTTAGATACAATTATGCTTTAACAAACTGTACAAACTGTGGTCCAAGATACTCTATAATCAAAACAGTACCCTATGATAGAGAAAATACCTCAATGAGTGAATTTGAATTATGTCAAAAATGTAAAGAAGAGTATGAAAATCCAACAAATAGAAGATACCATGCCCAACCAGTTGCATGTGAGACTTGTGGACCAAATGTGATTTTGTATAATAAAAATAAAGAAGTCTCTTCAAATATAGAAGCTATAGAACAGTGTGCAAGGTTTATAGATGATGGAAAGATTGTTGCAATCAAAGGCTTAGGAGGTTTTCATCTAATTTGCGATGCCACAAATAGCAAAGTTGTTAAAGAATTAAGACTTAGAAAAAATAGACCAAATAAGCCTTTTGCAGTTATATTTGATAATATAGAGACAGTTAAAGATTATACAAAACTAAGCTCAAAAGAAGAAGAGTTTTTAAACTCAAAAGAGAAACCTATAGTTTTAGTCAAAAAATCTGAAAACACAAAACTATGCGAAGAAGTTGCACCAAGAATTGATAGACTGGGATGCTTTATAGCTTATACACCTTTACATCATTTACTTTTTAAATTTACAAACAAGCCTTTAGTTGCAACAAGCGCAAATTTAAAAGATGAACCAATCATTAGATTTAAAGATGAGATTTTGCAAAAGCTAGGTCATGTGGTGGATTTTGTGCTTGATTTTAATAGGGATATTATAAACTCATGTGATGATTCAGTTATACAAGTTGTGAACAATGATATTTTGAAGCTTAGAAATGCAAGAGGCTATGCGCCAACAGCTATAAACTTACAAAAAAAGACAAATAAAAGAATCTTAGCACTTGGTGCAAATCAAAAATCTACTATATCATTAGCCTTTGAAAATAATCTTATTTTATCTCCTCATATTGGAGATTTAAACTCTATTGATGCAGTTGAGTATTTTATAAGAACTATTGATACTTTTAAAAGATTTTATGACTTTGAAGCTGATGTTATTGTTTGTGATAAACATCCAAATTATGAGAGTGTAAAATGGGCAAAATCACAAGATATTAAACTTGTACAAGTTCAACATCATTATGCTCATATTTTATCTACTATGGCAGAATACAAACTAGAAAAAGATGTCTTAGGAATTGCTTTTGATGGTACAGGCTATGGTGATGATGGAAATATTTGGGGTGGTGAAGTTTTTGTTTGTAATAAAAAAGAGTATAAAAGAGCTTACCATTTAAAGTATTTTAAACTTTTAGGAGGTGAAAAGGCTGTAAAGGAGCCTAAAAGAATAGCTTTATCTCTTCTTTTTGATATATATTCTTTAGAAGAGATATTAAAACAAAAAAATAGTGTCGTAAACGTCTTTAGTGCAAATGAAATAAAACTTTTACATACTATGTGGCAAAAAGCTTTAAATGCACCACTTACAAGCTCAATAGGAAGGCTTTTTGATGCTATTGCTAGTATTTCTGGTCTTGCACATATGCAAAGCTATGAAGGCGAGACAGGGCTTTTAATAGAACAAAATTATGATGAAAATATAGAAGATATTTATTCATATAGACTAAATGATGAAGAAATAGATATAAGTTTAATGGTAAAAGAAATGCTTGAAGATAAACAAACACAACTTATATGTAGTAAGTTTATAAATACACTAGCTCAAATAATCCTTGATATTTCAAATAGATATGATGACCTAGAAGTTGTTCTAAGTGGAGGAGTGTTTCAAAATAAAACTCTTTTAGAATTAGTAACTAAAAAGCTTGAAGATCAAAATAAAAAATACTATTACTCAAAACAAATTCCTTTAAATGATGGTGGAATTTCAGTAGGGCAAATCTATCATATAATTTAAAACCTAAACTTAGTTTGCTAAATAGAGTAGGGCTATTTAGTAAACATCTTTCAATAATCTTCTTTATAATTTATATAAAAAATAAACTAGAACAATAAATCTATATTTTATTTAAAAACTCGCTATTTTAAAAATACTTATACTATAACAAAATGTCTTCTATTTATCAATCTATTTATATTAAATAAAATGTATGAAAATATTCTACAAAGACTATATATTAGCAAGATTTAAAAAAATAATTTTTTGAAAAAACC
>JBLWVX010000042.1:0-18249 GCA_048268245.1 Arcobacteraceae bacterium
CACTTTTTATCTTTAATTTACCTTTTTATATTAATCTATTATTTTACATCTTTACTTCTTCTTCTAATTTATCCTATTTACTTTATCTTCACTTTACATGCAACTGAAAAGTCATCATATATTTTTATAATGCTCTATTTTTAAATGAGGAGTTTATATGAAATTGATTTATTTAATTTTGGAAGAAAGAGAATTAGAGTTTATTGCTACAGATGAGAACTATGATTTATTAAGAACAAATATATTAAATATATGAGTACAGGAAAACTGGAATGACCTCGAAAGTGTAGACAGTTTTTTAATCAGTTAACAACTAATGTTTTGTAAGACTTTCATTGTATCTTTTCTCAAATTCATTTGGACTTATAAAACCTAAATAACTATGCTTACTTTTTGAATTGTAATACGGGAGTGTTATAAATTCTGTGTCAATCTGATAAAATAGTATCAAGGATTGAGAATGAAAGAAGAAACACAATTTGATTTTAATGAAGCTGTACAATAACTTTTGTCTGGTAAGCAAAGCAGTAGAAAATATGGAGTACTTGCTCCTTTAGTAAAACAATTAGTAGAAGAAGTTTTAGAAGCTGAAATAGAATTTCATATAAAAGATGATGTATTCATCTAGAAATAGAAAGAATTGTAAAACCTCTAAAACTATTAACTCAGTAGATGGCACATTTGAGCTAAATACTCCAAGAGATAGAAACGGTTCATTTGAGCCACAACTTATTAAAGATAAATCAAACTAGAATTTCAAATAAAATAATTATAAAGTAAAGCTTGACAAAGTAGACCACTTGAAGCAATATATCCATTCGTATGGTTAGATGCAATCCATTATAAAATCAAAGATGGTGGTAAATATATAATTAAAGCAGTTAAAGAGTATTGATGGTAAAATAAGATATATAAATAGCATAAGTTGATGGATTAAAAAGCTTTCCAGAAGCAATAAAAACAATATATCCTAAAATTAGAATTACAATTATGTATTATTGTACATCAAATAAGAATTTCATTAAAGTATGTTGCTTCAAAAGATCAAAAAGAATTTATGAGAGATTTAAAGTATATCAAGAAACAAATAAAGATATAGCAGAAGAAGAACTTTTAAAACTTGATGATAAATGGAGTAAAAAATATCATATTCTCTTACAATCTTGTCATAATAAATGGAAAATTTATCTTACTATTTTAAATATCCAAAAGAGATTAGAAAAATTATGTATACAAGAAATATAATTGAATCAGTACATAGACAATTTAGGAGATTGGCTAAAACAAATGGAGCATTTCCAAATGAGAATTTACTTTTAAAATTATTATTTGTAATTGGAGTCTAACCCTCTCTCACTTAGCTATATTTTCGAGGGAAGATTAGACGATTTTTTAGAGGTGTAACTTTAGTTACAATTAGTTACTTGACATAGATTTTTTAATGGTCTCGAGTTTAACTCTAGTCCCTTGTTTATTGAATATTAGTTTCTTGCTTCTAAAATTTCTATTGAAACAATTTTATCACCTTGGTGGATTGAATCTAGTGTTGCAAAGCTATTTACATCGTTTTCTTCAATTCCACCAAATACTGTATGTCTTCCATCTAAATGAGGACAAGGAACAAAACAAATAAAGAATTGGCTTCCACCTGTATTTGGTCCTGCGTGAGCCATAGATAAACTTCCTTTGTTATGTACTTGTTTATCTGCACTTGTTTCACACTCTATTGCCCAATCTGGTCCACCCATACCAGAACCTTCTGGACATCCACCTTGAGCCATGAAGTTATCAATAACTCTATGGAAATTCAAATTATTATAAAAACCATCATTTGCCAATGTTGCAAAGTTTGCTACTGTATTTGGTGTTTCTTCATTAAATAGTTTTAACCAAATAACACCATTTTCAGTAGTTACTTTAGCATAATTAAATTTTGACATTTCTTCTTGAGTATATTCATATTTTTTAAGTTCTTTTGATCCAAAACCAAACATTTTTATCCTTTTATTTTTTATCTGAAATTATATCGTTTTTTGGTGTAAGATAGTTTAATTTAATTAAACTTTTAGTTACTTCTTTAAATACTGGAACAGCAGATTGTGAAGCATAATAATAGTACCAGTATTTTCCTGTTGAAATTGGATTCATTACAGTCACTCCTATTGTATATGCATTATTCTCATCTTCTACAAATCCAAAAAATGAAGATATATATTTTCTTAAGTATTTACCTTTTCTTGCAATCTGTGCTGTTCCTGTTTTTCCTGCAACCGTTAATCCATCAATTTGTGCAGCTCTTCCTGTTCCTTCTTCAACAGTTTTTATTAAAAGTCTTTTTATTTCATTTGCTGTTTTTTTAGATACAACTTTTTCAGGTTCTGAATTATAAGGTTTGTATTTGTTACCATCATGAATTAAATAATCAACAATTTTAGGTGTAATCATATATCCATCATTTTGAAAAACAGTATATGCTTTTATCATTTGCATAAATGTTGAAGTCATTCCTTGCCCATAAGATACAGTTGCTTTAAATACATTATCTTCTCCTGTATCATCACCTGCTGCAAATTGCCAAACTTTTGGCATAACACCTTCTTTTTCATATGGTAGATCAATACCTGTTTCTTTAGTTATTCCAAATTTTTTAAGTCCATTATAAAATTCTGGACCTGTTAATCTTTGAGCATACTTTAATGTACCTATATTTGATGAGAAAATCATAATATCATCTAAAGTTAAATAGTGTTTTTTAAATCTATGGTCATCTTTAATAGTGTATTTTCCAAGTTTATATCTTCCCTTTGGATATTCACCTTTTTTGTTTGGTTTACCTTTTGTATTATGAGCAAATATTAATTCATCTTTTTTAATTCTACCTTTGTCCATTACAAGTGCAATTGATATTGGTTTCAAAATTGAACCTGGCTCAAATTGATATTCAATTGCATTTACATTTAATGATGGAATATCACTTTGTTTAATATTTTCAGGATTAAATCTATTTGATGATGCTAGTGTTAAAACCTTTCCTGTTTTACTTTCAACAATAGATACAATTATCTCATCTGCTCCTAGTTTTTCTTTATATAAGTCTAAAGTAAGCTCTATATTTTTTTGCAGTTTTAATGGAATATTTAATTTAAGTGTAGCTCCATCAATTCTTTTTCTAATAATGGAGTTATTATCAAATGATATATATGATAAAACATCTCTATTACCTTTTAAAACTCCATCTTTTGATTCATTTAGAACTTTATTGTAACTTCTTTCTAGTCCTTTTATTCCTTTTACTCTTGTTTTACCTTTTTCACTTTCAAATTTTCTTACATATCCAATTACTGGTGTTAAAGTATCTTCATATGAGAAAAGTCTTTTTTCTCCACTCTCTACAATACTTAGTCCTCTTAATACTTTCCCACCACTAACTTTTCTTGAAATAAATACATCAAGTTTTCTTAATTTGAATGCTAATTCTTTCAGGTTTTTTGCTGTCCTTGAATCAACATTATATGATAATACTAAGTAACCAGGTGTTTTATCATTTTCTAGTTTTGCTTTCAATTTTGAATAAGAGATGCCACTATAAATTGAAAATAGTTGTAAAAATAGTTCCTTTTTGCCTTCTGCTAAATGTCTTGTATCAATTGAAGCTTTATATAGTTTTTTTGATGATGCAATCTTAAAATTATCAGCACTTATTATATCTCCTCTTACAGATAATTCTTTCTTTTCACTTTGTAAAGTTGGTAATCTCCTATAATCAGAAATAGTTTTTGATACTGATAAAAGAAGTATTAATAAAAAGAAAAAGATCAGCATAAATAAAATTGCAATTTTTTTAGTTTTATTAATTTTTTCGGTATTGTTTGAAGACATATTTATCCATAATATTATATAATAGAGTATGTATTCTAACAAAATAAATATTAAATCACGACAAAAAAAAATTAATAATGTTAATGCAGATTATCCACTTTTCATTTTAGTGTCTTTATTGATTATTACTAGTATTATATTTTCATACTCTTTAACTATTTATACAGTTGAATTTTATGGTTATAATCAATTTCATTTTTTTATAAGACAATTATTTGTAGGTATTATTGGAATTTTATTAATGTGGGGTTGTTCTTTGATTGACCCTGATAAATTAATAAATAAAGTGGGTATGACACTATTTATAAGTTTTTTTATTCTTATGGCTATAATGCCTATTTTGCCTGCTTCTATGGTAACAGCTTCTGGTGGAGCAAATAGATGGATAAGGTTACCTGGGTTTTCTTTATCACCTGTAGAGTTTTTTAAAATAGGATTTATATACTTTTTATCTTGGTCTTTTCATAGAAAAGTTATTGATCAGCCTAAAAAAATTGGATTAAAAGATGAAGCTTTACTTTTGGCTCCTTATTTTCTTACTTTTTTTATTGTTGTATTTATTGTCGCTTTTTTACAAAAAGATTTAGGTCAAGTTGTTTTGCTTGGAGTTATATTAGTAGTTCTTCTTATTTTTGCAAATAGGTCTTTTAAAATATTTGTACTTTTAGGTGGTGTTGCATTAATGGGACTTATTGGACTTATTTTAGCAGCTCCTCATAGAATACAAAGAATCTATTCTTGGTGGGCAATGGTTCAAGATGGAATATTATCTGTAATGCCTTCTTGGGCAGAGAAGTATTTACGAATTGATGAATTACCAGAACCCTATCAAGTATCTCATTCACTAAATGCAATGCATAATGGAGGATTCTTTGGTCAAGGTATATCAAATGGTGATTTAAAATTAGGTTTTTTATCTGAAGTTCATACAGATTTTGTATTAGCAGGAATGACAGAAGAGATAGGTTTAATTGGATTACTTATAATAGTTAGTTTAATGTTTATTATTGTTTGGAGAATTTTTAAAATAAGTAGACGTGTTAGAAACCCTATTTATCATTTATTTACTTTAGGTGTAGCACTTATGATTATTATTGCATTTTTGATTAATTCATACGGAATTTCAGGAATGATACCAATTAAAGGTATTGCTGTACCATTTCTTTCTTATGGTGGTTCATCAATGCTTGCTATTTGTTTAGCAATGGGACTTGTATTATCTATAAGTAGAGTTGTTGAAAAAGAAGATATTAAAAAAAGAAAGGTAAAAAATAAATGAGTAAATATATAGTTGTTACAGGAGGTGGTACGGGTGGCCATTTAAAAGTAGCAGATGCATTTATTGATGAACTTAATAAAAAAGGTTTAAAAGTTATATTTATTGGCTCAACAAATGGACAAGATAAGCTTTGGTTTGAAAATGATAATAGAATAGAAAAGAAAATATTTTTAGATACAAGAGGTGTTGTAAATAAAAAAGGTCTAGGAAAGCTTCTATCTTTATTTAATATTTTAAAAAAGACATTTTATTGTTTAGGAATTTATTATAAATATAGTATTACAAAAGTTATATCAGTAGGAGGTTTCTCAGCTGCACCTGCTACATTTGCTTCAATATTTAAACCTTTTTGTAAACTTTTTATTCATGAGCAAAACTCTAAAATGGGTAAATTAAATGAAATAACTTCAAAATTTGCAAATACTGTTTACTCTTCTTTTCATGACATCTCACCTATTAAAGATTATCCAGTTTCACAAGAGTTTTTTGACAAAGCTAGAATTAGAAATGAAATTAAAACTATTGCTTTTTTTGGTGGTTCTCAAGGTGCTGTTGCTATAAATGATTTTGCCTTAAAATTAACACCTTTATTATTAGATAAGGGAATGAAAGTTATTCATCAAACTGGTAAAAATGATTTTAAAAGAGTAAAAGAATTTTATGAAAAAAATGATTTAGATGTAGATGTTTTTGATTTTACTAGAGATATAATTTCTAAGATGAATGAAGCTGACTTTGTTATAAGTAGAGCAGGGGCTTCAACTCTTTGGGAAATGTGCGCTAATAATCTTCCCGCATATTTTGTTCCTTATAAGTATGCTGCTGAAAATCATCAGTATTTTAATGCAAAAGATTTAGAGAGTAAAAAAATGGCATATATATGTAATGAAGATGATTTAAATGAAAAAGAGTTTATAAAAGTTTTAGAGAGTATTGATATAAAAGAAATAAGCAAAAGGCTTAAAGAGTCAATTAAACCTAATGCTGTAGAAAATATTATAAATAATATTATACAAAAATAGTTAAAAGTATGATTCCAAATAGAATTCTATAAATACCAAAAGCAACAAAAGTAAAGTTTTCTAAAAATTTAATAAAAAGTTTTATTGCTAGGTATGCTACTACAAATGAAACTACAAAACCAACAACTAAATTTAGTATATTGCCTGCTGCAAATAGTTCTTCATGATGTTTAAGTAAGTCATATCCTGTTGTAGCACACATAACAGGAAAAGCCAAAAGAAATGAAAACTCAGCACTTGCTTTTCTGTTTAACTTTACTAACATTGCACCAATAATAGACGAACCTGCTCTACTTGTACCTGGTATTAAAGCAAAAATTTGTGCAATACCTATCCACATTGCTTGCTTATAAGTGACATCTTCTACATCATATGTATGTGTTTCATTTTCATCATAGAATTTTTCTACTAATAAAAATATAATACCACCAATAATAAACATCCATGCTACTATTTCAACTGAAAACATTGCTTTTACTTGATCTGAGAATATAAAACCAATTATTGCTATTGGTAAGAAAGAAATAAGTACTTTTGTCCATAAACTTACATGTGAAAATGTAAATTTAGATGGATAGTTTAATACAACAGCTAAAATAGCTGCAAATTGTATGATAACTTCAAATGCTTTATTTAAATTAGATTGCTCCAAACCTAAAAATTCACTTGCTACAATTAAGTGACCTGTTGATGAGATTGGTAAGAATTCTGTTAACCCTTCAATGATACCTAATATGACAGTATCTAATACATCCATTTATAAACCTTTTTCTTTTGTAAGTTTTAAAAAGAGTTTTAATGCTCTTTTTTCTTTTATGTTTAATTCATAGTCAATTTTATCTAAATAATCTAAAATATTTCTTGTTGAAATGCCACTTCTTTTTGCATACTCTTTTAAAATATATTGTGGTATTTTTATTTTTCTTTTATTAAAGTTTTTTGTAATCTTAGTTAATAGCTTTTTATTTGAGTTAAAACATAAAACTGCAAAAACAAAAGGTAAATTATATTTATCTTTCCAAGTTTTTGCTAAATCTATAAAGTTTTTATTTTCACTGTTATGATAATATTTTAAAGCCTTGTCCCCAATGATTACTTTTCCATCAAGTTCTAAAACCTTTGCTAATGCATTTGAAGTATCACTTTGATAATCTTTTTCATACTCACCTGGAACTAGTAAAACTGATAGTACTTCATCTTTTGCAACAATTCCTAAATTAAATTTCTTTTCATTTCTTGAAGCTATTGATGAAATAAAGGCAGCATCAACTTCTCTTTTTTTAAATTTTTTATTTATTGCAGAAGGGTATGATTTTTTATAATTTATTATAGATTTAATTTGATTAGATTTAATATTTTTTTTTATATAAATATTAAAAGGTAATAGATTTATGAAATCAATTTTTGCAAATATCATTTGATTTGAGTCATCCTATTATTAAATTTAATTTGTTATAATACTCAAAAATATGTAAAAAGGGGTTAAAGTGGTAAAGGTAGAATTTTTAGGACCTATTAATAAAGACTCATTAGAACTTGATATAAATAATCTTTCACAATTAAGTGATATATTAAAAAATGATGAGCAAGTATCTACTTGGTTAGAAACATGTGCAGTTGCGATTAATGATACTTTAGTATCAAGTAAAGATGTAAGTTTAAATGATGGAGATAAAATCTCTTTATTGCCTCCTGTTTGTGGGGGATAAAAATGAATGATAAACTTATTTTATGTGAAGGCCCATTAAATCCAAATGACATCAATGCCAAATGGTATGATGAATTTAAAGAATCAAACTATGGAGCTATCATAACTTTTGTTGGAGTTGTAAGAGATGAAAATAGTATAGATGGTTTATCTTTTGATATTTATGAACCAATTTTAAAATCATGGTTTGAATCTTGGCAACAAAAAGCAAATGAAAAAAATGCAATAGTACTAATGGCACATTCAAAAGGTGATGTTTTAAATCATGAAAGTTCATATATTGCAGCTGTTTGTTCTCCTAAAAGAAGAGTTGCATTAGAGATGATAGATGAATTTGTTGAAGATTTTAAAGCACAAGCTCCAATTTGGAAATATGATATTTTAAATGGTCAAAGAGTATATGCTAAAGACAGAAGTACAGCTATTAGTGGTGCAGGAATTTTAAACTAATGCGAGTTGATTTACATAATCACACTATTCTTTGTAATCATGCTAATGGAACAGTAGAAGAGTATATTAAGAAAGCTATAGAACTTGAAATTGATGTGTATGGATTTACAGATCATGCACCTATGAATTTTGATCCTAAATATAGAATGGCAATTGAACACAAAGAATTCTATGAAAGTACTATTCTTCATTTTAAAAAAAAGTATGAAAAAGATATAAATATTCTATTAGGATATGAAGTAGATTTTATGCAAAATATCCCTATGCTTGATGAAGTTCTAAATGCAAAAGTTGATTACCTAATAGGTTCTATACATTTCTTAGAATCTAAAAGAGAAACTGATAGTGATGAACCTTGGGGATTTGATAATCCAGAGTTTATAGGAAAATATAAAAAGAAAAATATTGATGATATTTGGACTGATTATTTTGATGCAGTAAGACTACTTGCAAAGTGTGGTAAATTTGATATTGTAGGTCATTTAGATTTAATAAAAGTATTTAAATTTTTACCAAAAAAAGATATTAAACAAATAGCTCATGATGCAATGAAACAAATTAAACAATCAAATATGGTTATTGAAATTAATAGTGCAGGTTTAAGAAAACCAATAGGTCAACCTTATCCTTCAAAAGAATTATTAGAATTAGCATTTGATTTAGATATACCTATTACATTTTCATCTGATGCGCACAGTGTTGATCAAATTGGGTTTGCATATGATGAAGTAGTTAATATTGCAAAGCAAATAGGGTATACAAAGTGTATATATTTCAATAATAGGGATAGAGAAGAAGTAGCTTTTTAGACAGATATTTGTATAAAAGTATAATATTTTATACTATTGTATATTTTTTATACAGTATTTTTATCTTAGTTTTTTTTATTTTTGATACAATATTTACATTAATTATTTCAAGGAGTTAAAACTATGGGTAAGTTTGTAAATAATACTGAAGAGTTTTTTAAATATTGTGAAGAAAATGAAGTAAAATTTGTAGATTTTAGATTTTCAGATATGAAGGGAATGTGGCATCACATTTCGTATATGATGAGTGCTGTTACTGAAGACCAATTAGAATTTGGTATGCCATTTGATGGATCATCTGTTGATGCATGGCAACCAATTAATAAATCAGATATGATTTTAAAGCCAGATGTTGAAACTGCTTTCTTAGATCCATTTACAGCTGATTCTACAATCATTGTAATTTGTGATGTATATGACATTTATAAAGGTGACATGTATGAAAAATGTCCAAGATCTATTGCTAAAAAAGCATTAACTCATTTAAGTGAGTCTGGTGTTGGTGATGTTGCATACTTTGGACCTGAAAATGAATTCTTTATCTTTGATGATGTAAAAATCGTTGATAATATTAACGAATCATACTTCAGAGTTGATTCTGAAGAAGGTGAATGGGCATCTGCAACTGATTACGAATTAGGAAACATGGGTCATAGACCAGGAACAAAAGGTGGTTATTTCCCAGTTCAACCAACAGATTCAATGGTTGATTTAAGAGCTGAAATGATGCAAGTATTAGAGCAAGTTGGATTAGAGGTTGTTTTAGGACACCATGAAGTTGCACAAGCTCAAGGTGAAATTGGTATCGTATTTGGAGACTTAATTGAAGCTGCTGATAACGTACAAAAATATAAATACGTTTGTAAAATGGTTGCACATTTAAATGGTAAATCTTGTACATTTATGCCTAAGCCATTATTCGGTGATAACGGAAATGGTATGCATGTACACCAATCAATTTGGAAAGATGGTAAAAACTTATTCTATAAAGAGGGTGAGTATGGAAACTTATCTGAGACTGCTAGACACTATGTTGGTGGAATCTTTAAACATGCTAGAGCAGTTGCTGCGTTTACTAATCCAACAACAAACTCTTATAAAAGATTAATTCCAGGATTTGAAGCTCCTTCAATCTTGACTTACTCATCTCAAAATAGATCTGCTTCTTGTAGAGTTCCTTATGGTGCTGGTGAAAAAGCAACAAGAATTGAAATGAGATTCCCAGATTCTACTGCTTGTCCTTACTTAGCATTTGCTGCTATGTTAATGGCTGGTCTTGATGGAATTGCAAACAAAGTTGAGCCTATTGGTCCAATGGATGAAGATTTATTCGAAATGCCATTAGATGAAATTAGAGAAAGAGAAATTCCTCAAATGCCTCATACTTTAAGAGGTTCATTAGAAGCATTAATTAGAGATAATGATTTCTTAAAACCTGTATTTACTCAAGAAATGGTAGATACATACCAACACTATAAATTTGAAACACAAGTTTGGCCAGACGAGTCTAGACCAACTGCATTTGAATTTAAATCAACTTACTCTTGTTAATTATAACTTCAGTATAACAAAAAAGGCAAGTTCATATGAACTTGCCTTTTTTTATATTTAATATATTGAGAACTACTATTTAAAATTTAAGCTATAGAGTTTTTAGAACTCTATTATTTCTTGTTGTGGATCTTCAGGAATAATATTTACTTCTATTTCAGGTAATGGAGATTTGTCTGTATAGTATTCTAATTTTCCATTAATTTTTGATTGATAAACATTCACAGGTTTCTCAAAGGTTCTTGGAATTTCAGGATGTATTTTTAAATATTCTTTATAAAAATGTGCAAAAGCAGGTGTTGGAGTTTTTCCACCAGTCTCACTTCTTCTCATTGGAGTGTTGTCATCTTTTCCAAACCATACAATAGTTTGAATTGATGGCGAATACCCACAGAACCATGCATCTACATTGTCATTCGTTGTTCCAGTTTTACCAGCAAGTTCAATTCCCTCAACTTGTGCTCTTCTTCCTGTTCCTCTTTCTACTACATCATTTAAAATAGAAGTAATAAGATATGTTTGTTCAGGTGAATTTACTTCTCTCATTTGTGGTTCAAAAGTAACTTTTTCTCCATCTCTATTTGTAATCGATTCAATAATATAAGGTTTTACAATAGTTCCATGATTTGAGAATGCACTAAAATATTCACTTAATTGTAGTGGAGATACAGACATTGAACCAAGTGTAATTGATAAATCATTTGGCATCCCTTTAAAACCATACTCTTCTAAAGCTTCATACATTACATTAATACCTGTATCAGTTACAAGATTAACAGTAGATAAGTTTCTTGATTGAACAAGAGAGTCTCTCAAATTAATAAACCCTTTAAATCTCCCACTATAGTTTTTAGGTTGCCATTTTTTATCATTACCATTTACATCTTTGTAATCGTAAGTTCTTGAAATATCAACTAGTTTTGAAGCAGGATTTAATCCTTCATTTAATGCTGTTTGATATAGAAATGGTTTTATAGCAGAACCTGGTTGTCTTCTTGCTTGAACAGCTCTATTAAACATAGATGTCTTATAGTCAATTCCACCAACTAATGCAAGAATTTTTCCAGTACTACTATCAATAGAAACTAATGCACCATTTAGTTTATTTACATAATAATCATTTTCTAAATCTTTTTCTTTTTTTCTATAAGCTTCATCTCTTTGTAATACTTGTTTATATGCTTTATTTAATGCTTCTTTTGCAATATTTTGTGCATCTAAGTCAATAGTAAGTTTTATATTATATCCACCGTATTGAATATCAGGAATATCATCTTTTAAAAGTTTTAGTACATAATCAATAATATAAGGAGCTTTATTTTTTGTTAGTGTTTGACTATAAACTTTTGGTGTTTCTTTTATTGATCTTTTATATTGTTCTTTATTTATCCAACCTAAAGTGTTTAATCTTGTGATAACTTGATTTGCTCTTGCTAATGATATTTTAAGATTTTTTGTAGGGTCATAAAAACTAGGAGCTCTTGGAAGTCCTACTAAAATACTCATCTCTTTTAAAGATAATTCATATAAGTCTTTCTTGAAATATCCTTTTGCAGCAGTTTTAATACCGTAATAACCATGACCAAAATATACATTGTTTAAATATCTTTCTAAAATCTCTTCTTTTGTTAATATTGTTTCTAATCTAATTGAAAGTAGGGCTTCTTTGATTTTTCTAATAAGTTTTTTTTCTCTTGATAAAACTAACATTTTAACAAGTTGTTGTGTAAGGGTACTAGCTCCTTCTACATAGCCACCTGCTTTGATATTTTTAATCATTGCTCTAGATATTGCATCAAGATTTACTCCATGGTGCTCAAAGAACTGAGTATCTTCAATTGCAATTAATCCTTCAATAATTCTTGCAGGGATATCATCATATTTAACATACTCTCTATTTTCACCTTTGAATATGTTTGCAATTAGTCTTCCATCTTTATCGTAAAACTGTGTACTTTGTTTTGGATTATAATCTATAACTTTTTCAACATCGTGTTTTATTTCATCATATAAAGTATATAACCAACCTAATGTGGCTAATCCTACTATTATGAAGAAACCAAATATATATTTCATCATATTTATTTCCTGAAATCCTTATTTTTAAAATTTGAATCAATTAGTTTTTTAGTATAACTATCTTTAGGATTAGTTAAAATATCTTTTGTTAAGCCCATTTCAACTATTTTACCTTTATTTATAATGACTATATTTTCACATATATCTTTTATTGATTCTATATCATGTGTAACAAAAAGTATAAGTATATTTAATCTTTTTACTAACTGATCAACTAACTTTATGATATTTTCTTTATTCTTTACATCTAATGCAGTAGTTGGCTCATCAAGTAGTAGTAGTTTTATATCTTTACTTAAAGTAATTGCAATTATAACTCTTTGAATTTGACCTCCACTTAATTGACTAGGAAATTTATTTAAAACTTCACTATCTAAATCAACTAATTTTAAAAGTTCAACTTGTTTTTCTTTTGGGCAAAAAAACTGTTTTGAAATTTTTGTCATGGGAGAAAGTGATGTAAATGGGTTTTGAGGAATTAGTCCTATTGTCTCATTATTAAGATCAAAAGTACTGTCAATTTTTTTTTCTAAAATTAAAGAGTTTGGAAGAAGATTTAATAAACTTTTTAAAGTTAAAGACTTTCCACTTCCACTCTCTCCAATTAATGCAGTTGAGTTATTGATATTAAAAGATATATCTACTAAGGTATTATCTTTATGAGAGATTTTTAGTTTTTTAATATCAATATTTAACATAGTAAATTAAACTAATGCCTCATCCATTTCTTCAGGTATTTCTAAATTCATAAGTTTTAAAACAGTAGGTGCAATATTATTTAAACTACCATTTTTTACTTCTTTCACATCTTTTGCAACAACAAAACAGAAAACATCTCCAACTGTATGATTTGTAAGAGTATTACCATCTTTATCTCTCATCATCTCACAGTTACCATGATCAGATGTTAATACAAGATTATAATCTTTCTCTTTAGCTTTTTCTAAAATAAGACCTAATTCTTTGTCAACTGCTTCAACAGCTTTAATTCCAGCTTCATAAACACCAGTATGTCCAACCATATCACCATTTGCAAAGTTTACAACAATAAAATCAGTCTCATCATCCATAGCTTTTCTTACAGTATCACCAACTTGTGGAGCACTCATTTCTGGTTGTAAATCATATGTTGCTACACTAGGAGATGGTATTAAAACTCTACTTTCATTTAATAAAGGTTCTTCAACTCCACCATTAAAAAAGAATGTAACATGTGCATACTTTTCTGTTTCAGCTGTATGAAGTTGATTTAATCCTGCATTTGATATTACTTCTGCTAAAGTATTTTTTGGAGCTTCTTTTGGGAATAATACTGGTAATGGTAAATTTTTATCATATTGAGTCATTGTTGCAAGATTTAGTTTATTTGCAAACCTTGGAAAGGCTGAGAAATTTTCATCACCTAATGCAGATGATAATTCTCTCATTCTGTCACTTCTAAAGTTACAGAAGATAATTCCATCATTCTCTTTTAAACCATTATATCCTTCAAAAGCACATGGAATTAAAAACTCATCATAAACATCTTCATTATATGAATCATTTACATATTCAATAGGTGATTTACTTGTTTTTGGTAATCCAAGAGCAATTGCATCATGACCTTTTTGAACTCTTTCCCATCTTTGATCTCTATCCATAGAATAGTATCTTCCTGCAATTGTTGCAATAGAAATATCTTCATCACAAATATCAATGATTTGTTGTACATATTTATTAGCACAATCAGGTGCTACATCTCTTCCATCTGTAATCATATGGATAAATACTTTTTTGCCATTAGTCTTAGCAATCTTTGCAATACCAATAATATGATCAATATGAGAGTGAACACCACCATCACTTAAAAGTCCTACTAAATGTATATCATTTGATTTGTTTAAAGTATCAGTTAATACACTATTATCTTTTAACGTATTCTCTTCTAAAGCTATGTTAATTTTTACTAAATCTTGATATAAAGTTCTACCACTACCTATAGTCATATGTCCAACTTCTGAATTTCCCATTTGTCCATCAGGTAAGCCAACATGCTTACCATATGTATGTATATATGAAAATGGAGTATTTTTAAATAAATAATCATAAGTAGGAGTATTTGCATTTGAAAAAGCATTGAAGTCATTTGAATCGTTATGCCCAATACCATCAGTAATTACTAGAATCGTCTTATTTGCCATTGTTTAAACCTTTTAAAAACTATAATATAATATAATCGCATAGATTATATCAAAATATAGGAATATGTTTGCTGAAAACATATTATCTATTTTAATACAAAATGAGGGTTTAAATTGTTTTATTGGTTTTACAGACATCTAGATATTAATATCTTACAATATATATCAGTAAGAGCTGGTATTAGTTTTTTTATTGCTTTTTTGCTTACAATGTATTTAATGCCCAAGTTTATAGCTTGGGCTAAATCAAAAAAAGCATCTCAACCTATTTATGATTTAGCTCCAGACTCTCATAAAGTAAAAGTAGGAACTCCTACAATGGGTGGTGTAGTATTTATTTTCGCTACAATTATAGCTACTTTGTTAACGGCTAAATTGAATAATTTCTATATTGTTGGAGGATTACTTACTATTGGTCTATTCTCATTAATCGGAATTCAAGATGACTACTCGAAAATATCAAATGATAAGAATGATGCTGGTTTAAGTGCTAAGGGTAAGTTAATGCTTCAAATATTAAGTGCAGTACTTGTAATACTTGTATTGTATTTTTATGAGCATACTACAACTTTATATACACCATTTTATAAGCTTCCACTATTTGATATGGGCTTATTTGCTTTGGGGTTCTGGGTATTAGTTTTAGTTGCTACTTCTAATGCTGTTAATCTAACTGATGGTTTAGATGGCTTAGCTACAGTACCATCTATAATGGCATTCTTTACACTTTCTGCATTAGTATATGTAACAGGTCATGCCATAATTGCTGGATATTTACTTCTTCCTAATATTCAAATTGCTGGTGAATTAGCTGTAATGGGTGCTGCAATTTCTGGAGCATTAATAGCGTTCTTATGGTTTAATTCACATCCTGCTCAAGTATTTATGGGTGATAGTGGCTCTCTTCCTATTGGAGCATTCATGGGATATATGGCAATAGTTGCTAAATCAGAGATACTTTTATTGTTAATAGGGTTTATTTTTGTTTTAGAAACAGTGTCTGTAATTTTACAAGTTGGTTCATATAAATTAAGACAAAAAAGAGTTTTTTTAATGGCGCCTATACATCACCATTTTGAGGAAAAAGGTTGGAAAGAAAATAAGATTATAGTTAGATTTTGGATCATATCCTTTATGACAAATCTTTTTGCATTAATGAGTTTAAAAATTAGGTAATATATGGACTATCAAAAACAAATAAGAGTATTAGGTAAGGGCTTAACTGCCCAAGCTGTAAAAGAGAAATTTCCCAATGCCATATTATATGATGATAGTGATTTTTCTAAATATGATAAGCAAAGTAGTGAATTAACTGTTGTAAGTCCAGGTATCCCTCCATATAATGAAATGGTTAAAAACTCTAAAAATATTGTAAGTGATTATGATTTATTTTATGAAAGTATGCCTTTTTCTATTTGGATTAGTGGTACAAATGGTAAAACCACAACAACACAAATGTGTCAACATATACTAGAAGAAAAAGGAAGTGAATGTGGAGGTAATATTGGAACATCTATATCAAAACTTTCACTTAATAGTCCTATTTGGATTTTAGAAACTTCATCATTTACATTCCATTATACAAGTAAAGCAAAACCAAACTTATACTTACTATTACCTATATCAGAAGATCATATCTCATGGCATGGCACTTTTAGAGAATATGAAAATGCTAAATTAAAACCGTTAAGTATGATGAATGAAGGTGAAATAGCAATAATCCCAGAAGAGTATGCTCAAATAAAAACAAATGCTACATTAGTGACTTATAAAAATAGTGATGACTTATGCAATAAATTTGGTATAGATAAGTCAAAAATTAAATTTAAAGAACCATTTTTATTAGATTCTTTATTAGCATTATGTACAAAGAAGATTTTGTTTGATGTAATTGATTATGAAAATATAAATACATATGTTGTAGATAAACATAAAGTAGAAGAGTTTAAAGATAGTCAAAATAGAGTTTGGATAGATGATAGTAAAGCTACAAATGTTGATGCCACTATAAATGCATTAATACCTTATAAGAATGATGAAATACATTTAATTTTAGGTGGAGATGATAAAGGAGCGGATTTAGAACCACTCTTTGAGCATATAAAAGGCTACAATATTACAATTTATGCAATTGGAAGTAATACAAATAAGCTGATTTCTTTATCAAATGATTATAAAATAGCTGTTAATAAATGTAATTTTTTAGAAAAGGCAGTAAATTTAATAGATAAATCACATAATGAAAAAAGTGTTGCAATGCTGTCTCCATCGGCTGCTTCGTTAGATCAATTTAACTCATATAAGCAAAGAGGAGAAGAATTTAAAAGATTGGTTTTTACTTTAAGGGAAAATTAATAAACTAGTGTGTATACTTTCACTCCAATTTGAAAGGGTTCGATAGCTCAGTCGGTAGAGCAAAGGATTGAAAATCCTTGTGTCGGCAGTTCGATTCTGCCTCGAACCACCATTCAAATTCATTGGTGCTGGTGTAGCTCAGTTGGCTAGAGCAGCTGATTTGTAATCAGCAGGTCGGGGGTTCAAGTCCCTTCACCAGCTCCATTTTAATAATTGTCGTGCGTAAGTCTTGAAGACCAGCGCTTGACCAGAACAATAAATTTTTTTAGTATCGGTGAGGTTGGAGAGTGGTCAAATCCTGCGGATTGTAAATCCGCCGCCTACGGCTTCGAAGGTTCGAATCCTTCCCTCACCACCATGTAAATGATGCGGGAGTAGCTCAGTTGGCTAGAGCCTCTGCCTTCCAAGCAGATTGTCGCGAGTTCGAGTCTCGTCTCCCGCTCCATTTATTTTATTGTTTACTGGGAGCTGAGTTATAAGCACATTTTTTTATAACTCTACATATAAAAACACTCCCATTAAAGTTAATTTTAGTATTTTTTAAATATAATACACGTCACAAAACAAATAATAGTAATCCCCTCTGAATAGAGAAGCCAATGGGCTTATCTACTCAGAGGGCTATAACCACAAATTTTAGAAGGGGAATTTTATGGCAAAAGAAAAATTCGAAAGATCGAAACCGCACGTAAATATCGGTACTATTGGTCACGTTGACCACGGTAAAACTACATTAACAGCAGCTATCACTATGTGTTTAGGGCTTAAAAATGGTCAAGCTACAATGGATTATGATCAAATTGATAATGCTCCAGAGGAAAGAGAAAGAGGAATTACTATTGCTACTTCTCACGTTGAGTATGAAACTGAAACTAGACACTACGCTCACGTAGATTGTCCAGGTCACGCCGATTATGTTAAGAACATGATTACTGGT
>JBLWVX010000043.1:0-18010 GCA_048268245.1 Arcobacteraceae bacterium
TTTGTTTTCGCAGTTCTTCTTTATTTAATATTCCCATAATGTAAATCCTTTAAATAAATTTACTAGATAGTTGTTTTCTATTCTATCTAATAAATTGTCTTTTTTGAATTTACACAGTTATTTTTACACTACCGATTTTATAATTTAAAACTATCTAGTTTTTAAATACTCTTTTAATCTTTGAATACCCTCTTTCATATGTTCTATATCTCTTGTATATGCAAATCTTAAGTATTGATTTGTTTTATTTGCTCCAAAATCAATACCTGGTGTTGTTGCAATATGAATAGAGTTTAAAAGCTCTTTAGCAAATGAAAAACTATCATCTGTGTATTTTGATACATTTGCCCAAAGATAAAAAGCTCCATCAGGTTTAGCATCTATTTCAAAAATATCACTTAGTTCATTATATAAATAATCTCTTCTTTCTTTAAAAATAGACTTTACTTCTTGTAAATACTCTTCATCAAAAGCTTCTAGTGCCGCATATTGAGATAGTGTAGGAGCAGAAATAAATATATTTTGCGCAATAATTTCTGCTTGTCTTGAAAGCTCTTTTGGAACTATAATCCATCCAAGTCTTAATCCTGGCATACAATAGTATTTTGAAAAACCATTTATTACAAAAGCTTTATTACTAAACTCTAAAGCTGTGTTTGCATCTTTTTCATATGTTAAACCATGATATAACTCATCAGAAATAAAAGATATATCATTTTCATCACAATACTTTATAAGCTCTTTTAGATTTTGTTTTTTATAAATATTCCCTGTTGGATTACAAGGAGAAGAAATCTGAAGAGCATCTAATTTTTTACCTTTTAAATGTTCAACAGTTAATTCATAATCCGTAGATTTATCAATAGGCATAAAACAAGGCTTTATATCTAACATACTTGCAAAGTTTTTATAACAGGGATATGAAGGATCAGATAAACCCAATACATAATTATGTTTTAAAGTTAAAGTATAAGCAACTAAAAAAGCTCCTGAGGTACCAGGTGTTAAAATAACTTGTTCTTTATCTATATCAACATTATAGTTTCTTTTATACATTGAAACTATCTCTTTCCTTAACTCTACAAGACCTTTTGATTCTGTATAAGAAAACTCATCATTTTCTACAGCTTCTAATAGCTTTTTTTTAACTTTTGCACTAGGTTTTAAATCTGGCTGCCCTATTTCAAAATGTATAGTATCTTCAAAAGCAGCAGCATCCCTAACTATGTCCATTACAATAAATGAACTCATATTTTCATATCTCAATTAATAACTCTCCAATTTAGTTGTTTATAGCCTTATCTATATATCTTTCAAATAAAGATTTGTCTGTCTCACCAACAAACTTCTTAATATAATTTCCATCTTTATCATATAAGTAGTATTCAGGAACTTTTGTAACCTCTCCTAACTCTTTAGCAAATTTTGCATTTACATCACCAATAGCAATAGGATATTTTATATTATGTTCTTTTTTAAAAGCTTGCATCTCTTCTATAGTTTTATTATCTTGGAATAAAACAGAAATAATCTCAAACTTTCCATCATACTTTTCTTTTAACTTATTCATATCAGGAATACCTTTGATACAAGGAGGACACCATGTAGCAAAGATATCTACTAACACAACCTTTCCTTTATAATCCTTGAAATCAATCCCTGTAAGTGTTGTTCTTGCTTCTATTATTTCACCATCAACTGTAGTCAATTTAAACTCTTTTGAATCGAAATTCTCACCTACTTTTTTATCTTTTGTTGGCTTTGCTACCATATTCTCATCAATTGAGCTTTTTGTATCACATCCTGTAAAAAGTAATAACGAAGTCATTGCACCTGCAATTAAAAAGTTTTTTTTCATATTAGTCCTAAAATTTTGATTTTTAAAATTATAATTAAGAATGATTAATAAATCATAAATGCTAAAATAAAAGTGGAATTATATCAGCTTATTAATAATATTAGTATTATTTAAGTAAATCTTGTATTATCTTTTTTGCTTCATGTTCATCAAAAAATAGATTCATTGAAAGTTCATTATTAACTTGTTTTATAAACTTCATTTTCTCTATTTTAAGTCTTTGATCATCATTTTTATACTCAGCTTTTATTTGTTCTAACTTTTGTTTATAATCTTCTATTATTTCATCTTTTTTTACAGCACTTGGTTTTACTACTGTTTTTTGAGAAAACTGCTTGTAGATTAAATAAGCAGCAAAGATAATTAAAAGTATTAAAACTAAAGTTAGAACATCCATATTATTTAGACCTTGCTATATCTTTAGCTTCTTTTGCTAAAGCCTCAGCTCTTCTAGCAGTTTGTAATGCATCTAAGATAGTTTTATTGTTTTCTTCTTGCGTCTCAAGTTTTTCAATTCTTTCTAAAACAGATCTATAACTAACATGACCAATTGTTTCTAATACTCTTGGAGCATTTATAATATGTTTCATTAATTTTAAATCTTTCCAGTTATCTGTGATTTTTTTATCAATAAAACTTGCATAATCTACATCTGTTTTTGTTTCATTTGCAACAAAAGCTAAATCTAAATCAATATCATCTTTTTTTGCAAATAAATTGTGATATAAATCTTCTAAATAAGTCTTATTTTCTAAAGTTGAAATATAGTTATAAACATCTTCTTTATTTTCTTCTAATAGGTATGATAAAACTACTTCTGATACTTTATGTTCACCTGAAGTTAAAACCAATTCTAAGTTTGAAGTACAATTTTCATAAACTTGCTGTGACTCATCTTTTGTTAAAGATTTTGTGAACTTAACTAAATCTAAATTATATGCATAACTGTAAGAATTAATCTGATTAATCAATGGATTTAAAATATCTTCAGGATTAGATGTAGTATTTGCGTATTTAACTATACTATTAACAAACTCAACATCACTTTCATTAAAAGCAGCATCTTTACTGTATGAATTAATATCATTTACAAGATTTATCTCAAGTAATTTTTTTGCTGTTTCTTCATAATAAGAAGTTAATTCATTCATAGCATATTTCTTTGAGTTTTTTGCAATTAACTCATACTTTGAAGCTATTTGTGTATACTTATCAATCTTTTCTTTGATATTTAATTCTTCTAAAAGTTCTAACTCTTTTTCTAAAATCTCATTTTTTTGAGCATTTAAAGTTTGTGCAACCTTAACACCTCTTTTTGGTAACTCAACTGCTAGCTTATCAAGTTTTTCATTATACTCATTTATATCTTTTGAGTTTTGAATTTGTGAGGCCAATTTAACAGCCGAAGAAATTTTAATAGATCTTCTAATAAAAAATAGAACAACTAATAAAATCACTAATAAGACTAAACTAGCACTATAAACTCCGTTTGGTGTTTGTGCATAAACTTGTGCTAAATCAAAATTTGTTTGCTTTGCAATAGTAAAAAACTCTTTTAGGTTTTCTAAAAATGACATACCCTGCTTCCTTTAATATTTAACTTTATTACTTTTAGTAGTATACACTCTTTTTCTTAATCTTTTTACTATATAATCTATACCTATAAGACATAATTTATTAACTGATACAAAAATAAACTTTACTAATTCATAAAAATACTTTTCATACTTTTTATAAAATTCACCTGCTTCTTTATAAGTTGTTTTATCAATATGATTCTACTGTTTGATAACGAACAACACTTAAAATCTTTTTGTGTTTATTAAAGTTTGCATAATCTTTTATATGTTTATTATTTGTTTCTTTATAATATCTTTTAATAAGAATCTATTTTTGAAGTTTTATTTACTAAATGTAAATATTGAATATGATTATCTGTACAATCTTTTAAAATAAAAAATATTCTGTGTTTTTATTGAAAAGGTTTAGATTATTAGTTAAATAGTCTTCTCATCATAATAGTTAGTAACATTTACTTTTAAATTTCATAAGTCTTTTTACTATTTTTTCATTTGCTACTTTTTAATCAAGGTCATAAAGACCGATATTTATACTATCAGCCTTTACGAAAAGTAAACTAAAAAAGATAAAAAATATTATTCTAAACATTTTCTATTTAAAAAGTTTCGATTCTACTAAATCAAATAAATCTTGATAAGATAACCTTTGAAGTTTTTCACCATTTACAAACAGTGTAGGAGTACCTCTAACACCTAATTTTGTAGCATCTTCTCTGTCAATTTTAACGATTTTATCTACATTAGTATTTTCAAAATCAGCTCTTAATTTTTCCACATCTAACGAAGGAACTTTTTTTAATTCTCTCCATAATAACTCTGGATTTTCATTATTATGTTGTGCCCAAATTGGTTGAGATTCATAGATCTTATCAAGTACAGCTTGATACATATTTTGATTTTTAGAAGCTTCTAAAATTCTAATTGTAAATTTTGAATTAGTATGATTATCTAAATATCTTACTACTATTTGAATATCTTCATAGTAATTTCTGTAAAGTTCTTTTACTACCTTATGATATAAAGCACATGATTCACATTCAGGATCAATAAATTCTACTACATACACACCTTTTTTATTGTCCCCAAATTTTGTAGAGTGCTCTCTAATAAAAGGAGCATCTGTATGAGATAGTTTTTCAATACTACTTGTTGTTTTTTGTTGATAAAAAAACATCATTGCTATAAAAGCCACTACTATTACGAAAATTGATATAAATACTACTGATTTATTTTTCATTCTTTAATTCCTTTTTATACATTAACAGTAAGATAAATATAATAGAATAAGCACTAAGTGATAAAAATGGAATAGTTATAAAACCTAACCAATTAATATACTCAGTTGAACAAGGTACACCTTGAACACAAGGAACAACACTTTCAGGAATAATTCCAAACATTAGTAAATTATGATAAATAGCAAATAACAATCCAACAATTACTATTGGCATTGCATATTTAAAGACTTTATTATCCGGATAAAGTGTATTTACTAAAAATATTAATACGAGAGGATACATAAAAATTCTTTGATACCAACACATACTACATGGTACAAATTGCATAACCTCTGAGAAAAAAAGACTACCCATTGTTGCAATGGAAGCTGTGATAAAAGAGAGTAAAATTAAAAAGTTTGACTTTGTCAAGTTAGCTCCTAGATATAATTTTTGAAAAATTATATCCAAGATTGGTTAACAATAAATTTATTATAATTGTTATAAGTAAAATTTATAAAGTTTTAAGCTCCGCCACCAATGTTAGCGTTTAGTTCACCATGAAGATCATTTCTAGGAATAGAATCACACATAGCAATTGATTCATTTAAAGCTTTAAAAAACTCCTCGATATTTTCATAAGGAATTTCAACTTCTGCTGTTTTTTCTTTACCGTGAGAATAAATAGCAATACTAACAACAGGACTACTATACTCACCATATGGTTTTTCAACGTGCTCAATTTTCACAGTATCATCTGAACTATGAGCTAATTTAAATGTTTTAATTTCAATGTGTTTACTAGGCATAATACACTCCTTGGTTAAATTTAATAAATTGTAACATAAAAACGTAGCAATAAACAAACATTTTATTTCTTTATTGATGTTGCAGTTAAAAAAAGATAATTCTTTCCTGTAAGCGTAACTCTATATTTTTTCTGTTGTAAATATTTTTTACAAAAATATACATCTTTATATAACACTGATTGCTCAGAAAAAGAATAATTAGCAGCTTTTGCACCGTAAATCATCTGAGTATCATGCCATCTACAGTTTGGAAAGCCTAAAATTATAGCCCCGTTTTCTTCAAGATGATTTTGGAAAATATCCATAAAAAGCTCTTTAAAATTTAAAGTTGTACTTTGTAGTGTACCAATAGAAATAATCAAATCAGCTTTCTTTAGATTTAAGCTTTTTAAATCATTTATATCATGGGCATAAAATTTGAAATTCTCTGATGTAAACCTTTGTCTTGAATAACTTATTGCAGATTTGGAAAAGTCAATACCAATAAATTGTTTTTCTAATAAATCTTCTTTTTGTAAAAGTTTAGAAATTAAGTCAAACTCATCTGCTTTATTTATCCCTAAATTTAATATAGTTTTTTTCTCTTTTAACTTTGCATTTAAAAGAGCTTGTTTATAATAATATAAAAAAGCTGGTTCTTCGTTTTTATTTATTCTAAAAAAAGTAGATTCTTGACCATACTTTTCACTGATATCTTCAAGTTTAGTATTATGAAAAGATTCATTTTTGTTTATCTTAACAAATCTTAGTATCACTGTGTATTTTGATTTAATAACAGGTGTTAAAAGTTTACAATACAAAAGTTCACTCAAATCACTCCAAGATTTATATGAATGATAAACATACTCTTCATCTAGCTTTATTTTTTCACCTGCATATAAATTTACTCCAAAATCAGGGTTCAAAACTTCTATTTGTGCTTCACTATTTTTTTCTAAAGTTTCTTGTAAATACTCTAACATTTCAAACATAGTTTGTATTGTAAATTTTTTCATACTTTATTTTTCTTCTTTCTTTTGTTCTGTAAGGATTCCTGTTTGTACTTCTTTTTGCTCTAAATCATTATCTTTATTTTTCTTATGCCCTTTTGAGTATTTTTTAATACCTTCAAGTTCTATTTCGATTGCACCTGTTGAAATAGATATTTCAAAGATTGCAGTAATCAATGAAGTACACATTAAAATCAAACTAATTCCAAAAATAATATTTCCAAATGTTTTAAACTCTAAAAATAGTAAAAACATTGAAAATGTACAAAGAAGAAGAGATAAAACCCCAAGTATTTGCATAAGTTTAATTAAATCAACTCTTTTTTTCAAATTTTTTATTTGCTTTGATGATTTTGGTACTTTTCCATCTCTTGCATTAGCACTAAGTCCTCTTATTAACTGAGCAGTTGTTAGAAATCTACTTGTATAAGCTAATAATAATAGTGAAATAGCAGGAAATAACAAGGCAGGAGTAGTCAACGCAATATCCATGTAATACCTTTTATAATTTTTTTTAAATTATAACTTATTTATCTGTAAACTATATGATATTTTTTGTCACAAGTGTTACTATTTTACTTATTCTTTTAAATTAATATTTTTTTTTAAAGTTTTTTTAATGTTTACACTTTTTCTACATTTTTTTCTACTAATATTGCGTTTATGGGGAAGAAAATGTTAAGGAGAATATATGAATATACACACAGCTGATTTATGTGATGAAAATCAAGATAAAGAATTACAAATTTTATCACCAAAATTTAAAAACTATGGTGGATTAAAAAGATTTTATGGACAAATTGAAACAGTAAAACTTGATAAGAGTAACTTTAGACTTTTAGAAATGCTAAGGGATGAAGATGGTGAAGGTAGAATTGTAGTTGTTGATAATGGACAAGAATTTTTTGGTGTTGTAGGTGACAAACTTATGGCATTTGCAGCAAAAAACAACTGGAAGGCTATTATTTTAAATGGATATGTAAGAGATACCGATGAAACTAAAAATATTAATGTTGGATTATTCGCAATCGGTACTTGCCCATTAAGAAATTTTGATAAAACTCAATCTTCAAGAGGTGAAGAAATAAGCTTCGAAGGTTTAACTTTTAATAGAGGTGATTATATTTATGCTGATAATGATGGTATAGTTATCTCAAAAGAAAAGTTAGTTTAACTAAGGTTTATCCTTAGTTTAAACTAAAATAAATCTACACTAGATACCTGATCTTCTTTAAATCTTACAACTTTATCTCTACCTGTACTTTTTGCTTCATACAATGCAATATCTGCATTTTTAACAACAGAATTAAAGTTTGATGAATCTTGAGGGAACATTGATAAACCTAAACTAATTGTCTTTTTAAGTTTAGCTCCTGCATATACTTCAATTTCATTTTCTCTTACTTTTTGAGAAATTTTATTTGCAACATTTAAAGCATCTATTTCTGAGTTTACACCAACTAAAAGAACAATAAACTCTTCTCCACCATATCTAATAACTAAATCTGATTCTCTTACACTATCATCTAAAATTATTGCTAATTCTTTTAATACTTTATCTCCAATATCATGACCATATTCATCATTCACTGCTTTAAAGTGATCCATATCAAGCATTAATACCCCAATATTAATCTCTTCTCTTTTTGCATAAGGAATAAGTTTTTTAGTATGTTCTTCTAAAAATTTTCTATTATAAAGTCCAGTTAAACCATCAGTAAATGCTGATTCTTGAAGTGCTTTCATTAAAAGTTTAACCTCTAATGATGGTGCTGCTTCATTTATATAACTCTTTATAAATGTAATTTGTTTTTTTAACTCTTCTATGTCCTCTTTATTTTCAAATACAAAGTTTATAATAAGATTTACATTTTTACTAATTGCAACATTTGTACAATAATAAAAAAGGTTTTCTTTCTCAAAATATGGACAAGTATTATGAAAGTCCATTGAAATAACATCATTTTTAGTTCTAGCAGCTCTACAAACTTCAGGTGTTTCTTTTAAAGTAGTTTTACAACAGAACATGTCACCTTTTTGAATAACTGTAGTCATTTTATTCTTAGTCATTTCAATCTCAATAAAATTAAAAGCTTTTAAGTTAAATTTATTTGAGAATACTTGCGATAGTCTTTGATATATTTCATCTCTTGAATCATCAAGTTCTATCTCTTTTTTGAACTGATAAAGATTCGATAGATTATCAATAATCTCTTTTGATTCATTTAAAGGATCTTTTCCATGTTGTCCTGTTTTATAACCAATAAAACCATGTAGTTTTTGTTCAATATCAATTGATGTATCTTTAAAATTAACCATTAACTTATTGTATTCATCTGTTAATGAAAGCATATCTTTAGTAAGACCTGTTGGTATTGAAATCTTTTTAAATTTTCCTTGAACAGCATTATTTATATTTACACTAAACTTCTCAAATAAAATTATATATGGTTTTAAAATTCTTCTTGAAAGATATACTATAATTAAGATAGCAAAAAATACAACTAATGTAATAATATAAATTGATTCTATTCCAATTTGCTTTAATGCACTTATATCAAGTTCTAAAGATACTGCACCTAAAGTTTCCCCTGGGTTTACATTATGACACTTTAAACAATCAATATTTTTAATAGCAACTGCATTATAAGGTATTGTAACTCTAACTGAAGTAGTTGTGAAAGTCTCTTCAATTTTATACTGCATTTTACCTGTTAGTAATACACTTTTATCTAGTGCATCTTTAGGTAATTTTGATTTGTCAATTCTATCAAATTGCTTATTTACTGGTTTACCTCTAACTAACCAAATATTTTTTACATTGTTCATATTAGATACAGAATCTATAAAAGTATCTACTTGATGCATATTGTTGTTTAACATATGAGAAGTTAATCCACTTTTTACAACTTCGGAAATAGCTTGAGCATTATGAATTGCAGATTTAATACCAATATTTCTCAAATTATATAGACTTAATGCGGTAATAATAATTGCCAATAAAACAACCATAACAACAAACTGTAAAATAATATTTTTTCTCAAATAACTACCTTAAATAATAATAAAAAATTGTACACTAAATCTTCTTAAACTAGTTATATAACAATTTATAAAAAATATTATATAATGAATTAAATAAAGGATTATTAATGTCAGAAATAAAAAATAAACTAAAAGACCTAGTAGAAAATGGTATGATTCCAGAAGTAGAACATTATATAGAAGATCTTCATGCACTACTTGAAAAAGGTGTTGAAACAAAAGATGATATTGAAGCAATAAAAGAAATGGAATCATTTTTAGTTGAACTTCAAAATATCTTAGCTGTCATAGAGGAAGATAGCATGCCTCATGAAGAGTATGAAAGAATATATAATAATATAATTTCAAATATAAAAAAACATGAACATTAGGAATGAAAACTTTACTTCTTAAAACAAACTCATATTTAGCTGTTTTTTTTATTTGTATAGTTGTAGTTGCATTTTATATTTTTAGTTATAGTTTTTTTACATCAAAATTTGAAGAAATAGAAGACCATCAAAATAAAAAAAATGTTAACTCTTTTTTAACAATTATTGATAGTGAGTTATCAAGGGTTGAGAGCATAACAGTTGATTATGCTTACTGGGATGCTACATACAAATTTATAAATGATAAAAACAGCACTTATATAAATGAAAATTTTAGAGAAGCTACTAATACTTTAGAAGATTTAAATCTTGATTTCATGTTATTTACAGATATCAATAACAAATTTATTTACTCAACCTATATAAACTCAGACTTCTTAAAAGATACAAAAAGCTTTGAATCTGAATTAATAAAAAACTTTTCAAATAAAATAAACATATCTAACTTGTTCAAAAAAGAGATTATAGAGTATAAAAACAGATACTTTATCATTACAAAAAATGAAATTTCAACAAGTGATAGTATACAAAAACCAAATGGATATTTATATTCTGGAAAAGAATTAACTGAAAAAAGTATCAGAGAATTAGATAAATCATTTAAAAATATTAAGATATTAAGTAAAAAAAGTCATTTACCTGATTACATAAATAAAAAATCAGTTTACATAAAAAATATTAAAATAAGTACTTCTAAAAAAAATAATGAGATTATAAATTATGTTGAATTTTATAGTTTTGATAAGACTCATATAGTTGCTTTTGCATTAAGCAATGATAGAGAGTTTGTGAGAGAAGGAAGAGAAACAGTAGTATTTTATAACATTATAACTACTACGATTTTATTGATACTTTTTTTATTGATTTATTTAAATATTAAAATATTACAAAACTACAATAGAACACTAGCAAAAGAGATTAACTTAAAAACTCAAAAGTTAAAAGACTATAATGCAAAACTGAAATATTTATCACAAACAGATGAGTTAACAGGAATAAACAATAGAAGAATGTTTTTTAATGAGGCAAATAAATTATTTAATCTTTCATCTCAAACACAAAAAAATTTAACAGTTTTAATGATTGATATTGATAACTTTAAAACTATAAATGATACATATGGTCATGCAGCAGGAGATGAAATATTAAAACACTTTTCAAGTAAAGTAAATGAGCTTTTAAATGGTAAATATGTATTTGGAAGACTTGGAGGAGAAGAGTTTGCTATAGTTTACTATGACCTAGGAGAAAATGAGGCTTATGAACTTAGTGAAAAAATAAGAAAATCTATTGAAGAAGATTCTCTTGTATATCAAGGTCATAAAATAAAATATACTATTAGTTCAGGCTTTGCAAAGAAAAAAGATGAAACTAATTTAGATTTTACACTACATGAAGCAGATAAATTACTTTATAGTGCTAAAACAAATGGTAAGAACTGTATTATAAGACAAAGACATCTATAAATCAAAAACTAAAAGTTAAGTACTATACTTAACTTTTAACTGCTGTTACTATTAGTTCAATTAAAGTAGTTGTACTTGCCATATTTGTTTCAACACAAGCTCTTGCTGGAGGATTCTCTTTTGAAACCCACTCATCCCATACATTATTAAAGTCTTGAAAATCTCTATAAATATCTTTTAGAAAAATCTCTACTCTTAAAATACTATCTTTATTTGAACCTATTTGATTTAATCTTTGCTCAACTATCTCTAAAGCTCTTGCAGCTTGTCCTTTAATATCTAAAGTTTTATCATCAGATACAATTCCTGCAAGATATACAACACCATTATGTTCTACAATTCTACTCATTCTTTCACTAACTTCTTGTCTATTAATCAAAATAACTCCTAATTTTAATAAGATTTCAAAAATTATAGCAAGATTTCCAAAATTTAATTTTAAATTAATAAAAAAGTAACTATAATTTCGACCTCTTTAAAACGGTGAGGTTGGAGAGTGGTCAAATCCTGCGGATTGTAAATCCGCCGCCTACGGCTTCGAAGGTTCAAATCCTTCCCTCACCACCACTTATAGAGATACACTGTGCGAGTGTGGCGGAATAGGTAGACGCGTGGGACTTAAAATCCCATTCCGGTTTCGGAGTGTGAGTTCGATTCTCACCATTCGCACCACTTTTTTAGAATTGTAGAGAGTTGACTGAGTTGGTCGAAAGTACCGGTTTTGAAAACCGGCGTGCTTAACGGCACCGGGGGTTCGAATCCCCCACTCTCTGCCACTTTAAATTCCTATTTGATTTTCTTTTCTTTCAATAGATGCCATTAATTTTTCAATTGTTTTTACTTGATCATCAAGCTCATTTGTTAATTCTTTTATAGTTTTATTTTTTAAGTCTAACTCTTTAGTTAAGCTTCTTAGTTCATCTACAGCTTTATCCTTCTTTTCTCTAGTAACTTTTTCATCAGCAATTACTTTTTTAATTTTTACACTAGCTTTCTCACTTGTTTCTTTTAATTTAGTTTCAAGTTGTTCTAACTCTTTTTTATAAAAAATTATTTGATTAGAGAATTTAGCATTTCTTTCTTTTTCATTTTTAATTTGAGTCTCAATATTTCTGTAAAATGAAAGTTTATTTATTAGTTCATCAATTTTTTCTCTTGCTTGTGTATTTATACGTCTATTTGCTTGAATATTTTGTGCAGCCTTTTTCTTAAACTTTTTTTGCTCTAACTCATCTTGAGTTGCAAGAAAACTTACCCACATATACTCTTTTATATTTAATCTTTTTTTATCAATAACAGGCACAACAGTCAAATATACGTAGAAAAACTCTTCATTTTTTGAAATAAACCTAAGTTTTCCTTCCCAAATTTCGCCCTCTTTTACTTTTTGCCACATTTCATCAAAAATTAATTTATTAGTACCTTCATCTTTCAAAATCTCATAGCTACTGCCAACTAGTTCATCTACACTATAATTTGAAATCTCACTAAAATAACTATTTGCAAAGTTTATTTTTCCATTTTCATTTGTTTTTATAACTAAAGCAACTTCATTAATAACTTCAATTATATCTTCTAAATCTTTTTGAGCTTGGACTCTAAGTTTTACATGATATTTATTTTGACAAATATTTTCAACACTAAAAACTAAATCTTTTGCATTAATGGGTTTTTGTAAGTAATCTGTTGCTTGATAATCAATTGCTTTTAAAAGAGGTTCTATTTCTATTTTATTAGTTGTTATAATTATAGGGATATTTGAATTTAATTCTCTAATTGCTTTTAAGACTTCAAGTCCTGACATATCATCAAGCTTTTCAGAAACAATAACAATATCGAGTTCAAAGTTTTCATCTTTATTTTTTTTAAATTTATCTAGCCCATCTTTACCATTTTTTTCAGATATTACATTTCTAAACTGCTTACAAAGCATTTCAGTTAAATAACTATTATCTTTTTCATCACTTTCAATATATAAAATATCAAGCTTTTTTAAAAATGCATAATTAAACACTTACTTAACCTTTCTTCTCTACTAATTGCTCTGTTCTATGTTTTACAACATCCTCTAAGTCTTTAATCTTTGTAGCTTTTTCTTCTATTTCTTCTTTTATTCTATGGATATATGATTCTCTTACTTTAATTTCTTCTATTACTTTATCAATCTTTTTTGTAGCTTTTAACTCTATATCTTTCATATCACTAGTCATAATTGAGATTTTATTTATTTTATCATTTACACCAAATGTCAACTGTTCAAATCTTCTTTTACTAGCTTTTAACCTATTTTCTAAGTTTTGTAGTTCTTCATATTTCTCTTTATTATCTTTTACTTGTTTATTAAGATACTCTTCTACTTTATCATAACCATCATATCTTTTTAAATATTGGTTTAGTTCATCTATTTTTTGCTGTGCTACTTGATAAACTCTTTTTGTTTCTTGAAGATTGTATAAAACTTTTTTTCTATACTTTCTTTTTTCATTTTCTTCTTTAGTTGTAAGGAAGTTTACACTTATAAACTTTTTTATGTCTTCATTTTCGTTTTTACCAAAAACAGGAATAATTGAAGCATTTGTATAAAAGATTGCGCTATCTTTAGTAATATACTTCATCTTACCATCCCATTTTTCACCTTCATTTATAAGTTCCCATTGGCTTTTAAGAACTTTTTTAGGCATTTCATGATGATATATTGCTTTATAATCATGCCCTAAAATCTCTTCATCCCTACATTTAACTACTTCTTTTAAAAAGTCATTTACATACACTATTGTTCCATTTACATCAAAAATAAATACCAATGCAACTTTATTAATTATTCTTAAATACTCTTCAACTTCATTTTGTTCAGATTCAATTTCATCTTCTCTTTTTTTTACTTTACATACATCTTCTATTTTTATTAAAATTTCATCTATTTTTAGAGGTTTCATAAAATAAGCTGTTACATCTTGTCTTAAAGAGGTTAGAAGTACATCTATATCTGTATTTTGTATATCTGTAAAAAAGATAAAAGGAAGGTTTTTATGTTCTTTTCTTACATGAGAAAGTAAGCTTAACCCAGAACATTCAGAAATATTTGCTTCACTAACTATAATGTCAATATCATTATTGTTTTTCTTTGCATTATCAAAACTACTTATTGCTTCATCTACACTACTTGATGTAATAACCGTTTTAAAAAGTGCTTCAAATTTTTCAAGAAACTCTTTTTTTAATTCTTCATCATTTTCAACATATAGTATAGTTAATGTACCTAAAAAAATTTCATCTAGCATCTTATTTATTTTTCCTTATATGACAATATCTTACTATAAACTCTCTAAGTTAGGTTTTAAAAAATAACCTTTTATAAAGAAAAATAAACTTTTTCTAGTAATTTTTATACAAAAGTACTTTTCCTACTATATGAACCTCATTTAAACTATAAACCAAATGTTTATAATTTGGATTTATTGACACAAATAATTTTAATTTATCGTCATATTTTTTAATCCACATTCTATTCTCATAATAAATTAAATAGTTATTTTCATGAAGTAAATCTTTTTTTGATACATCAGTAACTATAATTGCTTTGTGTGTAATCAAAGGTTGCATTGATTGACCATCTACAAGTGATGCAAATAGTGATTCTTTATTAAAACTCTCTTTTATCATTGATTCTTCAAAACTTATTGTTTTTATTTTATTATTATCAAACACATCTGTATATTCTAAAGTTATTGTTTCCATAATTGTACCTTCTTTTTAAACTTTAGTTATATATATTGTTTTATTAAATACTAATTAATTTTTAAATAGTAAAATAAAATAAAAAAGTGAAAATATGTCAATAGAAAGTCTAAATACTGTAAATACAGTAGCTCAACTAATACAATTAGCTGTAGCACCTGTTTTTTTATTAGCAGGAGTTGCTGGTCTTTTAAATGTTTTTACAGGAAGATTATCAAGGATTATAGATAAATTAGAAAAAATCGATAATTTTATTGACAATCAGAAAAACAGTGAAGATGAACAAAAAGCAAAAGAGAAATATAAAGATAGAAGGAAGTTTTTAATTAGTAGAATGAAAAACATAAACTACTCTATTTTCTTTTGTACAAGTACTGGTCTTTTAATTGCAATGGTTATTGTAACAATGTTTTTAAGTGCTTTATTTAAATTTGAGGACTCTTTATTTATCGCTAGTTTATTTATAATAGCAATGTTGTCTTTTATCATATCTTTAATTTTATTTCTAAGAGAGATATACTATACTACGTCATTCATAAATAAAAAGAAAACTACACTAAAAAATAAAGGTTAATAATGGTTTATACAGAAACATCAAATAAAAGTGTTCAAGAAGTTGTAAATGAGATTCAAGAAAAAATATCTGATTATAAATTTGGAGTATTACATATTCATAATGTTGCTAAAACATTAGAATCAAAAGGCGTAGAGTTTAATGAAGAGTGTCAAATCTTAGATATTTGTAATCCAAATTTCGCAAAACTTTTTTTAGAAAGTGATATGACTTTATCTACAATTATGCCTTGTAAAATATCAGTATATTCAAAAGACAATCAAACATATATTTCAATGAACTCTATCGTTCAGCTAATAGATGATATAAATCCTGATTTAGTAAATGAAGCACAAGAAGTACAAAAAATCGTTTTAGACTTAATTGAAAATACTAAATAAATATAAATTATGATACTTTTTTCATACTCTTTTTAAATAAAATTCCACAAAATTAAAAAAGTATTTAAAGAGTATGATAAAAGTTACAAAAGAAGAACACGTATTAATATTAAAAGCACAAAATTCAAGAGAATTAAATGATATAACTACTTTAAGTAAATTTCCTTTCTCAAATGTAAGAAGATGCATCGCTAAAAATAGACATACTCCTTTATATATAATTAATGATTTAGCATATGACCCTGTAGCAAATGTTTCTTATTCTGCTTAAAAAAACCCTATTTGCACACAAAAAAGAGATTTATCAAGATTTCAAGAGAAATGTGTGATTTGCCCTAAAAATGAAGCCCAATACAGAACAGCCTGTGGATTTTATAGCTAAATTTATATATAATGTAGTCTATGTTTGAACTATACTTATTAATAATCCTATTAACTATTGTACTATTAATTGCTTTGCATTCTTTAAAAATAGGTATTTCGCCAATGCCTTCTTCTAAAAAAGTAGCTTTAGAGATTTTAGAGCAAAGTAAAAAATCAACTTATGATACAGTCATAGATTTGGGTTCTGGCTTTGGAAGTTTAGCTATTTTTTTAGCAATAAACTTGCCAGAAAAAAAAGTTATAGCATATGAATTATCCTTCTTTCCATATGTCATTTCAAAAATACTAAGATTCATTTTTAAAATTAAAAACCTTGAGATTTATAGAAAAGATTTTCTCAAAGAAGATTTAAAAGATGCCCTTTTAATTTGCTATCTTTTTCCTGAAGGTATGAATAAACTTGAAGATAAACTTTTTGATGAAACAATAAACACAGAAATAATCAGTAGTACTTTTGCATTTAAAAATATAAAATTTAGAAAAAAAATAGAAGCAAAAGATATTTACAAAACTCCCATTTATTTTTATAGAACTTAATCTTCTTTTTTTAAAGCCTCATAAGCAACTAAAATTTTCTTTCTTTCAATTCCCCATCTATAACCACTCATAGCACCACTTTTTGCTAAAACCCTATGACAAGGAATTAAATACCCTATATGGTTTGAACCAATTGCACTAGCAACTGCTCTTACTGCTTTTGGTTTATTTATACTATTTGCTATATCTTGGTAAGTTGCAATTGTTCCATTTGGGATATTAAGTAAAGCTTTCCAAATATTTATTTGAAAATTTGTTCCTTTTACATATAAATCAAACTTTTTCTTTTCTACAAAAATATTGTTTAAGAACTCTTGGGCTTTTTCATCGTCTTTTATAAGCTCAGCTTTTTCCCAAATCTCTTTAAATCTGTTAAAAATAGCTTCTTTGTCATTATCAACAAAACCAAGATAAGAAACTCCTCTTTTTGTAAAAGCAATTAAAGCTTCTCCAAAAGGAGTAGAACCATAACCATAAGTAATTTTTACATTTTTCCCTGATTCTTTATACTCTTTTGGTGTAACACCTATTATATTTACAAATAAATCATGAAGTCTACTTGGACTTGAAAGACCCATATCTAAAGCACTATCTAAAATAGATTTTGATTCTTTTAAATGTTCTTTTGCATAATTCAAAGTTACAGATTGCAAAAATTGAATAGGAGTAACCCCTACATACTCTTTAAAAACTCTAATCAGATGATATTTACTCATTCCAATATATGAAGCAATCGTATCAATAGAGGGTTGTTCTTTGAAATTTTCATCAATATATTTTATAACTTTTTCAATTTTTTTATAGTTTTCATTCTCTTCTAAAAGTTTGTCTTGCATAAAATATCCTGATGTTTCTTTTTATAGGTGTATTATATAAAAAAGTTTATTAGTAAAAGCAAATTATAAGTAGGTTGGGAAGCAAAAGTGGTTTGGGAAGACCACTTTTGCCATGTTTTGATTTAAATAAATAGGTCTAAGATTAAATCTTAGTAAGTAGACTGATTGTAAATAACAAAGTTATTAGCTAAATCTTTAAGTTCAGCCTTAACACTTGCTTGTAACT
>JBLWVX010000044.1:0-17290 GCA_048268245.1 Arcobacteraceae bacterium
TGTAAAGAAATTTATACTACAGATGAAGTGAAAATATACTACATTTTAGAAAGATTTCTTATTTTTATTTTTAAAAATCCCTATTTTAAGGGCTTATAGCTTATTCCATTTCAAGGGACATTAAATACATATCCTCACCATCAAGGACTTTTATATCCGTGCTATCGCACTTTGGACAGGAAAATTCATTTTTTTCAAGTTCTGATTGAGTATTACAATTATGACACTCAATCATTATTTTTTGAATATTCATAATAAAGTCAGCATTATGACAAATGGTATGCTCTTTAAAAGTATCAAAAGCTGTTTTCAATAAATCAGGTTCAACTCCTGATAAAACACCGATTTTTACTACTACTTTTGTAACTTCTTTTGCTTCATTTTGTTTTGCATGCTCTTCGCATGACTCTAGTAAGGATTGAACTATACTATATTCGTGCATTAATATTTCCTTTAAAAGTGTCCCACTTTGAAAGGGACCTATTTCATTTTATGTCTTCTTTTTTAGCACAAAAATAAATTCTGTTAAAAAGAAGCAAAAAACTAAAGAGTGCATAGAAATGCACTTAGTTCTAACAAATTCTAGGAAGTAGTTCACCTGTTGGTAACTCTAAAAATCTTTTAGTTCCCCAAGGGCTGTTTAAAACTACTTTTTTATCATACTGTTTTGTAACATCTGCAATTATAGAAGCATTTGAGCTATTTTCAAAAGCTTTTAAAACTTCTATTGCTTTTTGTGCATCTTCTTTTTTTACAGCCAATACAAAAGTTCCTTCATTTGCTAAACTCATAGCCTCAAAGCCTAAAAGCTCACATAAACCTTTAACCTCATCTTTTACAGGAACTGATTCTTCATTTACTTCAATACACACATCAGATTGAACTGCCCATTCATTTAAAACAGCACTTAGTCCACCTCTTGTAGCATCCCTTAAAGCTGTTATGTTTATGTTTTCTTTTATTAAAGCTTCAACTTGTGGCCATAAAGAAGCACAATCACTTTTCAAATCAGTATTCATATCCATACCTTCTCTTGAAGCAAAAATAGTAGCCCCATGAGCTCCAATATCACGACTTACAATAATTACATCATCAGTAGATACTTTATTTGAACTAATACCCTCTTTTTGAACCTCACCTATTCCAGTTGTATTTATAAATATCTTATCAACACTACCTTTTGGCACTACCTTTGTATCACCACTTACAACAGTAGCGCAATTTTTTTCAAGCTCTATTTTCATACTTTCAACAATAGTTTCTAACTTATCAATCTCAAAACCCTCTTCTATTATCACAGAACATGTAAGATATTTAGGTTTAGCACCCATCATTGCCAAGTCATTACAAGTTCCACAAATAGATAGTTTTCCGATATCAGCTCCATTGAAAAAAATAGGACTTACAGTAAAAGAATCAGTTGTAAAAGCTAATCTTCCATTATCAATAATAGCAGCATCTTCACTTTTTGATAATATCTCATTTTCAAAAGCTTTATAAAATACTTTTGAGATTAACTCTTGATTTTCTGCTCCACCATTTCCATGGGCTAGTGTAACTTTTTTCATCTATTTCCTTTACTTTTTATTTTAAGAGATTACCATATTTATAGTATGCAGCACATGCACCTTCACTACTTACCATACATGAACCTACTGGATTTGTTGGAGTACACACATTTCCAAATATTTTACAGTCAGTTGGTTTTGCCACACCTTTTAAAATCTCTGGACACTTACAAGCTTTATTCTCTTTTGGAGTCTCTTTTGGTAAGATTTTTTCATATATTATTTTTGCATTATATTTATCAAATTCATCTTTTAAATCATATCCACTTAAAGGAACTTCTCCAACTCCTCTAAATTTAAATGTAACTTTCTTTAAATATGTATCAATCATCTCTTGAGCTTTTAGATTTCCTTCAAAAGAAACTAGTCTTTTATATTCAACCTCTAAATCACTTCTATTTTCAACAAACTGTTTTATAAGCATATGAATAGACTGCATAACATCAACAGGTTCAAAACCACTTACTACAACTGGTTTATTATATTGTTTAGGAAATGGCTCATAGATTTTTGAACCACTTATTACAGATACATGAGAAGGTCCTAAAAAAGCATCTATTTTACAATCATCACTTTGAACTAGAACTTCCATAACTTCTGGAACAGTTACATGATTTACATGGAAATATAAATTCTTTATATCTTTAGCTATTACTGTTTTTAAAAGTGAACATGTCATAGGAGTTGTTGTTTCAAAACCAATAGCAAAAAACACTACTATTTTAGATGGATTTTCATCTGCAATTTTAATACAGTCCATAGGTGAATATACAAATCTTACATCAGCACCTTTACTTCTTGCATCTTGTAAACTTCCATTACTGCCAGGAACTTTTATCATATCTCCCAATGTAACTAAAATAATATCTTCTTGCATAGCAAGTGCATATGCACTATCAATTTTATCTTTAGGCATTACACATACAGGACATCCTGGTCCATGAATAAAGTTTATATTAGATGGAAGAAGTTGTGGAATTCCATACTTCATAATAGTATGAGTATGTCCTCCACAAACTTCCATAATATTTATAGTTTTATCTAACTTACTTGCATCTTCTTCTATTAGCTTTGCATAAGCTTTCATAACCTCAGGGTTTCTAAATCCATCATATAAATCATTTAGTTCTAGTTCTTTTTCCATAATTCTCTACTTATCGATTAGGACAGTTTTCTGCCTCTTCTATTGCTGCAAGCCTGTCATTTTCTTCCATTTTATCTATGATTTCTTGATAGACTTTTAATGACTCTAAAGCATCTTCCTCATCTATCTTATTCATAGCAAAACCTATATGTAATAATACATAATCCCCTATTTTTACAGGCTGATCTATTAAATCTAAAGAAGCACTTCTTTCAACTCCCATAGTATCAACTACACAAGTGTTCATTTCTTCATCTATACTTTTAATCTTTGAAGGAATTGATAAACACATAGCCTTATCTCATCTTTCTTTTAAATTCAATCCAATCAATAACTCTTTGAATTGATTCTTTGTCATTAATGTTTACTTCTAAAATATCAACATTTGGTTTTAGTTTTCTAGCCTCAGATTTCTCTTTTTCTACATCATATTGGAAGTGAGGAAGTAAATCTGTTTTAGTGATCAAAATCAAATCTGCACATCTGAACATAACAGGATATTTAGCAATCTTATCTTCACCTTCAGGTACTGATACAAGTACAATATTTAAATGTGTTCCAACATCATAAGAAGCAGGACATACTAAGTTTCCAACATTTTCTACAAAACAAACATCTAAGTCATCTAAAGGCATATCATGTAAACCTTTATGAACCATAAATGCATCTAAGTGACAAGCTGAACCTGTTTGAATTTGAGTAGCCTTAATTCCTTTAGCTTTTAATCTATCTGCATCTCTGTTAGTTTCTAAATCACCTTCAACAACACCATATTTAAAGTTTGCTAAATCAGACATATGCTCTAAAAGTGTAGTTTTACCACTTCCTGGACTTGACATTAGATTGATACCTAATACACCTTGTTTATCAAAATGGGCTCTGTTATGTGATGCCTCATGGTCATTTTTATCTAAAATCTTTTTTATTACTGATACTGTTTTACTATCATTTAACTGTGGATTATGATGTAAAGTTTCATGGGCAGCTTGATGACTTTGGCTATCTCTATGAGAGTGATCATGATCATGATGATGGTGGTCAGTTATTGAACATCCGCAATCTGTACACATATTTGTTCCTTTTATAATCTATTTTATTTAATATGAATACTTATTCATTTTTATGTAGTTTAACTCAACTATTATAAATCTATTCTAATTTTATTTATTTCTTATGTATTTTTAGGAAAAATTAAGATATTTTTGACATATAATTAAATTCTCAAGAACAATCTTTAGCAAATAAAACTACTGAAACTATGACAGAGATTGACAAAGAAGTTAATGCTATTAATAAAGCAAATACTGTAAATGTAGCTGTTCAAACTGATAACATTGCTAAACTTGTAGTTGAAAACGCAAACTCAAAAGAGTTTGTAGGTAAAGATGAAGTTCAGGCAAAAGAATTAACTTCAAGCGATACTACAACAAGTAAAAAGTATGAAGTAGAAACTTCACCAAAACAAAATACAAATAATTCTAATTAACAACTAAAGAGGTTAAAGACTCTTAAAATGATGAAGATGAATGGACAAGCTTTTAAGCTTGTCTTATAAACTATAACTTTGATAAAAAGTGTTAAAATGTTTTTATGAATTGTAAAAACTGCAACAATAACACTTTTTATCATATTGAAAAAAATTACATTAAATGCAAAAAATGCAATAAAAAATACTCACTAAAAAAACTACATACTGATACTCTTATAATAAAAAACTTCTGTGATAATATAAATGCCAATGAATGTAGTAAACAATTAGACCTTAATTATCGTACTGTTAAAAATAGATATGATAAGTTGAGATTTAAAATTGCTAAGTTTTTAGAAGAAGAGTATAACAAAAGTATAAAAGACTATAGTGATTATGAAGAGTATTACTACTTCAACACAAAACAAAAGCAAAGCAAAAATAAATCCTTATATGAAGCTATAAATATTATGGGCTTTTATTTTGATGAAAAAGTTTATACCCTTTTAATGCCCAAACTACCTAAAAGAAATAGTGAAGATACTGAACATTTTAAAGAGTATCTAAACTGGTATAAAATTCACTCTCAAGAATCATATAAAACTAGACTAAAAGAGTTTTGGCTTTTCTTAGAAGATAGCCTTAGAAAATACAAAGGCTTTAATCAAGACTATTTTTTTTACTATTTAAAAGAGTGTGAGTTTAAATTTAACTATACAAAAGAAGAGCAAATTAAAATCCTAAATAAGATATTTTAATTACTCCTTATCAAAACTATCTACAATAATTGCACCCATTGAAGCAGGCATTGTAATAACTATCAATCTTTTTATAGCAATAATTGGCTCGGTTAGTAAAGGTAGTTTATCAATAGATATTAAAACTAAGGCTACAACTAAGGCTGATATTATATATGCAATTATAATTCTTAATATAAAAACAAAAATCCTATGAACAACCTGCCCTTGAAAAACACTCTCATATGCAAAAAGTGCTAAAAAACTTACTGATAATATAAATACTAATGTAAGATTAGAAAAAGGAAGACTTTCACTAATTCTCCAAGCTTCTTCAGAAAATGAAATTGGTACAGCAAAAGCAAAAGAGCCTATTGCAATCTGCCCAATATCTTTCATATCAATATTTAAATTCATTTTAAACCTTCACTTGGTTTTTACCATTACTTTTTGCTTCATAAAGAAGTTCATCTGCACTTTTAATGATTTGTTCTTCATCTTTTTTAGAGTCCTCATTACTACTTACACCTATACTTACTGTAATTTTCATATCATCTGCATACTCTTTTTGAATATTTACTCTTATTTTATCAGCAATCTTAAAAGCATCATGTTTTTTTGTATCTGGAAAAATTACACTTAACTCCTCGCCTCCATACCTAAAAGCAATATCCATACTTCTAATACTTTGTTTGATAATCTTTGAAATTTTTGTAAGAACCTCATCACCTTTTTGATGTCCATAAGTATCATTTACATCTTTAAAATCATCAATATCAATCATTATAAAAGAAAAAGCACTATTTTTTCTTCTCGCTTTTTCAAAAACTTTTTTTATAAAAATATTTAAAACCTCTCTTTTATATAAAGAGGTTAACTCATCAATTGTTGCAATTTTTGAGATTGATTCAAACTCATCCTCTAACATAACTTTCATATCTTCTGTAATATTTTTTATGTTTTCTATATAATCTACACTTGCTACATTTATCCCAACAGGTCTATTTAGAACCTTTTCTAAACTTTTCATATGCGTAACTAATCTATTCCAAGTATCTTTGGCTTCTTTTTCATCTAACTTCTTATGTATTAAAACAGATATGATTTTTGAATAAGGATTATTTATTCTTTTTGCAAACTCTTCAATACTATTAGCATTATAAGCTAGTTCATTAATCTTTTTAGTATCTAGATTTTCTAACTTTTCATTTTTTATAATTGTTTCAATCTGTTCACTACTCATTTATGTAACCTTTTTTATCTATTTTATAAACCAAAATTCTCATTAGTAATTTTATTCTTATTTGCATAAGAATTATCTAATTTAAGACTTTTTTTTAATAACTCTAAATAATAATTATGAATTGTATCAAATTCTGATTTAGGAGGTATTTCTTTTATACTACTAGCATTTAAAAAAACAAATTATCAATTTAAATCACTACAATAGTCTTTATATCTATTTTTGTTAATTATATCATTAATATAAAAAAACAAAAAAAACAAGCTAAATTAACTGAAAAGATTGAATACCACAAAAAAACAATCAAATCTATTCCATGCAACAGAAAAAATAAGTTCAGGGAACCTTGACTTTAAAATAAAAGCAAGAAAATAAAGGTGTAGAGTTTACAATAAAAATAAATCTTAGTTAAAGAAATATGTATGTACAATATCTGCTAATATATATAAAACCAATAATGAAAAAATCACTTTGTTTGTATTCATAAAAATTCCTTACTATATATTTTAGCAATTCTATATTAACTTTTCGTAAACAGTAAATACCTATAACACCGATGTTAGTTATATACTGTGTCGATTTTGTGCATTATCTGATATATCAAATAACACTCTTTTTTCTTTTCTTCTTGGAACATACTTATAATACTTTTGCAAAGTTATAGATGGATTTTTGTGTCTTAACATAAAACTTACCCATTCCAAACGCTCACCCATAGAAAGCTTCAAACTTGCAAAAGTATGTCTAGTTTGATGAAAACCTCTATATTCAATATTTAAAGATTTTAAAATCTTTTTATAATAATATGTTAAATCACAAGTACTATTAAATCTATTTCCACGAGCTGTATAAAAAACATATTCTCTTAATCCAGTTCGCTGTAATTGATTTTTTAAAAAAGGCAGTAACTCCTCAGGTAAATCTATAATAGCTTTAGAACTAAAAGTCTTAGGTAAATCTTCAATACCATTCATTATAGTTTTATTAACATCTATTTCCATTTTTTTGAAATCAATATCAGTCCATTTTAAAGCTATGATTTCCCCTGCTCTCATACCAGTAAGTAAAGCTACTGCAATTAAATTTTTAATATGTGAATCATAATTTAATAAAAGTTTTAACTCATCATAATTAAAAGGATTTATCTCATATTTAGATTGGAATTTAGGATTAGATATTTCATTAAATGGATTACTTTTAATTACTCTATTTAACAATGATTCTTCAAATACATCTTTTAAAATTGCCTTAGCTATTCTAAGTGTACCAGTACAAGGTAAAAACTTATAAAAATCTTTTAGAAATAAAGGTGTAACTTCTACAACTGTAATATTTTTAAAGTATGGTTTTATTCTAGTTTTTAGAATAGAATTATAACTTCTTAAAGTACTATGTTTTAAAGTCTTACTTTTTTCTTCCATTACATTTTCACAATGTTCTACTACACTAATTAAAGTATTATTGTTTATTCCAAATTTGTTAAAGAACTCATCATTTTTATAGTATGACTTAACTAATTTTCTATTATTTGTTGTATCTTCTAGTTTAGTTGATATTCTACGACCATTAATACGAACATATAATTTACCATTTCGATTATAAAATGTCATGCGATTTCCCTTTTAAATTGTTCTATCGCACTTTCTATAAATACTATTTTATGCTTACCTTGCTTAATTTCTTTTCTATAGTGAACATTTAGTTTAAATCTACCATCATTTATATAATTATAAATAGTTGGTGGTGTCTTATCTAAATATTCAGCTACATTTTTTACTTTTGTTAAATCTCTTTTTTTTCTAAGTTCTTGGTTTAACATTTGAACTTCTTTTTTTAACTCTATTACTTCATCTAATAAAGATGGTATTAAAGATAATGTTTCTTCTATTGTCATTTTTTATCTCTGTATTTATCTTTTAAAACAATCTTATTATGATTAGTTCCATACTTAGGAATTGAATTTAAAAAATTATGTGCTTTTTCTGCACCATTAGACACATATGTAAACTCTGTAGTTTGAAGCTCTTTAATAATTTGTTTAGCTTTTGAGTAAGATACTGTGTCACAGTCCATATCTGTATATTCTATATATATACTATCACTTATTTCAATATGTCTTATATCTCTTTTTGTTTCTTCTTTAACTGGTTGATCCAGGTTCTTTGATTCTTCATATTGTTCTTTAAATGATTTAGGTTTTTCATGAGTTAAATTTTTTAAATCTTCTAATTCTTTTTTTAATTGTTCATTTTCTTCTTTTAACTTTTTATTTTCATTTTGAAGTTTTACTATCTCATCAATATCTTCTATAGGAACTATTGAACCAGTACCAATCTGAATAAATGTTTTATTTAACATATCATCTTTTATTATCTTAACTTCTTTATCATTTTTGTTAATTTCTTCTTTATGCTCATCAGGTTTTGTATTAAAGTTTGAAACTTTTTCTTCTTTTTTTCCCGCGGGAAAATTTTGTTTATAATCTTTTATTTCATCTCTTGTAATTTCTTCATTTACATATTTATCATAGATTTCACATTGTAAATCTGTATCTTTAATTCTTCCTATTTCTTCAAGAACTGAAAGAGGAACAGTTAATCTATCAGCTTCTAAAAGTGTTACGATAGATGGGTCTAATCTTAAAGAAGAAAAACATTTAGAAATAAAAGTTTGTGATTCGCCTATAGCTCTTGCTAAATGTTCTTTTTTCTTATATCTTCCAGAGTTCCACATTTCGCCTATTTTTTTCGCATACTCAAATGGTGTTAAATCTTGTCTTTGTCTTGCTTTTACAAGAGAAATTTCATCTATTTGAGCTTCATCAAAATCAAATATTTGTATTTTAATTGTTGTATGATTTAATTTATTACAAGCTTTAAATCTTCTCTCACCATCTACAATCATATAACCCTTATGAAATTTAACAACTGCAACAGGTTCTAATAATCCATGTATCTTAATAGAACTTGCAAGCTCATCTAAATTATTAAAAGTTTTTCTTGGTTGATTTTCATTTGGATATACTGTTTTGATATCCACCTCTAAAAAGTCTTGTAATTGTGTATCCATTAATTTATTCATAATTAACCCCTTTTATTAAATTTATTAACATACTGCTCAAATCTAGTTTTTAGATGTTCTTTTGCTTCATCTATAGATTTAAAACTTTGAAATCTTGTTTCTTTAAATGTGTAATCAAAAAATACAAATGTTGCATTTTGAGAAAGTCTTATTTTTCTTATTTGAAAAACTATTTTGTCTTTTAAAATATAGTAGATTGTAGTTTCATCATTTTTTAGTGTTAGTACATTTAGCATATTAAAATCCTAATTGTGAAGCTGTTTTAACTACATTCATTGTTTTAAACTCACCAGTATCTATGTCTATATATTCTTCCTCTACTGTATATAATTCATCACTAGTTAAAGGCTGTATTTCTACAGTAGTTAAGAGATCTCTTTTAATCATTTCATTTTGAGTAACTAGATAGTGCTTATTATCAATTACATTAGTATCTAAGCTAGTTAGTTCTCTATAATATCTTTGAAGTTGGTAATCATTTAATTTTGATGGAATTACTGGAACTAACATGAATCTATTTTGGCTATCATTGAAAGTATATTTTTCAAACTCACTTACATAAACTTGTAGAGCTGTTTTATAATCTTCTTTTTTATATGCTAGTTTGAAAGTATCATTTTTCTTAATTCTACTATAGATAATTGAGTCAGTATTTTTAGCCCATGATATAACTTCATCTACTGTATCATTCTCAATATCGTACTTCATGTACATATGCATATTACCATCAAATAAAGTTTGAATTTGATTCTTTTCCCACATTTTAGAAGCTTCTAAAAGTGAAGTATTAGAGGGTAGTGAGTGTCTTACTTTTCTATAAACACCTAGTGTAATTGAAAGACTTCTTGATGTTAAAAATCTTCTAACTTTGTTTTTAATATACCAGTATGAAGCGTATTGTAAAGAGTTATCATTCTCATTTTTGAAAGTTTTTGTGATGTATTTCATGATATATGCAACAGCACCACCTGCTGACTTATACCATGTGTATCTAAAGTCTAAAGACTTTTTATTGTTTCCCCATCTTACTTTGTTTGTAAAGTATTCATAAAACTTATTTTTTACTTCTAAGATATAATCTTTTGGTAAGAATAGCATAGCGTGCATATGTGGAACACCGCTTTTATGAGGTTCATATACTCTAAAATATATTAATCCCTTTCCATATTCTTTTTTCATTTTTCTAAATACATTTAATCCAGTAAATCTATTCCAAATCTGTGTCATATCTTTTGCAGTTTGATTAGGCTTAATTAGTAAGTTACCTTTAGAGTCCGTTTTATGATACTTTGCAGGAGCTGTAAAAGTTAAAAATACTGGTTTTAAATTCATTTCTTTTGCTAAGTCAAAAATAGAGTTAATTCTATTATTCATTTCTGCAAAATATCTTTTAGGATTTATTACAGCAGAGTGTATAAAGTCTAAAGCATCTTTATTTTCATTTTCAAACTCAAAGTTTGAAAGATTGTTTTTTATCCAGTCTTTTTGAAACTGTATCTTTTCATCTATATATTTGATATCATATTTGCTTAATCCGTATTTCATTTATTACCCCTTTAAAATCTATTACATAACTATTATAAAAGTAATCAAGGGGAGCGACTCAAACAGACAAGCTGTTTGCTTTCGCTCCCTCTGGGGCGCGGTGCGCCCACTTTTATCCCCTATTAACTATTTGAATAAGAAAGGTGCTTTAATAACAAGTTCACCCATTCTTAATCTAATTTTTTTCATTCTTTTTAAATCTTCTTTTGATTTATTAGATTTACTTTCCAATTGTTTGTATTCTTTTAATAAAGTCTCTTTTTCAATAAATAAAATAAAAAGATTTGTTAATGTATTTGTTTTCATAAATAAAGTCCTTTATAATCTTCAAATTTGAAGATGAACTTATTAAAGTAGTTTATTCTAGAATGCAAATCTTGATTAAATTCTTGTGTAAAGACATAAAAATTATCATTTATTTGTTCACTCATTCTTTGCATATTTAAATACTCATTTTTAATATCTTCAAAGAACTCTTCATCTGTTCTTGGGTCATTTTGTGCTTCTTTTACAATTTGTCTTACTGCTACAGTTGATAATAGTAATCCTGCAAAAGGTAATAAAGGTGTTGGAATATCAACTGAACTAATCAGATTATGAGCTGAACCTATATAGTTTTTAATTTTTTTTATCATGTTATATCCTTTCTAATCACAAAAGTTTAAATACTTACAAGTATCAAACTCTCTTAAAATTAACGATTCATTCTTATTATTGAAATTATCTAATACATTAAAATCTATAATCTCAATAAGCACAGTTGTTGTAGTTGTTTTATCATCTAGTTTTTTAGATTTAAAAAAATTTCCTATTACTGGTATTGATGAAAGTAAAGGTACATTTTTATAAGTTTCAATTTTTGAATTGTTATTGATACCTGATAATAAAAAGTATCTTTTATCTTTATCTAGTGTAATATCTTGTTTGATTGTTTTCTTTGTAGTAATTGGAAGATTGTTATCATTACTTAGTAATTGTGAGTACACAAAATCTAAATCTAAATTTACTAAATCATTTAGTATTTTTGGTTTTATATTTAGTCTTAATCCAACATCTTTATATTCAAATGAATTTACTTCTTTAGTTTTAGTATCTTCTATTTGATTACTAGTTGTTAAGTATGGTATGTTTTGAGAACTATCTAAGATAAAATCTTTATTATGTTCTAGATTTATTATTGTAGTTGTAAGATTAGTAGTAAAAGAGTTTGTATCTAAAAACTTTATTACACTATTTACATTATCATAGTCAGCTTTATTACTGATATTTATTGCAGAACCTAAAAATATATCAAATACAGCTTTTTGTCCTTTATTTAAATTTAAATCTATTAGACTTTCATGCTCTTTTAAATCATTTAAATTTGTTTCAAAAATTGAAAGTTTTATTTTCATCTTATTTGGAAGAACATCTAAAAGCTCTATATTTCTTTTTATTTGTGTATATTTTTCATAAGTGCTATCTATTGCTAACTTATTTGCTTGTTTTAAATATGTATAATCAACTTTATAAAGTTTACAAATAGAGTCAATATCTTTATAGTTTAAAAAGTTCAAATGGATATATCGAACCTTAGTTTTTTTCTCTTTTTCTTCATGCTCTACAGTATCTATTTTATTTATATAGTAAATACCATTTTTAATACTAATATCATAATCATTAGCTTTTAGAACTGTAGTTAAAAATTTATAATTGTTTTGAGTTGGTTTATAAAATACTGTAATATCTTTCATCATCTTATCATTGATTACAAAAGGCTTATCAATATTTGATAGTACATCAACTGTAAAAAGTTTTAAATTTGTTTCTAAGTAGTTAAAATCATTTGCTTGTAAAGCTGTCAGTAACGCTAGTGAACAAATCGTTTTCTTCATTGTTTTCATTTTTACCCCTTTCTTCAAATAAATTAAATTTATCTATTGTTTTTATTGCATACTTGTTATTTACTACTTTTAAAAACTTTGTTTCATATTCATTATTTAAGATATAAAATAAGTAAGATTTTTCATATACATTCCCATTTATAAAGCAAAGGTTTTTATTACAAATCATTTCAAAGTATTGTGAGTCTTTAAAATCTTTAGTTGGTGTTGTTGCTGCTCTTTTAGGAATGATTGAATTAGATTGATTTTTGTTGTTATCATTTACAACATTTTCAGGTTCAGAAGAAAAAGATTTAATAAAAAAATATCCTCCAATAATAAGAAATGCAAAGATACCAAGTGATATAAGTAAATAGTGAAGTACTAGTGATTTTTGAGTATTGTTATCACCTGAATGATAAAGTTTAAAAGACTCTTTGATAATTGGTATCTTTTTAGTATCAGCTTGTTGAGTTTTAAACATTTGATAGCCAATAAATTTATTATAAATCATACTAGTATTAAAAAGTTTTCTTGATGCTGGTCTTGCCTTATAGAAGAACTCAGTAAATACTTTATAGTTTTTGTGAACTAAAGGAATATCTTGAGTAATTAAAATAATATCTTGATAAAAGTGTCTATGATAGGATAACCACCATTCTAAAGTATCATCATGTTTTTTTAAGTAATCTTGGCACTCATCAATTACAATAAGTGTATTTACAAATTTAGTATCTGTAATTTTATCTACTTCTTCTATTAATTCATTATCTGTAAAACCTCTTTTTTTACACATATGTAAGTGTTTAAGAATTTTTTTGAATTCATCAAAATCAAATTGATAAGTATTTTCAAATTTATCAAATTTAAATTCATTTAAATTAGTTAAGCAAGCTTTATATTGAGTTTTTGAAATTGCATATTTTTTATATTTTGAATATTTTCTATTTCTAAGAAAATTAACAATAATATAAAAAACACCATAATAACTTTTTCCACTACCTGGTATACCAGTAACAAACTGTATCATTTTGTAAGCCTTGCAAAATCAACAATAGAGTTAGTAATGTAAAAATATACAGATATTAAAAATCTTGCACCAACTGCAGTTAAATATGTAATTAAAATCATTACTAAAGAAGGACCCACTAGATTCCAAGCATCAATAATTCCTATGTTATAAGCTATAGCACTAAATACTATAGTTACACAGTCATTAACTCCACCGGCAGTACCATTAGCTAAACTTTCAATGATATTTATAATATTTTTAATTGATTCATACATAGTAAAAGTTACAGTAAGCATTGTAGTTACAAAAGAAATTACCATACCAAAAAGTAAAGCTCTAGCAGTTAAAAATAAAATACCTAAAGCAATATCTTTACCAAACTTACCTACTAAAAAAGTTCCTACTGTTGCTACTGGATTAATCATTTAAAAACTCCCTTAAAATAATCTATTTGCTAAAGATATAACTTGAACTGAAATTTGCCATAAAGCAATCATTAAAATAATTTGAAAAAACAAAACAACAATTGGTTTTAATGTAGACATTGGTGTAACAAAATCAAAAGAAACTTTACTACCAAATATATCAAGAGATAAACACTCTTCTAAATTTGGATTTTTAGAATATGAAATAGGTGTAAACTCTAAACCACCTTCAAAAATTTGTTTATAATCATTTACTTGTGTTTCAAGTTGATTAAATGAAGATTCCATATCACTAAATAATGTTGTAAAATCTGTATTTATCTTGTCAAACTTAGTATTTAAATCATTTAATTTTTCTTCATCAGCAGTATTTAAAGAGTTCTTTATATCTTCTAAAGTTTGATTTGTAGTATCTAATTTACTATCTATACTTTGAGTATTGTTATTTATAGATGTAGCAGTACTATTTAAGCTATCCAAAGAGCTTTCAAGATTACTATTATCATTAATTGGTTGTTCTACTTCTTGGGGTGGTATTGGGTCAGGATTAGTAGTATCACATAAACTAGTATCATCATCATAAATATCAGCAATTCCATCTAAATCACAATCTTCATGACAAATAGGTGAACCAGTTAAATCTGTACCAGTTTCAATAGTACCTATAGGACATTCAAAACCTTTTACACAACCATTGTCACCACTTGTATAATTAACTTCATCACAACCTCTATCACATGTAAAAGTAGTATCAGTACATTTTAAACTAGGAGCGCCGTCACCACAATCACTAACATAATAATCTAATTCACATGGTCTATCAGTTGTACCAGTTCCAGTACCGTCATCAGGATTTGAAGTATCACCACCTCCACCAGTACTAGTACCAGTTCCACCTTGTGCAGGAGTTCTTGTATCTTGATTTATAGTGCCATCTGGATAATATGATACATAAGTACCATCACTATAGTCAGTTCTTGAACTTCCATCTAAATTAGTAGTAGTAACAGAACCGTCAGCATTAACTACTATACTATCAACAATAGTTGGGTCAATAGGCATAGTATTAGTATCAGGGTTTCCATCACTACTATAATCTATATGACAAATGGGATTACCAAATAAATCTGTACCAGTTTGCACAGTTCCTGCAGGACAAGTAATTTGTGGTTGTGAAACTGGTAAACAAAATTGTTCACCCTCTACTGTTCCAAGTTCAAAACCTTCACCACATAAAGGAATACCATCAGGGTCAAAACCAGTTGTCCCCTCGCCTAAATCGGTACATACACCATATCTATAATCTTGATTAGAAGAACAAGAACATGTATATCTTCCATCTAATCCAACTGTACATGTTTCATTTGTATCAGGATTTACATAACTAGGTGGTTCAGGCTCAACATGTCCATCATCGATAGGATGACAAGATGTGTAAACTGTAGAATAAGAAAGTCTAAATTTCCAATAACCATCAGCAGAACTATAAGAACATGAACCGACAGCATATTTTGAATTTGAAGTATATGTTTCTCTATTAGAATTACAATGCGATTCACTTGTTCCAGACTTATAGACAACAGTAGTATAATATCTATCAACTTTAAGTTCTTCACCCTCAATACAAGTAGCAAAAGAAAATGTATTTATAAATAATATTAAAAATATTGATTTTTTTAGCATGATTCATTCCTAGCTTTTAGCTAAAGAAATAGCACCAAAAACTGGAACTAATATCAAAGATATATTAAAAAAAATACTAAAAAAGTAATCAAATACTACATCATTTGTAAGTTCTATTATGATTAAATTCATTTCTTACCACCTATTGAAACTGCAAGATATACAGCAAAGAAAAGCCATGTAAAACCTATTAATGACCCAGTAAATGCCATCATGAAGTTATAATCTTGTAAGTTCATATTTAAATAATTTGCTATATCTTGACTTGAATTCATTTTTAACCCCTTGCTACTGATATTGCTTTATTAATAGCCCATAGAATCGAACAATAAGCCAACAAAGAAGAAGAAATAATAAGCATATTTTCTTTTGAGATAAAAAAAGTTTCTAAAACTTCCATATTTAAACCTTATTTTTTAAAACTTAAATATAAAAATTTTATTAGAGTGAGGTTATTTAATTAGTTCTTTGCTCACTCTAATAAATGAATTTATGATTATTTACTAACCATTCCAATAACTCTTTTAACACCCCAAATACCACCATAGGCACCAATAATTAAACCACCAACAGTCATAACAGCAGATGTATCAAATGCTAATGTAGTTAAATCCATAATTTTCCCCTTGTTTGCTCTATCCTAGAGCCTAATTTTAATTTTGTAGAATGCACAAAAAATATACACTCTATCAAACCAAAATCGTTACAAATCGCCTTATATTGCTTCATAGGTTTAGAAAGGTTATAAGATTAAATTACAGCCTTTCGCCCTATCGGTTGAACGCACATTCTTAAATTACTGGAGGATATTTTTACTTATCGAACTTAGTTTCATTCCAGTAATTTAAAAATCGTGCAAGATTACTTTTTATCTACTATTACTAAGTTCGCGTCATTTATTTTATATGTTGTTTTCTCTTTTGTATTAAGAATTGGTGCTAAAATTTCTTTACCTCTTAAAGGTTCATAGATATTTAGTTTATTGGCAATATCATCTTCACTTTCACAAGGAATAGAAATTACTTCTTGAATAACCTTATCAACTAGTCTGATATTGCCACCTAACTCTTTTTCAACTTGTACCGTGTTCATAAAGAACAGTTTTACACTATGACCGTATTTAAACGCTCTGTTATTATCATCAACACCCTCACCTGCAACTGTAAAGTCTACATTGTCTAACTTTCCATAGATGAAAGTTCCATGACCTTGTAATTGTGGTGTTTTAATTGTTTCTAAATTTTTGTTTTCCATTTTTAACCCCTTGTTAAATTATATTTATTTACTTACCCCTTTAAACTAACGAATCAGGCGGGGTAAAGTGCCTAATCCGAGTGAGATAACTCACTAGAAAGAACTTGTAAAAGTGCTTTATAGAAAATTAATAAGTTAGTTATTGAAAATTTTTAAAATAATGGAATTAATATTTATATAAATATATTAATATCTAAGTGTATATACCCCTTTTAATATTTTGATTTTTTGTTATAATTCTTATAATTAAAATAAATTACAAATATTT
>JBLWVX010000045.1:0-16482 GCA_048268245.1 Arcobacteraceae bacterium
TGGCTCAAAAAACTATAGATATTGATATGTTTTATTATATTGCAGTAATTTTGGTTATTGCATATTATAAACTATTGCAAATAATAGTAAAAAACAATAAAGTTTATTCAAGTTAACTATTTGTTAATTTTTTATTATAAATTAGTTAATTTTGAGTAGATATAATTTTCCTATAGATAAGTTGACGCAGCGACTTATTTATGTAAGTATTTTTAAGATAGAATTTCTTAAATATAAATAATTTTTTTTATGTTTCCTTGTGTTAAAAAGAGGTGTCAGTAATGGCACCTCTTTTTTTTGTCTAATTTTCTGTTATTCAATAAGTCTTAATGAATTTATGCTAATATTCCCAAATGACAAATCCTACTGAAAAAAATATATAAACTTATGCCATTATCAAATTTAAATGAAGAACAACTAGAAGCGGCTACCTGTGATAGGGGATTTAACCTTATTATTGCTAGTGCAGGAACTGGAAAAACATCTACTATTGTTGGAAGAATTGCAAACCTTATAAATAATGGTGTACAACCTAAAGAGATACTTTTATTAACTTTTACAAATAAAGCAGCAGCTGAAATGGTACAGCGTGTGGGTAAATTTTTTGGAAAAGATGTAGCCAAGCAAATTATGGCTGGAACCTTTCATTCCGTTTCCTATAAACTATTAAAAGAATTAGAAAAAAACATAACTTTAAAGCAACCAAATGAATTAAAAACACTGTTTAAATCTCTTTATGAAAAAAGAGTTTTTTATGAAAGAGAAGAGGGTGTAAATCCATATGATGGTGGCTATCTTTATGATATGTATTCTTTATATCTCAATTCAAATGAGGGTGAGGACTTTGGTGAATGGGTAAAAAATAAAAACCCAGACCATGAACTTTATGTGATGATTTATGAAGATGTAGTCTTAGAGTTTAATGAGCTTAAGAAGAAATATGGTTATGCAAACTTTGATGATTTACTTACAATTATGTTAGAAACTTTAGAAGAAGAAGAGTTTGATTTTAAAGAGATTCTAGTAGATGAATATCAAGATACTAACCCTTTACAAGGTAGGCTTCTGGATGGTTTTAAACCTAAGTCACTTTTTTGTGTAGGAGATTATGATCAAAGTATTTATGCTTTTAATGGTTCTGATATTGGTATTATCTCAACTTTTTCAACTAGATATAAAGATGCAAAAGTTTATACGCTTAGGAAAAACTATAGGTCTTCAAAACCAATACTTGACTTAGCTACAAAAGTTATTGAGCATAATGAAAGGATTTATGAAAAAAATCTTGAGGTTATGAGAACACAATCAAATCATAAGCCAAGACTTTTAGCTTTTAATGAACTATTTTCTCAATATCATTATATTTCAGAGTTGATTTCACAAAGTGAAACTCCACATAATGAGATAGCTATAATCTTTAGAAATAACTCAAGTGCAGATGGTATTGAAGCTAATTTAAGAGAGTTTTCTATTCCTGCAAAAAGAAAAGGTGGAATGTCTTTTTTTGATTCTGTTGAGATAAAATTTATTCTTGATATGCTTGTAATGCAACTTTCACACAATGATATGATGGCATTTATTCATGTACTTGAACATGGAAAAGGAATAGGAAAAGCAATTGCAAAAGATATTTTTGATGCATTAATTAAACTTGGTAATGGGGATATGTTCAAAGGTTTATTTTCACCAGACCAAGATATAAGAAATCCATATGAATCAAATAAAGTAAAAAATATTCAGTTAGGTTTATTTGATGATTTTATCGAGTTAGGTTCTGTTTCAAAGTTTAAAGATTGTGGTTTTGAAGAAGCATTTTTAGGAAATCCAATACTAAAACATCCAAAACTTTCAGTTGATGGGGCAAAATATATTTATGACTTCTATCTTTTATTAAAACATTTAAGAAGAAGTAGAAACCCTGAAACTTTAGTAACAAACATATCTTCGTCTATGATGTACTCAAAAATCAAAGAGTTATTAGCAACCAAAAGAGCAACTCAAAAAGATGGAACTATAAACATAATGCAAAAGACAAAAGGTCTAGCAAAAATAAACAGAAAAATCATGCTTCTAAAAAATCTATCTAGAAACTTCAATGATTTATCTAAGTTTGTAAATTCTATGATTTTAGGTGGAAGTGAAATGAGTGAGGGAGATGGAGTAAATCTTTTATCTGTTCATGCATCAAAAGGCTTAGAGTTCAAAGAAGTTTATGTAATTGACCTTATGGATGGGAGATTCCCAAATAGGAAGCTTATGAGTAAGGGGGGAAGTATAGAAGAAGAGCGAAGACTTTTCTATGTTGCTGTTACTAGAGCAAAAGACATACTTTATTTATCATTTGCAAAATATGACAAAATAAAAAAACTAACTTTTGTAGCTAGTTTATTTTTAAAAGAAGCAGGCTTAGTAAAAGGTGATGAGGATGAAAAAATAGCAGGAGATCCTCAAATATAATATAAGGATTATTTAGCTATAATCGCGTATATTTTAAAGAAAACATAACATTATAAATAGGAAGTTTTATGAGTAACAAATACGAACCATCAAAAGTTGAAGATAGCTATTATAAGATTTGTGAAGATAGAGGTTACTTCGAAATCGATGGAAATAAAAATATACAAGAACTAGATGAAAATGGGAAACAAAAAACTTTCTCAATTATGATGCCACCACCAAATGTAACAGGTTCACTACATATTGGTCATGCCCTTACATTTACACTACAAGATATTATTACTAGATATAAAAGAATGGATGGTTTCAAAACTTTATGGCAACCAGGAACAGACCATGCTGGTATTGCTACTCAAAATGTTGTTGAAAAACAACTTTTAGCAGAAGGAACTACAAAAGAAGAAATTGGTAGAGAGAAGTTCTTAGAGAGAGCTTGGCTTCAAAAAGAGACTTCAGGTGGAAATATAGTTCACCAAATGAGAAAACTAGGTGTTACTCCTGCTTGGAAAAGAGAAAGATTTACAATGGATGAAGGTCTTAAAGAGGCTGTTAAAGAAGCATTTGTATCTCTTTATAATGATGGACACATAACTCAAAATAACTACATGGTAAACTGGTGTACTCATGATGGAGCACTTTCAGATATCGAAGTTGAACACGAAGAAGTAAATGGTAAATTTTACCATATGATTTATAAGTTTGCTGATGGAAGTGGAGAACTTCAAGTAGCAACAACTAGACCTGAAACATACTTTGGGGATACTGCTATCATGGTTCACCCTGATGATGAAAGATACACAGACATCGTTGGAAAAGAAGTACTTTTACCTTTAACTGATAGAAAAATCAAAGTTATTACAGATTCTCATGTTGATATGGAGTTTGGAACAGGTGTTGTAAAAGTAACTCCTGCCCATGATCAAAATGACTACGAAGTTGGGAAAAGACATGATTTAGAGTTTATCAAAGTATTTGATGAAGCAGGTATTTTAAATGAATACTGTGGAGAGTTTGCAGGACTTGAAAGACTTGAAGCAAGAGAACCTATTGTTAAAAAACTTCAAGAAGAAGGTTATATCGTAAAAATTGATGAGCATAAACATCAAGTTGGTCACTGTTATAGATGTAAAAATATTGTTGAACCATTTATCTCTCAACAATGGTTCTTAAGTGAAGAAGTTGCAAAATCTTCAATTGAGAAAACAAAAGCACACAATAACTTCCACCCACAACACTGGATTAACTCTTATACAGCATGGATGGATGAGTTAAGACCATGGTGTATCTCAAGACAGTTATGGTGGGGACATAGAATTCCTGTATTTACTTGTAATTCGTGTAATCACCAATGGGCTGATAAAGCAGATGAACCAGAAGCTTGTCCTAAATGTGGTGAAAAACACTATACTCAAGACCCAGATGTACTAGATACTTGGTTCTCTTCTGCACTTTGGGCTATGTCACCTCTTGGTTGGGGGAATAATGGTAAATTACCAGAGTTATATGATTTAAAGCAAGATATGAAAGACTTCTATCCAAACTCTTTATTAATTACTGGTTTCGATATTATGTTCTTCTGGGTTGCTAGAATGATGATGATGGGTGATCATTTCCAAGGTGAGTTACCATTTAAAGATATTTATATGCATGCTCTTGTAAGAGATGAACATGGTGCTAAAATGTCTAAATCAAAAGGAAACGTAATTGATCCACTTGATATGGTTGAAGAGCATTCTGCTGATATTATTAGATTTACACTTGCATATTTAGCAGTTCAAGGTAGAGATATCAAACTTGGAGCTAAAAATTTAGAGCAATTTAGAAACTTTACGAATAAGCTTTATAATGCATCAAACTTCTTAACTTTAAATGTTGACACATTTGAAGATTTAAAAGATATTGAGATTAAAACTGCACTTGGTAAGTATATGCAATCAAGACTTTCTCATGCCGTAGAAGATGTAAGAGCAGCATTAGAAGCATTTAAATTTAACGAAGCAGCTTCAATTTTATATAAATTTGTATGGACTGAGTTCTGTGATTGGGGTATTGAATATTCAAAAGCTTCAAAAGAATCGATTTCTGAATTAGGTGCTATTTTCAAAGAGACTTTAAAATTAGTTTCTCCATTTATGCCATTTATTGCAGATTATTTATACCACAAATTATCAGGAAGCTCATTAGAAGAGGGTGCTGAGTCTTTAATGGTTACTAACTATCCAAAAGATATAGCAAAAGATGAACAAACAGAAGCTATGTTTGAAATCATTGAAGAAGCCATCACAGCTTTAAGAAGAGCAAAAGTAGTTATTGATATGGGTAACTCAAAAATTGCAAAAGCATATATTAAATTAGATAAACAAATTGATTGTGAGCTTGCTAAACCATTTATTGAAAAACTTGCAAAAGTTGAAGATATTGAGTTTGTTGATGCAAAAGTTGAAAATTCAATTACAGATGTATCTCAAACTCTAGAGGTTTACCTTCCAACTTCTGAGATTGATATGTCACCAATTATTGACAAATTAACTAAGCAAAAAGAGAAAACTCAAAAAGAATTTGATAAACTAAACGGAATGTTATCAAATGAAAGATTTGTAGCAAACGCTCCTGAAGCAGTTGTTGCAGAAAATAAAAAAGCATTAGAAGATGCAAAAGCAAAACTAGAAAAAATTGAAAATGAATTAAAAGCTATTTCTTAATAGCTTTTAATAAAAAAGGCTTGAAAATGAGATTTAAAACAGGTATAAAAGTTTGTCTATTAACACTATTTATTTTTCTTTTTCAAGGCTGTACTATAAATCAATCTACATTATCAAGTGCTGTTCAAACTAACTCAGCTTCTTTAGTTGCAAGTTATAGAAATGAAATTCTAAAAGATTTAAAAGAGTATAAAAAGAAGCTTGACCTACGAAACCCTTATGCCTATAATCAAAAGCTTTCAAAGAGTATTTACTCTCAAATAGAATCAAGACAAGACTATATAAATATTATTCAAGACGGTTATAAATTAGAAACAGCAAACGAATATTTATATTATGCTTTTACTCAAAATGATATAGAAAATAGAAATGATTTTCTAATTATTGGTATGTATAAACTAATCTATAAAGCTTTTGGATTAGAGAATAAACATCAATTTATAGCAAGTCAATATAATAAAAAGTATATGCAAGAACTTTATACTTATCTACAAGTTATAAGATGGAAAATAAGAGAGAATAAAGACTTTAATGGTCAATATCTTTTCAAAACATGGCAAAACAACTGGCAATTAGAACTTATGAAAAAAAATCATAACGACTTAAATATTATTAAAAATCTTGATTATATAAAGAACAAAAAAGAATCAATTTATAGTCATTCAAATTTTTCTTTTGAGATTTTAATGGAAAGAATACTTTTAAATGTAAAATATTCATTAAGACAAGTTGATGTTGAACCATATGAATTAAGTATTTCAGCTATAAGAAGTTTTGCATTTATAATATAAAATTATAAAACTAGAAGTTCATTTATTATAAAATATAATAATGCAATATTGTAGAAGTAATAACATGAACTATAAAAAAGACACTTACAGATTTATATCCATTTTTTTACTAGCTTTTTAGTTATTACTGTATTTCTAGCAAGTTTATATATAGTAAAAAAAGAAAAAACTTTAACAAATGAAATTTATGATTCCCTTTGAACATAATGAATCATATATTTTAGAAAAAGATTATGATGGCTTAAATTAGGTAGAGTATGTACTAGCAAATCCAAAGAGGTCTTTTAAAGTAACTATGTATAATAGTAAAGATGAGTTAAGGCATTTTAAATTGAATGTTTCTCAAAAGAATCTGGATAGTTTTATAACTTTAACTGATATTACATATGAGATAAAATTAAAAGAAGAATCTAAATAAAAAGATAAGCTTATTTTCCAACAAAGTAAAATGGCTTCAATTGCACAAATACTTTATAATATTACACATGAATGCAGACAGCCATTAAATGTTATAACAACAGCAGTAAGTTCTATTCAAATATATAGCAAATGGAAAAATTAGAGGATAAAGAGCTTGATAATTCATGTAATATTATTGTAGATAAAGCAAAGTTTTTTTCAAATACAATTGAAAACTTTAGAAACTTTTTTGAGATTGATGAGTCTTTACAAAGAAAAAGTATAAGTGAAATAGGATCTCAAACTTTTGCTTTTAATTATATTGATAGTATTTTAAATGATAATAAAATTAAGTTAGAGTTTGAAATAAAAAATGACTTATATATAGAAATTTATGAAAGTGAATTTAAACAAGCTTTATTAAAAGTTTTAGAAAATAGTATAGACTCTTTAAAGAAAATCCAATAGAGAATAGAGTTATTTATATTTCAATAAGAGATACAACTTTATCTATAAAAGATTCTAGAAATAGTGTAGATGAAGAGATTTTAGATAAATTATTTGAACCATATTTTGCAACTAAACATAAAGTACTAGGTGTTGGACTTGGCTTATATATGGTTCAAGAAATACTTACAAAACAAATGAACTTTAAAATAAGCGTTAAAAATAGCGAATTTAATTATAATAAAGAAACTCTAAAAGGTCTAGAGTTTTCAATAGATTTAAAGCAAGAGAATTAACTCTTGCTTTTTCTTACTTTATGAGTGATAGTATATAAAACTGGTAGATATATAAGATTTAAAATTGTTCCCCATAAAAGACCAAAACCTAGTGAAATAGCAGTAGGTTGGAATATAACTGCTTGACCTGTTGGGAAGAATATTAGTGAACTCATACCAATTAGTGTCGTAACAGTAGTAATAATAATTGGTCTAAATCTTTTTGTAGCTCTTTGGAATATTTCATTTAAAGTTTTTGCTTTTTTAAGATATGTCATCATAATAATACCATCATTAATTACAACTCCAGCAAGTCCTAAAGCTCCAATCATAGATGGCATTGATAGATTTAGTCCCATTATCTTATGTCCTATTAAAACTCCTAAAATTGAGAAAGGAATAATACTCATTACGATAAATGTTTCTCTAAACGAGTTAAATAAGTAAAGCATTGAAAGCATAATTAAAACAAGTGCAAGTGCAGTTGCTAAAAGCATATCGTTTTTAAGATTCTTTTTCTTTTCTGCTTCACCTTTTAGAATTATTTTTATTCCATCTTCTTCTATTTTGTCAAGAGTTGGCTGTATCTTTTCAAGTACTTCTGTTGCTGTTACAATATCAGGATCTACATTTGCATAAATATAGAAGTTTTTTTCACCTTGATCTTTAATAAGCTGTTCAAAGGCTCTTAAAGTGTTTATTTCAACAACTTCATGTAAAAGTACATAAGTTCCATCATTTAAAGGAATTTGTGAGTTTCTAAAGCTTTCAAAGTCATCTTTATTTTGTGATTTAATTTTTATATCAAGCATCTCTTTTTCATCGAAGCTTACACCTTTTTTCTTAAGTAAATAAAGGTTTGAAAGATATGAACCTATAAAAGACTCATTAAGCCCTAAGGATTCACCATAATTATTAACTTTCAATTTTATTTCATCAATACCAAATTTTAAAGAGTTAGATACAGATTTTACTCCTTCAAAGCTTTTTATTTTTGTGTGTAAATTTTCAATTGCTTTTATGATTTTTTGATTGTTATTTGAAACTAAACCTATTTTTATATCTGATTTTACAGGACCTACTTTTTTTTCAAGTACTGAAATTTCTTCTAAGTTGTATTTCTCTTTAAAGTTTTTCTTTTCAATAAACTTTTTGATTTTAGCAGCTATTTTTTTAGATTTCTCTGTTCTTTCTCTACCTTCTTCATCATAATAAAAACTCAAATTTGGAGTTACATATTTATCTAAGATATTAGATGGTTTTAATTTTTTTAGTTCAACTGTCATATACATAACATATGGAAAGTTTTCAGTATTACCTCCAACATCTCTTCTGAATCCTGCAACAGAATCAATACTTTTTATAAAAAAGTCTTGCTCTTTTTTCATAAATTCTCGTTCAATTTCTTGAACAATTCTAAATGACTCTTCTAATGTAGTATTTGCATTAGCTTTTAGTGTAAGTTTTACATCTGATGCATCAAATTTAGGGAATAACTGAAATTTTGAATTAGTAAATTCATAATATGTTAATAGTGGAACCATTACTATAAATATAGTTAAAAATGTTTTTTTCCAGTTCATAAAGAAATGTATAATAGAGTTATAAACTTTATTTGCTTTTTCCCATGATGCAACTTTTGCTCCATTTTTTAAAGTATGTGCTGCATGAATAGGTAAAAATAAAAATGATTCAATTAGTGATGCTACAACTAAAGCACTTAATGCAATAGGAATTAATTTCATCACTTCTCCCATTGTTCCACTAATCATAAGAATCGGTAAAAATGAGAATAATGTAGTAAGTGAAGCAATAGTTACAGGTTTTACCATTTCACTTGCACCCATAATTGCAGCTTCTTTAGGAGGGTGACCTTCTTCAATATGTTGTTGAATATTTTCACTTACAACAATAGCATCATCTACAACAATACCTATTGCTATTAAAACCCCAACAAGAGAAATCATATTTATTGTATATCCACTAAAATACATGTAAATAGCAGCAATTACAAAAGATGTTGGAATACCAATAGCAATAATAAATGACATTCTAAAGTTAATTAATATCATTACTAAAATAGTAATAAGCATAATTCCTAAAAGAATATTTGATACAACAATATTTAATCTATCAGCGATTTTTTCACTATTATCATCTGCTATTGTGATATTTATATCTGGGTTTTGTTTCTCTAGATTTGGAAGTAACTTTTTAATTTGAGTTACTATTCTTAATGCATCAGCTGTATCCGTTTGCTCAACTGCTAAAGATAGAGCATTTTTACCATTAAAAGAGTAAAGAGTAGAAGAGTCCTGATATTTTTTAGCAATAGTAGCGATATCTTTTATATATATGTTTTTATTGCTTATTTTAATTAAAGTATTTGCAAAATCTATTGCATTTTTTGCACCATTGTATGTGGAAATATAATAGTGTTTTTTAGGGTCTTCTATTTTTCCTACGGGGAAGATATATGAAATATTTGATATTGCATTAAAAATTTCATTTTTATTTAAACCTAAAGCTTCAATTTTTTTGTCATTTAATAAAACTTCAAAATATTTATCTGAATCACCATAGATTGTAATATCATTTATCCCTTCTATGTTTAGAATTTTACTTTTTAGATTATCTGCAAAAGGTTTTAATTCATCAGTATTGTATTTTGTGGAGGTTAAGGATATATCAACAACAGATCTACTTCTTTCAAGTACATTTACTGTTGGTTCATCCATATCTGATGGTAGATTTGATTTTACTAAAGCAATGGTATCTTTTATTTTATTTGCTTCGTTATATTTATCTTTTCCTTTTTTAAGCTCTAGTACTATTGAGAATCGTCCAGGAGATATAACCGTAGTCATATTATCAACACTATCAATATTTTTTAGATTGTCTTCTATCTCAGCAACTGCCATTCTATCTAAAATATCAACAGAAGCCCCAGTATAGGAACCTCTAATAGAAATCATGTCAAGTTCAAAACTAGGGAAAATCTCTTTGGCTGTTTTATTATAAGACCAAACTCCAATAGCAAAAACTAAAATAAAAAGTGTATAGTTTACTCTTGAATTATTTACAAAAAATCTAAGTAATTTATCAAACATATATAACCTTCTTTTATAATAAAAAAGAAATTATATTACAGGTTTATTAATCTATTATTAATACTATACATAGATTATTTTATAAAATTTTATAAAAAACACTAAAATTCGCACTTTCTATATTTATTAACTCTCTTTTTTTACAATTTTTTATAAAAATAAATTTAAATATGTGACACAAAATCGACACAGTTTAAAATGCTGTACATTTAATATATTGATTAAATTTTCTCTCTCTACATACTACATATATAATATTTCCTTCTTTTTTTGTTGTCATATATTTATTGTCTATTCTTATTGTAACTGTTCCATATTTTTTAACTCTAATATCAATTCTTGAATCTTTTGAGTATCTCATTATATTTTTGATTTTTCCACTAAATGGTTTGTTTAATAAATCTTTTTTCTTTTTAATATTTACATCTGAAATTAAAAAACTTATTGAAATACATAGAATAATTATATTTTTCATTTATATCCTTTATAAAATTTAATTAACAATTACATATTTAAAATTATAATAATTGTCCATCATTGTTTTAATAGCTGAAATATGAAGTACTTCTTTTTTTATATACTTCATTTCATTACTATGAAACACTTTTATATGTTCATGATTTATTGATTTTTCTTTACTATAGTTCTTACATTGTATATCTATTTTCTTTAGTGCATATTAAATCAATACAATTATCACGCTTACTTTTTCAAGTCCATTATAATTTACTTTATAACTAAGTTCTTCAAATTTTCTTCCTGTAAGCATTTCAAAATGAATACCTTTTTTTTCATTTTCTATATAAAATTCTTTTGTCTTTTTATATTTTCTTCTTTATATTCATTACTTTTATGACGTTCTTTTATTATTTTATTTTTACTTTTTTACAGTTTTTATTAGTTCAGAAATTATATTTAAAGCTTCTTCAATTTCTTTTTTTGTATTTTAGTTAAAACAAGTAGATTTTTTATCTACTTGCTCCATATAAATTAAACTTTTTAACAGTTTGTAAGTCATCATCTTCTTTTACATTTTCTGCAAATACTTTTATGTTTAAAAGTGATGATAATTCAGTTATTGCTTCAACAAAACTTTGTTTTGAATGATCGTTACAAATATTATTTGTATAGTCTCTAGCTAATCTAATATAGTCTAAATTAAAGTCTTTGATATTATCAAGAGCAATAAATTTAGTTTCAAATCTTTTGATAATTATTTTTGCTTTACATTTATGTATTTCATCAGCAAAGAATTTGAATTTTTCCACATCTTTAGCTGCTGCATATGCTGTAATTGAGAATACTAACTGACTTGCAATAGTTTTATGTGTTGATAAAGTTTTATCAAGCCAAGCAATAAAGGCAGTATTATTTATAGACTCTAAAGATAGATTGATAGATATTTCATGCTTAATATTATTCATTATGATATGGTTGATTACTTTTTCTATAACTTTCATATCAAACTGCATAATTTTTTCATATCTTTCTGCAATTGATACAAATGTACCTATTGGAATATCATTATCATCTTTATCTTTAGCACTAGTAAAGGCCTCTTGCATTAATATAACATCTTTATTTTTTTCATCAAGTGTTTTAGCATCAGATATGTATTTTACATTGAATTTAGAATTTTCAATGATATCAAATACTAAGTCTCTCCAAGATTCCATGTCTCTTGATAAATCATTTTTATCTCTAATATGAGCTTCGTTTGACCCAATAATAGTAGCTTTTTCATAAGCCTCCATTGCTGCTTGAAGCATTTCAGGTGTTGTTCCTATTTGATTAAAAGGAGTAGCTCCAATATGAACAATATCTTTTTTATTGTATTCATTTGAAAGTTTTTCAAAGTTTTCTTTTAGTTTTTTTGTAAATGAAACAGCATCTTCATATGTCAAGTTTTTACCAATCATTGCAAATTCTGAACCAAAGAATCTATAAGCTTTTGTTGTACACTTTTCATTTTCTAGTTTAGTTGACTTTAAAATATTTGCAAATTTTTTAATGAAGTCATTTACTTCTTTGTTTGTATGGGATTTTGCAAAACTTGCTAAGTTGAATATTTTTATAATAAATACATACCCATCGTCTTTATGAATAAACATATTTTTCATATCTGTTTCAAAATTTTGTTTTAATTCTAAAGATGTGATTTCATCTTTAGATAGTTTATGCGTGATTGACTCTAGGTTTTTGTTAAGTTTATTAATAATTGCTTCTATTTTTGTAGACATATCATTCATTGCAATTGCTACATTTTTTATCTCAGTTGTCCAAGGAAGTTCTTTTATAGTATCAAATTTACCAACAGCAATATTATTTGCTAATTTCTCAATTCTTTTAAGAGGTTTTAGTAGGTATTGAACAAAAATAAATAGAATTATCATAGATATTACAAATGCAACAACAGCATAAATAATAGCCCCTTTAAACTGCTCATATAGTTTGGCATAAGCTTCTCCTGCATTTGCACTTACATAAATTACTGCTGTAGTTTTCCACCCATCAGAAATTTCACTATATTTTTCTTCAAGATTTATAGGAACTAAATCTATAAACCATTTTGGTACATAATCAAACTTCTCTTTTCTTATAACTTGTGCAATTATCTTGTTTATAGAGAGATTTGCAAAAGTGTCAATAGTTTGGCCTTTATCATTTTGAACTGTAAAATTAAAAGTGATAGTTCCACCATTTCTATATTCGTTAGATGGGATAAAAGAGTATTTCTTTTCTTCAAGTACAAAACCTAAGTCTTCATCTTTTTGTCCATTTTCAAGTTGTGATAATTCTTGAGATATCTCTAAGTCAGATGAATTCTCTTCAAGTTTCCCAAAACTTTTGTCAATAGAGATTTTTTTTATTTTCCAATCAAGACTATCTAAGTCTGAAGAAGCTTCAATCAAACTAGATTCACTTATTGTAAAATGTGCATCTTCAAGTCTTATTTCTTTATAAAATCCTCTATTTGCAATAGCACTTATGATTGTTCTAATTTCTGCACTATTTTTATCATGAATTAAAGGTTTTAAAGTCATACCTAATGATGTAGCTGTATCTTGTGCTTTTGTGATAGATTCACTTTGTAAATAAGCCTTAGTATTGTTTACGCTTATTATAAAGTTACCAAAAAATATTATAAAAAAGATAAAGGCGATTATAATATACAACTGTTTTGATAGAGACATGTTTTTTCCTTTTTTAAATTCTACTCATTAAGCTTTTCCAAGCTTTAAGATTGTTTTTTATTTTAACTGACCCTTTGTTTTTTGCTTGCCATAAGCCACTTGCGTTAAAACTATAAATAGGCTTTAAATCTTTTCTTTTTGAAGCTAATTTTAGTTTTTTATTAATATTATCTAATACAATAGGCGTTGCCTCTGGCTTATGGTAATATGTTAGAACCATATGAGCTTGGTCGTATTTACTGTTTCTTTTTTGATAGATAACATAAGTAATTCTAAGTTTTTCTTCTGGAACACCAAGTTTTTTTAAACTAAAGTATTTAGCAATAGCGAAATCTTCACAATCTCCAGCTCCTGTACCCATAAATTCAAATGGTGTTGCCCAATAGTCTTTTTTTTTCCAATGTACAGGATCAGTTTTATATGTTATCTTATTAAAAAAGTCATTAACATTTTTAAGTTTATATAATATTTTTTCATTTTGATTTTTTTGAAGCATTTTATCCCAAAGTTCAACTCTTTTAAAGGCTTTGTTACCATATTTTGTTTTTACTTGATTAAGTTTAGAGTTACTTATAAACTGTGTTGAACTAGCAATAGAGTTAATTATAAAAACAAAGAAGAAAGTTATGAAACTGTAAAGTAAAACTTTTTTCAAAACTGACTCCTTTTTAGTTTATTTAATTTTATAGTATATATCTTTAAAAAGTTATTTTAAAAGGGCTTTTATTGACTCTTTGTCAATTTTCTCATCATTATATTTAATAGCAATGATTTTTTCAGTATTGTTTAAGTACCACTCATCAATACCTTCATGTTCTAAATTCTCTTTTTTGTCTAAATTGTATTCATCTATTGGAAGATAAACAAATTTTTTCTTTGTAGGGTTTGGCATAGTAATAATTAAAATTGCCCAAGCAACACAAACAATTGCAATAGCAATTACAATAGCACTTAAAGAAGTATTTTCAAAGAACATACCACCTAGTAATCCACCTAAGAATGTACCTAAGTATCCAAAAGAGTTAAAAATACCTAAAACTAAACCTCTTTGATGAACTTTTGCAAACTTTGTTGCAAGTGATTGCATAATAGGTTCATGCATATTAAATCCAATAAAGAATAAAACAACACCAATAATAAATACAACAGATGAACCACTTAAACCAATAACTAAATAAGAAATACCAAATAAAGCAATACCAATTACAAGGATTTCTTTAAATTTTCCTTTTTTCTCTGCGATAATTGCAGCAGGAGCCATTGCTAAGAATCCAAAAATCATAGCAGGTAAATATACTTGCCATAAATCAGACATTTGCCATTCATATGATCTTAATAAAACCATTGGAATAATCATAAATGCAAAAGTCATTAAACCTTTTTGTAAAAAGTTTGTAATATTCATTTTTACTAAGTTCGCATTTAAAAGTACAGAACTTAACTTTGTTTTTCCATTGTATGTATGTGTAATATGTGGAGGGTTTGGAACCATTTTAAGTAAAACAAAAATAGAACCTAAAGCTAAAACCATAGTGATATAAAATAAAGACTCAACTCCTAAAGCTGAACCTAAAGTAGGACCTGCAAGCATTGAAACTGCAAAAGAAATACCAATAAACATACCCATAGTAGCCATTGCTTTTGGTCTTTGTTCTTCTTTTACTAAATCACTAATCATTGCTGTAACTACTGCTCCAATAGCACCTGCACCTTGTAAAAATCTTCCTAACATTAAACTATAGATATCTGTTGAAACTGCACAAATTAGTGAACCTATTGCAAAAAGAATAAGTCCCATAACAATAGTACCTTTTCTTCCAAGTTTATCACTTATAATTCCAAATGGAACTTGAAATAGCATTTGTGTTAGTGCATAACCACCAATAACAATACCTACAAGTGTAGTTGTTGCTCCTTCTAAATTTATAGCGTATACAGATATTACTGGTAAAACTAAAAATAGACCTAAAAATCTTAGGGCTATAATTAAACTAAGTGGTAAAACCGATTTAATCATTTGTAATCCTAAACATAATATAATTTCTTGTGATTATATATAATTAATACTTAGAATTGCATATTTCCCATTATTTCGTAAAATAGGTGCTTTATTACTTTTAATTTTCTTGTTTTCTATTTCAGATAAGAAAACTTATTAAATGTTGGTCATTTTTTTGGTCATTTTTTTTACTTATTTTTATGGTAATTTATATATTTTAATTTACAATTATATACTTACAATTATAATAATTATCCATCATTGTTTTTACAGCTGATATATGAAGTACTTCTTTTTTAGGAACTGCATATTTTAGTTCTATTTGGTTTTCATTTAGATTATTCTTTTTTATGTATTTCATCGCGTTACTATGGAATACTTTTATGTGTTCATGAGTTATTGATTTTTCTTTGCTGTAGTTTTTGCATTGTATAAGTAATGTTTTTCTATTCTCTTTAGTGCATATTAAATCAATACCATTATCACGTTTACCTTTTTCAAGTCCATTATAATTTACTTTATATCCATGCTCTTCAAATTTTCTTCCTGTAAGCATTTCAAAATGAATACCTTTCTCTTCATTTTCTATATGAAATTCTTTTTGTTTTTTTATAATTTCTTCTTTATATTCATTACTTTCATGAAGTTTTGTTATTACTTCAGATCTTTTTTTATACAATTCTTTTTCTTTTTGTATTTTCTTTATTTTGTATATTATGAAGTACAGAACAACTAGAAACACTAACAACATTATAAGTATTGGAAAAATTATATTTAGCATATTACCCCTTTAAAGGCAGTATTTTACAAGATATTTAATTATATTTGCATAATATAAAGGTTATTTATCATTTTCTTTTATTTTTCTCATCTCTTCTTCTAGGAATTCCATTCTTTTTAATATTAAATCTACTTTCTCATCATATTCATCTTTTTTATTTTTTGTAATAATTTCATCTTTCTTTTGTAAATTTTCATATTTTAAACCTAATTCAATAATTTTAATTAATTCTGGTTTGTCTTTTTCCCAATTATATATAGTTCCAACAGATGTATTAAATCTTTTTGCAAGTAATTCTTTTTCTTTTCTACCTAAATTTTTAATATT
>JBLWVX010000046.1:0-16433 GCA_048268245.1 Arcobacteraceae bacterium
CCTACTTAAAAAAGGATATTTAGAAGACTTTTTTACATTTATTTAAAAATTTAAACTTCTCATTTTAAGCTTATAATTTAGTGTAACTACTTTATACTATAAAAAACTATACAAAATCTTAAAACTTAACTTCCATTAAATTAAAAATGAATATAACTTCTTTGAAATTCAATTAAATTTAAACTATCTTTCATATTTACTTCATATAAGTTATTGTAGAATAATTGCTATTTATTAATATGGAGATAATATGAAAGTTTTATTAATTAAAGATGTAAAAGGTTTAGGAAAAACTGGTGAAGTTAAAGAAGTAAAAGATGGTTACGGTAAAAACTTTCTAGTTGGAAAAGGTTTAGCAAAACATGCAACACCTGAAGTTCTAAACAGATATAAAGCAGAGCAAAGAAAAAAAGCAGAAATTGAAGCAGAAGAAATTAAAACTGCAAATGAATTAGCTGAAAAATTAAATTCTACAAAATTAAGCATAAAGCACAAAATGGGTGCAAATGGTCACTTAATTGGTTCTGTAACTAATAAAGAGATTAGTGAAGCTTTAAAAGCAGAGTTTGATATTGAAATTGATAAGAAAAATATCTCATTAAAAACTAAAATAAAAGCTGCAGGAATTTTTGAAGCAGATTGTAAGTTAGGTCATGGAATTCATGCAACTTTAAAAGTAGATGTTATTGGAGTAGAATAGATGTTTGACGCTACTACGATACTTGCATATAAAGGGAAAAATAAAGCAGTAATTGGAGGTGATGGTCAAGTTACTTTCGGAAATGCTGTTTTAAAAGGCAATGCGACAAAAATTAGAAAACTATATGACGGTAAGATTCTTTCTGGTTTTGCTGGAAGTACTGCAGATGCTTTCAATCTTTATGATATGTTTGAAACTCACTTAGAAAATACTAAAGGTGACTTATTAAAAGCTGTTATTGGATTTTCAAAAGAGTGGAGAAAAGATAAAGTTTTAAGAAGATTAGAAGCTATGATGATTGTATTAAATAAAGAGCATATTTTTATACTTTCTGGAAACGGTGATGTTGTTGAGCCTGAAGATGGTGCAATTGCTTCTATTGGTTCAGGAGGAAACTTTGCAATTTCAGCTGCACGAGCACTTGCTAAACATGCAGATATGGATGAAGAAGATTTAGTAAGAGAGTCTTTAATGATTGCAGGTGAATTATGTATTTATACAAATCAAAATATAAAATTATTAAAAATAGAGGATTAATAGAATATGGATTTAACACCAAAGCAGATTGTTGCATATTTAGATGATTATGTAATTGGTCAAAAAGATGCTAAAAAAACTATTGCTTTAGCCCTAAGAAACAGATACAGAAGAATGAAAGTTGAACCAACTTTACAAGAAGAGATTATGCCTAAAAATATCCTTATGATAGGAAGTACAGGTGTTGGTAAAACTGAAATAGCAAGAAGACTTGCAAAAATGATGGGATTACCTTTTGTAAAGGTTGAGGCTTCTAAATATACTGAAGTTGGTTTTGTAGGACGAGATGTAGAATCAATGGTAAGAGATTTAGTATATGAATCAATAAACATTGTAACTAAAGAGTTTGAAGAAAAAATCAAAGATAAAATAGAAGATGAAGTAAATAAAAAAATCATTGAGAAACTTGTACCACCACTTCCTGAAAGTGCTACAGAGAGTGCAAAAGAGTCTTTTATAAAAACTTATAACCTTATGGAGTCAAAACTTTTAAAAGGTGATCTTGATGATAAAAAAATTGAGATAGAAGTTCCTAAGAAAAGTCATGTGGAGATTATAGATTCTGGTATGCCTATGGATATGAGCTCTATGCAAGAAAGCCTTAACAAAATGTTAGGTGGACTAAACAAAGAGAAAATCAAAAAAGAAGTTACAATCAAGGATGCAAAAATTCTTTTAAAAGATGAAGCAAGTGATTCATTACTTGATCAAGAAGCTATTAAGATTGAGGCTATTAAAAGAGCTGAATCTGGAGGAATCATTTTCTTAGATGAAATAGATAAAATTGCTTCTGGTAAATCTAATCAGAATCAAGACCCATCAAAAGAGGGTGTTCAAAGAGATTTATTACCAATTGTTGAAGGTAGTAGTGTACAAACTAAATTTGGTCAAGTTAAAACAGATCATATTTTATTTATAGCTGCTGGTGCTTTCCATGTTTCAAAACCTAGTGACTTATTACCAGAGTTACAAGGAAGATTCCCTTTAAGAGTTGAATTAGAATCACTTGATGAAGAAGCACTTTATAAAATTCTTATAAATACTAAAAATTCACTTCTTAGACAATATAAAGCATTATTAGAAGTTGAGGGTGTTGAGTTAGAATTTGATGATGAGTCAATTAGAGCATTTGCTAAGTATTCTGAAACTGCAAATGAAAAGACTGAAGATATTGGTGCAAGAAGACTACACACTGTAATTGAAAAAGTCATTGAAGATATTTCTTTTGATGCTGATGAAAAACAAGGTGAGAAAGTAATTGTAACAAAAGAACTAGTTGAAGAAAAACTTGATAAAATCGTTGATGATGAAGATATTGCAAGATATATTCTTTAATATTTAAAAAATTAATAATTTTTTAGTTAGAATAAAGAATAATTGATTTTTGGGAGAAATAATATGAAAATAGTTACATTTTGTGAAATAGATGAGTCTTTATTTGGTTCTGAGCATACAGTAGAACACTTTCAAAGTGGAACATCTGGTGATGCTCAGATTGTTGTATTAGATATTAATTCTATTTTTGAATTTGAAGAGAACAAAAGTTCAGTTTGTGCAGATAAATTTGTATCTATAGCTATCGTTGAAGATGATGGAGATTATGATGCATTTAAAAACTTTGGTATTGATGCATGGATTAAAGCTGAAGATATCTCACAAATTAAAAATTTAATTAACTTAGTACAAAAGAGATTTTTATCGTAAAAAGGATTAGAAATTATACTTGATACACACTGTCACTTAGACAATGAGAAGTTTTATGAAGATGTTCATGAAGTAATACAAAATGCTATCTCTCATGGAGTTAAAGGTTTTTTAATTCCAGGTGCTGATTTTAAAGATTTACCACAGGCTGTAAAACTTGCTGAACAATATGATGAAGTTTACTTTTCAGTTGGAACACATCCTTATGATGCCAAACAATATGATATAAAAGTATTGGAAGAGTATATAAATCATCCTAAATGTATTGCTATTGGAGAGTGTGGATTAGACTATTTTAGACTCCCAGAAGATGAAGAAGAGAAAAAAGCTTATAAACAAAAACAAAGAGAGGTTTTTATTTCACAAGTTGAGTTTGCAAAAAAAGTAAAAAAACCTCTAATTATTCATATAAGAGAAGCCTCTAATGACTCACGGCAGATTTTAGAAGAATATAATGCTAAAGAAGTTGGAGGAGTATTGCATTGCTATAATGCAAGTGAACATCTTCTTCCTTTAGCAAACCATGGTTTTTATTTCGGAATTGGTGGGGTTTTAACTTTTAAAAATGCTAAAAAGTTGGTTGAAGTACTTCCTAAAATACCAAAGCAAAAACTTTTAATTGAAACAGATGCACCATACTTAACTCCTCATCCTCATAGAGGTAAAAGAAATGAACCTTACTACACAGTATTTGTAGCTGATAAAATGGCTGAACTTCTAGATATTTCAAGAGATGAAATAGAAGATCTTACAACTACTAATGCTAAAAAATTATTTAAAGAGTTTTCTAGTATATCTTAGATATAATGTTTACTATTTGAACAATAGTAAACTCTTTAAATAAGATATTCACTTATCTTATAAAAACTTCAATAGAAATTTGATTAAAGAGTCTTAATAAAACATAGGAGAAGACTTGAGTTTTCTTAATAAAGCAATAAAATATGGCTTAAATAGTAGTATTGTAATCGGTACAATGATTTTTACAGGTTGTTCTTCTAAACAAAGCTCATATTCAGGTGGTACATATACACCAGCAGATATTAGTAAAGTTTATAAAGAAACAAGTAATACTAAGATTAGAAACTCTAAGGCAATGCATAGAGCAACACTTAAACCTTATAGTGTATTTGGTGTTAGATATTATCCTAAGGTTGAAAGTGTAGGACAAGAGTTAATAGGTATTGCTTCTTGGTATGGACCTAAATTTCATGCTAAAAAGACATCAAATGGTGAAATATACAATATGTATGCAATGACAGCTGCACATAAAACTTTACCAATGAATACTATGGTTAGAGTAGATAACTTAGAAAATGGTAAAAGTGCAATTGTTAGAATCAATGATAGAGGACCCTTTGTAGCAGGAAGAATTATTGATTTATCAAATAAAGCTGCATATGCTATTGATATGGTAAGAAAAGGAACAGCAGAAGTAAAAGTTACTGTTCTTGGTTACAATGGAGAACTTGAAAATCATGAAGCTCCTGTAGCTGAACCTGTATTTACTAATGTAGCTAAAAAACAAGAAACAAATATAGGAACACCTGTTATTCAACCTAAGCCAGTTGTAGAAAAATTTGAACCTATGAAAATAGAAGAAAAGACTATTGTTAGTGGTGGAAATTATAATATTCAAGTTGGAGCTTTTGGAAGACTTGAGGGTGCAATACAAACAAAAGCTAAATATGAAGCATTAACTAATGGAAACTATACTGTAAAAGTAGAAAAAGTACTTTCAGGTAGTAGATACTTGCATAAAGTTTTTATTACAGGTTTTGATTCGTATAATCATGCTCAGTTATTTAAAGACTCAAATGGTCTAAACGGTATGATATTAGAAAAGTAAGGTTAAGAAGATGATAGAAATAAATAGAGAAACTAGAGAAACAAATATAAAATGTAAATTAGAAGTAAATGGTGAGGGAAAATCTACTATAAAAACAGGAGTTGGTTTTTTTGATCATATGTTAGAAGCTTTTTCTAAACATAGTGGTATTAATTTAGAGCTTTCATGTGATGGAGATTTACATGTAGATGCTCACCATACTGTGGAAGATTGTGGAATAGTGATAGGTCAAGCTTTGAAAAAAGAGATTTTTCCTATTGAAGCAGTTGAAAGATATGGAAATGCAACAGTTGTTATGGATGAGGCCGCTGTTACATGTGCTTTAGATTTATCAAATAGACCATACTTAGTTTATGAAGTAAATGTAGATGGAAAAGTTGGTGAGTTTGATGTTGAATTAGCTGAAGAGTTTTTTCATGCTGTTTCAAAAAATGCAGGATTAACAGTACATATCATAGAAGATAGAGGACGAAATAAACACCATATTTTAGAAGCAGCTTTTAAAGCATTTGCTGTTGCACTAAGACGTGCTTTAGTTAAAAATGAAAGACTAGGTATCCCTAGTACAAAAGGTATTTTATGATTGAACTTATAGTATTAGATGTTGATGGTACTTTAACAGATGGAAAAATTACTTATACAAATAATGGTGATGAGATAAAATCTTTTGATGTAGCAGATGGTTTAGCAATTGCAACATGGACAAAAAAATTAGGTAAAAAAGCTGCTATTATTACAGGTAGAACTTCTTTATTAGTTGAGAGAAGAGCAAAAGATTTACAAATTACTCATTTGCATCAGAAAGTTCATAATAAAGATGAAGTATTAGAAAGTATTCTAAAAAAAGAGAATCTAACTTGGGATCAAGTGGCAGCTATTGGTGATGATTTAAATGATTTTAAAATGCTTAAAAAAGTAGGCTTTTCAGCAACTCCTGCAAATGGAACACACTATTTAAAAAGCTTTGTTGACTTTGTTTGTGAAAATAAAGGTGGAGAAGGTGCTGTTAGAGAAATGCTTGAATATATTATAAAGCAAGATGGATTAGAAGAGGAATATTTAGCTGCATGGGTGTAAAGATATTTATAAACACTCTACTAGCTTTGGCTATTGGAGTATATTTTATTCCAGTTGAAAATAAAAAAACAAGAGAGGATATAAAAGATATTCCTTTAGTAGTTTTTGAAAATCCAAAGATGTATACACTTTCACAAAATACATTAAATAGAGTTGTAAATGCAAGTCATGCAGTAAAATATCAAAATAGAGATGAAATGTTTAATGCTAATATTATCATCAAAAATGAAAAAGTAAAAAAAGATTTTTTAGTAGATAAAATCAAATCAGATTTAATAATTAATCATGGGGATATTTTAACATTTAAAGGTAATGTTAATTATCAAAGAGATTATTTTATAAATCTTGATACGAGTAAATTATATTACAATACAAAAGACAAAATAGCTTATAACGATGTAGCTTATAATGGAAATTATTACAAAAGTACTGTAAAAGGAACTGATTTATATTTGGACTCAATAAACAGCTCAATAAAATCAAAGAATGTACATTTTGAAATAGATATGAAAAATTAAATAAAAGGTTTATGATGAAATATTTAGCTGGTTTATTAGTTTGTTCAACACTTCTTTTTGGACAGACACAAAAACTTGTTATTGACGCTCAGAAATTTGAAGCAAGTGATGTAAAGGGAATTTCTACATTTACAGGGGATGTGAAAATCCAAATGGGAAAAGATAGATTAGAAGCAAACAAAGTTGAAATATACTTTGTATCAAGTAAAGGTTCTAATACAAAGACCCCTTCAAAATACATAGCAACAGGAAATGTAAATTTTGAGTTAATAACTTCAAAGAAACACTATATTGGAAAAGGGAATAAGATAATCTATTCTCCTTCTAAGCAAGAGTACACAGTACTTGGAAATGGCTTCTTACAAGAAAAAAATGATGATAGGAAAATTTATGGAGATAAAATCTATGTAAATCAACTATCAGGAGAAGCTAAAGTTAGTGGTAGTGAGAATAAACCTGTAAGATTCATCATAAATATAGAACAAGGTGGGGAAAATAAATAATGAGAATAGTTGAAGCTTCATTTATGAAATCAGCACAAAGTATAGATGATTCACCAAGTCCTGATATGGCAGAGGTTGCCTTTTTAGGAAGAAGTAATGTTGGAAAATCATCTTTATTAAATACTTTGACAAATAGAAAAGGTTTAGCAAAATCTTCATCAACGCCAGGTAAGACACAGTTGATTAATTATTTTGCTATTAAATTTAAAACAGAAAATGAAGAAATACCACATCTGTATGCTAGGTTTGTGGATCTACCAGGATTTGGATATGCAAGAGTATCAAAAACTTTAAAAGCTGCATGGAATAAAAACCTAACTGGATATTTAGAAGAGAGACCAAATCTTCAAGTGTTTGTTCATTTAATAGACTCAAGGCACCCAAATTTAGAGATTGATAAAAATGTGGATGAGTTTTTAAAAACTCATAAAAGAGGTGATCAAATTATCATCAATGCTTTTACAAAAACAGATAAATTAAAACAAAATGATTTACAAAAATTAAAAAGAGCATACCCTGATGGAATATTTGTATCTAACTTAAAGAAAAGAGGGATGTTAGACCTTCAAAAAGCAATAACGGATCATTTATTTGGAAATCAAATTTTTTAAACCTGATGTAACTCATATTGCAACTATGCAAGAGTTAGTAAAAGAAGAGGTTGATAATGGAAATATTCTTTTACGAACAGAAGATGAAATGGCTAATACTATTAGGTCATATACAATTGTTGAAGTGGATGGTGTAATGGCTGGATTCACAGCCTTACACATACACTCTGCTAGACTTGCTGAAGTTAGAAGTTTAGTTGTCTCTAAAAATTTTAGAGGTTTAAAGCTAGGACAAAAACTTGTTGGTGCTTGTATAGAAGAGGGTAAAAAATATAAGCTTGATCAAATATTATCTCTTACTTATGAACAAGGCTTTTTTGAAAGTGTTGGCTTTAGAAAAATAGAGAAAGAAGATATTCCTGAACATAAAATATGGGCAGACTGTATTAGATGTAAGCACTTTCCTATTTGTGATGAAATTGCTATGGTTTATGATTTATAAATGAATCAAAATATAGAAGAAATTCAAAATAGTTTAATTTCTTTACAAGAAGAGTTGAAAAATCATAAACTTTATGAGAGTATCAACTCTTTGGAAACTTTACAAGTCTTTATGTAAAATCATGTTTTTGCTGTGTGGGACTTTATGTCTATAGTAAAAACTTTACAGTTACAACTAACTTCTATAAAAGCTTTAAAACTAAGAATTAAATTTTGAACTCTATTTATAAAGAAATAGATTAATTTTTTATATTATTGATACATATCAATGATACTAATTCTCAATTATTATAATATTCCTGAAAAAAGGATTATTATGCAGTTCTCACAAACACCTAATAGTTTTATAAAAGAAGAGTCTTGGTGGCAAAGATATACTTCTCAGTCTCATCAACTATTCTTTTCTATGGCTATTGTTTTCTCAATATTTATTATGTTTCTTAGTTTTCTTATTTTAAAAGGACAACTCTCACTAGAATTTTCACTTATTCATGGTTTTGGTTTAAATTATGCAGTTTTTACAAATGCTTTTTTAGGTTTCTTAATCACAGTTATTCCTAAATATAATGCTCATCCTGAAATAAAAAAGAGTGAATATTTAATGCCTTGGATATTGTTTGAAATATCTATTTTATTAACTTTATCTTTAAATGCATTTATAGGCAAAATATTAGTTGCAGTTAGTATGTTTTACTTTTCGTATATTTTTTATAAAATAATAAGAAACTCAAAGGCTCATGATAAAAAAGATTCTATATTAATTAATATGATTTTTTTATTTGGAGCTTTACTTTTAATTTTTGAGGCTTTGTTTAATGTAAACTTATCGTATATAGTATTTTATAGTTATCTATTAGCAATGGTATTTATTGTTGCTTTAAGAATGGTACCAATGTTTTATTTTAATGTAACAGGTATCAAGCCTTGGATTAAACCTAAATATACAAGAGAGTCTGTTGTGGCTTTACTTTTTATCTTAGGCGTAAGTGTACAATTTGATTTAGTTGTAGTCTCTATTTTAAGTAGTTTTATTGGATTTATATTTTTCACTTATATTGTTTTAAAGTTAAATATCTATAAAAAAACGCCAGCTATTATGAGGATATTATCTTTTGCTTTTATATATATACCTTTAGGTTTCTTTGTATTATTTACAGAGAGTCTTTTTGAATTAGAAACTTTAAAACTCTCTTTTCATATTTTTGCTTTAGGTTTTATAACTACAATGCTTATTGGCTTTGGAAGTAGAGTTACATTAGGTCATGCTATTCCTGCACAGCCTATACATGCAGATAAGATAACTGTTGCTCTTTTTGTTTTTACTCAAATAGTTGTACTTTTAAGAATCCTATCTTCACTTAGTTTTATAGCTTCTTCAAATTTTTCTATGAATCTACTTTATATAAGTTCTTTTGCTTGGGTAGTGCTGTTTGTATTATGGACTTTAAAATATGGGAAAATACTTTTAAGGTTGTAAAAGTTTTAACTAAAATAAACCTTTTGGTTTATTTTATAAGTAGGGTTAAGGGCTTAGGTTTTACCTTAATCCTTAGTTTTTTAGTTTTAGTCTTAAATATACTTTGTATTTTAATTTATCAAGTTTAATTGATAATTCTTCAATATCTTTTGCATCAAGATTTATTAACATTTTTTTATAGTCTCTAATTTTTTCATCAGTAATATCTACAATAAGTAAATCCTTACTTGAAAAAGAGTTGCTATTAACAACATCAATCATTTCTTGAATACTCTCTTTAGTAACCTTCTTATAAAGTCTTCCATTTCTATGGTAAACCTTATCAAAATAACCTTGTTCTTCAAAACTCATGAATTTTACCTTTCTACTTTTGATTTGAATATAGATTATAGTAAAAAGTATATAATGGTTTTATTATTCGGAAGATTACTTTAAATTATAAATTCTACCAAGCTTCTGACATGAAGTGATAAACGCAATAAAAGAGCATAATTCTGATATTTCTTTATCTGTAAAATATTGTTTTAATATTTTAAAATGTTCATCACTTATACTTTTATGGTCAATCGCAAAATATTGTGCAAAAGCAATAGCTATATTAGTTTTCTCATCTAAATTTTTAACTATATTTCCAGCTTTTACTTTGCAATATTCACACTCATTTTCAAAAGCTAAAGCTCTTCTAATTTGTTCTAACATGTTTTTATCAATAGAAGATGAATTAAAAAGTGCATTTTCTAAATTATTCCAATTTTCTAATATATCTTTATTATGACCTATTAACTTTTCAAAGGGTGTACTTCCATTATTTGATAATTCAATTCTCATTTTAAACCTTTAAATAAAATAATGTATTTTATCATAAAAATCATGTTTACAAGATTTAATCAACCCACCACATTCTTGCATAAAGTCCAAGTGTTGATGTGTATCCAACTTCGCTAAATTTTAGTGTTCTATTTTCATCATAGATTAGTGTTGTAGGAAAGGCTTTAATATTGAAAGTTCTTGAGTAAAAACCATCTTCATCGTTTACTACTTTGAAATTTAGATTATGTTTTTTTAGATAGTTTTGTATCTCTTCTGTTGAGCCTGATTGAGTTGCTATTGTGATTACTTCATAATCTTTTGAGATTTTTTCTATATTACTTGCTTCTAGTTCACAAATAGGACACCAAGTAGCCCAGAAGTGTACTAGTACGGGTTTATCTTTTGGTATATTGTATTCAGTGTTATCAAGTAGTTTGTAGCTTGTGTATATTAAATCATCTTTGTTTAAATTTTGAGATTTGAAGTAGCTTATTACATTTAGAACTATTGCTAAAACTATTATAAACTTTATTGATTCTTTTAGATATTTTTTTATTTTGGGATTCATTTATTACCTTAGTGCTTACTTTCATATCAAAGTTGGAAAACTTTGATATGATTTTAGCTTTTCTTTGTAAAAGGATTGTTTATTTGATGATTTTGTGTAAGTGGTTTTTGATAATAACAGGTACAAAAAACATTGAAACTATATAAGAAATAAGTGTACCACCAATAAGAGCAACTCCAAGACCACCAAATACAGCATCGGTTGCAAGTAAAGATGAAGCAAATACCATAGTTAAAACTGTAAGTATGATAGGTTTTGACCTTGTTGCAGTTGCTTTTGCTATGGCTTTGTTTATTTCCATATTCTCTTCTACTACTAACTGTTTTGAGAAATCTATGATAAGTGTAGAGTTTCTAGAGTTTATACCAATAAGCCCGATAAATCCTATAAGTGATGTAGCTGTTAAATAGAAAGTATCAGCCGTAAAAGCATCCATTATTATATGTGCAAAGATAACACCTACTATTGATACAAAACTAGCAAGTACTATTCCACCTGATAGGGCAAAACTTTTATAGTACATAACCATCAAAAAGAAGATTAAAACAAGGGCTATTATAAACGCACCTCCTAAGTCTTTGAATGTATCAAGAGTCACTTTTAGCTCTCCATCAAATACTAAGTCAAATCTTTCATTTGTTTTTTTATCTACGAAAGCAAGATTTAGCATATCTGTTTTAAGTACATCATAGTCATTGCTTAATTCTTCAAGCATTTGAGTTCTTGCATCTAAAAGAGGATAGATTTGACTATCTTTATTTGTCTCTGCTATTACATTTATCATTTGATTTAGATTTTTTGATGTAAGTTCAGGTTCTTTTATCACTTCTTTTATAGTTACAAACTCTGATAAGCTTATCATAAAACCATTTTGATTCATAACTTTTAGGTTTTGAAGTTTACTATTTAGAGACTTTTTACTTTTACTATCAAGTAGTCTTGAATTATCAAGTCTTAAAAATATCGGGATTTGATTTTCTGCTTTGTTTTCATTTACTACAGAGATTGGCATACCTTCATAAGCTATATAAAGTACATTTTTTATTTGCTCTAGATTTACACCACTTTTTATGATTTTGTTATTATCAAGTTCTAGTTCATATTTTATAAAATCACGACTAGCCATAATATCAATATCTACTAAAGTTGCTTGTTCTTTTAGAATCTTTGCAATTTTTATAGAAAAATCTCTTCTGTTTTCAAAGCTCTCTCCCCCATAAATCTCAGCAACAATTGAGGCAAGTACCGGAGGACCAGCTGGTAGTTCTATAAACTTGATGTTTGCTTCATATAGTGAACATTTGCTTTTTACTTGCTCTCTTAGATTTGATACAAGGTTGTAGCTTGTGATGTTTCTATTATCTGCTTTTTTGATGTTTACCATCATCTCAGCTTGCCATTGTTTATCTTTTAGTGCACTTTGTTTTACAAGTGCTGCAAAGTCTAAGGGCTGTCCTTCACTTACAAATACTGAGATATTTGTAATATTTTCATTTTTCTGAAGTTCTTGTGAGATACATCTTGTAACTTCTTTTGTGTGATTTATACTATATCCATCTTTTAGGTTTACATATACAGAAAAGCTATCTGAGTCTTTGCTTGGTAGCATTTTTGCTTTTGTAATTTGCGTTGGAAAAGTAGCTACACTTAATATAAAAAGAATAAGTGTAATTAAATATACTAAGATTGATTTAGACTTTGATTCAAGTATACTGTGTATAAAGTTTTCTAATTTTATCATCTAAATTCCTATAAAAATTTTTTTATTAAATATGGAGTAAAGGCATAAGCCACTACTAAAGAAACTATTAATGCAATAGGTACAAATACTGGAAGAGGGTGCATAAACTGTCCCATCATACCACCTACGAAGAACATAGGTAAAAATGTAAGGATTATTGCAATTGTTGCAATATTTGTGGCATTTCCTATTTCATTTGTAGCATTGATTGAAACTACTGTTATATCTCCATTAGAGTTATGTTTTCTATGTCTATGTATGTTCTCAATTACAATAATAGCTGCATCAACTAGCATCCCTAAACTTACAATAAGAGCAAAAAGAGTAATTCTATTTATTGTTTCATCAAGTAAAAGTCCCACAAAAAGTGTAAGGGATAAAATCATAGGTACAGTTAAAGATACAATCATAGCTTCTTTAAATCCAAGTGTAAAAATAAGAAGTATTGCAATAATAACAATAGAAATAAGTAGATTTTGAACAAGGGAATTTACAGCATTGTTTGCAGTATATCCATCATCTCTTGTAATAGTATATGCTATATGTTTTTGCTCTAAACTATCTTTGATACTATCCATATATTCAAAAACTTTTTCATTTATGATTACAGAGTTTGCCCCTTTTAGTTTTGAAATCATCATCGTTGTTTGTTGAAGTTCTTCAAACTCTCCATTTTGATTTTTTTGATAAAGTAGGGCTTCTTTTTTGTTTTGAATATCATAAGTTCTTTCAACTTTTGCAACATCTTTTAGATAAATGGCAACACCATTTACATATGAAACTATGATATTTTCAATATCCTCTTTTGACTCAATAGCTTGTTTTATTGAGAAAAGTACAAGGTTCCCAGTTGTTGTATTTCCTTCAATGTTTGGTGTTTTATAAGATAAACCTTGAACTTGCTTCATGATTTGACCAAGTGAAAGATTATAAGAGCCAAGTTTTTTAGAATCAACTAAGATATTATACTGCTCTTTTTTTTCACCTTTTAAATCAATCAGTGCTACATTTTCTATTTTGTTTATCTCTTTTGTAATTTTGTTAACTTCTTTGTAAAGTTGTGTTTGCGATATGGCGTCTTTCCCATCTATCTTTTTTGCATAAAAAGCAATAGTAGCTATTGGAATATCTGTATCAATATCCATAGTTTTGATAATAGGTTGCATCGCACCTTTTGGCATCATATCCATATTTCTCATAACTTGGTCGTATAGTTTTAGATTTGATTCTTCTTTATCTTCACCAATATAGTATTGAACTTGTACAATTCCAACAGAGTCCTTTGCAAAAGAGTAAATATGCTCAACACCTTTTATCTCACGTATTTTTTTCTCTAAAGGCTCAATAATTACTTTTTGTATTTCACTTGGTTTTGCTCCAGGCATTGCAACTATAACTGCACCTCCACTTACTTTAATTTGTGGATTTTCTTCCCTTGGCATCACTATCAATGAGATATAACCCAAAGCTAAAATAAAAAATATAGCAACAGCTGTTAAAGGATGATTGATAAATCCTAAAGAGAGTCTTCCTGCTATGTTTAGATTACTATTTATATGTTTTGAAAAGTTTTCTTCATTCATACTTTTTCCTAATTTGATGACTTAATTAAAAGCTTAGTATACATACCTGGATATATTGTTTTATCTTTTGTATCAAAGGCAATTTTCAAAGTAAAAGAGTGAGTCATTGCATTTACACTTGGAATAATGGCAGAGATTTTTCCTATGCCTTCAAAGTTTATAGATGGAATTGAGATGTTTACATCTTGTCCAAGTTTTATACTATTTAAGTTACTTTCACTAACTTCTGCTTTGATTTTTAGACTACTTAAATCTGATAAAATTAGTGCAGGAATACTTGGTGTTGCCATTTCTCCTGCTTTTATTGATTTTTTTATAATAAGCCCATCATTTGGAGCTTTTATTTTTAGATAGTCATATTGAGCATTTACTTCTTTTAATTGTGCCTTTGCAATAGAAATCATATTTTGAACATTTAAAAGATTTAATTCTAACTTTTCCACATCATATTTAGCAACTAAATCTTTTGCATATAATCTTTTGTATCTTTCATAGTTTGTTTTGATATTGTTGTAAGTATTTTGTTGAATCTCTAAATTAAGTAAAGCTTCTTGCTTTTTTGAATCAATACTTGATGAGTCAATCTCATAAAGTAAATCACCTTTTTTTACAGATGAACCCTCAACTATATAAACCTCTTTTATAAAGCCTATATTTCTGCTTGTGATTACTTTTTCATTATCAGATATAACTGTTCCAGTTAATTCTATATCATTTGCTTGTGCATATAAAAATATTGAGATTATTAGTAATAGTTTTTTTATCATTTTAGTTTCCTTTATTATATTTTGTATTTGAAAAATCAATACCTAAAACAGTAGCAACTTTTGCTAAGGCTAAACTTCTTTTGTATTTTGCTACTATTAAATCAGCCTCATTTTTTCGTAAGTTTGCTTCTTGTTCTAATAAATTTGTCATAGCTATTAATTGGTTTTTATACATAAGAGTAGATTGATCAAAAACTTCTTGGGCTAATTTTTTAGCTTCTTGTTTTTCTTTTAGAATTTTCTCTTTAGAGCTTAAATCAAGTAAGGCTTTTTCTAGTTGTAGTTTTACTGCATCTTTTAGTTTTTCATAATTAAGCGCAGCTTTTTGATAAGCAATTTTACTTTTTTGTTTCTCAATACTTCTAGTACCATCAAATAAATCATAATTTAAGCCTACCATTGCTGTATAGAAGTCTTTATCTTCATCAAGTGTTAACTTATCATCATTAAAACCATATTCTAGATGAGAGTATACAGTAGGGTAGTATGAACTTTTTGCAATATTGATATTTTTTTTCATAGCTTGTTTTTGAATATCTTGCATTTTTAATTCATCTCTATTTACTAAAGCTTTTTTATAAAGCTCGTTTATAGTTGAAATATCACAGTAGATGTATTTTAAATCTTTTACATCTGATATGGAGTCATTTGAAGTTAAAAATCTAAGATATGCTAGTGATAAATCAAAATTGTTTTTAGCATCTATAAGTTTACTATTTGTATTAAGCTCATAAACTTTTGCTTGTTTTACATCTATTTTTGTTACAAGTCCCTCTACCTGAAATGCATTTGCCGATTTAACCACATAAGAAATTGCTTCTTTTGCTTTTTTGGCAGCTTGTATAAATTCTTTTGCAACTACTGCGTTGTTGTAAGCTTTTAAAACTTCAAAAGATAACTCTTTTTTATCAAGATTATATTTTATTTCATTTGCTTTTTGCTGTAGTTTTAAAATCTCTTTTTGGTTTTGAAGTTTAAAACCTGTAAATAGTGGTAAATCATAAGTAAGTTTGTTTGTAATATTGGTTCTTGCTTTTGGGTAGTTTAGATTGTTTGGTTCAATGCTTGAATTCATATTATTATTTATGAAATCATCTGCTCCAAAGTCATTAAAACTAGCTTCTCTAGAAGATAGTTTTGAATTAAAAACATATCCCGAATGATTTGTTCTACTTGTTTCATTTTTTAAAGATAGTTTACCTAGATTTATAGCATCTATCTTTTGACTATCTAGTTTAGATAGTTCTATATCTAGTTTTGTGTTTTGTAAGTCTTTGTTATTATTTAGTGTTAAATCTAACACTTCTTGAAAATCGACACTTTTTGCAAAGCTTAAAGATCCAATTAATAAACATAAATAAAGTTTATTCATTTAGTTCTCCATATATTATTTTATAGTCTATTGTACTTAATTTATATAAAAAGAAATGTTAAAAACCAAAAGAAATAACATAAATAAAAGTTATATATAAAAGCCTTATAATAAGGATAAACTATTATTATATTAGTTCTAATATTATTTGAATATCTTATATATTTAATGGTAA
>JBLWVX010000047.1:0-15158 GCA_048268245.1 Arcobacteraceae bacterium
TAGCTTTCTAACTTTCAATATCTATTAAATATTTTAATTATATTTTATATTTTTATTAATATATATATCAGCATATATGTACTAATATTATATAATATTATATAAGGAAAGTATCATAATGAAAATAAAAAATATTATTATTTCATCACTTTTAACATCATCAACTCTTTTATCACAAACTTATGATGCAACTGGCATTACTTCTCAGGGTGACCTTTTCTACAAAATTCTACAAGGTTTAAAACCCAGCGATTACAATACAATTGTTTTCAAAGGATCAGGGGATTTTGAAGTTTTTGAGAATATTCAAGGTGGTGTTCCTCCATACTCTGGTACACTTGGTGTTGATTCACTATTTCAAAATATTCGTTTTGAAGGTAGCAGTAAGAGTGATACCTTCTTTTTTAATGGTGGTCGTTCAAGTCCTTGTACCACTATAAATTGTATACCTTATAAATTTAGTGTGAGTACCCACAGCTTAACAATTGATAACATTGCATGGTCTTTAGCACCAGATCAAGCATATGGCGATTACATTGAGGATTTTATTATTAATAATAGGGGTGCTACGCCAGGAGAGATTAATCTCAATAATGGGCAATTGAAGCTCGACCAAGGCTTTGGTTCAAATGCTCAGCTTTATTTTGGTGGTGCCACTGTTTTTAATATTACAGGTATTGATAATAAGATTATTGCACCTGGTGGTGCTATTAACCGTAGCATTTATGATACAAAAATGCATTTGCATGCAGGAAGTAAACTTGAGGTAAGCGGTACAACAGAGCTTAATATGCGAGATTATGGCTATTTACAAATGGATGCAGGCAGTGAACTTGAGATTATTGATTCAAAAGTTGTGATGACCAAACAAGCAACAGCTTCAACAAATACTAGTGTAATTGATAGTGCTAGCATAGGTATTTCAGGTTTGTTCGGTAGCACCCCAAGTTCATTGGTATTATCAAACCCTACTATTAAAAATAGTTCCATAACACTTGGACAAAATACACGTTTTGCCTCATCAACTAAATCTAATGGAGTACTTCAACCAGCAAACTTTTACTTTGAAGGTGATAACAAGATTACATTGGCATTAGGCTCTGCACTTGCTGGTTTCTCTGGGGAAAACACTGATGAAATCACATCATTTAATTTCAAAAATGGCCGAACGGATATCATTGGTAGTGGTGCATCATCAAGGCTTTTTGCACAAACTATCCATATGGATAATGCACATTTATACCATGAAAATGTTGGTATTCAGAATGATTTGAAATATCTAAGTTTGAGTAATGGTTCTAGATTAAGTCATAATGAAAATAATGGTGAAAGTTTGGAAAACCTAAGTCTTTTAAGCGTTGTTAATTCAACAATAGAAAGTGACTATAGCATTGGTATTTCTGCAATTACTAAAGCCACTTTTAATAACGCTACGATTAAGCAAACTGATAGTCGACTAACTCGTCCAACATCTTTTTACCTAAATGGAGTTGATATTAATGCAGACACTAAAGCTACAGTAACATTTGCAGGCAATAGTGTATTTGAAAGCCGTATTGACCCAGCAGGTAAGGATATTGGGATACCTGTTGGTCTTACTACTGGGTTTTTAACATATGCCGATGCTTTGTACTTTACGAGACAAGGTAATTTTACTGATGAGGCTAGTAGTGTAAACGGCTTGAGTAATTTAACCGTAGAGCTTAAGCCTTTTGCAACAGGTTTACTTGCTCAAGATTATTCAAATGGTGGTGAAAATAGCGATGGTATTTATGATATTTTGATTTTCAATCAAGGTGGTACTGCCACTACCAATGCTACAGCTGATAGCGATACAGTAGCTGTACGTATGAGTGGAGATATGCCAGCACTTTTAAAAGCTACACAAGTTAAAACACCAAGTGCTGATAATCAAGTTTCAGTAAAACTTGAGACACAAGCACTTTCATCATTAATTTCACATTCTACTATTACAACTCCGAATCAGCAAAATGGATTAAATCTATTAATAAATAGTGCAAATTCTGGAAATACAAATGTAAATAATGCATTAAATACTGTAACAAACTCTCAACTTCAAACACACACAAATACTGTTCATGCAGAACCATACTCATCATATATGACAGTTTCATTAGAGCATACAGATATGATAATGAATAATGTTTTAAGTAATACTGCATTAACAAGAAATCTAAATAGTGGAAATTTGGAAAGAAAAAAGAACTTTTGGATTGATATAAGCCATTCAAAAGGTGATATTGATGGAAGTTCAGGCTTAGGAAGCTTTGATTATACTTTAAATACTATAACTCTTGGAAATGATTTTATTGTAAAGGATAATAAGCGTGCTGGTCTATTTGTTTCATTTGGAACACAAAAAATGGATGAACACGATACAGTTACTCAAGATTTTAACAGTGATAATTACTATGTTGGTGGATATTTAAATCAAAATACTGTAAATGATTGGATTTTAGGAAGTGTATTTGGGTATGGATATGGAAAACATAAATCAAATAGAGTTGTAAAGCTAGCAAATTTAAATGAAAATATTAAAGGTAAGTTTGATAGTCATAGTATTTATGGAGCGATTAATATCTCAAAGACTATGTTTACAAATGATTGGATCTCTTTAAGACCTGAAATTGGCTTAGACTATACATATTACCAGCAGGAAAAAATAAAAGAATCAGGAGATACAAACTTTAATCTTACTATTGATAAAGCTAATGCACAAGCAATAGTTGCAAGTATCGGATTAAATGCAAAATTTAAAAGTATTTCAGATACTAATAATATCTATCCTCTTGCTTTTATCAAATATGAACATGATTTTTATGCAAATAAAAACAATACTCATAAAATAGATGCGGCATTAAGTTCAAATTCAAATTATAAACAAGAGTTTGAAGGTCAAAATAGAGGAGAGAACTCATTATTAACTGGTATTGGCTTAGCTAGTGATATAAGTAATGCTTTACAAATAAATGGAGGTTTGGTTTATAGTAAACATTCTCATGGAAAAGAAATTGGTGCTGGAGTAAGTTTAAAATATCAATTTTAAACTTATTTCAGAAAAAATATTTAGATACTGAAAATTAAGTGATAGTTTAATCGATATGATTGAGTATGTTAATGATGTTGAATTCAATATAGTATAGCTTATTTAACACACTCTTTTATACTTTTTAAGATAGAGTTTATATATTTATTTATCTCTTCATTTTTTTATGTTTTCTCAATTTTGTAGTTGATTCTTGGAAGCTGTTTTTGCTTGTTCATATTATAATCAAGAAAAATTGAGATTCTAACTCCATAGTTTTAGTAATCATCGTTTATATTTGATTTGTTATTATCATCATAACCAAGCTGAGAAAATAGTGAGACTTTTGGAAAATATTTTTTCATCTGAATTTATAGAGAAATTATTTTTTCCTTCAATATATCCAGCTACAAACTCTACATAATTGTCGTTAGCAAAGATAGAGTTTGCTAAAAATGCTGATAATAAAAGTTTTTTCATTTTTATATAAAAGAAATATATTTTAATTTCTTGTGGAAATAGTGTCTTTAATAAAAATATTATAATCTTTTATCCATTTTTATAATTTCTTTAATTTCCTTTTCTATTAAATCTATATCATCAGTTGCTTTGATAATATGTATATCTTCTTTACTAATCATATTATTTGCATAAAGTGACTTTTCAATAAATTTTAGTAAGTACTCCCAATAATCATATCCAACTAGGTATATTTTAAAACCTTTTGGCATTTTACCTGTTTGTGTAAGAGTTAAAACTTCAAACATTTCATCTAGTGTACCAAACCCACCAGGAAATACAACACAAGCTTTTGAGTATTTTACTAACATATATTTTCTTGAGAAAAAATAGTTAAATGTAAGATTTTTAGTTGTATATTTATTGAGTGACTTTTCAAAAGGAAGATAAATACTTAATCCTATAGATTGGGCACCTTTTGCATCATAAGCACCTTTGTTAGCTGCTTGCATAATACCATCACCACCACCTGTAATAACATTTATTCCATTTTTACTTAAATTAAATGCTAAATCATAAGCTAGTTTTGCATACTTATCATTTTCATTTGTTCTTGCACTACCAAAAATAGTTACATTATTTTTAAAATCTTTTAGTAACGCTTTTCCATTTGTGAAATCATCATTTATCTTTTTTTTATATACTGTATCCGGACTTAACATAATGTCCTCCTTTATAAAAAAATATTATTTATATAGATTATATGCCAATTTTGATTAAAAAACTCACTATTATCTCACTTAGTTTTGCTACACTAGCACTTTAGATTAGGAGAGTTTATCTTGTTTAGTGAAAAAAATATTCCCAAACTTATTATTTTAACACCTATTATTACAGTAGTAATGATTGCTTTTTTTACAATCTATTTTTTTATTAAAAATCAAAACAACTATTTTGAAACACAAAGTATTGAAGTTGAAAAAGCTTATATCAATAAGCAAAAAAATATTTTGAAAAAAGAAGTAGATTACATCATAAATTATATTGAACACCATGTAAAAAGAAATAACAAATTAAATGAAGAAGAATTAAAAAAAGAACTTCTAAAATATATAGAGACTATTAGATATGAAAAACATGGTTATATTTGGGTACATGATACTAATTACTATTTAAGAGCTCATCCTTTTAGACAAAAAAATATTGATACATATGATATTGATTTAAAAGATGCTATGGGGACTTATATTACAAAAGAGTTTATTGATAAAACTATTAAGAATCCAGATGGAATTTTTATAGAGTATTATTGGCAAAAACCTAAAAATGTTCACTTTTCAAAAAAACTTGGTTTTTTTAGATTGTATGAAAAATACAATTGGGTAATTGGAGCAGGACTTTATATTGATGATATTCAAAATTCAATTCATGAAAATAAAAAGATTTTAGAAGAGAAAATTAATAAGCATATTAGACTTGTTGTAACTATTTCTTTCTTAGTTATTTTAGTAATAGGACTTTTGTCTTTTATCATGTCAAAAAAAATCACACAGGTTTTTAAAGCTTATCAAGATAGTGTGAAGAAAAAAGAGCTTTTATTAGAAGATTTAAATAGAAATTTAGAACTAAAAGTTCAAAAAGCAATTACAGAAGTAAAGAAAAAAGATAGAGCCATGCTTCACCAGTCAAGACTAGCTAGAATGGGAACAATGCTTAGTATGATTGCTCATCAATGGAGACAACCTTTAAGTGAAGTTTCTGGAATTTTAATGGAGCTAGAAACTGCTAATAAGTTTAATAAAGTTAATTCAAATATGATAAAAGATAGTGTAGATGAATCAAATAAACAAATTCAGTTTATGTCAAATACTATCGAAGATTTTAGAAACTTTTTTAAACCTGATAAAAAGAAGATTGATTTCTATATTGATAATGCTTGTAGTGAAGCGGTTACTTTAGTTTATGCTTCTTTAAAAAACTTCAATATCAAATTAAATAAAAATGTAAAGTATAACTGCTTTATACATGGTTATGAAAGAGAGTTTGCTCAAGTTATGTTAAATCTTATTTCAAATGCAAAAGATGTATTAATTCAAAGAGATATTAAAAATCCTAAAATTGATATAACTTTAGATAGAAAATTTAATAATGCAATTATAAAAGTACAGGACAATGCAGGTGGAGTAGAAGATGAGTATATGGACTTGATTTTTGAGCCATATTTTACTACAAAAAGTAGTTCAAAGGGAACTGGACTTGGACTTTATATGGCTAAGATGATTATTGAAAAAAATATGCAAGGAGAGTTATTCGTAGAAAATAAAAAAGAAGGAGCTTGTTTTTTTATTGTTTTACCAACTGAACAAAAAGTTTAAAATGATACTTATTTGATACTATTTTTTTGTATATTTATTAAACACAATTTTATACAAGAAGGTATTTTATTATGAATCAAAAAGAGTTTGTTTTTTCTGCACCTATTGAAATCTTGGATATAAAACAGGGTTTTGACTATCCAATTTATGCAAAATGTGATAATAGACGCTTTAAGGTTTTAGTAGAAAAAAATTCATTTTATAGTAAAAAAGAGTGTAGCTTCTACAAGAATAACCAATTAAAAAAAGTATTTATAAATGTAAAAGATAAAATAAAATATCAAAATGATGTACAAAAGTATATAACAAATATAGTTGATAATGATGATATCTCAGCAAAGGTAAAAGCAATTTTAATAAATGACCTTGTAAAAGATACAATTCAAAATCTTTTTGAAGCAGCAGATATTTCAAAAGAGATGTTAAAAAATGTTGATACTCTTTTATTAAGTAGTATAGATTTTATTTTAAAAGATGAACTTGCTATTAAATCAATGTTAAAAGTTATCTCATATGATTATTATACTTCTACTCATTGTATTGATGTAGCAACTTATGCATTAGCTTTTGGAGCATATTTAAAGCTTGAAAAAAAAGAATTAGAACTTTTGGGAAAGGCTGCTCTTTTACATGATTTAGGTAAGAGAAAGATTGATAAAAACATCATAGGTAAAAATGGAAAATTAACTACAGAAGAGTTTGAAAAAGTAAAAGAACATCCTACTTTTTCAGTTAAAATTCTAAAAAAATATGGAGAAACAAATCAAAGGTTATTGGATATCATAGAACAACATCATGAGAAGTGTGATGGTACAGGTTATCCAAGAGGTTTAAAAAGCAATGAAATTGATGATTTTGCTAAAATAATAGCAATATGCGATATATTTCATGCATTAACAACAAGGCGAAGTTACAAAGATAGTTTTGATAAACATAAAGCTTTCATGATTATGTACGAAAAAATGAGAGGTGAAATTTGTGAAGACTATCTAAGAGCATTTCTACAGTTCTTAAAAGTAACATAGTGTAAAATAGCCTTGTTTAGAAATTAGATTATTTAAATAAGGTTTTTGATGGAAGAGTTAATAAAACAATTTCAAAATTATACAGTTTTATGTGTAGAAGATGAAGATGGAATTAGAAAAAGATTAGTAAATACTTTAAAGTACTATTTTAAAGAAGTTTACGAAGCAAATAATGGTGAAGATGGTTTTGATTTATACCAAGAGTATAAGCCATCTCTTATTATTAGTGATATTGAAATGCCTAATCAAAATGGTATTTCTATGATAGAGCAGATAAGACAAAAAGATTTAGATACTATTGTTATTATGATTACTGCTTATTCAAATGAAGAGTACCTTTTAGAACTTATAAATTTAAATATTAATCAATACATCTTAAAACCTGTAAATTCAGACTCTTTATTAAGTGGTATAATAAAAGCTTTTGGAAATAGACTAAATGAAGAAATAGAGTTTTGTGATGGTTTATATTTTGATAAAACACAAATGGAGCTTTTTTATAAAAATGAACTTGTATCTTTGCGAAAACGAGATAAAGAGTTTTTATTACTTCTACACAGGAATAGGAACGGTGTGGTTACTTATGACTTAATTGAAGAGTATTTATGGAGAGATAAGTCAATGAGTCTATCTGCACTAAAAACCTTCATCAAGGAGTTCCGCCAAAGAATACCTGTTGATATTATCACAAATGTGCCACAAATTGGTTACAAACTTTTAAATCAATAAAAAACTCACTATAAACTCACTTGATTGTTTTATGATTTCCTTATAAAAAATAAGGAGAAACAAAATGATTAAGAAAAGTTTACTAATAGCTTCACTTGCATCTTTAGCTTTAGCTGGAAATGTAAAGATGGATTTAAATGCTAAATATGGAGCAAATAACTTCCACACAAAAGGTGCTGTACAGTTTGCTAATCTTGTAAAAGATTATTCAAAAGGAAGTGTAAGTATTACAGTTCATCCTGGAAGTGCATTAATTAAAGGAAACCCTTTAAAAGCTGTAAAAGATGCAACTGTTGCAATGACTGATATGTTTATTCCATTTACATCAGGTGGGGGAAAAGTATTTGGTGTTTCAGCTTTACCTTTTATTGCTAACTCATACGAAGATGCTTATAAATTATACCAATTATCAAAACCTGCATATGAAAAAACTGCAAGAAAATGGAACCAAAAGTTACTTTACTCTGTAACATGGCCAGCTTCTGGGTTCTACTCAAAAGATTCAATTTCATCAATCAATGATTTTAAAGGTATTAAAACTAGAACTTATGATAAAAACTCAGCTGCGTTCATTAATCTTTCAGGTGGAAATGCGGTAGCACTTCCTTGGGGAGAAGTTTATTCAGCTTTAAGAACTGGTATGGTTGATTCTGTTGTAACATCTTCATCATCAGGAAAAGATGGTAAGTTTTGGGAAGTTTTAAATAACTATACAAAAATTAATTATGCTTACCCACTTCAAGCAGTTACAATTAACTTAGATTACTGGAACTCTTTAGATAAAGCACAACAAAAAGCTGTTTTAAAAGCTGCAAAACAAATCGAAGAGTCTCAATGGAAAGCTGTTAAAGTTGAAGAAAAAGAAGCACTTGAGACTTTAGCTAAAAATGGAATGAAAATAGCAGATACAAGTCCTAAGTTAAAAGCTGAGTTAGACAAAATCGCAGATAAGTTATTAGAAGAGTACTTAGAAGGTGCAAACTCTGATATTAAGAAAATATTTAAAGAATATAGAAAGTAATAGTTATGAACTATATTTCAAACTTTATAGATAAGCTTACCAAAACGGGAGCTTATCTTGCAGGCTTTTTATTAGTATCTTTGGTTTTATTAATTTTAACAGAGATTTTTTTAAGATCTTTTTTTGATATTTCTACGATGATAGCAGATGAGTATAGTGGATATTTATATTTAGCTTCTATATTTTTAAGTTTAGGCTATGCTTTTTCAAAAGATGCACATATTAGAATTAACATAATTACTTCAAGATTATCAAAAAAGACAAACAAAAAGATTGATATTGTTGCAGCAATTATTACTTTGGGTGTTTTAGCTTTTGCTTTATATAGAACAATTCTTTTTACTTATGATTCTTATGATTTAGAGATGTTATCAGAAAATGTATCTGAAACACCACTTTATATAACTCAACTTGCAATGCCAATAGGAATTACTGTTTTTATATTAGCAGTTGTATTATTTATATTCAAAGGATTCTCAAATGATAGCTGATCCACTAATTTTAGCAGTAATTTTAATCACTGTAATGTTTGTTTTTTTATTGTCATCTTTATGGATTGGTGTATCATTAATGCTTACAGGTATTATTGGAATGCTAATTTATGATCATAATTTACCTCCTGTAATTAGTATTTATGATAAGGTAGGAGATTTACTTGCTTCATCTTTATATGATGCAATGAATTCATGGTCGCTAGCAGCACTTCCTATGTTTATTTTGATGGGTGAAATTTTATATAAATCTTCTATTTCAGCAAAACTTTTAAATGGACTTAGACCTTGGCTTTCACATATTCCAGGGGGACTTTTACATGTAAATGTAGCTGCCTGTTCACTTTTTGCAGCAGTTTCAGGTTCAAGTACAGCAACAACAGCAACAGTTGGAAAAATAACACTTGATGAACTTCAAAAAAGAGGTTATTCAAAACAATTAGCGATGGGTTCTCTTGCTGGTTCTGGTACTTTGGGATATTTAATACCTCCTTCATTGATTATGATTATTTATGGGGTAATGGCTGATGTATCTATTGGTAAACTATTTTTAGCAGGATTACTTCCTGGGCTTTTAATGGCTTCTTTATACTCATTTTATATTATGTATAAAGCAAAAGTAGACCCAAGTGTTTTACCTGCAAATGAAGAGAAGTATACTTGGAGTGATAAACTATATTCATTAAAAGATTTAGCTCCAATTTTTTTACTGATTTCATTAGTTCTTGGTTCTATTTATGGAGGTTATGCAACACCAACAGAAGCTGCTGCTTTAGGTGTATTAGGAAGTTTGATTTTAGCTGCTTATTTTAAAGCTGTATCTTTAGAGATTTTAAAAAATGCTTTATTAAATAGTGTCAGAACATCTGTAATGATTGGATTTATTATTGCTGGTGCTGTATTTTTATCTCAAGTAATAGGATTTCTAGGAATAGCAAGAGCTATGAGTGAGTTTATTACAGGACTTGGATTAACTCCAATGAAGCTTATTTTAATAATTGGTATTATGTATATAATTTTAGGAATGATATTAGAAGCTATTTCTATTGTTGTTATGACTTTGCCTATTGTTTTACCTATTGTTGTATTAGCAGGTTTTGATCCTTTATGGTTTGGAGTATTCTTAGTATTTATGGTTGAAATGGCACAAATTACACCTCCTGTAGGTTTCTCATTGTTTGTAATTCAAAGTATAAGTAATGAAAAAATACAAACAATTTTAAAAGCCACATTCCCATTTTTTATTCTGATGATTGTAACGGTAGTAATTATTACTGTTTTCCCTGAAATAGTATTTTTCTTACCAGATCAAATGATTAAATAGTTACAAAAAAGAAGTAGTTTTTCTACTTCTTTTTTTATTTGTATAAAACTCACTTTTTCCCTACTTGGAGTTGCTAGTATTAAAAAAACTTTAGGTGGAAAACATGCTTGAATTATTATATGTATTTGTATGTGTGATGATATATCTTATCTCTTTTATATATAGAAGAGTGTCAATACTTGCTAGTTTAGTGGTTTTATATACAGCTTACGTTTTAGAGGTTAGTTTACCTTTTGCTCTTGGTGTTTTAGTCGTTTTAACCTTAATAAGACTTAAAAAAACAGGAGTTAGGGAAGAACTTTAAAAAATTATATGTTTAATATATGGTAGAATAAGGAATATCAATGCAAGGTAATGAAATGGCAACTATTAGATTAAACTGTGATATGGGTGAGAGCTTTGGTATTTGGAAGATGGGATTAGATGAGCAAGTTATGCCTTATATAGATATGGCAAACTTAGCTTGTGGATTCCATGCAAGTGATGCTGTAACGATGAATAAATCAGTAGCTCTTGCAAAGCAAAACAATGTAACAATAGGAGCTCATCCTGCATATCAAGATTTAGTAGGATTTGGAAGAAGAACAATGCAGTGTTCTTTAGAAGAAATTAAGTCAATAGTTTTATATCAATTAGGTGCTTTAAGTGCCTTTTGTAAAGCACATAAAACAGCAATATCTTATGTGAAACCACATGGAGCTTTATACAATGACATGATGAGAGATGAAAATATTTATAAAGCAATTGTAAGTGCAATAGCTTCTTTTGACAAAAATATAAAAATTATGATTTTGTCAGGTCCTAAAAATGAGGCATATAAACATACAGCACTTTTATATGGAATAAATGTAATTTATGAAGTATTTGCAGATAGAAACTACAATGATGATGGAACATTAGTTTCAAGAACAAGAGAAAATGCTGTTATTCATGATGAATTAGATGTTGCCCAAAGAATTGCTACATTAAAAAATTATGGATATTTATATAGTGTAAGTGGACAAAAACTTTTTATGGCTGTTGATACTATTTGTGTTCATGGGGATAATGAAAATGCTTTAGAGTTTATAAAGCTACTTAAAAAGGCGATGACCTAATGCAATTTAAAGTAGCATCTGTAGATTCATTGATTATTTATTTTGGTGATGAAATAGCTCAAGATGTAGCACTAAAAGTAAAAAAAGCTTATCAAGGTTTAAAGATTTTAAATCTTGATGGCTTAATAGAAATAATTCCTTCATATACTTCAATTTTTATAAGTTATGATATTTTCAAATATGATTATGAAAGTTTAGTAAAACTTTTAAAACAAGAAATAAATCTTGATTCAAAAGTAGAGTTTGAAGAAAAAATTGTAACTATTGATACTTATTATGACCCAGAAGTTGGTCTTGATTTAAAAGATATGTCTTTTAAAACAAATCTTAGTATTGATGATATTATAGGAATTCATTCTAATAAACTTTATGATGTATATGCAATTGGATTTTTACCAGGTTTTGCATATTTAGCAAGTGTAGATAATGCTATAGCAATGCCAAGATTAAGTAGTCCAAGAAAACAAATACCAAAAGGTTCTGTAAGTATTGCAGATACTCAAACAGCAGTTTATCCGTCAGCAAGTCCTGGTGGATGGAATATTATAGGTAGAACAGCATTAGAGCTATTTGATAGAAGTTTAGATACCTTATCTCCTTTAAGTGTAGGAGATAAAGTAAAGTTTAATCCTATTAGTAAAAAAGAGTTTTTAGCCCAAGGAGGAGTTTTATGAGTTTAGAAATAATCAACTCTCCTATTTTTGCAACCATTCAAGATAAAGGAAGATTTGGCTTCAACTCAATTGGAGTTACAAATTCAGGAGTTATGGATGAGTATGCTTATTTAATAGCAAATAAACTTCTTCAAAATAGTGAAGATGAAAATATAATTGAAATAGCTTTTTCAAATGTAGAGTTTAAAGCATTAAAAGATATAAAAATAGCCCTTACTGGTGCAACATGTGAGTTTTTTATAAACACAAATCCTTTTGCTATTTGGCAAACTTACAATATCAAAGCAGGTGATATTATAAAAGTAGGAAAAATACAAGAGGGTGCTAGAGTTTATCTTGGTGTTAAAGGTGGTTTTGACATTAAAAAAGAGTTTGGTAGTAATTCAACGACACTAAAAGAAAAACTTGGTGGAATAAATGCTGACAGATTACAAAAAGGTCAAATTCTAGAGTCTAAAAAAAGTAATGAATTTTATAATATAAGATTAAAAGATAAGTTTATTCCAAAATATGAAGATACTTTAGAGTTAAGAGTAATATTATCTTATCAAGATGAATTTTTTCCTAAAGAAGAAATAGATAAGTTTTTCTCTTCAATTTACACAGTATCTAATGAGTTTAATAGAATGGGATGTAAGCTTCAAGGTGAGGCTGTTTCTAGTAGTATTGATGGTATTATTTCTGAGGGAATTGGATTTGGTTCAATTCAAATACCAAGTGATGGTCAGCCAATTATTCTACTTAAAGATAGACAAACAATTGGTGGTTATCCTAAAATTGGCTCACTTTTAAGTATAGATTGTTTTAAGTTAGCTCAAGCAAAACCAAAGACAAAAATAAAATTTAAGCCTATATCAATTACTCAAGGCCAAGACTTAGTAAAGAAGTTTTATACCTCTTTACGATAAAAGAGCTTCAAAAAGCTCTTTTGAGTCAGTCCCTTTTTCATAAGTTTTAATTTTAAATTCAAAGTTAGCTTTTAAAATAATTCCTGATTTACTTTTTAAAGTACTGTTTGATAAAAGTCTTTTTATATTATTGATTAGACTTTTTGCATCTTTTTGTGTTTTATCACCAAAAAGAACAAAGAATTTATTGTTTAAGAATCTTACTATTTCAAATTCACATTTATCATCATTTAGATGTTTTTTTAAGAAGTTACATATAAAAATAAGTAGATTATTAGATATCACATCTCCATACTCTTTTTGTATATAGTCATAATCAACAAGGTCAATCATAGAGATGATACCATTTTTTGTAAAATAAGCATTTTTATCTAAAACTTGATTATATAACCATTTTCTATTATAAGAGCTTGTTAAATCATCTAAAAAAATCTTTTTATTTAAGTTTTCTATTTCTTTTTCTAAATTATCCATATGTTTATATATTTGAGTTAATGCATCAGTATCTTTATCTTCTATGGCTTTTTTTGTGTCTTTTGCAACTCTTTTAAGCTCTTTTGCATTATTTGCCACTATATCCATATAGTTTTCAATGCTATTAAAATCTTCAATAATTAGTTCATTTATCTCTTTCTTAAACTTTTCATCATTAAAATCTATTTCTAAAGTTTTTGCATTTTTATTAAATTTTTCAAAATAAACTGATGGCATGATTATTTCATTATTTAATAGTTCGTTTATAGTAAGATTTGTAATCTTTCTAAGCTCTTTTTTCATTTATTTTCTCCGATTATTTTCTCAATTGGCTGAGGTTTACCTATATAGTAACCTTGTGAGTAGTCAATTCCAACAGCATTTACATACCTTAATATTTTTAAATCACTTACAAATTCTGCAACTATTTTTATATTTTGTTGTTTACAAAAATGAACAATGCTTTTAATCAGATTTAAGTAAATATCTTCATTAATCTTTTTTATTAACGAACCATCTATTTTAATATAGTCTACATTTAGATTTAAGATATATTCATAATTTGAAAAACCAGTTCCAAAGTCATCAATAGCTATTTGAACTCCATATTTTTTTACTTTTGCAATAAATTCATTTACGATATTATAGTTTGAAATTTTTTCACTTTCTAAAATTTCAATTGTAAGATACTCACCAATATGATTTGTATTTATTTTGCCAATAATAGATTTTTGAACATATGGGTTTAAAATATCAGTATAGTCAAGGTTTATACTGATATGAATTTTGTATTTTATAATATATTCAACAACCTTATCTATTAAAAGTTCCATAAGTTTGTGATATAGTCTGGCTTTTTTAGCTTTTTGGATAAAAACAAAAGGAGATAAAACATTTCCTTCTTTGTCAAAGACTCTCATTAAAGCTTCATATTTGTAAAGCTCTTCAGTATCTGAGTCAACAATTGCTTGTAAATATGGTTCAACAAGTTTGTTTTCTATATTGTAAGTTAGAAGCTCTATAATATTTTCACTACCATGATCATTTTCATAAAGTTTTGCATCATAATATGTAAAATGAATATTGTTTATTTTTGCATTATATAAAGCTTTTTCAGCATAAACTCTTAAATATGTATCTTTTGATTTAGAACATCCAATCGTAATATCAATATTAATTGGTGTTTCATTTGTTTTTAAATTGAAATTATGATTAATTACTTTTTTAAATATAAGTTTTCTTATATCTGAGATTTCTTCTTGACTTAGATTATCATATACAGTCAAAGAAAAAACATCTGCATGTAAATTTTTAAGTTCTGTATGAATATTTCTTTTAAGGGATTTTATTATTAATTTTATTATTTTGTTTTTTAAAAGGTTTTTTAATTGATTGATTATAAAATCACCATTTTTAAATCCATAGATTGCATTAATATCTTTCATATAAAGGATATCAATTAAAAATAGAGTTTTTACATCTTTTTTATGTAATTGTTTGTATATATAACCATTTAAAAACAAAATTTACCTTAT
>JBLWVX010000048.1:0-14698 GCA_048268245.1 Arcobacteraceae bacterium
GGGGGACATATACTGTATTAGAAGAGACAGCAGGATATAAGATAAAAAGAATAGAAGTAAAACCAGGGAAACGATTATCTTTGCAAAAACACTTTCATAGAAATGAACACTGGATAGTAGTAAGTGGAACAGCAACAGTAACAGTAGGAAATACTACGAAATATGTAAGACCAAATGAATCAACATATATAAAAATGGGTGAAGTACATAGATTAGAGAATGAAGGGAAAATACCAGTAGTACTTATTGAAGCACAGGTTGGTGAGTATACTGGTGAAGATGATATTGTTCGTATTGATGATGATTTTATGAGAAATACATAATAAAACTTTATAACTTTTTTAGTTAAAATTATATAATAAAATAAAGGGAGAATTTATGAAAAATAGTATACTTGTAGTTATTTTATCTATTTTTATATTTAGTGGCTGTAGTATGAAAGAGTACAAACTTTTCCAAACTAAGGATGAAAAAAAAGATGAACTTTCAATAGTTTCACAAGATGAATATGAAGAAGAAGTAGTATTTGAAAACATTATTGCTCCAAATGATAGAGTTGATATTACTGTTTATATTCAAGCAGGACAAGGAAGTCAACAAATGACTTCAATACTTACTAGTAGAGAAACAAATACAAGTCAACCAATGCAAGAAAACATTGGCCTTTTAGTAACTCAAAAAGGAACGGTTAGACTTCCTTTACTAGGTAGTGTAAATGTAGCTGGATATACACAAGACGAAGCTTCAGAAATGCTTATTAAAAAATATAAAAAATATATCAGAAATCCATATGTACTTGTAGAGATAAAAAACCAAAGAGTTATAGTAATAGGTGAAGTAAAACAACCAGGAATTGTTCCTGTAACAAATGGAACTATGAACGTTATCGAAGCAATAGCAAGAACAGGTGACCTTACAGATTTAGCATCAAGATCAAACATAAAAGTTGTAAGAGGTGATTTAAGAAAGCCTCAAATTAGAAATATCGACCTTACAAATATGTCTAGTTTAGCGGTTTCGAGTCTATATCTTAAACCAAATGATATTTTATATGTTCAACCTAGAAAACTTAAAGGTTATAATAAAGCCTTTGATGAAATCAATCCATTTTGGAATATGTTATCTAGTATCCTAGATCCACTAAACCAAAGAAAAACTCTTATAGAGTAATAAAGGTATAAAAAGAATGAATCAAACGAACATCCAATACAATGACCAAATAGATTTAAAAGATGTTATAAAGACTATACTTAGATATAAGTGGTCTATTATTATTATCACGTTTATATTTACTTTTGGTAGTGCTATATTTGCATATATAAAACCAAGTATTTACTCTTCATCTGCAACTATTGAGCTTATGGAAGATAAAAAAAAGTCAGCAAGCCCTGCTGACTTTATGCTTCAAGCTTTTGATGGTGGTGGAGCAAATGTAGATAATGAAATAGAAGTAATGAAGTCAAGATTTTTAGCACAAAAAGCTTTTAATCTTTTAAATTTAAAAACGAGATATTTCACTACTCATAATTTTAGAGAAATAGAACTATACAAAGACTCTCCTTTTGTTGTAAATAGCCACTTTTTAGATGATTTAGCTTATAAAAAAGAGTTTATTTTAACACCAATAGATGAAAATAGTTTCAATTTAAAAATAGAACCTATTTCATCTTATTCACTAAAAGGTTTTCTTAAAAATTATGGAATTCTTCCTTTAGAAGCTCATGAAAAGATAGTTTACAACAAAAATCACAAGTATTCTGAAACTATAAACAACCCTTATTTTACCCTGAATATAAAAAAGATTCATGCTCTTAAAAACAAAGAGTATAGGTTTAGTTTTATGACCAATAGAGAGCTTTATAAGTTTTATAGAGAAAATATATCTGTATCACAAGTGTCAAAAAAAGCTACAATTTTAAAACTTAGCTTTCAAGACACTTCTTCACTTAGAGCAAAAGAGATTTTAAATGCTGTTCATCAAGCTTATATGAATCAAGAGATTGAACAAAAAACAAAAGAAGCAAACCTTACCTTAGGATTTATAGATAGACAACTTGATTCAATAAATGTAAGACTTAAAAAATCAGAGACTAAACTTGAAGACTTTAAAGAAAAAAATCAAGTAGTTGGACTTGGAGAACAAGCCATAAAAACTACTGAACAGTTAAGTGAGTATGAAGCAAAACTTGAAGAAATGCAAACAGAAATAACAATCTTGTCAAATTTACAACAATACATAAAGTCAAACCAAAACCTTACAGGTCTTACTATTGGTTCTGTAAATTTTGCAGACCCTGCACTTGGTACTTTAGTAAATAGATTACAAGAAGAAGCTACAAGAAAGTCTACTTTACTTGTTGATTATACTGAGTTACACCCTGATGTACAAAAAGTTAGTCAAAATATATCTAGTCTAAAAAGATCTATAAAAGCAGCTCTTAGAAATAATCTAAGACAATTAAATCAAAGAAAACAGTCTTTACAAAATGTAATTGCTAAGTTCAACAAATCAATTGCTTCTTTACCAAAACAAGAAAGAGAATTGTCAAGACTTACAAGATACTACAGTATTGATGAAAAGATTTATTCTTTTTTACTAGAGAAAAAAGCAGAAACTGCCATACTTAAATCTTCAACTATTTCAAATTCAAGACTACTTGATAATGCAGTACAAAACCCTCTTCCTATAAAACCAAAAAGAAAACTTATTGTTTTAGTTGGTCTAATTTTAGGTCTTATTGTTGGATTAGCATTAGCATTTTTAAGAGAGTTTTTTAACAATACGGTTAAAAACTCTGACGAAGTTGAAAAGCTTTGTAGTATACCTTTATATGGTATCATACCTCAAAATAAAAATAAAAAAACTACTAAGCTAGTAGATGAAGCATATAGAGCTATTAGAACAAATTTACAATTTTTACCAAAGCATGAAAGTAGTGAAATCATAGCTATTACTTCTTCTGTATCAGGAGAAGGTAAAACTACTATTGCAGCAAATTTAGCAAAAATCATAGCTCAAACAAATAAAAAAGTTGTTGTTTTAGACTTAGACTTAAGAAAAGCAAGTTTACATAAAGAGTTTAACATTCCTAATAATATAGGTATTAGTAACTACCTTACAAAGCAAAATAGTTTGGAAGAAGTTCTTCATCATGATGAAAATACAAATGTTGATATCATCACAACAGGGACACTTCCTCCAAACCCATCTGAATTAATACTTACTGATAATATGAAAGAGTTTATAGAAATTCTAAAAGAAAAATATGATTATATTATCTTTGATACTCCACCAGTTGGGTTAGTAACAGATGCAATGATTCTTATGAATTATGCCGATATATCTTTTGTAGTAGCGCGTGCATCTTACACGAGAAAAGAGTTTGTTAAAAATCTTGATAGATTAAGTAAAGAGCATACACAAAACACATTTGGAATGATTTTAAATGGCGTTGAAATTGGTGAGAAATATGGCTATGGCTATGGTTCAAACTATGGATACGGTTATGGAAATGACAAGTATTATAAAAATAGGTAGAAGTTTAACTTCTACTCTATTTTATAAATATATATTTTTTATCTCATTTTTCTCTTCTATTTTTCTAAAAATCTTACTATTTATACTATCTTTTAAAGCATCTACATAATTTGGTCTATGAGTGTCACTTCCTACAAAATCTACCAAACCATTGTTTATTAGATATTCAACTGCTTTTTTTGCTTTTTTACCATAGAAGTTATTAGTTGAGTTTACATTTATTTGAAAACTTAAACCTGCTTCTTTTATTTGATTATATTTCTCTAAGTTCTGTGAGAAGTATGTATATCTTTCAGGATGGGCAAGTACAGGTTTATAACCTGCTTTTAAAAGTTCATATATAGTCTGTTCTATTCCAAATACAGGAGTAGTATAAGATAGTTCAAAAAGGATATAACTATCTCCAAAAGTTAAAAGCTCTTTATTTTTGATAAGCTCAAAAAAGTGTTCATCATAGTAATACTCACTTGCTACTTCTAAACATATATCAATATTTTGTTTTGAAACTTCTTCTTTTAAAAGTTCAAAACTTCTTAAAATATCATCTTTTGAGTTAGGAAACCTATGAGACATAGTATGTGGTGTAGTAATCAGTTTTTTGAAACCTAAATTTTTAAGCTCTTTAATCATTTCTATACTTTGGGTCATTGATTTTGAACCGTCATCAATTTCAGGAATTAAATGAGAGTGTAAATCAGTTGTGTAAAAATCTGGAACTTTTTTCTGTTTATTTGAAAAAGTTTTTAGTAAATTTGAAAACAATATTTTCCTTTTTATAATAACTAGGAGTTTCTCCTAGTTATTATATAATTTCTACGTTTACATTCTCTTCAATTAGAAGTCTAACACTCTCATCTGAAGCTGAAGTATAGATATTAAACCCTTCTTCATCTTTTGCTGGAGTTGTAGTTAGATTTCCTCGCTCATCTTTTACAAACTGTTGAGACCAGTTATCTAAAGCATTTAGTTTTATAGTATCTGCTTCATCTCCAAATACTCTTAAAGTGTTATCATCATCAGTTAATGATATGAAGTCAGTAATTGATAAGTTATTTAAAATATGCTCACCAGAGTCTAAATTAACCTCATCAAGTTCACCTGCAATAGCAGAAGATAAAAGAGCAGACATATCTACATTTTCAATATCAGGAGTATAAATATCTTCTTTATCTATACTTACTGTTACTTCTTCTGGATTACTTGATGTACCATTTTGATCTATAATTATATACTGGAAACTAACTTCTATATCACTTGATGCATCTACATTTTCAAATGCTGGGTTAGTAATATTATAACTTCCATCTGGGTTTACAACTACATTAGTTCCTGCTAATGATGTTTCATTTCCTAAAGCATCTATAACAATTGTTTCAATCACAGTAGCTGGAGCTATAGAGTAAGCAAATACATTATCACTTAAATCACTATCAGCTGTTAAATTTGTAATAATATCTTCTGTTAAATCATTTACAAAATCTTCTCTAGCTTCTTGTTCTATTAAACTTGCACTTAATCCCATTTGCTCTAAAGCACTAACTAGAATTGAGTGTTTTATAGCATCAATATCTACAATATTTTCTTGCTCAATATAAAGTTTTAAAATGTCTTTGAACATATCATCAAGTTTTGGAGATATTTCATCACCAAATAGCGCCTTTAACTGAGTTTCATATGCTGTAAGTTGTACAGCAAAATCTGTTTCAACTTTTGAGTAAATAAAGTCAATAACTGCACTATTTAACTCTTCTTGAGTCATAGTAAAGTTTGAATCAATTTCATCTCTTAAATCTGAGATAGCAGTATCTAACTCAGTTTGAATCATACTGCTAATTGAATCAGGATTTGCCAATGCTGTTTGTAAAGGTAAAGCACTGATAGTTTCGATTACATTATTTTTTATAGTTGTAAATTGTGTAAAGTCAACGCTAGAGAAATCAATACCTAAATCATTTACAGGGTTTGTAAAGTCACTTAAAATTGAAGCCTCACTTATAGTTGAAACAGAAGCGATTAAAGCTGCTGCTGATGCTGTAAGTTCTACTGGTAAGTTATCTTGGATGATTTCTTCAATTGATAATCCAAATGTAACAATCACATTTTGAATTAAATCTTGTGCAGCTGTATTTAAATCAAACCCAGGGTTTAATGCACTTGACATAAGTTGAGTAACTGCTGTTTGAGTTGAACCAAACTTTGCTACGTAATCACCAAATGTATAATCAGTAGGATCAACACCTAATGAATCTAGTAATGTTTGAGTAAATGTAGTTGGGAAGTTTGTAATCTCACTTTGTAACGAATTTACTTCCGTTTGTAGTGCTGACTCAATAGCTAATAAATCAGCAGCTGTTACACTTGCATCATATATAATAAACAGACTTGAACTAAACTCTGTAAGAATTTCTTCTTGTGTTTTTTTCTCAGTTGTACTACCTTCTTTAAATGGAGGGTTTTTAATATCAGCTAATAATTGATTTACAGCAGCTGTTAATTCTACTGTATTATCTGCATTATCTAATTGTACTTCAATTTTTTCAACAATATCAGAAGGTAAAGAGTTTATTAATCCAGTTAAATTTGCTTGAATTGTTGTAATACTTGCTTGAATTGCTACTAAATCTTCAGGTCTCACAGATGAATCAAATAGAGTAAATAAATCTAAACCAAACTCTTCAATAATTTTTTCTTGTGTTTTTGGTAAGTTAGTATCTACATCAACTGGAGGATTTTCAATATCAACTAATAACTGCCCTACTTTTAATGTAAGTTCTGATGTATGAGAGAAGTCATCAATTTGAACTTCAATAGCTGTTACTATACTTGCTGGTAATGCATCGATTTTTGCTTGTATTGTATTAGCTATATCACTTTGAATAGTTGTAATACTTCCTTGGATTGCTACTAAATCATCAGGTGTTACAGATGAGTTATATACCGTAAACAAACTATTTACAAACTGTTCAGTTGTAATTGTTTTATTTATAAGTAATCCAATTTGAGTATCAAGAGCATTTGTTTGTGTTGTATCACCTATAATAGTCTCAATACTATTTCTAACATCAAGTAATAATTGATTAGTTAAAGTATCAATTACTAGCAACTCTTGACCTGCTGCAGCTAATGCAAGATTTATAGGTGAAGTTGGAGTTTGTAAATCTACTGGTGTGATAAAAGTTCCTGCATTCATATAAGCAGTAACAACATCTTGTGCAAAAGTTTCAGTAGCATTTGGCATTCCTACTTCTAAATTTAATAAATAATTCATTACTGCTTCTTGTAATCCTCCCATATCAACAGGCGCTGGGAAAGTAGTCATAATAGCATTAATCATATTTTGAGGTAAAGCTGTTTTTGCATTAGAGATATCTGTTTCAAATGTAGTAATTTTTGGTGTAATACTTAATTGAATTGCAGCTAAATCTGTAGGTGTAACACTTGCATTGAATAATGTGAATAAATCATTTCCAAATGCTTCTAGTTGTGTTGCTTGTGTAGCTGGGTTATTTTCAATTCCACTTATTAGATTTGTAACTGCAATAGTTAATTCAGAGTTTTTACTTGTATCTCCTATTTGTGTTTCAATTGCTGATACAATTTGAGGTACAACTTTTCCAGCTTCTGTTAATATATCTTGTTCTAAAGTTTGCTGTAAAGTTGTAAAGTTACCTTTGATTACTTCTAAATCTGCAAGTGATACACTTGCATCAAAAGTTGTAAATAGAGTTGTTGCAAAAGTTGATAATAAAACTTCTTGGTTTGCATTTGGAGCTTGAAGATTAGCTATTAGAGCTGTTACATCCGCTGTAAGTTCTACTGTTTTACTTGTATCACCTATTTGAGTTTCTATTGCTGTTACTATATCAGATACTAAAGAGTTGGCTTTTGTTTCAATAGCTGTTTGTAGACCTTGAATTTCTTGACCAATTTTAACAATATCCTCAGGTTTTACTGAAGATTCATATACCTCAAATAAGCCAAGAGCAAATGCTTCTTTTTCTGCACTTAAATCTGCTGCACTATTTGTTAATGATGCTTCCGCACTATCTACAAATATTTCTATTAAATCATCAAGATCAGATAATTTCTCATCACTTAATGCTCCTAACGTTGAAATTACTGTAGTTTTTATATTTTCTGGTAAAGCATCCCTTTTATCTAATAAATCTTGTACAATTACATCTAAAGGTGCTGTAAGAGAATCTAAAGATGATAAAATTTTTGCATTTCCTAAAGCTAATGAATCAAATGTTTGATTTAAAACAGTTTGAGCATCTACATTTGAAGCAATCGTTACATCAAAGTTGTTTACTATATCTTCACTTACTGAATTTGTGAAGCTTATAGGATCTGGTGTTGTTGTATTATTTAGAAGTAATCCAACTTTTGCACCAGGTAAAGAACCTTCAAAACTTACTTGTGTATCACTTGCATCTACTTCATAAGTAGCTGCTTTTGCTACTGGTGCATCATTTGTACCAGTCACCATAATAGATACTGTTTGAGTTGTACTTCTTCCATTTTCATTATCAATAGCAACATAATCAAATGAGATAACTGTTGTATTATCATTTTGTGGTAATAAATCAAAGTTTCCTACAAGTGAGTAAGAACCTGATTCATCAAAGATAACTTCAAAATCAGTGATTAGAGGATTTGAAGAAGTTATATTTGAGATATCAAAAGTATGTGACGCTCCTTCATCCTCATCTGAAGCACTTAGATTTCCACTATGAACCTCAACTCTTCCATCTAACTCTTGAACAGATACATTTACATCTTGAATTGTTGGTAAATCATTTACAGAATTAACATTGATAGCAATAGTTTTTGTTGTACTTTCATTATTATCATCAGTAGTTACTATAGTAATAGTATCATCTCCAAAATAGTTTTCATTTGGAGTATATGTGATCTCATTTCCTAAAATTGTAGCCGTACCATTAGAAGCAGATGCAATCGTATTTACAATTGAACCATCAATATCTGAAGCTGTAAATGTTATAACTTTTGATCCATCTTCATCTAATGAAGCAGTAGCTACTACATCTAAAGTTGGTAATTCGTTTACATCATTTACTGTTACTGTTACTGTTTTTTGAACAAAATCACCTCTATCATCTGTAGTTGTAACTGTAATAATTGAAGTACCAAAGAAATCAACATCTGGAGTATATACAATCTTTGATCCTAGAACTTGAGCACTTCCTTCTGTAGCACTTACTGTTGTTGTTACACTTCCATCTACATCATTTGCAGTAAATGAAATCTGCGTTGTTGTATCTTCATTCATAGTAACTGTACTTACTACATCTAGTGTTGGTATTTCATTTACATCACTTACATTTATAACTACTGTTCTTTGAACTTGCTCACCAGCTAAATCTGTAACTGAAACTGTTAAAGTCTCTTGTCCACTAAAGTTTGCATTTGGAGTATATGTAAATTCTCCATCCCCAACAACTATTTGACCATTTTGTTCACCTGTTACAGTTGTTGTAACTGCACCTTCAATATCTGAAGCTGTAAAGTTAATAGTTTTTGATGTATCTTCTGCCATACTAATTGGAGAGATTACTTCTAAAATTGGTGCATCATTTACACTTGCGACAGTAACATTAACCGTTTTAACTGCCGTTTGACCATAACTATCTTCTACAGTTACTGTAATTGTATCTGTTCCATGGAAGTTTTCATTTGGAGTATATGTAATCACTCCATTTGAAATATTAACTTCTCCTTTTGTTGCTGTTGCATCAATAGAACTTATTCCTTCAACATCATTTGCAGTAAATGAAATAGTTTTTACTGTATCTTCAGTAGTAGTCATAGATGAAGCGATACTTAACTGTGGTAAATCATTTACAGATGTAATTGATACATTTATTGTTTGAATTGTAGACTCACCATCATCATCAGTAGAAGTTAAAGTGATTTTATCATTTCCAAAATAGTTTTCATCTGGTGTATATGTTATTTTATTTCCATCAATACTTACTGTTCCATTTAGGGCACTTGCAACATTTGATACAACTGAACCATCATCATCTGAACTTGTAAATGTGATTTCTTTAACCTCATCTTCTAAAATAGTAACTTGAGTTACAGATTCAATAGTTGGAAGATCATTTACATCATTTACTGTAACTGCTACAGTTTTAGTAACTTTTGCACCATCATTATCTGTAACTGTAACTGTTATAGTATCAGCTCCAAAATAGTCTTCATTTGGTGAGTATGTAATTTGACCATCTGAAACAATCACTGAACCTTTTGATGCGATAGCTTCTATTAAGGCCACATCTCCATCTACGTCAGAAGCAGTAAAGCTAATAGCTTTTGAACCATCTTCATCAACTACTAAACTACTATCAATTGTTAAAGTAGGATCATCGTTTACATCTCCAATTTCAACACTAATTGTTTTTTGAACTATAGAACCATCGTTATCAGTAGCTATAACTGTAATAGTATCTGTTCCATTAAAGTTAGAGTTTGGTGTATAAGTTATTTGACCATTTGATACTAGAACAGAACCATTATTTGAAGAAGCTGTTGTTTGTACGGTACCATCAACATCAGAAGCTGTAAATGTGATTACTTTTGTTTCATCTTCTAAAATAGAAACATTTACTTCACTAATATCTAAAGTTGGTGCAAAGTTTTTACCAATTACTGTAAGGTTTACATTACTTGATGCACTTGTTCCATCTTCAGCTGTACCTGCATAATCAAACCCTATAGAGATATTATCATCGTTATCTAAGCTTGTGAATTTATTAGAAACAATACTATAAGTTCCATTATCATTTACATTTATTGATAATAATCCTGCTGCTGATAATAGATCATAATTTGCACTATCAATACTCATTGTTGTAGAGTTTAAATTTGTAATTGCATTTATAGCAGTATATAATTCATTTGTATCATTTGTAAATGTTAATACTAGTCCCCCAGAGAAACTATATGTTTGAGCATTTTCAATGCTATTTAATGTTCCGTTATATGTACTATCAATCGTTGGTGTATCTTCTAAATCTTCTTCTTGAATAATAGGCTTAGCAAATGCATCATTTACATTTACACTTCCTATTGTTTTAAGAGCCGCTTGTGTTTCAACTTCTGATTGAGTTAAAACATTTTCAATATCACCATCACTTCTTACATCTTCTTCTATTTCTTCTGCAACAATTTGAATTTTCGCTAAGCTTTCAAAACTATCTGCATCATCCATTGCTTGGTTAATACTTAAAGTTGCATCTACAATATCAGATTGATCTGTGATTGTAATATCTTCATTTTCTTCTACAAATTCAATAACTTCAGTAATTGTTGAACTATTTGTTAAATCAATTGTTTCATCTCTTACAATAATTTGAGCAATCGAGTTTACAGTACTTAATGCCGCATCTTCTTCTGAAGTTTCACCATTTGTTTCATATTCAACTGCTTGTGCAGTTTGACTCATAATATTTACTATTTGAACTGCTACTGTTTGAACATCTAAAGCTGTTTCTTGCTCTACTGAAGAAGCATCTTCATCTGCAATTACTGCAAGTGGATCAAAAGTTAAAATATCAATACTTGAATCAATACTTAAAGAAGATGTAACTAAAGTTTTTGCTTGAGAAACTGCATCTTCTAAAGATAAACTCTCATCATCACTCATTAGTTGTTTTGATACTTGATCAACTAATGTTGTAAGTGGAGAAATAACAGTTGAACCTTCAGGAGCTGTAAATACACCCTCAAACTCTAATCCAGTAGAAATATCTGTACCACCATAAGCAACTAAAGTACCACTTCCACCAACAAGTGTAAAGTCACCCTTCGCATCAGTAGTAGTTTTTGCTTCACCTAAATCCCAAACTCCATTTTCATTTGCATCTGCAAATACTGTTGCATTTGAAATATATCCATCAGAAGCTACACCATCAGTTACAATATCAGCAATATCTATAGTTACTGTTACTTCTTTTGAGTCTGTATTTAAAGATACTTCATTTCCATTTGTTCGTGTTGTAACGCCATTACTATCATCAATTTGATAAGAGAATGTAACTTCAACTTTCCATAAACTACTAATAGTTGCAAAGTCTGGATTATCTATAGTATATAATCCATCAGAATTAACTGTAACTGTAGTTTTAGCATTTAAGTCTAATCCAGTTACTTCATCACCATTTTCATCATATACTGTAGTTGTAATTCCAGCAACTTCATCTAAATGATAATAAATAGTTGCATTGTCAACAAAGTCCTCATCCATACTTAATCTATCATAGATATCTTGTACTATATCCTCAGCAATTACATCTCTTGAAGGTTTTTCTAAAAGACCTATATCTAACCCTAATTGCTCTAAAATATTTGTAAGTGCACTCTCTTTTAAGTTATCAATTGTTACATCTGCTAATAACTCACCTGTTAATCTCTCAACTGTCTGTGCAATTAAAGACTCTAATGAAGGATCACCTAATTCATCTACAATTTCATCTGTAAGTGTTTGATTAATAGCTGTATGTAATTCTTCTGTTGTTGTATTATTTAATACATCATCAAGTACATTATCAATACTGTCAAAGGCTTGGTCTAATAAGTTTTGAACAAATGTTGTTACACCATTTGGATCATTGATTAAATCAGTTAGAGTAATAGATCTAGCAAAATCACTTAAATCTGTTGTTATAGTAGAAAGTATTTCATTGAAATCTAAATTATTTAAGTCAATTCCTAAATTTGAAAGTAAAGCATCTACATTGATTAAAGATTGAGGATCGATAGTTGCTAAAGATGTTAGAGATGATGCATTTGCAATTAACTCAACTAAATAGTTAGCTTCAATTTGTTGTTCTGGTGTTAATGTAAATTGATTATCAATTTCTGTCATAAGACCTTGAATAGCTACGCCTAAATCAAAGCTTGGATCTGTTGCACTAGAAATCAATCCTGTTGCAAGTGTTTGAACTGGACCAAATTTTGCAAGATATTCAGTTGGAGTATAATCCGATGAATTAATACCAATAATTGATAATAACTCTTGAGTAAATGTTGTAGGAAAACTTGTTACTTCTGTTGCAAAGGTAGATACTTCTAAATTAATTGCATTAAGTTCAACAGGAGTTAATACTACAGGTTTTATATACAATACTGTTAAATCTAAAGCAAACTGAGTTAATAAATTCTCTTGATCAACTGGACTATTTATAACTGCTGAATAATCTAGCAATAATTTTTGAACCTTAGCTTCAAGTGCAACTCTATTTGATGTATCAGCCGTATTAGCTTCAATAATATCAGATACTTCTTTTATAGTAGAATCAAAAGATGCTTCAAAATTAGTGATTAATTGATATAAAGCAAAGGCTTCAATATCATTTACAGATAAATTTACACTATCACCTAAAACACTCTTTAATAAAGCTTCTTGTAACTCATCAATATCAACAACTCCTGCTACTCCAGCATCAGTATCAATATTATCATTTACTGTTTTAAACATTTTATAAATATATGTTCCAGGAAGTGCACCCTCATAAGAAGTAGCTCCATTTGCTATCTCACCACTTACTGTATCTTCAATAGCAACTGGAGTATCATTTGTACCTTTGATTGATACAGTTTCAGTTGATTTTACACTATCAATCTCATCACTAACTGTGTATTCAAATGAAACTTGCATAGTATCACTATTTTTCATCATATTAAATATAGGTGAAACAATTTGATAATTAACACTTGCAGTAGTTCCATCACTATTTGGAACAACATCTCCCATCACAACATTTAATAATCCAGCAGTTTCTAATAAGTTTACTGCTGATGCTGGTAATGTAACAGACTTAGATTCAGTTGTTCTTAATTCTATATCTCCTGATAAAATATCTGTTAATAATGACTGAATAGATGCTCTATCTATAGATGAAATTCCACTTATTTGTTCAAATACAGAAATTAATAATTCACTTGTTGTTGTAAGTGTTACTGAAAACTGACCTAAAGATACTGTCACATCTTCAATATTATCTAAATCTGTTATCTGCATACTATTTGAATAAACAGCATTTTCAAAAGGTAAATTAAATGCCGTTCCTAAGTTATCTAAAATCACTAACTTAAGGTTTTCTTGTGTGATTACTGTTTCAAAAGGATTTGATGGTAATCCTGAAATTTCAGCATTGATTGTAACTGTTCCGGCAACTGATTTATCCACTGAAAAGGATACATTTGACCTTGGAATATTTAATAATTCAATTAAAGTATCATTTATTATTCCAGAGACATCAAATTGATCAAATAAATTTACAATTGTAGAGTTTGAAGTTGATACTAATAAAGAGATAATTCCATCTGTATCTGTTACAACTGTTTCTAATATACCTTCAGTTGCATCATCTAAATCAGATTCTAAAACTATAATAGGATCTTTTATAGTGATTTGTGGAGCATCATTTGTTCCTTTTACAGTTAATGTAACTGTTGCCTCATTTGTTAATTCTCCATCACTTGCAGTGTAAGTAAATACAACCGTTGTCTCTTCATCTTTTTCTAAGTAGTCAAAATCATTTCCAGGTACAAACTCTAATTTATCCCCTGCACTATTTAACTGCACACTTCCTTTTAAAGGTTGGGTAAAACTATTTATTGATAAAGGTGAGTTTTCTTCATCAGTATCATTTGATAATACATCAATTTCCAAACTAGGAGCATTTTCACTTACTTCTAAATCACTGTCATTATTTGCAACTGGTGCATCATTTACTGGTGTTACATTTACATTAAACGTTTGAGTTGTAGTTGTAGTTCCATCATTTACATCTAGAGTTATAACAGCTGTACCATTATAGTTAACATTTGGAGTAAATTCAATATTTCCATCACTATTTATAACTGCTGCTCCATTTGTTGCACTTACTGTTTTTGTTAAGTCATCACCATCAACATCACTTACATCAATTGTAACTACTTTTGTATTATCTTCAGCTACTGTTTGTGTTATGATATCTACTATTACAGGTGCATCATTTACTGGGTTTACTGTTACATTAATTACTTTTGTAGTAGTTGTCGTTCCATCTGTAACATTTAAAGTAATAGTATCTTCACCATTAAAGTTTGTATTTGGTGTATATGTAATTGTATTTCCAGAAATTGACA
>JBLWVX010000049.1:0-13789 GCA_048268245.1 Arcobacteraceae bacterium
CATAGATCTTAAGTCTGTAGAGTATCCGAACATTTCAGATAATGGAATCATTGCAGTAACTAGTTTAACACCAGCTCTTTCATCCATTGATTGAACTTGTCCTCTTCTTTTGTTAACGTCACCGATAACATCTCCCATATACTCTTCAGGAGTTTCAATTTCAACTTTCATCATAGGCTCTAAGATTACTGGTTGAGCAGCTGCTGTTCTACAACCCTCTTTGAATCCCATAGATGCAGCTAATTTAAATGCCATCTCAGATGAATCTACATCATGGTAAGAACCATCATATAATGTTACTTCAATGTTAACCATTGGGTAACCAGCTAAGATACCACCAGCCATAGCTTCTTCACAACCTTTTTGAACTGCAGGAATATATTCTTTTGGAACAGATCCACCTTTAATTTCATTGTGGAATTTGAAGTTATCTTCAGAATCAGCAGGTAATGGTTTAATGTCTAAGTATACGTGACCATATTGACCTTTACCACCAGATTGTTTAGCATATTTGTACTCGTTTTTAACAGGGTTTTTAATAGTTTCTCTGTATGCAACTTGTGGAGCACCTACTTCTGCTTCAACTTTGAATTCTCTTTTCATTCTATCAACAAGAATTTCTAAGTGTAATTCACCCATTCCTGAAATAATAGTTTGTCCAGATTCTTCATCAGTGTTAACTCTAAATGATGGATCTTCTTCAGCTAATTTACCTAATGCAATACCCATTTTTTCTTGGTCAGCTTTAGTTTTTGGCTCAACTGCAACAGAAATAACTGGCTCTGGGAATTCCATTCTCTCTAAGATTACTGGATCTTTATCCGATGCTAAAGTATCACCAGTAATAGTAGTTTTAAGACCAACTACCGCTCCAATTTCACCTGCGTATAATTGAGAAACTTCTTCTCTATTATTTGCGTGCATTTGAAGTAATCTACCGATTCTTTCTTTTTTCATTTTAGTTGAGTTCATTACGTAAGTACCAGACTCTAATTGTCCTCTATATACTCTTGTAAAAGTTAACTGTCCAACAAATGGGTCAGTCATAATTTTAAATGCTAATGCTGCAACTTCACCTTCGTCAGTTGAAGGAACGATAACAGATTCACCATCTTGAGTTTCACCTCTAATATCAGCAACCTCAGTTGGAGCTGGTAAATACATAGCAACAGCGTCAAGTAAAGTTTGAACACCTTTGTTTTTAAATGCAGTACCACAAGTCATTGGAGTAATAGACATTGATAAACATCCAGCTTTAATACCTGCAATGATTTCATCTTCAGATAATTCACCTTCTTCGAAGTATTTTTCCATTAACTCTTCAGAAGACTCAGCAGCAGCTTCAATCATCTTTTCTCTATATTCTTCAGCTTTGTCTACTAAATCAGCTGGAATTTCTTCTTCTCTATAAGCAGAACCCATAGCAGCATCTTCATCCCAAACTATAGCTTTCATTTTAACTAAATCAACTATACCTTTGAAGTCTTCTTCAGCTCCAATAGGAATTTGAATAGGAACAGGATTAGCTTTTAATCTCTCTGCTACTTGCTTCTCAACCATGAAGAAGTCAGCACCAGTTCTATCCATTTTATTAACGAAAATCATTCTTGGAACTTCGTATTTATTAGCTTGTCTCCAAACTGTTTCAGATTGTGGTTGTACTCCACCTACTGAACAAAATACAGCAACAGCACCATCTAAAACTCTCATAGATCTTTCAACTTCAATAGTAAAGTCAACGTGACCTGGTGTGTCAATAATGTTTACTTGTAATTGTTCTTTAGTTTTTGGGTGTGGCCAGTGACAAGTAGTCGCAGCAGAAGTAATTGTAATACCTCTTTCTTGCTCTTGTTCCATCCAGTCCATAGTTGCAGCACCATCATGAACCTCACCGATTTTGTGAGATACACCAGTATAGAATAAAATTCTTTCTGTAGTTGTTGTTTTACCAGCATCAATGTGAGCAGCAATACCGATATTTCTAACTCTATTAAGAGGTGTTTTTCTTGCCATCTTAAATTTTCCTTTTAAGTTTTAATAGTTTTCGTAATTTTATCCAAATTACAATAAAAAAAAAGGGCGTAAAACACCCTTTTCTATATCTAAAATGATTTATTACAGATTGATTACCATCTGTAGTGAGCAAATGCTTTATTAGCTTCTGCCATTCTATGCATATCTTCTTTCTTCTTGAAAGAAGCTCCTCTTTCATTAGCAGCTTCGAATAATTCGTTTGCTAATCTCTCAACCATAGTTCTTTCATTTCTTTTTCTAGCAGCGTCAACTAACCATCTTAATGCTAAAGTTTGTCTTCTAACAGCTCTAACTTCTACAGGTACTTGGTATGTAGCTCCACCAACTCTTCTAGATTTAACTTCTAAAAGTGGCTTAACATTTTCAATTGCTTTTTCAAATAAATCAATACCAGATTCTTCACCTCTAGCATCTAAGTTAGCAATTGCACCATACATAATTTTTTGTGCTGTAGATTTTTTACCATCTAACATAACTGTATTAATAAACTTAGTGATCACTTTACTATTGTAGATAGGATCAGCCATTACTTCTCTAACTGGAGCTTTTCTTCTTCTCATTCTTCTATCCTTCTACTTATTTCTTTGGTTTCTTAGTACCATATTTAGATCTTGCAACAGTTCTGTTTGCAACACCAGCAGTATCTAAAGCACCTCTAACAACGTGATACTTAACACCAGGTAAATCCTTAACTCTTCCCCCTCTAACTAATACGATAGAGTGTTCTTGTAAGTTGTGACCCTCACCACCGATGTATGAAATAACTTCAAATCCAGTAGTTAATCTAACTTTTGCAACTTTTCTTAAAGCCGAGTTTGGTTTCTTTGGAGTTGTAGTATATACTCTAGTACATACACCTCTTCTTTGTGGACATTTGTCTAATGCTGGTGATTTTGATTTTTTAATCACCTTTTTTCGCTCTTTTCTAACAAGCTGGTTAATAGTAGGCATTCTTTCCCTTTATATAAATTGGTTTGAGCAATTAAAGCAATGCTCATGCTTCTCGCGTTACTTCAACATATTGTTGAAACGATACTACCATTCTAGGAAACTTTGTTGAGTTTTCTAAAAAAGTAGGAGATTATACTGAAATTAAACTTAATTATAGTTTAGGTTAGTTTTTTATAGTTTTTGTAAAAACATATTCAATGAATTTGCAAAACTTTGAGAGTCTTTTTGACCAAAAGGTTTAGGGCCCCTTGTCATTTCACCACTATCTCTAATTTCTTGCATTAAATTTCTCATTGCAAGATAGTGTTTTATATTATCTTTTGTGTATAACACACCTCTGTGGTCTATAGCATGAGCATTCTTAGCAATAGTTCTATCTGCAAGTGGAATATCAGCTGTAATAACTAAGTCATTTTCTTTTAATAATTCAACTATTTTATTATCTGCTTCATCTGCACCCTCATCTACAATTGTATATTTTATATATGAAGATTTTCCAATATTTATTTTTTTATTTGAGATTACATAAGTATCTAGCTTCTTTTTTTCAATAGCTCTTAAAACTATAGGTTTCAAAAGATTGGGGAAAGCATCCCCATCGATAAATAGAGTCATTATAAAATCTCTTGAACTCTTCCTACTTGCCCATCTTGTAATCTAACTTTTATTCCATGCGGATGAGAAGGAGAGTTTGTTAAAATATTTTTTACAATACCTTGTGTTAATTTTCCACTTCTTTGATCTTGTTTTAAAACAATATTAACTTTTTGTCCTTGTTTTATAGAAAACCTTTTTTTAGGATCATTCATGAGTTTAAGCCTTAAAACTTAATGCTTGTTTTGCAAAATCTTTTCCGTAAAAAAAGATGATTTTATATGACAAAGATACTTTTACATTTTTTTCATCTGTAATATCAATAAGATTAAAACTAAAGCCTTCATCAGAATTGTTTTTGCTTTTTATTTTAATTTCTACTGGTTTTAGAGTTCTCATCATATTATCAATATTTTTTCTCTCTTTTGGCTTTACAGTTGATAAATACTTTTCATCTTTATCCATATTTTTTAAATAGTTATGTAGTAAAAGTTTTGTATCTTTATAGATTGCTTTACTCCAAGAAACTTTTCCTTTTGAAAAATGATAAACATTACTTTTATTTAAAAGTGGGAAAGTAGCCTCTTTTTTAATATCATCAAGAAGTTGTAAGAAGAAATTTATTCCACCAATTGAGTCTGCATAGTTTGTAAGAAGTTCATTGATTTGCTTTTTTTCTTCTATACTTAAATCTTTAAAATTCATTTATTACCTTATTTTTTTTGTAAGTATATCTAAATCTTGAAACTTTTTTACAACTAATACCTTTTTTTAATTCTGTCTTACTTTTATTTGTTACAATTTTATTATAAATACTTCTTAAAGATTCTATTATGAAAAAACATTTTTTAGAACAATCTCTTATATTTTTTAGTGTAACAAAATGGGTTTTACTCTCATCAGCTATTGGTGTAATTATTGGTGCAATAATTACCTTTTTTTTAAATATTATACATAGTGCAAATAATCAAGGTGAACTTCTACCTTTTCCAACTTATTATTTATTACCCTTTGGTTTGATGATAACTATTTTTTTAGTTAGAAAGTTTGCTCCAGATGCCAAAGGTCATGGAACAGAAAAAGTTATTGAAGCAGTACATAAAAAAGATGGTTTAATAGATGTAAAAGTTATGCCTATAAAACTCTTTGCAACTGTTATTACTATATTTACTGGTGGTTCTGTTGGAAAAGAAGGTCCAGGTGCTCAAATAGGAGCAGGAGCTGCTTCTTTTATATCACAACTTGTAAAATTTTCTGCAAGAGATAGAAAAAAACTAGTTATCTGTGGGATTAGTGCTGGCTTTGCTTCTGTATTTGGCACACCAATATCAGGTGCAATTTTTGGAGTTGAAGTTTTAATTATTGGTATTATAATGTATGATGTTTTACTTCCATCATTTATAGCAGGATTTGCTGCTTATACAACAGCTAAATTATTAGGGATTAACTATACATATTATCATATGGAGTTTTCAAATGCTATTCCTTTTGATATTGTTTTAATACTTCAAGTAATAATCGCTGGTCTATTTTTTGGACTAATCTCTTATTTTATGATTGTTACCTTAAAAAATACAGAAATTCAAATAAAAAAAATCAATCTAAACATCTATCTAAAAGCATTTTTAGCAGGTACTTTTTTAGTTGTTCTTTCTTTTTTTATTGGAGATAAATATTTTGGATTAGGACTTGATACTATCTCTACACTTTTTTATAGTGATCCTAACATAGCGCAAGATATACCTTGGTATTCATTCATAGCCAAAACCATATATACATCAGTAACATTAGGAGCTGGAGGTAGTGGTGGTGTTATTACTCCTATTTTTTATGTTGGAGCTACTAGTGGTCAGTTTTTTGGAACACTAATAGGAGATAACATTGCTTTATTTGCTGCTCTTGGACTTACAAGCGTTTTAGCGGGAACAACAAATGCTCCAATAGCAGCAACAATTATGGCAGTTGAACTTTTCGGTATAGAAATAGCTCACTATGCTGCTATTAGTGCAATCATTACCTTTCTAATTACAGGTCATAGAAGTGTATTCCAGTCTCAAATTTTAAATATGAAAAAGTCTGATATGCTAAATATTGATTATGGAGATAATGTTGATAAAAGCAATGTAGAATTGTCAGATAAGAATAAAGAGAAAATGAAAAGCTTTTTTAAAAAAGTTAAATTCAAACAAAAGAAATAAGACTATTTAATACAAATCTTATTTCTTCCACTCTCTTTAGCTTCATATAAAGCATCATCTGCTCTTGAAAAAATAGACTCATAATTTTCATCAACTTGATAATAAGATGAAATTCCCATGCTAAAAGTAATATTAATGTTGTCTTCACATAAATTTTTAAAAGGTTTTTTTTCTTGATACTCTTTTAATCTATATGCAAATTCTTCTGCTTGTACTATGTTTGTACAAGGTAAAATAAAAGCAAATTCTTCACCACCTACTCTACAGAAAGTATCTTCTTCTCTTTTTAGTTTTTTACATACCTTCACAATCTCAATTAATACTTTGTCACCAACTAAATGTCCATAAGTATCATTTACCTTTTTAAACCAATCCACATCTAAAAGTAAAATTGACAAATCTAATTTATGTCTAATAGCTTTTTTAAACTCTAATTCTGCTTGCTGAACAAAATATCTTCTATTATTTGCTTTTGTTAAATAATCAGTAATTGATTGCTTTTTTAACTTATCTTTTAATAATTGAAGTTCTGTAATATCTGTAGACAATCCAATTAAAGACATTAACTCATCCCCTTGCATTTTAAATGGGATTTTTTTACTCCAATAGTGTCTTTCATTTCCTTCATCATCAAAAAATAACTCTTCTTGACTTTTTGATTTATTTTGTTCAAAAACTTTTTTGTCCATTTCCCAAAAATTATTAGCAACTTCCTCATTTAGAACTTCAATATCTCTTTTACCTATAATATAATTAGCTTCATATCCAAAAAGTTTAGCTACCTTTGAATTTACATATTTAAACTTTCTGTTCTCATCTTTCATATAAATATAGGCATCTACATTATCTAAAATAGTATTTAAAAGTTTTGTCTTTTCTTCAAGTTGTAATTCAAGTTTTTTTCTTTGGGTAATATCAGTTGAAATACCACACATTCCAATGATATCCCCATGATTATTATATAAAGGCTTCTTAACAGTCCAATATATTTTCTCTTCTTTTGTCTCTTTTATATAATTTATTTCTTCTTTTTCAATAGTCTTGCCATTTACTAAAACATCTAAATCATTTTTTCTAAGCTCATTTGACATATTTAAATCAAAAAAAGAGGTGTCATCTTTTCCAATCACCTCAGCTAAAGACTTTTCAAATAAAGATAAAACTAGGTTATTAGCAAATGTATACTTTCCATCTAAATCTTTTGTATAAACATAAGCACCTGTCTCATTTATAAGAGTTTTTAAAGATTCTAATTCTGTATTTAATCTATCATTTTCATCATTACAATTCATGAATTTTCCTTTTGTTATTTCATTTTATTATAAAATAAATAAAACTCTCTTATCGATATGAAGATTTTGAACTTTTTATATTTACATTATAAAAGCCATTATTAGATAAAAAAATCTTGATTTCTTTATCAATAAATCTATTTTTAGGCCCTCTTATAATTTCAACAATAGCAGGTATATTTTCAATCTTTTTATTAAAATCAAATTCAAAATATGGAATAAGGTTTCCACAAACAGCTCTAAACATCATAGTTGATAAGTTATTTCTAAAAATAAACTCTTCATTTTCCTTATCATCTATGATAATAGGATTATGAATAAGTCTTACTTCCTTTTCTTCTTCAAAAAGTTCATTTTTAGATTTAGCTGCTAAATTATTAATATTTGATATTACATCTTTACAAATTTCTTTAAATTTTGTACTTGAAAAATCTATATCATTTTCAAGATTTTCCAAAGGTTTAAATATTTCATCAATTTGCTCTTCTTGTAATCTTTCATCATACAAGACTTCTGTAGTGTGAACTAAACTATTTGTTTTAAAATAATCAGAATTAAAACCTATAGCAACACCATAACCATCATTGGCATATGCTCGCCACTGACTTAATAAATCACTTCCTTGAGAGAATGATGCTATGTAGACACTTGGCAATTGTTTATTAAAAATGTTTTCAAAAGCTTTATATTTAGAGAAATTATCTTTATTTCTTACTCTCTCTAATTTACTATTTACTTTATCATTTATCCAATGTATCTCTTTGTAATCATTTAGATTATAAACAGAACTTAGCCATAGCTTTTTGTTTTGTATAATTGCACGAAAGGCTTCAACGTGACAGTAGTGATATATAATCTTTCCCATTTCAACTCCTATTGAGCTAGTATAGAATTATATATTAACTAAATTTAGATTAGTTCCAAGCCATTTGATTTTAACTCATATATTTTAGGTGTTAGTTTTTCTATAAAGCTTTTATGATGAGATACAATAACCATAGATTTATTTATTGAGTTTAATAGTTCAATAATCTTTTTTTCAGAACTACTATCTAAAGCATTTGTAGGTTCATCCAAAAGAAGTATTTTTGGCTTTGTTATTAGTATTCCAGCAATAGCTACAATCTTTTGCTCTCCACCACTTAACTCATAAATTATTCTATCTTTTAAATGAGCTATATTTAACTGCTCTAAAATTACAGATGCCTTATGGTATGCCTCTTCTTTTTTTTCACCCCTACTTCTAAGATTAAACATTACATCTTCTATTACAGTTGGACAAAGAAAAAAATCACTAACATCTTGAGGAAGATAGCCTATATCACTTCTAAACTTTTCATACTCTTTCTTAGAACTGATTTTATTATGAAATAAGTGCAATTCACCATCATAGTTTATCTCTAATCCTGCTATTATTTTAAGAAGTGAACTTTTACCAGCTCCATTTGAGCCAATGATTGCTACTTTTTGTTCATGCCCTACATCTAAGTTTATATTTGAAAACAACTGTTTTGTGTCGTTTTTGTAGCTTAAGTTTTTTAGATTAAATGAACAGCTCATAAATTACCTTTATTAAAATTGTGAAAAAAGTTACTAAAATTAAAAGAAAATCTTTTTTACCTAATGAGAAATCATCATTTAAAAAAATCTCTCCTTTGAAACCCCTATGCATAAAAGTCTGCTTTAAAGCATAAGACTTTCTAATTGCTTTTACAAATAATAAGCCTAAAATATTTCCAAATGTCTCATATGTAAATAAAGAAGTATTAGCTTTAAATCCTCTAGCTTTTAAACTATTTTTTATTAATACAAAATCTTGTGATAAAACCTCTATCATTTTTAAAGTAAAGTAACTACTAGATACTAAACTCTTAGGCAATTTTAAAATACTTAAGGCTCTTACTATATCATAGCCCTTTGAACTAAAAAATAAACATAGATTAAAAAGAATTATTGCATTTGCTCTTATATATATATTTAATGCATCTTCAAAAGTACTACTATATAATAGAGTTAAAAAAAGTATAAATATAAAAAGATTTAAAAAAAGTAGCTTTTTAAAAATAGTTAATAAATGAGTTCTATTTATAAAAAGTAAAAAAACAATTGGAAGTAAAAAATATACTTCAAAATATGAAAAGCTTACAATTAGTGAGTAACAAAATGCACAAACTAAAGAAATAGCTGGATTAAAGATACTCACATTAACTCTTTTTAACTCTTTTTAAAAATGCAAAAATCCCAAAAATTACAAGTAAAGCAAATACTATTTTAAAAAACTCAAAGTATGATAATTTCTCTTCTAAAAGTTTTATTTGAAGTTTTAAACTTTTATTCTCTTCTTGAAGTTTTTGCAATTGGTCATTTTCATATCTTTTTATAGGCTTAATTACTTTTTTTATATCTTTTAAGACAGCATGTCCAGAGCCTGCATCTACACTTAGAATAAATGTATTAAAATCAATTTTTGTTTCAAACTCACCTTTTATATTAGTTTTGTCTTCAAGAATTAACTTATCATCTTTTATAATTCTTATTTTACAATTTTGACAAGCATTACCGTTTGCAAAATATGAATTCACATATAACTTAGTATCCTCAAAATTTGTAAAAACATTTAGTTTATGAGCATAAACAATATTAATAAATATACATACCAAACATAAAACTCTTATCATATATTAGCCTCTTTTAATAGTTTAGGAATTGATTTTTTTATATAAAGAAGTAAAAATAGTGTAATTAATCCTTCTAAAATTATAGCTGGAATATTTGCTACTACTAAAGAATAAGAGGCTAATAAGTATTCATCTTTTGCAAAATATAAAACTAAGGCTAATAAAACTACACTAAAAGCTATACCTAAACTTCCATATAAAAAAAATCTTATTTTTTCATCTAAACTTCTGAAAAAATTTAATTTGTTTAAAAGAAAAACTAAAAAAGCAGGAACTCCCATAATAATTATATTTGCTCCCAATGAAGTTAAACCTCCATACCCTAAAAGTAAAGCTTGCAAAAGTAAAGCAATTGCTAAACTTAAAAAAACTGCTTTACCTAGAAATAGTCCTATTACACTTATCAAAAGTAGATGTATTTGTGTAGGACCTAAAGGAATATGAATAAAAGATGCAATAAAAAACAGTGCACTCATTGCTGCAACTAAAGATATATTTTCACTTTTAATACTCTTTATTGAATAAGTACATAAAGCTAAACTTACAATGCCTAAACTACTAGCAACTTCTACACTTAATACTCCATCTGATATATGCATCTTTTATCCTAAATTTTAATATGTTTTAACCCACATTAATGCACCATTTTCAATAGGATACATTTTACCATTAAACTCTTTTTGATCTTCTTCAATTAGTGCAGCAAATCCCCACCAACCTTTTTGATTCATTACAAAACTAAACTCACCATTTGAATTTGTTTTAACCACTTGAGTAATATGTGAATCACTAGGGGCTTTTAGTCCTAAAGTATTATAAAATTCCACTTCAACTTCTATATTCGATACAGGTTTCCCATCAACTAAAACTTTTCCAGTAAAAATATTTCCACGATATAAAGCAAATGGTTTTACCATAGGAATAATTTCATATTTTAATCCAATTGGTTCATCCCATCCCTTTTCTAATCCATAAGCACTTACAATAACTTTTGGAACATGTGAAATAAATTTTCCTTCTGCTGGTTCAAAATAAGGTTTTGGTACTGTAAAAAATTTATATACACCAGGTTTTTTTACACTATAGTTTGTGATCCATGCTTTTTCATCAAATAATTTAATCTCTTTTAACTGCAATGAATTACTTTTATTATTTACATAAATACCCTCAGGCTTTTCCATATTCATACCTGTTTGCTCAAAAGGATGAATAAACATAGCTTCAATTTCTATATTCGATTCACTTTTACTATTAACAATATCTGTATTTGGTAACATTGTAAGAAAATGTGCATTTGCTACTATTACAAAACAAAAAAGTAAAATTAGTTTTCTCATAATAACTCCTATAATTTATCAGAATTTTATCTTAAGATTTTTACTGTAAAATAAATTTTAGTATTTCTTATATACTTTTGGAACTAAAAATGAAAAAATGTATTTTTTGTAATAACAATAAACTCTACTATCTTAAAAATGAACACATAAAATGTGCAAATTGTAAAAAAAAGTTTTCACTTAAAAAATATAATAGAGAATTAAAATTAATCAAATCATTTTGCAATAATAAAACAGCACTACAATGTTCTCAAGAGTTAAAACTAAATTATGTAACTGTATCAAAAAAGTTTATGTTCTACAGAAAATTTATAATCACATTTTTAGATAATGAATATAAAATAAGAAAGAATAATAAGTATGAATTTGATGAGTATATTTATGCAAAAAGTAATGATTTAAAAAATTCACAAAACTTTTTGACCTTTAATTATAATGGATATATTTATAACTTAATGCTTCCTTCATTAAATAAATTTATAAGTTCTAATGAAAAAGATTTATCAAATTTTATAAAATTCAATAAAATTACTAAACTTAAAAGTTCTAATAGCAAAATAAATGATTTTTGGAGTTTCTTTGAAATTTTTTTAAAAAAATATAAAGGGCTAAAGAAAGATAATTTTATTTTGTATTTAAAAGAGTGTGAGTTTAAATTTAACTATACAATCAAAACTCAAGAAGAAACTCTTCTTAAGCTTTTGGCATAACCTTAATAGGAACAACTTGAATTTCTTCCATATTCCATACACCATTTTTTACATATGGTTCATTTACTAACCACTCATCAAATTCATCTTCATTCTCAAAGTTAGTAACAACTGATGAACCAACCATTTTATCATCTTCAATCAATGCACAAGCAGAAACTATTTTTCCCTCAGCCATTAACTTTTGAGTTCCCTCAACATGAGCAGGTCTTGCTTCCATTCTTTTTTCTAAAGCATCTTCATAATCATAAGCGATAATTAAATATTGCATCTTTATCCTTTTTTCTTGATATAAAATTTTAACTAAATAAAATTAAACAATAGTTACAAGGGTATCAAAATAATAACCTTGAACAAAATCACAATCTAATCCCTTAATAATATCATAATCAGCTCTTGTTTCAATACCTTCTATTACTGAGTATTGACCATTCAGTCTTATTGTTTTTAAAATTCCATTTAAATAGTGTATATAGTTTTCATTTAAATTTATTTGCTTTATAAAAGATTTATCGATTTTAATATATTTACTATTATTCATCATAAAAAAAGAGAACATTGAACCATCTTGAGCAAAGTCATCTAATGCAGTATCAATATCTTTTTCTTTTAACCATAATGAGAAGTCTTTCATTATAGTTGCACTTACTTCATCATCACTTCCATTTTCAGTAATCTCTACTACAAGATTAGTTTTATGTTCTAATAAAAAATTTTCCCAAAATTTCTGTTGTTCGCAAGTAACAAAAATATCTGCATCAAAATTAAGAAAAAGTTTACTCTTAAAGTTAAACCCCTCAACTTGTAATTGTTTATTTCTTTTCTCAAGTTCGAAAAAAAGTTTATTATTATGGTGAAGTTTTTTAAAAATATCTTCTGTGCTAATCACATCATTGTTTATGTCAAATTTTGACAAAGCCTCATAACCATATATATCTAAACTATCTTTATACAAAATTGGTTCATATTTTGTGTAATAGTTCGCATTTAATATTAATTGTTTAAATTCTATACTATTCATGAATGAATAATAACTAATTTATACTTATATTAAATTGATAACTACTATCAGTATTAATTAAATAATATTAAGTGCAAAAACGAAACTTATAGGGTATATGATTACATTCATATATCTAAAAACATTTGACATTTGTATATTCATAGGCATTACTTCTTCAAGAGTAGCGCCATTTAATAATTTTTTCATCATTGATAATTTAAAAGTTATATCTAAAAACTTAATTATCAAAATTGAACTCATCCAAAATCCAAAATTGTTTAAATAAAAACATAAAAATATCGTATAAAAAAAAGTAACATGCATAGAAAAGTACATAAAGATATTTTTCTTAAATACATAAAAATTGTTTAAAATTAAACCATGAAGAGTATCTGCTTTTTGCCATCTTGATTCAAAAAGTTCTAGAAATATAAATATTATAAGTAGTAGTAAGTATTCCATATTTAAGTGTTAAACAATAAGGCTATGCCTTATTGTTCGTTAGGTTGAGAAAATTTAATTTTCTTACCTTTATAAAGTCCTGTTCCAACTGGAATTGTTCTACCAATTACAACATTCTCTTTTAAGTCTTCTAACATATCCATTTTAGCAGAAATAGCTGCTTCAGTTAATACTTTAGTAGTTTCCTGGAAAGATGCTGCTGAAATAATAGAATCAGATGTAACAGCTGCTCTTGTAATACCAAGTAATAATGGCTCTGCAATTGCTGGCTGTCCACCAAGTTTAATGATTCTTTCATTTTCAATTTTAAATCTTTTCTTAGAAACCATATCACCAATAATAAACTTAGTATCTCCACCATCAAGTATAGATACTTGTCTTAACATTTGAGATGTAATAACCTCAATATGTTTATCAGCAATATTTACCCCTTGAGATCTATATACTTGTTGTACTTCAGATACAATAAAGTAATGTAATGCTTTTTCACCTAAAATTCTTAATACATCATGAGGGGAAACTTGACCATC
>JBLWVX010000050.1:0-13381 GCA_048268245.1 Arcobacteraceae bacterium
TCTTCAACTCCATATTGAATAAGTGGTTTTGTAAGAACAGGCAGCATCTCTTTTGGTATAGCTTTTGTGGCTGGCAAAAATCTTGTACCATATCCTGCTGCTGGGAATAAACATCTTTTTATCATATTTCTATACCTCTTCTTTTATTTGATTAAATAGTCTCATAAGTGAGTCTTCATATAATTTTGCATTTTCTTGTGATTTTGCTTCAAATCTTGTTACAAGTTTTGGTGTAGTATTACTAGCTCTAACTAGTCCCCAACCATCTTCAAAGTTTACTCTAATACCATCAACTGTGATGATATCTTTTATCTTTGGCATAAAACTTGGTGGATTTTCAAGTGAACTTTTTAGTTTCTCAACTAAAGGAAACTTTGTATCCTCAGTTACTGTGATATTTATCTCATCTGTACTATATACCTTTGGCAAAGCTTCATACTCTTTATCAAAATCAAATCCATCAGCTATAAGCTCTAAAGCTCTAAATGTAGAATAAATAGCATCATCATATCCAAAGTATCTGTCATTGAAGAAAAGATGTCCTGATACCTCTGCTGCAAAAGAAGCATTTAACTCTTTGATTTTTACTTTTAGGTTACTATGTCCTGTTTTATACATAACAGCTTTTCCGTAAGTATTGATAGTATCATACATAATTTGGCTACATTTCACTTCACCAATAACAGTAGGATTTTCTATAAATTTAGAGAAAAAGATAGCTAAAATATCACCTTTGAAGTTATAATTTTTTGATAAAAGTGCTATTCTATCTGCATCTCCATCATACGCAAATCCAAAGTCATACTCACCACTAGCTAATTTTTCTTTTATATCTTTTAGAGTTGACTCATCACTTGGATCTGGATGATGATTTGGGAAAGTTCCATCTGGCTCTTCAAATAAAATATCATATGAAATATCAAGCCTATCAAGAATATCTCTTAAAACTACACCAGCAACTCCATTTCCACAGTCAAAAATAAACTTTTTATCTTTTAAATCAAGTTTTGAAAAATGTTCTACTATATAGTCTATATATTTATCTTTTGCATCTATACTTATAGTCTTTGTATTGTCTTCTATAGTTTGAGTATCTTCTAAGATTTCTCTTCCAAGTGAATAAATATCTTCACCAAAAAAAGGATATTTATCAAGTGTGATTTTAAAACCATTATATTCAGGTGGATTATGTGAGCCTGTAATCATCACAGAACCATCCACTTGTCTTTCTTCAAACTCTACATAGTTTGAAAAATAATTTGCAGGTGTAGGAACAAGTCCCATATCAAGTACTTCAAGTCCTGCTTTATTTATACCACTACTTAACCACTCTTTTAGTATAGGTGAATGAGTTCTAGCATCATACCCTACAGCCATATATTTAGCAGTTGATACCTTTTGTTTTAGTTTATTTGCTAGATGAAAACCTATTTTTTTTACTATATCTTCGTTTAGCTCCTGCTCAAAGATACCTCTTATGTCATATTCTCTGAAAATTGATGAAGGCATATTTTATTTCCCTATATATTTATGTATTTTTGGGATGTAGTATAGCTAAGTTTTTATAAAGTATGATTTAAGTTATTATTTTTGATTTAATAAGAAGTTGTAGAAACCCAAAGTATATTGGGTTTCTATAGTTTTGATTAGTGGTGACTTGGTGTTGAGTTGTTACCAGTAGAAAGGGCAGTAGCGGCAGCAGCAGCGGCAGCAGCAGTAACAGCACTAATTCCACCAATAGCAGCTCCACCAGCAGCGGCAGCTCCTGCTCCAGCAGCGGCAGCTCCACCAGCAGCTCCTGCTCCAGCTCCAGCACCTGCGGCACCCGCACCAGCACTAGCAGAACCAGCAGCACCCGCACCAGCTCCTCCTGCACCTGATCCAGCACCTGCACCAGTAGCTGGAGCTTGTGCCATTGCACTAGCTACAAATAAAGAAGAAGCGAAAACGATTGATAATAATTTTTTCATACAAAATATCCTTTTTTAAGTTTTGCAATATTTTACCATAAAATCTTTAAATTTAAAAATTTTATTTTATTCTCTTAGATTATTTATATACTTTTTCATAATTTGTGTGTTATTTTCACTACTATTCATAGGATATAAACTATCAAGTGTTGAAGCACTTACACCAACATCTCTTGTCCATGGCGTTAGACCAAATCTAAGTCTATCTTTTACATTTTTATATGTAAACACTTCAAGAGGCACTTTTATATATACACCTTTATCAATATAACCCTTGTTATCTTCGTTTTCAAATACCTTATTTGAGTTTGTATATGTAGCAAAAGCTCCAAATGTAAAGTCTTTATAATTTCTAGCTACTTCAAGTCTGATACCCTTATCACCTGCTAAAAACTGCCCTATTTTTGCACCCAGATGCAAATCATACTTTTGATTTACTAAATAATAAAGGTTCAAAAACTTTGCATCATATTTATATTCATCTTTGATTCCAAGTAGCTCACCCACTTCTCTTTTATATACATTTTGATATTGAAGTCCTACTCCAAATCTCTCATCAAACATAGGTTTATACCATTCTAAATCAACTCCTGCAAAAGCGAACTCCAAGTATCCAAGTTCAGCTTTGAAAAAAGAATCGTTAAAAGTATTTGCTTTATATACCATACTTAAGTGTGACATTTGAGTATCATTGTAAGTGAAATGTTCTGTTATATCACCTCTTAGTGATAATTTTCCTTCTTCAAGAGGAGAAGAAGAAAGTTCTGTTCCACTATGATAAAAAGGATGTTCTATTGAACCATGTATTTCAAGATTATCTGTAAATACATAAGAAGCATTTAGAGCCATAGACACTTTCATAGCAAAGGGTTTATCTTTGTGATTTAGCATTGTTCCAATTTTTGGAGCAAATTTATATCTAAATCTCTCAGTAGCAACTGTATCACTTATATATAAGTCTTTTCCTTTAGCAAACTTTTCATACATACCATCGGTATCATTTGAAATTAAAATAGCATCTCTCATATATGAGTCACTTACTTTTTGATTTTCATACATATCAAATTCAGCTCTATTTACTTTGATAGTTTTCTTTTTTATCTCTTTATCTTTAATAGTCATATAAATAGTGTCATATTTCTTTGGTGCAACTTCATCTATAGCTGAGATGGCTCGTCCTGCTGCTTTTAGTTCGTTGTAGTATCTTGGGTTGTCTATCTCTGTCCAAATACTGTTTTCATTTACAGCTGTTTTTACATACTTGAACTTTTCTGCAGCTACTTCTTTTGAGAGTTTATCTGATAAATCTTTTTCATTTAGATTTTTATACTCAGCTTTTTTCTTTTCATCTGCTTTCCATCTAGGATCTGGAAGATGATCAAACATACCTGTTCTATCAAAACCAAACTGATATGTATATCCAAATGATATAGTATTTCCTCTTTGATAAGATAGATTTAAAATAGAATTATTACTATATTTGTATTTTAATCCATAATTGAACTTTGATTTTGGAAGTTCATAATCACCAATAGTATAAGGGTTTACTTTATCTTTAGCATAATCAATAGGTGCATATTCAGCCATAAAAGAAAAAGATGGACTTGCATTAAAAACTACTGAACCAAATGGTTTACCACCACCCCAATCAGTGTTTTTTAAAAAGTTTACAGAGTTATTATCAAAACTTCCTGAGTTTGATGAATTTGCATCATATTTTTTAAGATCTTCACCTCCTAGTCTTCCTTTTGCATAACCTAAAGACAGATCAAAATATCCTATATTTTTAGAAACAACTAAATATTTTGAAGTATAAAGAGAAGTACCCCAAATATCATCAGCACCTATAGCAACTGATGGTGTATACTCGCCCTCTTCTTTTAAAAGAATTTTTACACTTAGAGATTTATCTTTATAGCTTCCATATCCTTCACTATCAGAAAATCCAGCAACTCCAGATACTTGAGTCATATGAAAGTTAGCTTCAACAAAAGGCAAAGGAGTTGCTGTAAGACCATAATATCTATAAGGTTTATCTTCATTTAGAAAAAGTCTCATAGACCAGTCTTTCATAATTCTAGCATTTGGTGTTTCAAAAACACCTGTGTTTCCACTGTATGTAGCTGTGATATTTTCAGGTGTTTTTGCTGCAAGTAAAAAACTTGCAGTAAGAGGAAGAATACTAAGAGTTTTTAAGTTCATCAATTTTTTCACTTCTTATAAACTCATAAAAAAATACCAAAAATATTCCAAATATAAATGAAGTCACAAAAGAAACCACAAGTATTACAGCTCTTTTTGGTTTACTTTTTTCTTTTATATAAGAGACTCTACTATCCACTACTTTTGATACAAAGTAATAGTCATTTGCTTGAGAGAATACTTTCTTTTGATATAAACCTGACAAAGATTTACTTAATTGTTCTTTTAATGATACATCATAAGTTGAGCTTAGCTCTTTGTTGTAGTACTTAATTTGTTCATCTATTTCTTTCATATCAGAAGTTTTTACTTTATCCACTATTTCTTTTAGATATATATCCACAAGCTCTTTTGCTAAATATCTATCTTGAAGTTCAGCACTTAAAGTAATAAGCCCTGTTTTTTTATCACTAGATATAGAAAGTACTCCTTTTAAAGCTTTTATTGTTAAGTAGATTTTCTCTTCTTTTGATCTAATATCTTGTGCATTTTCAACTTTTGAATTAAAAAGATTATAAATTGTATCAAGACCAAAAGCAAATACTAGATTTTCTTGATTTTCTAGTTTAGAAGTAAGTTTATACTTTTCTACCATCATTTTATTAAAACTATAATCTCCTAGTACTGTTTGCATCATCACAGCTGGATCATTTGAACTTCCTCCCCCAAGACTAACTCCAGCTAGTGAGGCTAAAGAAGAAAGATCTCCATGTGATTTTTGTTCACTTTGAGGAGATAAAACAACACTAGATTTATATGAGTTTGGAATACTTAAAACATATACAAAAGTAATAGCTATTATTACAAATACAAAAAGCAATATTTTGTATTTGTACTTTAAAATTGTATTAAAAAGTTCTCTTAAATCTATCTCATCTTGTTTATTTATACTAAGCTTTTCACTCATATTATATACCACCTATAGTTTTAAGAGAAGCAGCTGTTATTGCAAACTGATAAAGTATAGTTGATACATCTTTTGCAAACTTCATATCAGAAAACATATCATACTGCATAGGTACTACGATAGTGTCACCTTTGAATATCTCTTTATCATTACCCCAAAAATAGCTTGATTCATATTTTATAGTTTCACCATTTGCTTTTACTATATAAATATAATCTCCATTTGCAAGTTCAGTTACACCACCAGCTTTTGCTAAGTAATCATCAGTATCAAGTTTATTGTTATATACAAATGTATTTTGATTTAAAACTTCACCTACAACTGAAACCGTATCACTAATAGATGGTACATATAAAGTATCTTCATCTTTCAGTGCTATATCATAAGGTGAGTTTTTAAACCTGTTTAAATCATGATATAAGTTTAAAGATACTCGTCCTATAGGCTTATTTCTTTTTGCTTCATTTTCTAGTTGTTTTATAGCTTGAAGTTTTTTTGCTGCATCATCTTTATCTTCACCTAAATTCTCACTTGAAGTACTAGCTTTCAGTACTTGATTTCCAATTCTATCAAGTGTTTCTTGAAGTCTCTTTTCTTGAAGTTCTCTAACTTCTTCTCTAGTAAATACAGCACCTTCTACAAAGGCATTTGGCAAGAATCCGCCAGCTCTTAAAATCACACTTGATAGTTTCTCACCCTCTTCTATAGCGTATTTACCTGGATACCTAACTAATCCTTTGATTTCTACATATTTTTTGTCATTCCAGTTTGCTATTGGGAAAATAGTAATTTCATCATCTGCAAAAACTTTTATTTTTAGATTTAAGGCTTTATCCATATCTAAAGCTAAAACTTTTCTTTTTCTTTCATAATCTTCTGTATAGTATCTAACAACTTCAAATCTAGCTCTTAAAGCTTTTTTTGTAAGTCCACCTGATATATTTACTATATCATTTATCGTTGTATTTTCATTTATATCATAAGTTCCAGGGATAAATACTTCACCTTTGATAGTTGCTTTCATTCTATCGTTTACAGCTGTAAAATCAAAAAATCTTACTTCATCATATTTTTTAAGTTTGAAGTTTTTGTTTTCACTTAAGTTTACTAAAAATGTTGATTTTTGATTGTTATCAAGTCTTGTGATTTGAACTTTTGTTTTATCTACCCTTACAGATTTTCGTACTTCATCTTCAAAAACTTCACTATTAAACTTCACAAGTCCGAAGAGATCTGATACACTCATGCCTTCATAAAATTCATATTTTCTTTTACTATTATCTACTACTTCACCTTTTGCATAGATATAAGGTTTCTCTTTCAAATCTGAGTTTTTAAAGATAGTGATTTCATCACCAGCTTTAATAGTATAATCTTCTTTTTTATCAAGCACATTTTGAAGATTGAAACTTTTGATTTTGTTGTCATTTTTTATAACTGCGAAGTTATAGTTTGTATCTTTTTTAAAGTATCCATTCTCTCCAAACTGCTTTAGTTCATTTTGAAGAAGTGTTGAAAGTTTCATATCTGATGGAAGTTCTTTCTCACTTGGTGCTACAATATTTCCTGAAATTTTTACTAAATTTGCACCAAGTGTACTAGTAGAATACACATGAATTTCATCCCCATTTTTAGGTGTAAATTTATATAGTTTTTCTTTACTTAAAGTATAAACTTTAATAGTATCATTTTCATATCTTTTAAGACTAATTGCATTTTGGTTAGCCTTTGCTTTAAATCCTGCTGCAAAGTTAAGAAGTGTTCTAAAACTCTCACCTTTCTTAAGTTCAAATATTGCATTGTAGTTTACATCACCTGTAAGCTTAATCTCTTTACTAATAGGCTTAACTAAAATTATGTCACCATTTTTTAAAATAGTATCACTACTTGCATCACCATATCTTACAAGTGAATATAAATCAAATGACTTATAAACCTTCCCAGCTCTTTTAAGTAATATATTCCTATATGAACCATTTTCTAAAATACCACCACTTGAAATAAGTGCATCTTTTATAGTAGAAAAAGAAGAAAGATTATAAAGACCTGGTGCATTTACAAGTCCAGATATTGTAACTTGAATAGATGAAAACTCAGAAATATCAACTAAAATATTTGTACTATTTGGATATGCTTTTTTAGTCTCTTCTTTGATAAGCTTTTTAGCTTCTTGAAAGTTTAAACCTATTACTTTAAGCTCTTTTACTTGAGGAATGTTTATATTACCATCTTTATTAACATCTAAAATAAAATCTTCATTTGTTCCACCATAAATCTTAAGTGAGATTTTATCCCCATGATTTAAACTATAGTTTGATGGAGTTGGAATACTATATGGGTTTAGTTTATTTTTGTTATTGAAAAATAAAGAAGCAAATCTTTCTAGTTTTTCATCTTTTTCAACTTCTTTTTTCACAACGATTGGAACATTATTTTTAATTATCTGTTCTTTTAAAGCATCACTTTCTAAACTTTGTTTCTTTGATAACTCTTTTTTTATATCAGCTTCACTGTAGCCAGCAACCTTCGCTAATTCTAATTGAGTAGGTGTTAATGTAGCAGAGAATAACACACTACATACAAGTAGTAAACTATATATAATCCTCATTTAAAGATTCCTCATGATTTTTTTAGATATTATATCATAAAATAATGAAGATTTAGATTAATGAAAAATTTGATTTTTGATTTAAAAAATAATATTCTTGTGTCATTAAAAGATGCGAACAATTCGCATCTTTTTTATAATCTATAAGTCACATCTTCAATATCATAATCAACTTCTAACTTTTCACAAACTGAATCAGTTGAAGTGTCATCAATATCTATAACTAAACTTTTTACATCACTTACATCTTTTATTTCTATAGTAACGCAAGCTTTTCCACTATCATCATTGAAAACAGCTTTTCCAGCTGTAACCACCCAATTTGTTTTACTTAATACAATTGCTGTATCAATATTAGTCAAACTACTATCAAGCATAGCATAACTTTGAATAGCTGTAGTAGCACTTACTATATCTCTTTTTATAGTAGAAGCTTTTGCTTCGTCTTTTGAGTCAATAAACTTTGGTACAGCAACAGAAGCAATAATCCCTATGATTAAAATTGCGAAGATTAGTTCAAGTAAAGAGAAACCATTTTTCATAATACAATCCTTTATAAAGTAATATAAAAGATTATATTCTGTGTTAGTTTAAATTATAATTAAATTAATTATATATTTATAAATTATAAAATATCAGGCATATCCATATTTGTCTCTTTTTCTGTATCAGCTACATTTTCAAATACAACTTCTACAGGTGCTCCATGCTGATGACTATCATCAGGCTTATCCACAAACTTAGTAAGTGCTTTATGGAAGTCAAGTTTTACTGTACCTATAGGTCCATTTCTTTGTTTACCTATTATTATCTCAGCTTCTTCAACTGGCTTATCAACAAAGTTAGATTTATACTCTTCACCTTTGTCTTTCGCTTCTTTTTCTTTTCTTGCTTCATCTCTTTGTTTATACACATCATCTCTATATACAAACATAATAATATCAGCATCCTGCTCAATAGCTCCAGACTCTCTTAAATCTGATAACATAGGTCTTTTATCAGGTCTATTTTCTAGTCCCCTATTTAACTGAGAAAGAGCAACAATTGGTATTTTCATCTCTCTTGCAAGCATTTTAAGACCCCTTGAAATATCTGAAACTTCTTGGTGTCTATCTTTATTTCCAGTACCTTGCATAAGTTGTAAGTAGTCAATCACAACTAATGAAATATTATTATCTTCATTTTGTGCAAGTTTACGCACTCTTGCTCTAAGTTGATTAATATTAATACTACCACCATCATCAACAAAAAGCTTTTTAGTATTTAAATCATCAAATGCAGCACTTAAATTTGACCATTGGCTATCATCTAAATCACCTTTTCTTAAATTCTGTAAAGGAATAGAAGTCTTTGCAGCAAGCATCCTAAGCATAAGTTGTTCTGCAGGCATTTCAAGAGAGAAAAATATTACACCTTTATTAGCTTCTACATTGGCTAAAGCCATATTTAAAACAACGGCAGTTTTCCCCATTGCTGGCCTTGCAGCGATAATTACTAAGTCACCTTCATTTAGTCCTGTCGTTCTTCTATCTAGTGCATCAAAACCTGTTGTTTCACCGATTAGATGTGTATTTCCAAGTTCTTTCATTCTTTTTATATATGAAAGTGTGTCACTAGTTATATGTTCCATATCTTTTAGTTCACTTGTAGCACTATCAGTTGAGATTTTATATAACTCACCTTGGATAGTATCTAAAGCATCATTTGCAGGTATTTCTTCTTCTATTGCAACTTTTTTAATAGTAGTTGCAAGAGTTGAAAGTTCTCTTTTTATAGAACCATCTTTTATCTCTCTTACATATGCAATAGTATTTGTGATTGGGTTTGCTGAAAGAATTTCTATTAAAATAGAATCATCAACCTCTTTTTGATCAAGTCTTTTTCTAATAAACTCTTCATCAATAGGCATATCTTCTTCATGAAGTTTAATCATTACTTCATAGATTTTTTGATGAGCAGGAAGATAAAAGTCTTTTGCTTTTAAAACCCCTAAAATCTCTTCTAACTCATCTGGATTAAATAAAATGGAACTTAATACAGCTCTTTCGATATTTATACTATAAACACTATCCATTATTTTCTTTTTTGTGCTTCAAGTTCTACTTCTTCAACAAACTTATTTATAAGTTCATCACCTTCTAATTTAGCAAGGATTTCACCTCTTTTCATAACTAAACCACTTCCTTTACCAAAAGCAATAGCAACATCAGCACTTTTTGCTTCTCCAATTGCATTTACAACACATCCCATAACAGATACATCTAAAGGAGTTTTAATATGATTTGTTCTTTTTTCAATCTCAGCTACTGCACTTACTAAATCAGCTTCAATTCTTCCACAAGTTGGACAAGATACGATATTTAATCCCTCTTTGGCAATTCCTACATCTTTTAAAATTGCTTTTCCTACTTTAATCTCTTCTTCTAACTCGCCTGTCATTGAAACTCTTAAAGTATCACCTATACCATCAAGTAGTAATGAACCTAAGGCAATTGAAGATTTAATTGTTGAATGAAACTGAGTACCAGCTTCTGTAACACCTAAATGGAAAGCATAATTATTCATAGGTCTTAACATTCTATAAGCTTGAACTGTTCTTTGAACATCACTAGCTTTTAGAGATACTTTTAAATCTGTAAAACCTAAATCTTCTAAATATTTAATATTATAATCAGCACTTGCTACCATTCCCTCAGGTGTTTGACCATATTTATCTTCAAATTGTTTTTCAAGTGAACCTGAATTAACTCCAATTCTAATAGGAATTTGTCTTTCTTGACAAGCTTTTACAACCTCCGCTACTCTTTTTTTGTCACCTATATTTCCTGGATTAATTCTAATACAGTCAACTACCTCTGCTGCTATTAATGCTAGTTTATATTTAAAATGAATATCAGCAACTAGTGGTAAATCAACTTGACTTTTTATATCTTTTAATGCATTAGCAGCATCCATATCAGGAACTGCAACTCTTACAATATCAGCTCCTGCAAAGTGTAAAGCTCTTATTTGCTCTACTGTTGCAGCAACATCACTTGTTTTTGTAAATGTCATTGATTGTACTGGAATTGGTGCATCACCACCAATTAGTACATTTCCTACTTTTATTTGTTTTGTTGGGTATCTTTTTATCATAAAAGGATTTTATCTAAAAAAGATTAAATTTTGACAAAAACTTTTTAAAGTTTTCTTATGAATTGATTAGATATACTATCGCATATTATGTAAAGGAAATCTATGCAAGAGTTTACTATTTTTGATATGGTAATACTTGGTATTACTTTAGTGTTAGGACTTAAAGGGCTTTTTAGAGGTCTAATCAAAGAAGTTTTTGGAATTATTGGGATAATTGGTGCGATTTTTGTTGCTTCAAGAATATCTGAAAATATTGGAGATTTAATAGCTCCTATTTTAGCTTTAGAAAATGAAACAACTATTAAATTAATAGGTTTTATTGTTGCATTAATTGGATTTTGGGTTCTTGTTTATATTTTAGGAATGATTATAAGTAAAATCTTTAGTGCAAGTGGTTTAGGTATAGTTGATAGAGTTTTTGGATTCATATTTGGTGCAGGAAAAGTATTTTTAATATTTTCAGTTATTGCATATGCACTATACCAAGTAGAGTCATTTAAAAAAGCTATTGATGAAAAAACAGCAGGTTCTATAGTAATGCCTCATTTAATTAGTGTTGGTTCATATATTATAAAACTTGATACAACTAAAATCACTGATTCAGTTGGTGGAGCAGTAGATAAAGTAGTTGAAACGACAAAAGAAGCTACGTCAAACAATAAGCCAACTTCACAAAAAGTTCAAGAAGCATTAGAAAATACAAAAAATGAAGTGAGCAAAACAGTTGAAGATACAGTAAATGATGTAAAACAATCTGTTGAAGATGAAGTTATCAATAAAGTAGAAAAACAACTTGAAGATACAAAAGCAGCAACACAAGAACAAATTAACACTGTAAAAGAAAAACTTAACAGCATAGTAAATACACAAGAAAATAAAGAAGAAACTAACTAAAGGAATTTTATATTGTTTGAAAATAAATATATACAGCAAAGAATTGAGAAAGCAGATAGATTAAGAGACTTAGGTGTTAATCCATACGCAAATAATAGTGATAGAAATACAACAATTAGTAAATATTTAAATGTTAATACAGATATTTTTCAAAAAGAAGATAAAAGAGATGAAAATAGACACTACACTGTTGCAGGAAGAATTAAGTTCTTTAGACTTATGGGTAAAGCATCATTTTTAAAAATTGAAGATGAATCAGGAATTTTACAAATTTATGTTGCAAGAGACAACTTACCAGAAGGTTTCTACAATGACATTTTCAAGAAAAATGTAGAAGTTGGTGATATTATTGAAGTAAGTGGATACCCTTTTGTTACAAATAAAGGTGAATTATCACTTCATGTACATGATTTAAAAATCTTAACAAAATCTATCTCTCCTCTACCAGAGAAATACCATGGTATCCAAGATAAAGAGTTAAGATATAGACAAAGATATTTAGATCTAATCATGAACTCACAAGTTAGAAAAACTTTCCATGTAAGATCAAAAGTTATCTCTTTAACAAGAAGATTCTTTGAAGATAAAGGTTTCTTAGAAGTTGAAACTCCAATGATGCACCCAATTGCAGGTGGAGCAAATGCAAAACCATTTGTTACTCATCACAATGCACTTGATGTTGATAGATTTTTAAGAATTGCACCTGAACTATACTTAAAAAGATGTATCGTTGGTGGATTTGAAGCTGTATTTGAAATCAATAGATGTTTCAGAAATGAAGGTATGGATGCTACACATAATCCTGAATTTACTTCTATTGAGTTTTATTGGGCTTATAAAACATATAAAGATTTAATTGAACTTACAAAAGAGTACTTTGAATATTTATTTGAGCATTTAGATTTACCTACAATTTTACCATATGGTGAATTTGAAATTGACTTCACTAAATTTAGTGAAGTTCCTCTAATTGAATCACTTACAACTATTGGTGGAGTTCCAGCTGATATTACAGAAGATAAAGATAAAATTATTGCTTTCATGAAAGAAAAAAACTTAGAAGTAAATGAAGCTATGAATTTAGGTCAATTACAAGGTGAACTATTTGATGAATACGTAGAAGACAAACTTATCAATCCTACTTTCATTACAGAATATCCAGTTGAAATCTCACCACTTGCTAGAAGAAATGATGAAAAACCACATTTAACTGATAGATTTGAGTTATTTATTGCAGGTAAAGAAATTGCAAATGCATTCTCTGAGCTAAATGACCCATTAGACCAACTAGGAAGATTTGAAGGACAAATGGCTGCAAAAGAATCAGGTGGTGATGATGAAGCACATGAAATGGATGAAGATTTTGTAAATGCATTATCATACGGTATGGCTCCTTGTGCAGGACAAGGTATTGGTATGGATAGATTAGTAATGATGCTTACAAATGAGCACTCAATTAGAGATGTATTACTATTCCCAGCAATGAAACCAATTAAACACGAAATTGATCTTCATGGAGAAGAGGAAGTAGAATAAGAAGAAAAGTAAAAAGTGAAAAATCACTTTTTTACTTTACTTAATAAAATATAGGAGAAAACTATGAGCTACATATCAAACGCATCGTTAAAAGAGGCAGATAAAGAGATATTTGATATTGTTGAGTCA
>JBLWVX010000051.1:0-12758 GCA_048268245.1 Arcobacteraceae bacterium
TGAGATTGAAAATGTAGCTTAAAATAATAGGTAAAATTGGAATTAAATTTTATTAAAACTTTTCTTGACTTTTAGTGCCATTATAGTAATAGTAAGTTCGTCATGTAAGTGTATTTTCTCACATTGTGTTATTTTATCAATATATCTTAACTCTAAAAAGTTTAGTTTTGAGTTTTTAAAAATTTGAGTGTTCATTAAAAAAAAGAAGAACTTAAAAGTTCTTCTTTGAATATTTATGCAAATGCAGGTTGTAAGAAAGGAATTACTTGTTTTTTTCTTGAAAGACAACCATCTAACCAAACTTTTCCATCTTCAAGTTTTGCATCAAATGCTTTTTCAAAGATTGATGAATCCTGTGAAGAAACTAATACTTCTGAACCTTCTTTCATTATATCAGTTAAAAGTAAACATGCTGTATGTAAACCATTTTCTTCTCTTAACTTATCTAAATCAGATTGTAACTCATCTTTGATTGGATCAAAAATAGCTAAATCAACAACTTCTAATTGTCCAATTCCAACATCATTTCCATGCATATCAAATGGTTTATAGTCTCTTAAAATTAAATCTCTTACAGGAGTTCCATCAACTGCTGATTTAACTTTAAACATTTCCATACCAAGTGCACCAAAGTCTTCAACACCTGCAATTTCAGCTAATTCTCTTACTACTTCAATATCTTTTGGTGTACAAGTAGGTGATTTAAAGATAACTGTATCACTTAAAATTGCACATAGCATAACACCAGCAATATTTGCAGGAATTTCTACACCATGATAATCATACATCTCTTTTACAATTGTATTTGTACAACCAACAGGTCTAATCCAACACTCTAAAGGTGCGTCAGTTGTAATATCACCTAATTTATGATGATCAACGATACCAACAACAGTTGCTTCATCAATATCAGCAGGAGCTTGTCCCTTATCAGAATAATCAGTGATAAATAGTTCACATCCAGCAAACTCAGTTTTAAGCTCTGGAGCTTCAAAACCAAACTTATCTAAAATAAATTGTGTTTCAGGAGAAACCTTACCTTGTCTTGCTGGAATTGCTTCTCTTCCAATTTTGTTTAAAAGGTATGCCAATGAAATCGCTGAACAGATAGAATCTGAATCAGGAGTTGTATGTCCACATGTATAAATTGCCATTATAAAATATCCTAAATTTAATTTTGAGCATTTTACCTAAAATATGGTTATGTTACTTTTAAGTATATATGAATAAAATTAATGTTAGATTTTCAATTAAAAATTATAAGGTTAATAAATGAAAAAAAATATTATAGATATCTCAATCTGTATAGAAAATGAAATAGCTTCTGATCCAGAGGGATATAGACCAAAAGTTACCTATCTTAATCATCATCAAACCTTTCCTCAAATTGAACCTTTTTTCCCAGGTTTAAAAAAAGAAGATTTACCTGATGGAGAATTATGGGCAATAGAAAAAGTAGAATTAATAACGCATAATGGTACTCATCTTGATGCACCTTATCATTTTCATTCAACTATGAATAAAGGAGAAAAAGCTTTTAGTATTGATGAAGTTCCTTTAGAATGGTGTTTTCAAAATGCAATAAAATTAGATTTTAGACATTTTGAAGATGGTTATCTTGTTACTGTTGATGATGTAAAAGCTGAATTAAAAAGAATAGATTATGAACTACAAGAATTAGATATTGTATTAATAAATACAAGTGCAGGGAAAAAGTATGGGCAAGAGGATTACGTATTTTCAGGATGTGGTATGGGATATGAAGCTACTATGTACCTTCTAGAAAAAGGTGTAAGATTAACTGGTACAGATGCTTGGAGTTGGGATGCTCCATTTAATCATACTGCACAGAGATATCAAGAAAAGAAAGATTCTTCAATTATTTGGGAAGGTCATAAAGCTGGTAAAGATATAGGATATTGTCATTTAGAAAAATTACATAATCTTGAAGTTCTACCTTCAAAAGGCTTTATGGTATCTTGTTTTCCAGTTAAAATAAAAAATGCTTCTGCTGGATGGACAAGAGCTGTTGCTATTTTAGATGAAAAATAAAAGGATATAAAATAAAAAAAATTTTAAGTTTAAAAAAAGTTGTATTACTTTTATTCTTTATTTATTTATTTGGTGGCGTTTATTTATATTTTTTCCAAAGAACTTTTATATATTTTCCTACTAAAAAAATAGAACATAACTCTTTTGAAGAGACTTTTAACATAGATAAGGAAAAGATAAAAGTAATAGTATTAAATAAAGGCAATAAAAAAGCAATTTTATATTTTCCAGGAAGAAGTGAAACTGTTGCTAATAATATAGAAAATTATAAAAAAAATTTCCCAAATAGTACTATTTATTTAGTAAACTATAGGTCTTATGGAGGTAGTAGTGGAATTGCTACAGAAAAAAACCTATACAAAGACGCAAAATATATTTTTGAAAAAGTATCAAAAAGACACAAAAGTATTGATGTCATAGGTAGAAGTTTAGGCACAGGTATAGCTACATACCTTGCTTCAAATTCCAAAATAAGAAAACTAGTATTAGTTACTCCTTATGATAGTATTTTAAATATGGCAAAAGATAAATATCCTTTTTATCCTATTAAATATATTTTAAAAGATCAATATAATTCAATAAATAGAGTAAAAAAAATAGACTACCCTACTTTGATATTTTTAGCTAGTGAAGATAAAACAGTTAAACATAAATATTCAAAAAATCTAATCAAAGAGTTTAAACCTTCACTTTTGACTGTTAAAACTATAGCAAACACAAATCATAAAAATATAGTTGATGAAGTCCAATACTTTAAAAACTTAAAAGAGTTCCTAAAATAAAAATACATATTTTTATTTAGGAATTTTTATTATAAACTTTGCACCTTTTTGTACTACACCTTTATAGTCAAACTGAGTATTACAAACATCTAAAAGTCCATTCATATTTCGTTCAATGATTTGTTTTGACATATAAAGTCCTAAACCTGTTCCCTTTAATTCACCTTTAGTAGTAAAATATGCTTCAAAAATCCTACTTATATTCTCTTTTTCAATCCCACCCGCATTATCTTTTATTTCTATAAAAGCATATGTTTCATTTTCATAAATATCAATAAAGATTACTCTATAACCTTCTTTTTGTTCTAATGCATCTTTTGCATTATTTAATATATTTAAAAGAACTTGTAAAAGTTCTCTTTCATAGTTTTCAAGTTCAACAAATTCAACTTTTTTTACTACTTCAATATCATTCTTTTCAAAATATGAAGATAATAACTTGAATGTTTTATCAATACTTGATTCTAATAAAAATCTAGTAATCTTCTTATTTGACTTGAAAAAACCTCTAAAATCTTCAATAGTATCAGATAAATGATTTGCCGAATTGTTTATAGTATCAAGTGACTCATGTAAAAACTCATCATTTAATACTCCAATTTCTTTTTGGAAACTAATAGAACTTGCAGCAGTAGTAATTAAAGATAGAGGTTGCCTCCATTGATGTGCGATATTTTCTATCATTTCACCCATTGAAGCTAACTTTGATTGTTGAGATAAAAGTTCATATTGTCTTTTATTCTCATCAACATGTTTTTCAATATCTTTTTTGTATATTTTAAATCTCTTTTCAATTAAAGTTGAAATATAAAAAGATATTACGAGTAAAGATAAGCTAAATAAAATAGCAATAATAAAAATATTTTTTGTATTTTCATTAAACTCTTGGGTCATTTCTAACTCTTTTTTTTCTAAAACTTTATTTAAATCATTTAAATAAAATCCTGTAGAAATAACCCAATTCCACCTAGGTATTTCTTTTACATAAGAAATTTTTGTAAATGCATCTTGAGTATCAGGTTTTGGGAAATTAAGACTTAAAAAACCTCCTCCACTTGAAGTCAACTCTCTTGTTTTTTTAATAATATCTACATTATTTATAGTATTTAACTTTTTTAAAGCACTTTTACCTAAAAGCTCTTTTTTAGGATGCTGTAAATATTTATTATCTTTATCTAAAACTGCAAAATATCCATTTTTAGAAAATCTAAATTTATCAATTTGTGCTAAAACTTTTTTTTGTATATCTTTTTCAAAATCTTCTACATACTCGCCTGTTCCTATTAACCAGTCTAGTTCATAGATATTTTTTACATAACCTATTTTTTTATACTCTTTTTTATCCTCTTTTGTCTTTCGCCAGTACCATTGGTCAAAGCCACCATCATTTTTATCTAAAATCTCTAATACTTTCCTTGCAAAATACTTTCCTTTTGTATCTTGTGAATCTAAAAGATATTTGCCTTCTAAAAAAGGAAGTAAAGGATGAATAAGGTTATAACCTTGCTTATTGTTTATAAAAAAGTATCCTCTATCGTTGTTAAATCTCATTTTATAAATAACTGTTTTTATGATATGCTTTATTTCTTCTTTTGAGTGAGTATCTTTATATTTATCATGTATATTAACTATAATCTTATGAGCTTCATCTACTCTCTCTTTCAATGATTGCTTTAACTGTTTTTCTGTATATTTTTGTTCTTCCAAAATATAGTTATAAACATTTTCAACTTGTTCTTTTATAATTAACTTATGCTCTTTTATATAATTCTCTTTTGTAGTTTTTTTTATGTTTTCAAAATTTGATTTATTTTCAAAATATAAAAATACTGAGATTAATATAGATACTAATAATGTAAAGATAGGTAGTGCATAACGGATTAAAAAAAGTATTTCTTTTTCATTTTTTAACTTCATAATATCTCTTAAAATTTTATTATTTATATTTTGTCATAAAAAAGCTGAAAACAATCAATTTTCTTTAAATTCCTTTGGATATAATAATATTTTATACTAAAAGGAGTAACATATGATTAGCAAAGATTTACAAAAAGCTTTAATAGAGCAATTAAACAAAGAGTATCATTCTGCATACATTTATTTAGGTATGAGTGCATATTGTTCAAAAGAAGGATTCAATGGTGCTTCAAACTGGTTTTTAATTCAATACCAAGAAGAAGTGGCTCATGGAATGAAACTTTTTAAATACTTAGAAGATCAAGATGTAGAAATTAAACTTCCAAAAATTGATGCAGTTGCTGTTGACTATAAATCATTATTAGATGTATTTAAAAAATCTTTAGCTCATGAACAAAAAATGACTAAAAATTTAAATAACTTATCTGATTTAGCAATGAAAGAAAAAGATCATGCTACTTATAATTTACTTCAATGGTACGTAACTGAACAAGTTGAAGAAGAAGCAACAGTAAGTGAGATTATTGACCATATTAAACTTGTGGGAGATAACGGCTATGGGCTTTACACAATAGATAAAGAATTATCAGGAAGAACTTTCGTAGACCCTACAAATCAATAAGAGTTAACTCTTATTGATTTATTAAAAACTGACCTTTTTGTCTGTCTTTTTTGATATTTTCATGAGATACAACAGAACCATGCATAGAAATATAAACACCATTTTTTATAGGAGCATTTAAAAAGCCAATAGCTTGTGAAAAGTTCATAGTTGCTTCAACTTTTTTAATACTCATGGGAACCATAGCACCTGTTAATACAACTTGTTTATTTACACCTTTATCTTTTAGATATTGAGCAGTAATATCAATAGTATCTGTTCCGTGAACTATGATTATTTTTTCATTCTCAGATTTATTTATAACTTCAATCATCATATCTCTATCATCATTATCAATTTCTAGACTATCTTTAGAAATAATATTTTTAATCTCAAAAGATATATTAAAACAAGACTCAATAATTTCATCTAAAGCTATATTGTCACTTGGTACTTCAAGTTCACCTTTTAATGGGTTATATCTTTTATTAAAAGTTCCACCTGTATTTATAACTGTAATTTTCATATATTAATTTCCTTCATAATTGCTTACCATATTTTTTGGATGAAGAAGTTCATCTAACTCTTCTTTTGTAAATAGTTCTTGCTCTAAAATAATATCGTATACTCTTTTATTTGTTGCTAGTGCTTCTTTTGCCAAAGCTGAACTTTTTTCATATCCTAAAATAGGATTTAAACAAGTTACTAAAGTAACAGAGTTTAGAATATTTTCCATGCAAACATCTTCATTTGCCGTGATCCCTTTTATACATTTCTCAGCCAATGAATAAAATGATCTTCTCATCATATTTATAGAAGTAAAAAGTTTATAAGCAACTAAAGGCTCAAATACATTTAGTTGTAACTGTCCACTCTCACAAGCAATAGAAATAGTAGCATCAGCACCAATTACTTCAAAAGCTACTTGATTTACTACTTCTGGTATTACTGGGTTTACTTTTCCAGGCATAATTGAACTTCCTGGTTGCATTGGAGGAAGATTTATCTCATTTAATCCAGCTCTTGGACCACTACTTAAAAGTCTTAAGTCATTACAAATTTTAGAGATTTTAATAGCAACTCTTTTTAAAATACCTGAGATATGTACAAAAGCTCCTGTATCTTGTGTAGCTTCTATTAAATCCCCTGCACTTTCATAATCTATTCCAGTTACTTCTCTTAGGTTATTTATAACCTTTCTTCTATACTCTTTTTTTGTATTAATTCCCGTACCAATAGCAGTTGCACCTAAGTTTACCTCTTTTAGTAAAGCTTGGGCATCTCTTAATCTATAAATATCTTCATCAACCATAATTGCAAAAGTCTTAAACTCTTGACCTAAAGTCATAGGAACAGCATCTTGAAGCTGAGTTCTTCCCATTTTTAATACATCTTTAAACTCAACTGATTTTTCTTCAAAACTGTCTCTTAAGTATCTAAGAGAATCTTTTAACTTATAAATTAACTCATATAAAGTAAGTTTTATAGCAGTTGGATAAACATCATTTGTAGATTGAGACATATTAACATGATTATTAGGATGAATTACATCATAACTACTTCTTTTCTCACCTAATATTTCTAAGGCTCTATTTGCAATAACTTCATTTACGTTCATATTAGTTGAAGTTCCAGCTCCCCCTTGAATTGGGTCAACTATAAATTGGTCATTAAATTTTCCATCAATTATTTCATTACAAGCTTGGATTATTGCATCTCTTTGCTTATCATTTAAATCTCCTAATTCATAGTTTGTTAAAGCACAAGCTTTTTTAACTTTTGCAAGGGATTTTATAAAGTTTGGAAATAAAGAGATACTTGTTTTTGTAATATCAAAATTCTCTTTTGCTCTTAATGTTTGTATCCCATAATAACTATGCACATCAATTTTTTTCTCACCTAAGAAATCTCTTTCAGTTCTAAAATTCTCTTCCATAATTTAACCTTTTAAATTGCATTTTATAGAATCATATAAAACAAAAGTATGTAAAAAGTGTGTTTTATAAGACAAACTAAATTTTTGCTAAAGTATATCCCTCTTGTGGTACATTTTTGATTACATTTATAGGTAGCTTATGCCTTAAATCTTTTATAAATGATTTTAAAGCATGTGAAGTCATATGTTTATCTTGCCAAAGTTCTAATTCTATTTGTTCATAAGTTAAAATAGAATCTTTTTTTTCAAAAAGTATTTGTAAAAAATCTTTTTCTCTTTTTCTTAAAAAGATTGTTTCTTCATTTTTATAAATAAGTTCTCTTTTTTGTATATCTAAAACTAAATCCTTACACAAAGTAATAGGTTTTGCTTTTAAATCTACATATTTAGTTAAAGCTTCATTTAGCTTTTTAAGATTTAAAGGCTTTAAAATAAAATGATTAATATTTAGATTTATTAAATCTACTAAATACTCTTCATTTGAATAAGCTGTAAGCATTATTATAAAGGTGTTTTTATCTTCTTTTCTTACTTTCTTTACAAGTTCTATTCCATCTCCATCTTTCATTTGTATATCAGAAAGAATAATCTTTGGCTTATAATCTTCATAAATTTCAAAGGCCTCTTCTCCACTTCGTGCTTCATAAACCTCATCAAAATAGTATTTTAAAGTTTCAACAACTATTTGTCTAATGCCATCTTCATCTTCAACACATAAAATTGGTATATTTTTTAATTCTTCTAATAAAATTTTATCCATTGTTCCATCCTGTTATAACTATTTTAAAAACTGCACCCTCTTTATCATTTTTCACACTAAGCTCTCCACCCATATTATTTTCAATAATAAGCTTTGAGATATAAAGACCAAGACCTGTTCCTGTTTTTTCATCTTTTGTACTAAAGTATGGGTCAAAAATCAAATCAAAATTCTCTTTTTTGATACCACCTGCATTATCTTTTACTTTAACAATACATAAAACTCCCATGCTTTCAATACTAAGCTCTATTCTAGGTTCTTGGATATTTTTTTCAAGTAAAACATCTCTTGCATTTGTAATTAGATTTAAGATGACTTGCGAAAACTCTGTTGGATAACCATGAATTAGCTTATCTTTTTTTATATTTAGTACTAAATCTATATTTGACTCTTTTAAAGAAGCATTTACCAAGCCTATTGCTTTTTGACAAGAGTCAAGTACATAAAAGTCCTCTTTTTTCTTATCAGGTTTATAGAAGTTTCGAAAGTCATCAATAGTATTTGACATAAACTCTATCATTCCATCACAACGCTCTATTGAGTTTAGAATATGATTTTCATCTACTTTTTTAAATCTAGTTGCTGTTTCAAGCTCCATTAAAACACCTGAAAGTTCTGTTAGAGGCTGTCTCCATTGGTGAGCTATCATACTAATCATAGAGCCCATTCTTGCTAACTTTGATTGTTGTAAAATAGCCTTGTCTTTTCTTTTTCCTTCTTGAATACCTTTTTGTACTTTATACTCCAAGTTTTTATTTAACTTTTGAAGTTTTCCTTCTTTATTTTGAACTTGTTCTTTGTATTTTTTTACTACATCATTTATGATTGAGCTCATTAGAAGTGAAAAAAGTGCCATAAAAATAACAATTGAGCCTGTGAGATAAACCATAAACTCTTTAAACTCTTCTTGTTTTTGTTTATGCTTTTGTTCTTTTTGTTTTACTAAAATATTTATATCTTTTAAATTATTACTTTTTAAAATATATAGTTGTTTAAACTCTTTTAAGTCTTCTTCAAAAGCCTCATTTGTTACTTTGAGATGATAAGAAGTAGAAAAAAAAGCTACAAATAATATACTTAAAAAAGGAATAATAACAGTAAAAAAAGGAATTCCCTCTTTATTAAACATAATTTTCACCTTAACTCTTTATGTTTATATAATATCAAATAAAGGGATTATTTTCCCTTTATTTTTATGATTTTTTATCGTTGATATTATCAACAATCTCTTTCCATGTATCTTTATCGATTTTAAATTCTTGATAATCATTGTATCTTAAAACAGGTTTTCTACCCTCTTTTAATTGTCTATCATAACCTTTAATAAGTCTAAGAACAGGTTTATATAAAATAGCAATAACAACTAAGTTGATAACTGCTAATAATCCCATAGATAAATCAGCAAATGAGAAAATAGAACCTAAATCTTGGAATGATCCCCATACAATTAATACAACACATAAAACTCTAAAAGCATTAAATAATGTAACATTACCTTTTGAGAAGAAGTTTAAACTATTTTCAGCAAGATAATAATTATATAACATAGATGATAAACCAAATAAGAACAGTGCAACTGTTACAAAGTATCCACCAAATGGTCCAATATGCTCAACTAATGCATTTTGAGTTAATAAAACACCTTGAACACCCTCTTGACCTGGAACATAAACACCTGATAAAAGAATAATAAATGCTGTACAAGAACATAAAATAATAGTATCAATGAATACTGAGAATGACTGTACAATACCTTGTTGAACTGGGTGAGCCACGTAAGCAACTGCTGCAACATTTGGAGCAGAACCAAGTCCAGCTTCATTTGAGAACATACCTCTTTTTGCACCTTGTAAAATTACAGCACCAATACCACCACCAATTGCAGATGAAGGATTAAAAGCTTCTGTAACAATCATGTCAAATAAACCTGGGATTTTTTCTAAGTTTAATGCAATTACAACAATAGCAATAAGTAAATATCCAACTGCCATTACAGGTACAATAACTTCTGAAAATTTAGTAATTCTTTTAACACCACCAAAAATTGCTACAGCAAAAATTGCAGTTACAACTGCACCTGTAATCCATGTTGGAATATCAAATGATGATTCAAAAGAAGTTGAAATAATAAATGATTGAGTAGCATTAAATGCAAAACCAAAAGTAATCATAAGAAGTATAGAGATAATTACACCTAGCCATCTTTGACCTAAGGCTTTTGTAACATAATAAGCAGGTCCCCCTCTGTATACACATGAGTCTTGACCATCTTTTTCTTTATATAATTGAGCTAAAGAACACTCAAAGAAACTTGTACTCATACCAATAAGACCAATAATCCACATCCAGAACACAGCACCTGGACCACCAAGAGTAATAGCAACAGCAACACCAGCAATGTTTCCACCACCAACACGTCCTGCAACACTAAGCATTAAAGCCTGGAAAGAACTAATATGTCCCTCTTTATCATGAACAGTATCTCTTAAAACTCTAAACATTTTAAAGAAATATCTAAATTGTACGAATCTTGACGTAACTGTAAAAAATATACCTAATGCAGGAAGTAAATATATTAAAATATTTCCCCAAATAAGGTTATTTAAAAAGTCATTAATTTCAGCTAACATTTTTTCTCCTTTTTAACTAGAGGCAGTTTAGCAATATGAAGAGTGATAAAAGTGGGATTTAGTGTTATTTGAAGTTTTAAGAGGTAAAAACTAGTGTTTTTGCCCCTTTTTTGTTAAATTAAGACTATTTTTTAATATTTAGTGCTTTTTTTAACCATTTTTGTGCTGATTTTACATCATCAAATTTTTGAGACTTTGCAACTTGGTCTTTACCTTCATAAAATCTAACTCTAATACCATCTTCTACATGGTCAATTTTTGTTCTAGTGATTTTATTTAAATTAATAAAAACTCTATCGTTTAGTTGAAAAAACATAAGCTTCCTTTTTTATTTTTGTGTATTTTAGCATTTTTTATTTTTATAGTAAAGTTTATTTTACCTTTTTATTTTGTTTTTTAATAAAAAATTTATATAATAGAGTTTTACTAAAAAGGATTTATTATGGCTATGATTTCAAATTCTTATTTACAAAAAAGTATGGTTGAGGAGATAAACTCTATTTCATTAGAGTTAGTTCAAACTTGTAAAAAGTTTGTATACAAATATCATAAATTTATAGGGTATTTTTAATACCCTATTTAATCTTTTCTATAATTTTATAAAAATCAAACTCACAATATCAGTTTTCAAACAAACTTTTCTTTTTTTTTAAACAAATTTTCACACTAAAAAGAGCCTAAAAAAGCCACTTTTTTAACCTTAACTTAAGTTTAAGTTTTATTTAAGAGTAAAATCTTTTTTTTTAATTTATAATTCGCAAATAGAATAAGAAGAATGTAATTATCAAGAGTTCTGAAACCTACACTCAATACATTTGGCGGTGTCTGTGTAAGTTTCAGATTATTATGTTGTACTCTAAAATATTGAGTACTTTTATACTAACAAAGCTAACTTATGAAAAAGTTAAATTTGTTATATAGGAGTTTGAATGTTAAAAAAAATTTTATTTAGTTCTTTAGTATTAACAGTTGCATTAAGTGCAAATGAAATTGATTGTGAAGATGTATTCGAAAGATGTACAGATAAATGCGAACAAACACAAGGTGAGACTAAAGATCAAATGTGTATAGAAAAATGTGAATATGAGTTTGATAAATGTTTGATTTCTCAAATACCAACTACTGAAAATGAGCCAGTAGAGCAATATCAAGAAAACGATCAAGACCAAAACCAAAATTAAAAAATATTAGCTTCCTTTTATCTTCTTATTCTATTTTAATATTAAGGAATAAAATGAAGAATTTAACAAATAAAGATTTAGTAAAACTATATTATGAAGAACTGTGGAATAAAAAAAACAAAGAATTTATAGATATTTTATTTCATGACAACATCTCTTTTCATGGTTCACTAGGACTTGAAGCAAATGGGAAAAAAGAGTTTGAAGAGTATATGAATACAATTCATACAGGAATTCCATCACTGTTTCATAGTATAATAGATATTGTAGTTGATAATAATAGTATTGCTGTAAGAGCATTATATACAGGTAAGCATACAGGAAAACTTTTTGAGTATGAAGCATCTAATAATAGAATTTTATATAATGGTGCTACATTCTTCAAATTTGATGAAAACAAAATAAAAAGTATTTGGGTTCTTGGAGATTTAAATACTTTAGTAAAACAATTAAAGGGATGATGTGAGAGTTTATATTTTATCTAGGAACCCATCTTTATACTCTACTAAAAGATTAGTTGAAGCAGGAAAAGCCAAAAACTGGGATGTAAGAGTAATTGATTTTTTAAAATGTAGTATTGAGATAATGAAAGGTGAGTTAAAAATAAACTACCAAGGAGTTGAACTTCCAATTCCTGATGCTATTATTCCAAGAATAGGAACTAGTAGAACTTTTTATGGTACTGCTATGGTTAGGCACTTTGAAATGATGGATGTATTCACTGTAACAGGAAGTTTAGCTATTAAAAGAAGTAGAGATAAACTAAGAAGTTTACAAATACTTTCAAAAAATGGTGTAGATATGCCAAAAACTGTGTTTGCTTCAAATATGTCAAGCTCGAAAGATGTTATAGAATTAAGTGGAGGAGCACCTTTAGTTTTAAAAATACTAGAAGGAAC
>JBLWVX010000052.1:0-10453 GCA_048268245.1 Arcobacteraceae bacterium
TTAAAAATAGATTCTCACTTACTTCATAAATATTATCATCTACAATAGGTATAGTAATTGTTTTTGTAGTTTCACCTTCTGTTACATCTGTATCTACACCTTCTAATTTAACATTTACATTATCTTTATCATTTGGTTCTGGATCTGTTGGATTATATGGATCACTCTCATCTGTAATAAAAGATACACCAGAAGCAGTTGTATTAGTAGTAGTTCCTGATACAACTGTAACTTTTAATGAAAATGTTTCCATTGGTTCTTTATATACATCATCATTTGTTTTTACTCTTACTTGAATACTATCTTGACCTGCTGGAATAGTAGCAGTAGTAGAGTCTACCCATTGCCCATTTATTAAAACTTCAGTTTTAGGTATATAATCATCTTGAGTTGCTGTTCCATCTTGAGTTTCTAAAGAAACTGTTATGTCTTCAAAACTTGAACCATTTAATTTAACATCAAAAATAGCATATTCACCCTCAATTACTTGACTTCCAGAAACACTAACAGTTGGAATATCTGTATCTAAAATCGTTCCTTCACCTTGAGAATCAACTATATTAGCATTTGTAGCATCTGTTATATTTAAAAATAGATTCTCACTTACTTCATAAATATTATCATCTACAATAGGTATAGTAATTGTTTTTGTAGTTTCACCTGGTAAAAATATTATTGTTTCAGATGAAGCTAAATAATCACTTATCTCTTTTGCTGTTCCTTCTTGCGTTTGAACAGTAACTGAAACTGTGTTAGTTGAAGCTCTACTTAAACTAACTGTGAAAGTAATTACCCCATCATTTTCATTTGCTACTGCATCTGAAATTAAAATGTCTGGAAGATTTGGATCTTCTGCTGTATCAACAGGAGTAGAAGATATAGATTCTGATAAGTTTTCCCATCTATCACTTTCAGCAATACCTGCTAGCGAGTCATCAGTAGGATTTAAAATTGAATTAAAAGTTGAACCATCAGAAGTAGCCTCACCTGCATCTGGACCTGCTGCTGCTGCGTCAAGAGACTCAATTAAAGTTTGAAAGTCAGAAATTAATGCCAAATTATCAGAAGGTTCAGCATTAACACCTAAAGAAGCTAATTGCTCTAATCTATCTAGAATTTCACTTCCATTAAAAGCATTGTTGTCTAAGGTATCTTCTATTTGATTATTATCAACATTTTTATTGATAATTATTGCTGTTGGATTATCATTATTAACATTATCTTGTAATAATGGCACTATTCCATTTAACTCAACTTGATATGTTTTACCTTGTACATTAAATATTAAAAGAATTGATTCTTGATCATCTTTAAAATTTAATACATAATTTGTAAAACCATTAGAGAATACATATTGTTCTCCTTTATTTACATTAAATGACAAGTCTTTATTTAAGTCAATCTCTTTTAATTGTGATCCAGTTTTTATTGTAAGTTTCATTTTTAATCCTTTACTTTCTACTTTTTATCTTATAAATCTACTATTATTTCTTCATTTATAAATATTTTCACAAGGGAATTTTGTCCAGTTCCTTGATAAACATTATACGTATTACTATCAACTACTTGAGAGTTTTTTTGAATCCATTGAGAGTCAATGATTTCTGAATTTTCATCAGAAATTAAAACATCTTCTAAATATAAATCGTAATTCATTCTAGACCCTTTTTATAATATACTTATATACTATATAAAAAAAGTCTCTAAAAAGTTTTTTTGAAGTTTTTTTTGAAGTTTTTTTTGAAGTTTAATAATGAGAGATATTATCTCTCATGAAGTGAGTCTTGTTTTACTTTTAAAATAGGTTTTAAAATGAAATCAAGTATAGTCTTTTTTCCTGTTACAATATCTACAGAAGCTACCATTCCTGGAATAATTGGAAGTTTTTTCCCTTTTCGCTCTAGATAGTTTTTATCAGTTTTTACAAGCACACGATAATAACTTTTATCTTCTTTTGAATCTTTATCTTGAATAGTATCTGCAGAAATTTCTATAATCTTTCCATCTAAACCACCATAAATAGAGAAATCATACGCAGTAATTTTTATTATAGCTTTTTGACTAGGATTAATAAATGCAATATCCTTTGGGTCAATCTTTGCTTCAACAACCAAGGCATCACTTAAAGGTACTATTTCTACTAAATCCATACCTGATTGAACTACACCACCAATCGTATTTAAATTCAACTGTTTAATAATACCATCAACAGGTGATGAAATTATTGTTTTTTCAACCTTATCTTTATCTCCAACAAGCTTTGCTTCAAATCTATTTATTCTACTTATAGCTTCTTGTAAACCTTTTGAAGCTTCGGCTTTAAAGGTATTTATTTTTTCATCAATTCTATTTCTTGCCTCTGATATTGCATATCTTGATCTAGAAATAGAAAGTTTTGCAGTTTCTAAATCACCTTTTGTTTGATTATACTCTTTTTCAATATCCAATAAATCAAATTTAGACTTTACTCCTCTAGCAACAAGTTTTTTAATAGTCTTTCTTTGTTGCTCGATAAAATCTAAACTTTTAGTTAATTTTTTAATTGTACTTTGAATTTCTAATAGTTCTTGCTTTTTTTGATTTACTTGGTTATCTAAAACTTTTACAGATGATTTAAGTTCATTAACTCTATTTATAAGAAGTAGTTTTTCTGTTTTATCATATCTAGAAAAGTCATTTAAAACTTTTACATCAAATTCTAATTTTGGAATTTTCTTATCTAAATCTAGTTGAGATTCTATTTCAAGCCTAGCTTTTAATGCTAATAAAGAAAAATATTCTTGTTTACTCTCTTCTAAACTTGCTTGAAATCTTGTAGTATCAATTCTCATTAAAGGGTCACCCTCTTTTACAGTCTGCCCTTCTTTTACTAAAATTTCAGAGATAATTCCTCCATCAAGAGATTGTACCCTTTGAATCTTATCCGTTGGTATTACTTTACCATTACCTCTTGCCAGTTCGTCTATTTGTGCTAAAGACGCCCATAATAAGAAAACAGAAAAAATTCCTATTATTGAAAAAGTAATAACCTTTGATCGAAGAGATGGTTTCTCATTTGCTAAAGAGTAAGTAGAGTAAACAAACTCTAAATCTTCTTCTCCAAAACCGTATATTTTTTTAATCCCTGAAAATAAACCTTTTCTCTTTTTTTTTGGCTTTGGTTCATTATTATAAGGGTCTTGATTTTTCGTTTCTTCATAAGCAGTTGAAGGTTCTGGCTTATCATTTCCAAGTATAGTTAAGTGTTCTAACACTTCATTTGATTCTGATGTTTTTTCTACTTCATTTTCTTTCATTATCTACTCGCTTTTGTAGTAAATACTTCATTTTTAGGTCCATCAACAACAACTTGTCCATTTTCAACAATAATAACTCTATCAACTAGTTCCAATAAAGATGTTTTATGAGTAACAACAACTAATGTTTTATCTTCAATTATTGTTTTTAACCTTCTAATAAATGATTTCTCAGATTGTCTATCCATTGAGTTTGTAGGCTCATCAAGCATAATAATACTAGGGTCTGAAATCAAAGCTCTAGCAAGAGTAACAGATTGTCTCTCGCCTCCACTTAACCCCTCTCCTCTTTCTCCTACAAGTAAATCATATCCAGCTTCATGCTTACCTAAAAAGTCATCAAGTCCTGCAATTTTAGATACTCTTAATAACTCTTCATCTGACACATATTGTTCACCAATAGTTAGATTATCTTTAATTGTTCCCATAAATAAAAATGGTTCTTGAGGCACACAACCAATAGCATGTCTCAAATCTGTTGGGTCTACTTGTCTAGTATCTAAACCATCAATTAAGACAGAACCCTTTGTAGGTTCATATAAGTTCATAATAAGCTTTAATAAAGTTGATTTTCCTGAACCTATTTTTCCTAAAATAGCAACTTTTTCACCCTCTTTAATAGTAATATTAATATCTTTTAAAGTTTGATGATTTTGATCTTTATATGCGAACTGTACATCTTTTAACTGAATATCTCCTCTTAAATTAGGTCGACTAATATAAGTTTTATTCTCTTTTTCAACTGGCATATTCATAATCTCATCAAGATTATTTAAAGAAAGCATTGTTTTATCAAATTTTATAATCATCCCTACAAGCTGAGAAACAGGAGCAATTACTCTTCCATTTAAAATCATTGCAGCAATAATTGCACCCATAGTTATTTGACCATCTTGAGCTAAATAAACTCCCCCCGCAACAATTGCAATATTTGAAAACTGTGAAATAAAAGCAGTAAAATAAGTAATACTTTGAGATAAAAAATGTCCTTTATCTGCATAGTGCACTGTTTTATTAATTGATTGATCCCAATGTGTTTTCATTCTATTTTGAGCTTTTACACTTTTGATAATCTCTAAACCAGCAACTGTTTCTATTAGCGTTGTTTGCTTTATTTGCTCTTCTTTTACAGACTTTTCAATTAAAGCCTTTAAAGGTCTTTGTAGATACCATGAAAGAGTAATTGATATAAACACAGTTGCTATTGTGATATAAGCTAAAGGACCTGCAATAAACATAATTACTAAAATAAATATTATAACAAAAGGTAAGTCTACAATTGCAGCAATTGTAGCACTTGTAAAAAACTCTCTAACACTTTCAAAGGATTGAAGTCTACTTACAAATTGTCCTGTAGAAGAGGGTTTTGCATCCATTTTGATATTTAATAAATGGGTAAATATCTTATTTGACATAATTGCGTCAGCTCTCTTACTTGCTATTCCTAAAAAGTGCGAACGCATAACTTTTAAAAGTAAATCAAAAATCATTACAAAAGATATACCAATAAAAAGTGCCCAAAGAGTTTCTATTGCATTATTAGGAAGAACTCTATCGTAAACATTCATTGTAAAAAGTGGCGTAGCTAATATAAAAATATTTATAAATAAAGATACAAGTATTACTTGCTTGTAAATATCTTTATTTCTAAGCATTGTTCCCCAAAACCACTCTTTTGGATTCTCAACAACTACTTCTTTTTCAATTCTATTATTAAAATTATATTCAGGCTTTATAATAATTACATCACCAGTAAACTCTGACTCAAGTTTTTCAACTGTAATTTGAGTTTCACCAGTACTTAAACCTGGAATAATTACATTTGCCATGCCCTCTTCTAAATTATAATCTAAAAGAACACAAGCTCTATTTTTATCTAATATTAAAACAGAAGGTAATGCTAATTTTGTAACATTTTCAATTCTTTCTCTTTTTACTGTTTTAGGTACAAGACCTATTCTTCTTGCAGCTTGATGAAACATAGAGATATTCATAGAAGTTTTATGAATAGGCAAACCATAAGTTAGTGAGGCCTCAGAAGTCTCTCTTTTATGATATTTAGATAAGAAAAGTAGACAACCTAATAGGTCATCTACTTTTCTTCTATCTTTTAAATTTGATAAAGTTTCATTTCTGATCTCATTTGAATCATTATTTTCCATAATTACCTTTTAATCAATTAATGGTACTTTTTATATAATTTTTGATGTTTACTTACATTATCAATATATGGTTTACCTTTTTTAACAGACTCAGGTAATGAAGATAATGCTGCTTTTGCTTCTTTTACTGAATTAAATATACCATAAATTACCTTTGCACTTTTCATAGATGGTCCAAATTCATATGTATATGTTTTAGTAGAGTCAAGTCTATTAGTTGAAGCATATTCATTTGCTGCTTCAAGACCTCTTTTTGTAGCAATATTAATTGTAAATGTCTTTACATTTGCATTTAAAAGTTCTTCAATGGAACCATTTTGAACTATATTCTCTTTTTCAACTTCATCTTCACCTAATAAATTTTCAGTTAAATCAGTTGTATCTTCAGCAACTACTTCAACTTTTGCTTTTGACTCTTCATCCCCAAGTAATGCTGTTAACTCTTCTGAAACATTAAGCTTATTTTCTTTTATTTCATTTGTAATTGAAGTGTCTGCTACTTTTAGGTTAGCGCACTGACTAATATTTGAATTTAGTACACTTGGAACTAAAATAGATAAACTATTTAATAACTCAAAATAGTTTGAGTAAAGTTCATATTCTCTACTAACTAAACTTTTCTTTGCCTCATATAAATCTGTTTGTGCATTTAAAATATCTACAAAAGTTCTAGTTCCTGCTTCAAACTCACTTTTGTATACTTCTACAATATTTTCATTTGCAATAACGTATTTTTTTAGAACTTCAATTCTTTTTTTATTTTTTTGGTATCTTTGATAAGTAACTTTTACAGTTTCAACTACTTTTTTAGTAATTGCATCTAATCTTTGTTTTTGTTCGGCTAAAAAAAGTTCTTCTTGTGTTGAAATAGCATAATCAGAACCACCATTATAAAGGTTCCACGCTAAATTTATTCTACCAAAAGCTTGATTTTCTACACCTTCTTCATTTAAACTTAAATCATTATCTGTAATTGCTTTTAACTCTAAGTTTAAGCTAGGTAAAAAACTAGCGTCTGCTTGAGCTATTTTCTCTCTTTGAGCTTTTACTCTTTCAATTTGTTCTAAAATTTCATAATTATTTAAAACTGCTTTTTCTACTAATTTTTGAAGAGAAGATGGGAAAACTGTTTCATCGATAACTGGTCTACATTCATTTCCTTGCGGTTTTTCACCTATGTATCTTTTAAAAGTGCTTATTCTAGATGATTTTAAATCTTGTTCTTCTAAATATTTTTCTTTTACAAAACTTAATTTTGAATCTACTTGGTAAGTTTCTAAAACTTCACCACTAATATCTTCTTTTTGTTTTGCAATTTCTAAGTTCTCTTCATTTGTAGTAATCATATCTTTAGTTAAAGCTAGAAATTCTGTATATTGAACAAAACCTGTGTAAGCACCAACTGTTTCTAAAACAATATTTTCAATATTTCTATTTGTTCTATACTTATTTGCTAAATCATTGTGTTTAGCTTCCCTTACTCTACTTGGAGTTAAATCACCATCATAAATCATCTGGTTTAGAGCAATTCCAAAATTATATCCATCTTCTTGGTCAGAACCATTTTCATTATTGTTAGGTTGGTCATAATTTTTATCAGTATTAACTTTTTCAATTCTACCATCTATATCTATTCTAGGATAGTAGTTTCCTTCCCTCTCATCTACATACTTTTTAAATGCTTCTTGATTTTTCTTTTCTGCTATAACTTCTGGATTCTGATTCAATACTTTCTGAACACTTTGTTTTAATGTATAGGCATTTAATAATGTTGCACTTGCTATTAATGACAAAGCCGAATATTTAATTGTCTTTAAAAGTTTCATATGATATTCCTAATAATAATTTTCTTGTTACTTTATTTATATTACTCTTAATTATACATTAAAAAACCTTGTATTATAATTTTTTTTTCCACTTTTTTTAAAAAATGTGGAAAAAAATAATCTTGTATTTAATTTTTTTAAGTTATAATATTGGATATACTTGCATAGAAGGCTCTCTAAGATGGAAGATAATACAAAGAAATATCATGAAATTTTAAAGAAATTATGTATTTTATACATAGAAGATGAAGAAAACATTAGAAAAAACATGAAGAAAGTACTTCTTTTATTATCTAATACTGTTTATGACGTATCAGATATTAAAAATGCAAAAAAAATTCTTGAAGAAAATAGAATTGATATTATAATTTCTGATATAAATCTTCCTGAAGAAAATGGTCTTGACTTTATAGAAAACCTTAGACAAATTGACAAAAAAATTCCAGTAATACTTCTTAGTGCCTATACTGAAACAGACTACCTTTTAAAAGCTACTAAGTTAAAACTTATTGACTATCTTACAAAACCTGTTGATTTTGAAACTTTAAATAATGCTTTATTAAAGTGTGCTGAAGATATATATGAAAATGGTATGTTTATAATTAACTTTGAAAATGGTATTGAATATAATGTATTAAATAAAGAATTAAAAGACATAGATAAAAAAGAGATAAAACTAACATCAAAAGAGCTTTTAATGTTAGATTATTTAATAAAAAATAATTTAAGAGTTGTATCACATGAAGAACTAAAAACAAACATTTGGGAAGATTGTTTTGATGCGACAGAGTCTGCATTAAAGAACCTTCTAAACAAACTTAGGAAAAAAATTGGGAAAGAATCTATTTCTAATATTTCAGGAGTAGGATACAAGCTAAATATTTAATATAATTTTTAATACTTGTTTTATTTAGTTTTTATTACAATGGACTATAGCTATAAATAAAGAGTCCAAAATGAATAAAATTTTCTTAATTCTAATCTTTCTCCATTTAAGTTTACTCGCAAAAGATACAAATATAATTGAATTTATCAATAATAACTCAGATGTAATGCTTTTAATAAACCCTTCCAATGGTAAAATTGTTAAAGCAAATCAAAGTGCAAGTGACTTTTATGGATACTCTTTATTTGAACTGCAAAAAATGAACATAAAACAAATAAATACTTTTACAAAAGAACAGATAAATAAAGAAATGTTCTTAGCAAAAAATGAAAATAGGAACTATTTTATATTTACTCATAAACTATCATCAGGTGAAATTTTAAAAGTTGTAGTTCATGCTTATCCTATAACATATCAAAATAAAAAACTTCTTTTTTCTATTATTCATAAACAATCTCAAGCTCAAACAGTAGAAGAATTTAACAAAAGACTTGAAGAACAAGTAAAAATGCAAACTAAGGAACTTGAAAGAAGTAAAAATAATATTACAGAAATATTTACAATCTCAACAATTATTTTTTTACTTGGGATTTCATATTTGTTTTATCTTTTAAAACAAAGAGATAATTTATCAAAAGGTATGATAAATAAAAATGCCCAATTAAAAGAACTTAATGAAAGATTCGAACTAGCTATGAATAGTAGTAAGGATGGGCTATGGGATTGGAATCCAAAAACTAATGAAGTTTATTTCTCTAGTACTTGGAAAAAAATGTTAGGTTATGAAGATCATGAAATAAAAGGTTCTGTTGAAGAATGGGAAAAAAGAATTCATCCTGATGATAAAGAAAAAGCCTTTGATGATGTAAAAAAGCACCTTGAAGGAAAAACACAATTTTATGAGAATATCCATAGAGTTCAACACAAAGAAGGTCACTGGATATGGATTTATGATAGAGGAAAAGCAATCTTTGATGAGAACAACAATCCAACTAGAGTTATTGGCTTTCATACAGATTTAACTTCTCAAAAGAATATAGAGAAAAAAATAGAAAATCAAAAAGAAGAGTTTAAAGCAATATTTGAAAACTCAATGGATGGTATTGCTATTTTAGATTTAGATACAAACTTCCTAAATTTCAATAATGCATATTTAAAAATTACAAACTTTACAAAAGAAGAACTACTTAAAAAATCATGTTTTGAACTTACAATAGAAGAAGATAAAGAAAAAGTAAAAAAAGCTTTAAGTACTGTAATGAAAAAAGGACATGTAGAAAACCTAGTAAAAAACTGTATTGTGAAAGATGAATCTTTAATAACTGTTAATATAAGTATAACTTTAATGCCAGATAAGAAACGTCTTTTAATAAGTATGAGAGATATAAGTAAACAAAAATTGGTTGAAACACAATCAAAATTAATCTCAATGGGAGAAATGATAGGTAATATTGCTCATCAATGGAGACAACCACTTACAGTAATATCAACTATTGCTAGTTCACTTGTTCTTAAAAAAGAGTTTGGAATTCTAGAGGAAAATGACATTAAAGATAGTGCAGAATCAATTGTAGAACAAACTAGATATTTATCTCATACTATTGATGATTTTAGAACATTTATCAAGAATTCCCCATCAAAAGAAAATATCAGCTTAATAAAAACATTGGAAAAAACCATTTCTCTTGTAAGTCCAAGTTTAAAAAACAATTATATTAAACTTATTACACAATTAGATGATGACATAACTATTAATGGATATGAAAATCAACTAGTTCAAGCATTTATCAACATCATAAACAACTCAAAAGATGCTTTAAAAGAAAATATACCAGAAGATGAAGGCAAATTAATACTGTTACAAACAAAAAAAGTTAAAAAGCAATTAGTCATAACTATAAAAGATAATGCAGGAGGCATACCACAAGATATACTTCCAAGAATATTTGAACCCTACTTTACTACAAAACACCAGAGTGTAGGAACAGGAATAGGTCTATCTTTAGCAAATGATATTTTAGTAAAACACCATAAAGCTAGATTAAAAGTAAAAAATGAAGAGTTTGAATTTGAAGAGAAAAAACAAAAAGGTGCCATATTTACAATTGAATTTAAAGAAATTTAGTTTTTATAATTTTACTAATAAAATTGAAATTAAAATGTAACCTAATAATTATAATATTTCTTAAACAAAATAAGGAAATTAGGTAGTGTAAAAATAACTGTGTAAATTCAAAAAAGACAATTTATTAGATAGAATAAAAAACAACTATCTAGTAAATT
>JBLWVX010000053.1:0-9350 GCA_048268245.1 Arcobacteraceae bacterium
ATGCAAGCAGGAGATGTTGTATCTACGTATGCAGATACAAATGATTTAATCAAAGATTTTGATTATAAACCTAATACGAATTTGGCTGATGGTATTGAGCAGTTTGTAGCTTGGTATAGAATATTTTATGGTAAATAATGATAAAAATAAAAAAATTCAATAATACAGAAGATAAAAAAAGATTATTATCAAACTTCTTTTCTCTATTAATTTTACAAGGTGCTAACTATATACTTCCACTTATTACAATCCCATATCTAATTAGAGTTTTGGGAGTTGAAACTTTTGGACTATTAGCCTTTGCAACAGCAACAATTACCTATTTTGTTGTTCTTACAGATTACGGTTTTAATTTATCTGCTACAAAAGAAATATCAATACATAGAGATAATCACAACAAACTAGTTGAGATTTTCAGTAGTGTAATTAGTATCAAACTTATTTTGATGTTTATCTCATTTATAATACTTCTGCTTATAGTATTAATATTTGATAAGTTCTACAAAGATTGGGAAGTATATCTTTTAACTTTTGGAATGGTTTTAGGACAAGTACTTTTCCCTGTTTGGTTTTTTCAAGGCATTGAAAAAATGAAATATATAACTTATCTTAATATTTTAGCAAAATCAATTTTTACTATTGCTATCTTTTTATTTGTAAACAAACAAGAAGATTATTATTTAGTGCCGCTTTTAACATCTACTGGGTTTATTATTGCAGGTTTGTATTCACTATATATAATTAAAAAAGAATTTAATATAACATTTAAACTGCAAAAACTTAATACTATAAAATTTTATTTAATTGAAGGTTGGAATATTTTTTTATCAAGGGTTTACGTAAACTTATATACTACAACAAATGTTTTATTATTGGGCTTATTCACAAATAATACTATCGTAGGATACTATTCAATTGCAGAAAAAATAGTAGTGGCAATTGGAGGGCTTTTTGAACCAGCAAATCAAGCTTTATATCCATTTCTCAGTAGAAAATATACTGAAAACAAGAATAATTTCATCAAATTGATAAAAAATATATCATTAATCTTTTTAATTATTTCACTATCTATTACTTTAATTACTCAAATTTTAAAAGAAGAAATAATATATATTTTTACAGGGGAATACTCAATTGAAATTATCTCAATATTAACAATATTCCTTTTTAGAATTATTACATACCCTTTTGGTTCACTCTTTTCAAATACACTGATTATTATGGAAAAGAAAAAAGAGTTTATGAAAACAATGAATTATACAGTAATAATAAACTTTCTTATTGTTCCAATTTCTATATACTATTTTGGTGTATATGGATTGGTTAATTCATTAATTATATTATTTATAATACACATTTTTTTATTAATTTATTATGTATTTATAAAAATTACAAAGGAATCCTATGATTAAAAAATTTATGCGCAAAAATATGCCAAAACTATTCTGTATATTAAGAGTTCTTAAGGCTCATTATATAAATAATTCAACTGAAAATAAAATAAAAATAAACTGGGAAAAAAAGTTTAATGAAAAACTCAATTTAAAGACACCATCAACATTTAATGAAAAAATCCAATGGTTAAAACTGAATGGGAAAAGAGATAAACTTGCTTCTCAATGTGCAGACAAATATGAAGTAAGAGATTATATAAAAAATACTATTGGAGAAGAATATCTAAATGCACTTATTGGTGTATATAATAATACTAAAGAAATTAACTTTAATAAACTACCTAATGAATATGTACTAAAAAATACTCACGATAGTGGTTCAGTACTATTAAAAACTTTAAATTATTCGTTAAACCAAGAACTATTACAAAAGATTGAATGCAATCTAAAAATTAATTATGGAAGATTATCAAATGAATGGGTATATGACAATATAAAACCAAGAGTAATTGTTGAAAATTTTTTAAAAAGTGATGATGGAAAATCTTTGAAAGATTATAAAATATTTTGTTTTAATGGTGAAGCAAAAATTATACAAATTGACTTAGATAGATTTGAAGGACATAAAAGAAACTTCTACGACACTTCTTGGAATAGATTAGATTTAGAAATAGAATATAAAAGTGTTGAACACGATGTAGAAAAACCAGAATTGTTAAATAAAATGTTAACACTTACAGAAAAATTATCTAAGCCATTTAATCATGTAAGGATTGATTGGTATATATCCGAAAATAAACTAATTTTTGGAGAAATGACTTTTTTTCATGAAAGTGGTTTTGGGAAATTCAACAGTAAAGAATGGGAATTAAAAATGGGTAGCTGGTTAAAACTTGACCATGAATAAAAAAACTTTTTCAATTTTTATAGGTGGCCTATATAATTCAAACAGTGGTGCAGGAAAAAATGCGTTAAACTTTGCTAATGTACTTTCAAGTACCTTAAATGTTAAAACTGAAGTTATATACTACAGCCAAGATTTTAAATTCAAAAAGACTCTAATTAATCCAGATGTAACAGTAGTTGAAATACCTATATTTACAAATAATAAATTTATTAAAAGGATATTGGAATTTCTTTTAATTCCTATATATATAAAACTCATCATAAAAAGTAATTATATTTTAATTTATGGTGCAGTCACAGGATACAAATCAATAATATTATTATCAAAAATCATGAAAAAAATAACAATTTTTAGACCTACAATGCTTTTACTAGATGATACCTCAAGTTTGACTAATAAATATGGTTCAATGTTTTTTTCAATAAGAAAAAAAATATTTTCTTATATTGATATATTTTTTTACATAAATCCAGCATTTTCTGAAGAACATAAAAAGATATTCCAAAGAACAGATAAGATATTTGAATCTTTTCAAGGAGTAAACCATAAAAAGTATTTTCCACTTGATAATAAAGAAAAGTATGAATTAAAAAGAGAGTTAAATATTCCACTTGACAAAAAAATCATATTGTCTGTAGGTTATCTTATAAATAGAAAAGGTTATTCTGATATTTTCAAAGCATTATCAGAGGTCAATGAAGATTACCATTATATAATAGTTGGAACATATGTTACTAGTACTAAAGACCATATTTCAGGTTGGGATAATAATCAAAAAAAAGAAATGGTTGATTTATATAGAGAAGGTAAAAAACTATTAAATAGCAAAGTAACTTTTCTTGGTTCATCGGAAATTGTTGATAAATATTATAAAATAGCAGATATCTTTCTATTAAATTCTGTACAAGAAGGAACACCAAATGTTCTATTAGAAGCTTTTGCATCAAGAAACTGTGTTTTAACTTCTGATATTAGTGGTATTACAAATTATTTAACTAAACATCAAACTAATTGTCTAATACATAAGAATAAAGAAGAACTTTCATTTAATATCTCTAAAGTACTAAATGATACAAACTTACAAAATGAATTAGCTATAAGTGGATATAAAGATGTTACAACTAGATATACAAGTGAAAATGTTGTTAATGCTTTTTTTAATAAAATAAAGAAATATAAAAATGAATATTAATCTTTCTAAAGTAATAATTATACCGATAATACTTTTGATCCCTTGGGCAAGTTTTTTAGTTAAAAACTTTGATGGAATAAATCAAATTCTATTTTTAATACTAACCATATTATCAACAGTGATTATTATATATAATGTTTCTATAATGAAAAATAAAATATTCTTTTCATTTATTTTCTTAATTATTTATATTTTTATAAATAATTTATTAAATTACAGTTCAATTATTGAATCAGTAAAATTACCTATGATTATTTTACTAGCTCTAAATAGTATAGTTATTATGAGCTATTTAAGAAAAAATATAATAGTACAAAAAAAATTTATACTATATGGATCGTATTATATACTATTAGTATTATTGTTTTTCATAATATTTGATAAATTAACTGGCATATCATACTATGATATACATGACAGTGTTACAGAAGGAATTGCAGGGAATGTTTCAAAATATGCATCAATTCTTTTTCCTATTTTTGCCATATTTATATATTATAAGCAATACCTAGTTGCTCTCATACAAATTCTTTTATTATTAGTCACACAACGAAGATCTGCTGTTTTAGCTGAAGCTATATTTATTATTACATCATTTCTTCCATATATATTTAATAGCTATGTATTTAAAAATAATTTAAAAAAAGTTATTAGCATTTTTGTAATTTTTATTATCATTTATACAATTAACTACAATCAAATAAATGAATTAATATTTAGTTTTTCCAATCGATTATTAGATTTAACTGAAGGAACAGCTGGAGGTCGAAAAATATTCTGGATGATTGCATTAGATTACTATTTAAATTTTAATACTTTTGAATTATTTTTTGGTAAGCCTGGTGGTCTACCTCTTTATATAAACCAATACTTTGGCTTAACTATAGGTGCCCATTCAGACATTTTAGATTACTTATGTAATTATGGTGCTGTTGGATTAATTTTATATATTTCAATATACATAAGTATATTTAATTATTTTTGGAAATATAAAAATATTGCAAAGTATGAATCTTCAATAGGAATTGCTTTACTTTTAGCAACATTTTTTTTAGCAATATCAACAGGTGGTTTCTTCTACTCATTAAATTTAATGTATTTCATATTTACTGGATATCTTATAGGAGTGATTGAACTAAAAAAGGAAAATAATTATGAATAGTTTTTTATTGATAGAGGGTTGTAATTTTATAAATAGACCAGTAGGTGGGCAACTTTCATTTGCAAAACAATTGATTCAAGTATATGGTAATAAAATATATTTAGTAGGTGTTACAGATGATGAAAATATACAAGTTGGAAAATGGACAAAACTAACTATAAACAATATAGAATTTGATTTTTTCCCATTTAGAAGACTTCCTAGTTCAAATGAAAAACCAAGAATACCGGCTAGGATTTCTGATTATTTAGCAATTAAAAAATATGAAAAAGAAATATTAAGTAAAAATAAAAATATTATTACACAAGCACCTGAATTATTAATTGCTATGAGAAACTGGAATATAGATACTTTATGTTATGAGTTTCCAGGTGTTGAAAATCCTCTAGAAATGCCTAGATTTAAATGGGGTAAATTTTTTGCTAAACAATATGAAAATACTCTTTTTAAAATTTTAAATTCTAAAGTGAACGTTATTTTAGCAAGTGCTGGTATTGATGCTATCAATAATTTAGTAAATAGAAGTGATGGTTTATTGAAAAATGAAGAAATCTTTCAATTTCCTACAAGAGTAGATACAAGTTTTTTCAAACCTTTAACTTTAAATAGAATTGACTTTAAACTATCAAATACTGACAAAATTTTAATTTCATGTGGAAGAATAAATCATGTAAAAGGATGGGAGTTAATTATTGATTCTTTCAATATACTAATTCAAAAAAATAAAAACCTTAAACTATTTTTTATAGGAGATGGTGAAGATAGAAGCAATCTAGAAGAAAAGATAAATAAATACAATTTATCTAATCATGTAACAGTAATTGGATTTCAAACTCCAAATCAAGTTTTAGAATGGATAAATCTAGCTGATATAGTACTAGTTGGTTCATACAAAGAAGGATGGTCTATTTCTATGCTAGAAGCACTAGCTTGTGGGAAACCTATAGTTTCAACAAATGTTAGTGGTTCTAAAGAAATGATAATAGAAGGTCAAAATGGTTTTATAGTTGATACCAGAAAAGCACAAGAATATGCAGATAAAATTAATGATTGTTTTGAATTAAAAGATTACAAAAATATTTCACTTTCTATTGCAAATAAATATTCTTTAATGACTTTAAAACCTGAATTAGATAGACTTTGGATAAGAAAATGAAAAAAGAAAAACTACTATGTATCTTACACTACTCACCACCTGCTCATGGTGCTTCAAAAGTTGGTGATTTTATAAAATCAAGTGAAAAAATAAAAGATGAGTTTGAATGTAGATTTATAAAGATAAAATCATCTGATACCATAGGAGATATAGGAAAAGTAAACTTTAAAAAGATTTGGTTTGTAATAGAACTATTTTTTAAGATACTTTTTACAATAGTTGTTTTTCGACCAAATAAGATTTATTTTACAGCATCTATAAGAGGTGTGGCTTTTTATAGGGATTTACTTTTATCAAATATATGGAAGGTATATAAGCTTTTTAAAAAATGTGAAGTTTACTATCACTACCATACAAAAGGTGTGAGTGAGTTTGTAAAAAGTAATCGAAATAAAAAACTAACATCATACTTTTTAAAAGATATAAATCTTGTGCTTTTAAGTCCTATGCTAGAAGCTGATTTTGATGAAGTTAAGACTTTCAAAAAAGTTTATTATCTTCCAAATGGCGTAGAAGATAATTATGATGAAAAATCATTTGAAAACTATATTTCAGATAAAAGCTTTTATGAAATAAATGTATTGTATTTAGCTCATATGAAAGAAGATAAAGGACTATTTGAATCTTTAGAACTAGTAAAAAAATATAAAGATGAAAATATAAATTTTCACTTTGCAGGAAGTTGGCAAAATAATGAGGATAAAAATAGATTTGAAAAATTTGTAAAAGAAAATCAACTGGAAAAAAATTTAACTTTTCATGGCTTTATAAATGGAACTGAAAAAAAAGAACTTTTAAAAAAATGTCATCTTTTATTATTTCCTACTAAATTTGAAGCTTTTGGTTTAGTAATTATTGAAGCCTTTTCTTATGCCTTACCTTGTTTATCTACAGATGAAGGTTCAATACCATATATAATAGATAAAAAAAGTGGTGTAGTAGTAAATGATTTAAACGATTTAGAACATGGATTTGAAAATATCTTAAAAAACTATTTAAATATAGATACTGCAAGATACTGTAGAAAAAGATATTTAGATAACTTTAGTCTAGAACAATTTGAAGAAAACTTAATAAAGGTACTTAAATGAATATTATGAATTATGAAGTATTTACAGATGAATTAAATACTTTAGATCTATCAAAAAGACAAGTTATTAATACTATCAATCCACATAGCTATGTAACTGCAAAAAGTGATAAAATATTTACAACAGCACTCAAAGAAAGTGACCTACTCATAGCTGATGGTAGTGGAATAGTTATGGCTGCAAAACAAATAAATAAAAAAACAATATTTAAAATAGCAGGAGCAGATTTACATAAGTTTCTACTAGAAGAGATGAATAAAAAAGGTGGTAAAGTTTTTTACATGGGTGCAGCACCTCAAACACTTGAAAAAATAGAAAAAAAAATAAAAGTAGAATACCCAAATATAAAAGTTAGTTCTTATTCTCCACCTTTCAAACCTGAGTTTACAGATGAAGAAAACCAAGAAATAATTCAAAAAGTAAATGAGTTTCAACCTGATGTATTGTTTGTAGGTATGACTGCACCAAAACAAGAAAAGTGGTTACATACCCATAAAGATGATTTAGAATTTACTATAGCTTCAAGTATTGGAGCTGTATTTGACTTCTATGCTGGAAATGTTCAAAGATCAAGTCAGTTTTGGATAGATATGCACTTAGAATGGCTTCCAAGACTTCTACAAGAACCTAAAAGACTATGGAGAAGAAACTTTGTATCTACTCCCCTATTTCTTTTAGATATGTTTTTATTTAAATTTGGGATTAAAAAGTAATTATGAGAAACATATCAAAGATACCACAGTTTTTGTTTAAGAAGAGATAGGTTTATAAAGTGAATGATTTAATCATATATCAAAATGGAGAGTTAGAGCTAAATGTATCATTGCAAGATGAAACTGTTTGGTTAAATAGAAATCAAATTTCAGAACTATTTGATAGAGATGTTAAAACTATTGGTAAGCATATAAATAATGTTTTCAAAGATGGTGAGTTAGAAAAGCTTTCAGTTGTCGCAAATTTTGCGACAACTGCTTCAGATGGAAAAACATATAATATCGATCACTATAATTTAGATGTAATTATATCCGTTGGGTACAGAGTTAAATCACCCAATGGTGTTCATTTTAGACAATGGGCTACAAAAGTTTTAAAACAGTATATTTTTAATGGTTATGCAATAAATTCTGAAAAAATCACCCAACAAAGATTATTAAACCTTGAAAATGATGTATCAGTTATAAAATCACATATTCAAAATAATTCTTTGGAATTAAAGCAAGGTATATTTTATGATGGTCAAATATTTGATGCTTATGCATTTATAAGTGAGCTTATCAAAGAAGCTAAGAGCTCAATAACTCTGATAGATAACTATATAGATGAATCAACATTAACACTATTTTCAAAAAACACTACTATCAAGATTCAAATATATACACATACTATATCAAAACAATTAAAACTAGATATAGAAAAATATAACACTCAATATAAAAACCTACAAGTAAGCCAAGCTAAAAATCATCATGATAGATTCTTAGTTATTGATAATAATGAAGTCTATCATATAGGGGCGAGCTTAAAAGATTTGGGCAAAAAAGTTTTTGCATTTAGTAAAATAGATATTAGTGTAGAAGATATTTTAAAGAGAATAAAATGATCAAAAAACTTATAATCTCACTTACCACACTTAGTAGTCTTATATATCTTACATACATAAACTTAGGTCATCTAGTAGATTCTACTAGTGAGCCTAAAAAGGTAGACCTCTTAGTATGTCTTGGTGGTGGAGATTATAATAGTAGAGTAAAAAAAACACTTGAACTATATCATAAAGAGTATCTCAAAGGTTCGACTATACTTTTTACAGGAACACAAAAGATAAATCAAATAGATGGTGTAAACATACACCAAACAAAAGGACTAAAAAACACTTACGAAGAAGTACGCTATGTAAAAGAATATATGCAAAAGCATAATCTAAGAACAACGACTTTCATATCAGAAGCTCCACACTCTAGTAGAATACTTCTTTTTACGAAAATATTTGGTGAGGGTAGTTTTGATTTTAGTGTAGTAGCTAGTGAGTTTGACTGGGATAGTAAAAGATACTATGAGTTTTCACATATGAGAGCATATACTTATAGTGAAGTTTTAAAAACATTTTACAATATCTTTTTATATGGGGTAGCAGATAGTATTGGTCTAAAAGATGAAGTTGAAAACTTAGTATATAAAATAGTAGAAAAACAAAAAAGTGAATTTTATATATCTTTTCATGAAAGTTTAAATAAATAGACTTCTAGTGCTAATGAGTGGTATTACTGATACTACTTGTTAACACTAAGTTAAAATTAAAATAAAAGGAAAATAAAATGGCAGAGCAAAAAGTAGCATTAATAACAGGAATCACAGGACAAGATGGGAGTTACCTAGCAGAATTTCTACTAAAGAAAGGATATATAGTGCATGGTATAAAAAGAAGATCTTCTCTATTTAATACAGATA
>JBLWVX010000054.1:0-7299 GCA_048268245.1 Arcobacteraceae bacterium
ATTGATGAAATTGATTTATCACTATCCAATCACAATTTTATTGCTGAGTCTTTGAACTCTTGATTATATTTACTTTTTCTCATTTGATCCTCTCTACATTTTATTTTAACATAGCATTTTTCTATCTCCTATAAACTGTAGCCAGATCAGGTTAATATATTAAATAAATGTAAACTGTTTATTACAATATCATTTTTTGGTAAGGACTGTACAAAGACTAGGAATTGAGTTTTAATTTAGTTTAGGCTTAGAAATCCTATTTTATAGGCATGTATAATATTACAAGGATAATAAAATAGACGCCTAATCCCATTTATTTCCTTTTATTTAATTAAAAATATTTTATTTTACTATAACCTTCAAGAAGGTATTTGAAAGAGACTTTTTATTTAAGTATCAAAAAGATTTCTAATCAATTAAGAAGGTATTACTTGAAGTGTATTCTAAACGAAAAATGCAAAGAATTAGATAAAGTACATAGGATTTAAATCCTATTTTTTAGGATTTGAGTTTATGAAAGTTTATTTAAATAGTTTCTAGCTTGATTTAAGCTAAGTCCAGATTTTGAACATGCATCAATTAATGTTTCTTTTGTATTTAAAAGTCTTAAAAGAACTATAAATTTATATTTTCTTGTTAATGTTGTCATTTTTTTCCTTTTTATTATTTTGTGAAGATAAAGCAAAATGCTTTATCCTCAAGCTTAATGAGAAATAGTTAATTAAACTACTTCAACATTTTTAGCTTGCTCACCCTTTTGACCTTCGCCAATTAGGAAAGTTACTTTTTGTCCGTCTTCTAACGATACTCTTCCGTAACCTGTTTGATTAATTTCACTGTAGTGTACAAATAAATCTTTACTATTATCTTCTAATTGGATGAATCCAAAACCTTTATCATTATTGAACCATTTTACTGTTCCATTTTGTCTATTTTCCATAGAGTTTCCTTGTTAATACAAATGTATTATTTAAATTTTTATAAAGTCAAAGTTTGAGTATCTAAATATTTGAGAGTTTTAATCAATGTTTATTAAAAAAAGCAGGTCAAAGTGAAGCTATTACAATCGTTAATCTTTAAAAGTTAGGACATAGTAACACAATAGTTCACTAATAGCAAGCTTTTAGTAAGAAAAAACAAAAGAATTAGTAAATTAAGAATTTAGATAATATAATTAGTTATATTTAAACACTTAAGGGCCAAAATGCGACTATTTATAATGACTATTTTATTTTTAAACCTAAATGCACTAGAGCTTCAAAAACATAAAGTTTATAATAAAGAGCAGGACAACATTAAAGGTTGGTATATGAGTGAAAAGCTAGATGGCATTAGAGCATATTGGAATGGAGCAGAGCTTCTAAGTAAAAATGGAAATAAAATATATGCTCCAGCTTGGTTTATAAAAGATTTTCCAAATTTTAAACTTGATGGTGAGTTATGGACACAAAGAGCTGATTTTGAAAACATACAAAATATTGTATTAGATAAAACTCCTTCTGAAAAGTGGAAAAGTATTACTTATAATATCTTTGAAGTTCCATATGAGAAAGGAGATTTTGATGAAAGACTCAATAAAATAAAACAATGGCAAAAAGCCAACAAAAACAAATATATCAAAATCATACCTCAGATAATCTGTAAGAACAAAAAACACCTCAACAAATATCTAAATGAGCTTATTAAATTAAAAGCAGAAGGTGTTATACTAAAAAACCCAAATATACCCTACTTTGAAGGACGAAACAAAAACATACTAAAAGTAAAAAAGTTTTTTGATATGGAAGGTTTAGTAATAGGAATTAATAAACATAAAGATGGAAGATTTAAAAGCGTGAAACTAAAACTAGAAAATGGTGTAGTATTTAATCTAGGAGGTGGTTTTACAAATAAACAAAGACTTAATCATCCCCAAATAGGTCAAGTAGTTACTTTCAAATATTATGATTTTACAAAATATGGGAAACCGAAATTTGCTTCATTTTTAAGAGTAAGAAGAAGTGAATAAACTACTTCTTCTTAATATAAACTATTTATCTAAGCCTTTTAAGAACTCAATAGTCATTCTAACTCCAGCACCTGATCCACCATATGGGTTATATCCCCATGCTTTTTGGGCATATGCAGGTCCTGCTATATCAAAGTGAATCCATTTATCTTTATTTTCTTCACAAATAAAGTTATCTAAGAAGATACCTGCTGTAATTGCTCCACCATATCTAGTGTTTGCAATATTACAAATATCAGCCACTTCTGATTTGATAGTTTTTCTTAAGTATCTGTTGAAGTCTAAAGTTGTTGCATACTCACCTGATTTTAATGCACTTAAAACTGCATTTCTTTTTAAAATATCATCATTACCCATGATACCTGTTGTATATTCACCAACACCAACTACACAAGCACCTGTAAGTGTTGCATAATCAAAAATATAATCAATATCTTCAATCTCATCTTGCGCATAACATAAACAATCAGCAAGAACTAGTCTTCCCTCAGCATCAGTGTTTCTCACTTCAATAGTTTTACCATTTTTAGCTGTTAAAACATCATCAGGTTTGTAAGCATCACCACCTACCATATTTTCAACTGCTCCAACTATTCCATGTACTTCATAAGGAAGTCCTAGTTTTGCAACAGCCCATAGTGTAGCCATAACAGCACAACCACCAGCTTTATCAAGTTTCATTGTTACCATAAAATCAGCTGGTTTAAGTGATAATCCACCTGAATCATAAGTAAGACCTTTTCCAACTAAAACAATCTTTTTCTTTGCATTTTTTGGTTTGTATGACATATGAATAAGTTGTGATTCATGAACAGAAGCTCTTCCCACACTTAGCATTGCGTTCATATGGTTTTTTTCTAGGAAACTTTCACCATAAACTTTACAATCCATACCAGCATCTTGAGCTAACTCTTTTGCTAAATCAGCCATAACTATAGGGTAGAAGTCTTGAGGCGTAGAGTTTACCATATCTCTTGCTTTATTTACAGCTTTTGCAATAACTTTTGAGTCATTTAAAACTTCATTAATTGAAGTTTCATCCTCTACTACAAAAATAAGTTCTTGTTTTTTCTTCTCTTTTTTCTCAGATTTATATCTATCAAAAGTATAAGACCCAAGTAAAGCCCCCTCAATTAAACCTTTTAAATTCTCACTTAAATTACCTTGAGTTAAATCTACTTTTGCAGTTTTGTATTTTGTAGATTGAAACTTTTTTAAAGCTGTAGCAATTGCAATTGCTACACTATCATAAGTATCATCTTCAAAACCTACATATATTTTTTTTGATTCAGGAAGTAAGATACAAGCTTCATCAACTGCCTTAAAATCTAATGCTTCTAAAACTTCCTCATCTTTTGTATCTTCAATTTCGTTTATTAAAATAATTTCTAAATCTGCTTTTACTTTTTTATAATTTTTTGTATTTATACTAATTTTCACTATTTATTTCCTTTCTTAAACTTTGTTTATCAACTTTTTTTGTTGCTTTATTGAAGTAGTAGATAATACTTCCTCCAAATATAACTGCAAATGGTAGTGCTAAATACCAATGCTCTTTTGCCCAATGAAGTACTTTTAGAATCTCTTCTCCAAAATACCAAACTGGAACAATAGTAAGTGTAGACCAACACCAAGCACTTATAAGGTTTATAAATGCAAACATTTTTGCACTATATCTTGTAAGACCAATAGAAATTGGAATAATTGTTCTCATTCCATACATATATCTTTGTACAAAAATTATAGGCCAACCATACTTTTTAAGTAGTAAATGGGCTAATGCAAACTTTCTTCGCTGACCTTTGAATTTTCTATGCACATATGCTTTATTAAATCTACCTGTATAAAAATAAACTTGATCTCCTACAAAACCACCAAGACCTGCTATAAATATAGCTATGTAAAGATTCATATGTCCATCGTGAATAAGGAGTCCTGCCATTATAAGACCTAACTCTCCTTCTAATGTACTCCATGCAAATAAAATCACATAACCATATGTTTTTAAAAGATATATAAACTTATTTTCAAAACCTTGTACAGGTGCTATATAAAGATTGTAAGCTAAAAAAGACAAAAAAGTTAAAACAACAGCAAATAAAATCTTTCCAGAATGTTTTTGTAGGCTTTTTATCATATTATTCTATTTAAACTCCAGTAAATCTTTTGCTTGAACCATATCTTTATCACCTCTACCTGAAAGGTTTACAATTACAGTTTTCCCTTGGAACTTATCTTTTGCTTTTTTTAAGTAAGCTATAGCATGTGATGATTCAAATGCTGGAATAATTCCTTCTTTTTGACTTAACCAAACAAAAGCATCTAAAGCCTCATCATCTGTAACTGAGTCATACTGTACAGTTTTCATATCTTTATGATAAGAGTGTTCAGGTCCAATTCCAGGATAGTCAAGTCCAGCACTCATAGAGTGAGCTTCTAATACTTGTCCATTTTCATCTTGTAAAAGGTAAGAACATTGCCCATGTAAAACACCTGGTCTTCCTTTTTCTAGTGAACATCCATGTTTGTTTGTGTCAAGACCTAAACCACCTGCTTCAATACCTATACAAGTAACTTCTTTATCTTCTATAAAATGTGAAAACATACCAATAGCATTTGATCCACCACCAATACAAGCTAAAACATAATCAGGAAGTTTCCCCTCTTTTTCTAAGATTTGCTTTCTTGCTTCATAACCAATAACTGCTTGAAAATCTCTAACCATAAGTGGATAAGGATGTGGTCCTGCAACAGTTCCTATTACATAAAAAGTATCTCTAGCATTTGTAACCCAGTATCTAATAGCATCATTCATAGCATCTTTCAAAGTCTTACTTCCTGACTCAACTGCTACAACTTTTGCTCCTAGAAGCTTCATTCTAAATACATTTAACTCTTGTCTTTGCACATCTTTTGCACCCATAAATACTGTACATTCTAAACCTAAAAGTGCAGCGATAGTTGCACTAGCAACTCCATGTTGCCCTGCACCTGTTTCTGCAATAATTTTTGTTTTTCCAAGTTTTTTTGCAAGTAAACCTTGGGCTATTACATTATTTACTTTATGTGCACCTGTATGATTTAAATCTTCTCTTTTTAAATATACTTTTGCACCTATTTCTTCACTAATATTTTTTGCATGATAAAGTGGGTTTTCTCTTCCTACATAATCTCTTAAAAGTTCATTTACCTCAGCCCAAAACTCTTTATCAAATCTATATTTATTATATTCTTCTTCTAATTCTTTTAAAACAGGCATCAATGTTTCTGGTACGTACTGACCACCAAAGATACCAAACTGTCCCTTATTATCTGGGTCGTGTTTACTTGGTTTTGGTATATAATCGTTCATATTTCTCTCTTTATACGTCTAGCACAGAATAAACTGGTGCTACTTTTTTTAGTTTTAGTGCGCCATCTAAAATCTGAATATTCATTAAAAAACACATTTCAACTAAATCTACATTTAGTTTATTTATAAGATTAGCAGCTGCATAAGCAGTTCCACCACTTACTATAATATCATCTATTAAAAGAACTCTTGCATGAGTATCACCTCTAAATGCATCAAGATGTAGTTCAATCTCATCAAAACCATACTCTAGTTCATACTTTTCACAAACAGTTGTACTTGGTAATTTACCTTTTTTTCTAACAGGTACAAACCCAATACCCAGTCTATCAGCTAAAGTAGCTCCAAAAATAAAACCTCTTGAATCAATACCTGCAATATAATCTAAGTTGTAATCTTTATATCTATTTTCTAAGTGTTGCATAAGTAAAGCAAAGGCTTCTTTGTTATTTAATAGTGTAGTTATATCTTTAAAAATAATACCAGGTTTTGGAAAATCTTCCACATCTCTAATAGAGTCTAGTAATAATCTTTTGTCATCTTCATTTAACTTTTTTAAGTTCAAAATACTTCCCTTTTTATCTAGATGATATTTTAGTAAATATTTTAGCTAAAAGTTTATTATTGTTTTATAATTGTGGTGTGATGTATAGTTATTTTATATTTGAAATAAGAATAAGTTCTTAAAATAGTCAAATAGAAATGATTTATCCATTTCTATTTGACTATAAATTTATGAGTTATACCCATTTGGATTATTTGATTGCCAATTCCATGTATCAGAGCACATCTGATCAATTCCTTTTGTTGCTTCCCAATCTAAAGCTTCTTTAGCATAACTTGGATCAGCAAAACACTTAGCAATATCCCCTGCTCTTCTATCTACAATTTTGTAAGCTATCTTTTTACCACTAGCTTTTTCAAAGGCTTTTACCATATCAAGAACACTATAACCATTTCCTGTTCCTAGATTTACAGTTAGTACTTTATCAATATTGTTTATTTTTTCTAAAGCTTTTACATGACCTGCTGCTAAATCTACCACATGAATATAATCTCGAACCCCTGTCCCATCATGTGTATCATAATCTCCACCAAATATACTTAAAAACTCTCTTTTCCCAACAGCAGTTTGAGCAATAAATGGCATAAGATTATTTGGTATTCCATTTGGATCTTCACCAATAGTTCCAGATTTATGAGCTCCTACTGGATTAAAATATCTTAAAAGTACTATTTTAAACTCATTATCAGAAATATAAACATCTCTTAATATCTCTTCTATAAAGTATTTTGTTCTACCATATGGGTTTGTAGTAGCTCCCACTGGAAAATCTTCTTTTATAGGAGTTGTATGAGGATCACCATAAACTGTAGCAGATGATGAAAATACTATTTTTTTACAATTATGTTTTTTCATAACTTCAAGTAAAACTAAAGTACCATTTATGTTATTGTCATAATACTCTAAAGGATTAGCAACTGACTCACCTACAGCTTTTAGCCCTGCAAAGTGAATTACAGAATCTATTTCATACTTTGAAAAAACTTCATCTAATGCTTTCTTATCTCTAATATCACCTTTTATAAACTCGATTTTCTTTCCTATAATTTTCTCTACTCTATTTAAACTCTCTTGTGAAGAGTTACATAAGTTGTCAAAAACTACAAAATCAAAACCAGCTTCATGTAAAGAGATACAAGTATGACTTCCTATATATCCTGCTGCGCCTGTAACTAGTACTTTCAATATTTTCCCTTTTCTTTTCTAAATAATTCAAATATTATAATTTATTATTTATTATAATAAACTTTGGTAAAATTTACAATAACTCTTACTTTTATAAAATAACCAAGTAATAAATGCAATTATATGATTTAGTTTATCCCAAATAGTTTTGATACTTTCAATTTTACCAGAAGTATTCGTTAAATAGAA
>JBLWVX010000055.1:0-7185 GCA_048268245.1 Arcobacteraceae bacterium
AATTTACTAGATAGTTGTTTTTTATTCTATCTAATAAATTGTCTTTTTTGAATTTACACAGTTATTTTTACACTACCGATTTTAGGGCTTGTTTTTATAGCTATTGTATTTTTTCATGTTTTATTTAACTGGAAATCTATGAAAAACTACTTTTCAAATAAAATATTTTTTACAGCAGGTGGAGTTATTTCTACAATTGTATTAGGTTTCATTTTAACAACATCAAATAAGCCAAATCCAAAAAGAATAGAATATCACCCTTTGAGATAATAAATATTTTATCAAAAGAGCAGTAATGCTCTTTTATACTAAAGGGTCTTCTCCACTCTCCCAAGAAGCTAGAAACTTTTCAACTAAATGAAAATCTTCGCCTTTATGTTCTGTAAATGTTATATACTGATTTTTAGTATCTACTTGAAAGTTTACTTTTACAATTTCCATAAACCTAAGAGCTAATTCTCTTCTTTGCTCTATTGTTCGGCCTTCTCTAATATCAAGATTCATTAAACAAATATCATCTTTGGGGTCTACTCTTCCTATACTCAAAGAATATTTTTCATATTCTCTTAAAGATATAGCAATGTGGTCTTTTCCTGTATCCATAACTTCACTAAATGTATCTCTTATTTGTTGTGCAAACTCTTCTTTTGTTTCTTTACAAACTTTTTTGTTGATTTCGAACTGTAAATGAGGCATGAGAATTCCTTTTCTAAAATCTTATATATTTTACAAATAGTATCTAGCAATAAAATAACAATAATTAAAGAGAGAATTTTTAAAGAAAAGAAGATGGGCATTTATGCCCATCTTATAAAATTAGTTTTTAAAGTCAGCTACGATGTTAGCTTTTAATTTGTCAATAGTAAATCCAAATTCGTCAAATAAGTCACCAGCAGGACCAGATGCACCGAATGTATCCATACCAAATACAACATCAGCAAATCTATAATACTCTAATCCTCTTGCAGCTTCAACAGCATATACTTTAGTGTTTTTATCAATTACTTGATCAATATATTCTTTATCTTGCTCAATAAATAAATCATAACAAGGAACAGAAACAATATTTGCATAAATTCCTTCTTCTTCTAATTTACAAGCAGTTTGTAATGCTAACATAACCTCAGAACCAGAAGCCATGATTGTAATGTTTGCATTATCTCTTCTCTTAAGTAAGTAAGCACCATTTGAAACTTCACCAAATGCTCTTTCTTCTTTTAATACTCTTAATCCTTGTCTTGAACAAACAAATGCAGTTGGAGCAGACATTGTTAAAGCTTTTTTCCAAGATGCTACATTTTCAGTTGCATCAGCAGGTCTGAATGTATAGAAATTTGGTAATGCTCTAAATTGAGATAAGTGCTCAATTGGTTGGTGAGTTGGTCCATCTTCACCTACACCAATAGAGTCATGTGTCCATACAAAGTGTTGAGGAATACCAGCTAATGCTGCAATTCTAGCACTTGGCTTTAAGTAATCTGAAAAGACAAAGAATGTTGCTGAGTAAACTCTAAATAAACCGTATAAGTTCATAGCATTAGAAATAGCTGCCATTGCGTGTTCTCTAATACCAAAGTGGATATTTCTTCCTGATGGGAAATCACCCATATCTTTTAATTCAGTTTTATTTGATGGACCTAAATCTGCTGAACCACCTAAGAATCCAGGAACAGCTGCAGCAATTGCATTTAAGATTTTACCATTTGAATCCCTTGTAGCTACACTTGAATCAGCTTCAAAAGTTGGATATTCAACTGCATCAAAATTAGGGTTTTGTAATTCTTCAATTTTAGCTTTTGTTTCAGCAGATAAAGAGTCATTCCACTCGTTTTCAGCGATAGAACCTTTGATTAATTTATCAAATGCACCTTTTACATCAGCAGGAACAAAGAATGTCTTTTCTGGATCAAATCCAGCTTTCTTCTTTGATGCCTTAATATCGTCATGACCTAATGGAGCACCATGTGAATGATGGCTTCCTTCCATAGTTGCAGATCCCTTAGCAATTGCAGTTTTTGCAATAATCATTACAGGTTTTGTAGCATCTTTAGCAGTTGCTAATGCTTTATCAATTTGATCAAAGTTATGTCCATCAATTTCAATTACATCAAAATCAATACCTTGGAATCTTTTCTTAACATTTTCAGACCAAGCAATAGAAGTATCACCTTCAATTGTAATTGAGTTTGAATCGTAAATGATTACTAAATTATCTAAGTTTAAGTGACCTGCTGTTGAACAAGCTTCATAAGAAATACCTTCTTGTAAATCTCCATCACCACATAAACAGTAAACTTTATGATTAATTACTTCTTTTCCTAAAGTATTTTGTGCATATTTTGCAGCCATTGCAAAACCAACTGCATTTGCAATACCTTGACCTAATGGTCCTGTTGTAATTTCAATACCATGAGTATGACCATACTCTGGGTGACCTGGTGTTTTAGAGTGAGTTTGTCTAAAGTTTTTCATATCATTTACAGATACATCAAATCCCCATAAATGTAATAATGAATATACTAATCCAGTTGCGTGACCACCTGAGAATACTAATCTATCTCTGTTAAGCCATTTATCATTTGCTGGATTTAAGTTTAAGTGATTACTTAAAACTGTAGCAATATCAGCTAGACCCATTGGTGCACCTGGGTGTCCTGAATTTGCTTTTTGAACCATATCCGCAGCTAAGAATCTAATCGTATCAGCTTGTTTTTGCAATAGTTGTTTTGACATAATTATCCTAATTTGTAAAGTGAAGTTTTCTTGTAAGTCGTGATTATATCTAAATTTATTTAAATAGAATTTGAAGCAAAGTATTTATAGTTTTGGAATAGAAATAATAAACAAAGCCCCATCTTGTTTATTTTTAACTTCGAGCTTGCCACCCATATTATTTTCAATAATTATCTTTGACATAAAAAGTCCTATTCCTGAACCATTTACCTTCTCATAAGTGAAAAAAGGATCAAAAACTTTTTCAATAGGTTCTATTTTTATACCACCTGCATTATCATGTATAGAAGTGATAACCAAACCATCTTTTTCTTCTATTATAATATCTATTTTAGGCTCTTTTACTTTTCTTTGTACTAATACATCTCTTGCATTATTTATTATATTTATTAAAGCTTGTGAATATTCATTTTTAAATGCTAGGATTGTAGGATTTTTTTTAATAATAATATCTAAATTTATATTATGTGATTTAAGCCCACCATTAATTATATTTATAGTTGAGTTTATTTGTTCAAGTATTTCAAACTTCATTTTCTCTTTATCTTTTGAGAAAAAGTTTTTAAAATCATTAATAGTTGCAGACATATATTTTGTAATCTCATTTAACTGTTTTATTGAACCTTGAAGTTCTTCATTTTCTATAGGTAAACCCATTTTTAACTTTGCTTCAATTGGTAAAAATAAAGATGATATTTCCATAAGAGGCTGTCTCCATTGATGTGATATATTTGCTAACATTTCACCCATGGATGCCATTTTTGCTTGTCTAAAAAGTAACTCATCTTTTTTTCTATTTTTCTCAAGTTCTACTTTTATTCTTTTTTCAAGCTCTTTATTATGTTCTTCAAGTTCTAAAAAATCTTCAAGTTGTGTCTGCTTCATACTTACTATCCTAATCAAGAATTTAAAGATAAGTAGGAAAACCTACTCATCTTTATTTATTAAATATCAGGAGTGATTTCTATTTCATCATCAATTAAAATTTTAACCGTAGAGTTAACTCCTGTTCCTTGATAAACATTATAACTTGATCCATCAATTTCTTCTTTTCCTCCACTTGTCCATTCATTTTGATCAAGTTCAACTTTATCTGCATTATCACCTTTAATAATTAATTTTTTATCTTCATCAACAATATCTAAAACATCGTCTAAATCAATTTCTATTCTCTCAGATTTACCATTATCTACATCAATAATTACATTTTCATTTTCATCACTTGTTTTAGTTAAATCTGTTAAATCTACATCTGTAGAACCAAACCAAATATCTTCTGTCATAATTTGTGTTCCATCTGTTTTTGTTGCAACTGATTGCATATGCATTTTACCATCAGTTCCTGTTGTTTGTGTCATTTGAGTAGAAATTGATTCGATACCTAATTCTTGTAAAGTTTTTAGTTCTCCATCTTCTACTTTAGCATCACCATCATCAACCCAAACGTTAAGTCCATTTAACTCATCTCCAGATATTACACCATCTCCATTCGTATCATATTGAGCTAGCTTTTCATATCCATTTGCATATTTTCCACCTTCATCACCAAATAGTCTTGAACCATCCATGTCATTAGCTGCATTTCCATCTCTATTATCCACTAATAATCCATCTCCTGAACCATCAATCCACTCAATCTCATCTAAATCACCATCACCATCAATATCAAATTCTACAGTTTTTCCTACAGTATTATTAATACCTTTGTCTATAGATGAAGTGTGTCCAGTTGTATCTATTTCTCCATCACCACTTAAATCTAAAGTTACTGGTGAAATCGTACTAATTGATGTTCCATCATAAATATCTACATTTATAGCTGGACCTGTACTTCCAAAATTATCTCGTCCATTACCTATATTAGTGATTCTTATCGATAGATTTTCAGTTCCTTCACTTGCATCATCAACAGTATGTAGATCTTTATCAACCCATACTTTTTCTTTATACGATTCTACTTTAAAATACTCAGACTCTTTTTGTCCTGCTCTAATTAATACACGAACAGTTCCTCCAGACTGAACTTGTTCATTTTTTTGAACACTATAATCCCATGTATTATCATGTGGCCCAACAACATCTTTCTTATCAGGAGTTTGATCATAATATTTTTTTATAATAAAGACTCCTGCATCATAATATCCACCATAATTAACATTTTGATTATTTTGTTCCCAACCATCACCATCTACTCTTTTTGCACTTCCATCAGATACTTGTACTGTAACCCATGTATCTTTTGTAACGGCTTTATCTAGTTTAACATTATACCAACCATCATTGCCCTCATACATTGCCCTTGTTCCATCAACTCTTGCATTGATTATAACAGGATCAACTTTTATATTCACTCGCGCAGTATCATAACCACCATTTCCATCAGTTATTTTATATTCAAAATAATCATTTCCATCATATCCTCGATTAGGAGTATAAGTTATAGTACCATTACTATTTATTCTAACTGTACCATGATCTGGTTGATTTGTTATAGAAGCAACCGAAACAGTATCCCCATCTGCATCATAGTCATTTCTTAATACATTAATATTAACAGATTGATTCTCTTCTGTTCTTGCACTGTCATTAACTGCAACAGGATTATCTGCCTCTGGGTTAATAGTCAAAGATACAGTTGCAGTATCTGTTTTACCATCTTCATCGACAATTGTATATGTAAAACTATCTTGTCCATTATAATCTTTATCTGGTGTATAATCAATAGTTCCATCACTATTTATAACTACACTACCATGAGATGGCTGTGTTACAGAATCAACTACTAAGTCTGCATTTGCAGTTTCTGAATCACTATCATTTGATAATACATCTATTTTAATAGTTTGATCTTCATTTAATGTTCTATTATCATCTACTGCATCAGGAGGAGTATTTTCTCTAAAATTTAATACACTAGTACTACTATCACCATCTGCATCAGTAATTGTATAAGGTACACTTATTTTAGAAATACCACTTGTACTATCAAACTGAGTTAATTCATACTTTGGATTGTCTGTTAAAATATCTTTTGCTTCAAGTCTAAGAACAACTTTTCCATTTAATGTACCAGTTATTACTCTACCATCAGCTGATATACTCCAAACTACTGGTAATACATTCCCTGCTGAATCTGTAGCTGTTGCATTATTCCAAGTAAATGGTAATTTATCTCCATCTAATTTAGGTCCTGTTCCATCTGCTGGTCCATCTGCACCAAAACTAAAATTTAAAGAGCCAGTTTTAATCACAGCTGTATTATTTAAAGTAGTTGATAAATCTGCGGGATCATCAACTTGAATTACATTATCAGAAATCTTTGAAAGATAATTAGTATCTACACTTGTTCCAATTCCAATCGCATAAGTTTTATCTATGTTATTTGCTGGATCATTTACAAAGTTATTCCATTTTGTAACTCTTGCACTATCTAAGTAACCACTATCTTCTGCTGTTCCATCATTTAGCTCTCTTGTTGGATTACCATCTGATAAGAAGTATACATATGTTTTTCCTGGATTTGGAGATAATGAATAGTTATCTTCTGTCTCTCTTAGTGCATCTTCATAGTTTGTTGATCCACTATCTCTTAAATTACTTAAGAACGTATGTAATTGAGATGGTGTCATCCATGTACCATTACCATTTGCTACTCCATTAAATGTATTTATTTGAATTAATACATCACTTCCTAATGCTTCATATTTAGCAACTAATTCTTCCATTGCTTCTATTGCAATATCTAGTCTACTTTTTCCTGTATCTCCTACTTCATTACCCATACTTCCTGATATATCTAAAGTAAATACTAAATTTACTGGTTCTTTATCTGTTGAATATGTAGCAATAGATGATTGTGAATTTGGAGCATCATCTTTAAATATTAAATTTTGTCCAATATTAGATGTATCTTTATAAGTATTACTATTTCCTGAATCATCAACTTCTGTATAAGTTCTTTCTATTTTTATTAACTCATCAGCTTTTAATGTTGTTGGTTCATTATCATTTGTACTATCAGGATGAGATACAGATCTAAATTGAGTTAATGTAACATCTCCTGTATTTTGATCAATACTTACTTTAAATACTAATTCTCCTGATGTCTCTGTTCTACCTTCTACTTCACCTGATGAATTTACACTTAAAATTACTTTTTGAGAACTTTCGGAATCTATTAATCCACTATCACCTGAAACTGCATTTAAGTTATAACTAACACTTGTACTAGAATCAATAGTAGAGAATGCTTCTGCAAAATTTAAAGTAGCCACAGAAGAAATAGTTAAGTTTGTTTCATCAACAATTAATAATAAGTCTTTAATTGATGTTGTTACTGCTGTTGTATCTACTGTTACATTCTCAAACTGATCTTTACCTGCTGTTACTTCTTTTAATGAAATATCAAACTCTTCTGTTCCCTCATTATATACATCATCTACTGTTACAACA
>JBLWVX010000056.1:0-6763 GCA_048268245.1 Arcobacteraceae bacterium
TTCGGTTTATAAAAATTACTTCTTATTAACCTTCTGTTTTTAAAGATCATAATCTCTTTTAGAACTTGTTGTCGTTCCTCTGAAATTGGATGGGAATTATAGACAAATTCTCCTCACTTGTCAAGTGGTTTTTCTAAAATAAAGCTTAAATTTCTGAATTTGTGCTTTATTTTGCTTTTTTTTCTTACTTTATTGCTTTTTTACTATATTTTTATTGTGTTTTATCTACCTTTCATGCATTGAGTTTTCTTTTGTTTTTAATATTGGTTTTAATATATAGTCTAATATTGTCTTTTTTCCTGTTATTATGTCTACACTTGTAATCATTCCTGGTATTATTGGAAACTTTTCTTTATTCTTTTCTAAATAGTTTTTATTTGTTTTTATTGTTACCTTATAATAGCTTTTCTGATTTTTATCTTTTTCATCTATAATACTATCTGCTGATATTTCTGTAATACTTCCTTCTAATGCACCATATATAGAAAAATCGTAAGCAGTTATTTTCACAATTGCTTTTTGCTTTGGATTGATAAAAGCGATATCTTTTGGATCAATTTTTGCTTCGATTAATAAAATTTCACTTTGTGGTACTATTTCTATTAAATCCATTCCTGATTTAATTACTCCTCCAACAGTATTTACATTTATTTGTTTTACTATTCCATCAACTGGTGAATGCAATATTGTTTTATCTACTTTATCTTTTTGCGCTACTATTTTTGATTCATATTTTTTTATCTCAGTATTTATCTTCTGAAGTTCATTTGATGCTTGGGCTTTAAATATTTTTGTTTTTTCTATTATTCTATTTTTTGCTTCTTCTATTGCATATTTTGCTTTTGGTATTTGAATATATGTAGTTTGTAAATCACCTTCTAGTTTTGCTAACTCTTTTTTAATTTTTAATAAATCAACTCTTGATCTTGAACCTTTATTTACCATTTTATTTATTGTTGAGTATTCTTCTCTAACATATCTTAATCTTTTTTTTAATTGAACACTATTATTTTCTAATTCTTTTAACTCTTGTTCTTTTTGTTTTAGTTGTATTTTAAATATGTTAGATGTACTAATCAGCTCTTCTACTCTTGATAAAAAAAGTTTTCTATCATTTTCAATAAATTCTTTTACATTTTTTTTTAGCTCATTTGAGTATTCCAATTTTTTAACTTTTTTAGATATATCTATATTTGCTTCAGCCTCTAATCTTTGTTTTGTAACTAATAGATGATAGTATGTTTGCTTATTTTCTTCAAGTGAAGCTTGAAATCTAGTAGTATCAATCTTCATTAAAGCTTGACCTTTTTTTACAATTGAACCTTCTTTTACTAGAATCTCTGAAATCAATCCACCATCTAAACTTTGTATTTTCTTTATTTTTTCAGAAGGTATAACTTTTCCTTCACCTCTTGTCAGTTCATCAACTTCTGCAAAATATGCCCATACAAAAGCTCCTACAAAAAAACTAACAATTATAAAGAAAAAAAGAACAATTTTAGGATTTAGTTCAGCATTTTTTTGAGAGTATAATGTGTCAACAAAATTTATATCTTTTTGCATTTAAATCCTTTTTATTCTTGCAGTCTTTTTTACTTGCGTTTTTCCAAAAGAAGATACGATTTTTTCTTTTGGTCCATCTGCTACAACTTTTCCATCTTCTATTACTATTAATCTATCAACTAATGTTAAAAGAGAAGGTTTATGAGTAATTAGTAATAGCGTTTTATCTTTTATAATTGATTCTAAGCTTTTTTTGAATTTTGTTTCAGATAATTCATCCATCATATTAGTTGGTTCATCTAATAATAAAATGTTTGGATTTGAAAGTATTGCCCTAGCTAGAGTAACTGATTGTCTTTCACCACCAGATAACCCTTCACCTCTCTCCCCTACTATCAAGTCATAGCCTGCTTCATGTTTACCTAAAAATTCATGTACACCTGCTATCTTTGAAGCTCTTAGTATTTGTTCATCACTTGCATATTGTTCTGCTATTGATATATTATCTTTTATACTTCCCATAAATAAAAAAGGTTCTTGTGGAACATAACCAATTGATCTTCTTAAGTCAACTGGATCAATTTGTCTTATATCTGTATTATTTACAATAACAGACCCCTTATTTGGTTCATATAGATTTAATAAAAGCTTTGCAAACGTAGATTTACCAGAACCAATTTTTCCTATAATCCCTACTTTCTCACCCTCTTTAATTGTAAGATTTATATTTTTTAAAACATTAAACTTTTGATCTTTATATGAAAATTCAATATCTTTAAATATAATGTCTCCTTTTAAATCAGGTCTACTTAGAAAGTTTTTATTTGAATCTCTTTCAACAGGCATTTTCATAATTTCATCAATATTTTCAAGAGATAGCATAGTTCTATCAAGCCTTATAATCATTCCGACAATTTGCGATACAGGTCCAATAACTCTACTATTTAACATCATAGCAGCTATAATCGCTCCCATTGTTATTGTTCCTTCACTTGCAAGTATTACACCAAATGCTACTATTAATACTCCTGACAATTGTGAAATGAAACCTACAAAATAAGTAACAATTTGTGATAAATAGTGAGACTTATTCCCATAATAAGAAGTTTGTGATATAGATCTTTCCCAGTGTGTTCTCATTCTATTTAAAGCTCTAACACTTTTAATAATCTCTAAGCCTGTTACTGTTTCAGTTAAAACAGTTTGTTTTATTTGCTCTTCTTTTGCTGAGTTTAAAATAGTCTTTTTTATAGGTTTTTGCATAAAGTATGAAAAAGTTATTGCTATTATCATAGTTGCTAAACTAACATATGCTAAATCTCCTCCTATATAAAAAATAACTCCTATAAAAAGTAAAACAAAAGGTAAATCAACAAAAGCAGTAATAGTTGCTGTAGTAAAAAACTCTCTAACGCTTTCAAAAGATTGTAATCTACTAACAAACATACCTGTTGAACTTGGTTTTGAATCTAGTTTTATATTTAGTAATTGATCAAATATTTTACTTGACATACGAATATCTGCTCTTTTTCCTGCTTGTTCTATAAAGTAGGCTCTTATTAATTTTAGTATCAAATCAAAAAACAATACAAAAACTATACCTATAAGTAAAACCCATAAAGTATCTATTGATTTATTTGGCAAAACTCTATCATAGACATTCATAGTAAACAAAGGAACAAATATAACAAAAATATTTATTAGAATTGCAGCTATAATTACTAATTTATAAATAGATATATTCTTTTTCATTGTTCTAAAAAACCAACGTTTGTTGTCTTTTATATCTATATCTTTTTGTACTCTATTTTCAAAATTATAAGCTGGTTTTACAATCAAAAGATTATTCGTATAAATTTGTTTAAGACTCTCTATAGAAATGTGAGTTTCCCCTTCATTTAGATGAGGCATTATTAAAGTCACTATTTTATCTTTTTTATCTATATTTAAAACTACACAAGCTTTATTGTCCTCTAAAATCATAACAGCAGGTAAAGCTTTGTTGTCTATTTCCTCTATTTTTCTAGAAACTGCTTTTGTTATAAGACCAATTTTTTTTGCAGCAGTTTTAAACATAGATGGAGTCATTAAAGAGTCATGAATAGCAAGTCCTGCTATCAATGACTCTTTTGAAGATGCTCTTTTATGGAATTTAGAAAGAAAAAGTAAAGACTCTAAAAGTGTATCAATCTTTATAGAGTCGTCTTTTATTGAATCGAAATCTTCACTGAAATTTATCTTTTTTTCGCTCAATTGCTTACCTATTTAGATTTTTTTATAAAATATGAATTTGGAAACTTGTAATCTAAACTCTTTTTTAATGAAACAGCATTTTGTTTCCCTTCAATGTTATAAGCCGCTAAAGTATAACTAGCTTTAGAATTTAAAATAACTTTTAACATTTGATTGTTTTTTAAATCTGCTTTTGTGTTATCTAAAACATCTTGAGCTTTTTTCATACTTGAATATGTATTCAAAAATAAAGCATATTCATCTTGAACTAAATTTTGTGATGGAACTACTTGAGTTTGTAAATCTGAAGACTCATCAAGATTTAACTCTTCTTCCATATTCTTTAACTCATTTTTTTTAGGTTCTTCTTTAAGAAATTTATCTGCATCACATACTTGTCTTTGTGAATCAGATATAGTATTTTGTAATGTTGACATTAATCTTAAGATTTCATAATATGATTGATACATATTAAACTGTGTATTAATTAATGATATTTTTGAATTATATAAGTCTGCTTCAACATTTAAAACATCAATAAAACTTCTTGTTCCTGAATCAAATTGGTCTTTATAAATTTCTATGATTTGCTTATTTTCTTCAATAAACTGTTTTAATTCAACAATTTGATTTTTTGAAGTTTGATAAGTGTTAAACGATGAAGTTAGTTGATCGATAATATCTTTTGTTACGACATCAAGCTTAGCTTTTGATTCTTTAAGAAATAAGCTCTCTCTTTGAGATGCTTTTTTATCAGATAAACCATTAAAAATATTGTATGTTAACTCTATTTTTCCTGTATATCTTTTTGTTTCAGTTTCATCAGTAATAAGTTCATCATCATGAATAGCTTGAAGTTTAAATTTTAAAGTAGGTAAAAAACTTGAATCTGTTTGAGCTAATTTTTCTCTTTGCTCTTTTATGTTTTCTATCTGCTCTTTGATTTTATAATTTGAACTTAATGCAATAGTTTTTAAATCTTTTAAAGATGATGGGATTTTAGACTCATCAATATTTGGTCTACAAATTTCACCTAAAACTTTTATACCTACATTTTTATCAAATGAACTTTTTGCTAGATTATAATTATTTATCTCATCAAAAAGTTTATTTTTTGCATTATGAATTTTTGCTTTTGTTTGAACTTTATCTAATACAGTGCCATTTATATCTTCTGTTTCTTTTGCAATTTGAAGATACTCATTGTGTACTTTGATATTATCTTCAGAGATATTTATTCTTTCTTTAGACTTAACCATGTTTAAATAAGAAGTAATCCCATCTAATATAATGTTTTCTACATCATCAGAGTTTTTATATTTATTAGCCATGTAACTATACTTAGCTTCATCTACTTTACTTGAAGATGAACCTCCATCATAAAGAAGTTGTTCTAAATCAAGTCTGATATTATTTCCAGTTCTTGTTTCATTTGTATTTAATGTAGCAGATTTTTCTTTCTCTTTTATTTTTTCTAATGAAGCAGTTAAATCAACTTTTGGATAGTAAGCTGATTTTTGTTCATCAATATAATTTTTAAATGCATTATTATTTAGTGATTTTGAATATATATCTTGATTACTTTTTAAAGTATGTGAAACCACATCTTTTAAAGAAGTTGCTTCTCCTGCACTAAGAAACACCATTAAAACGGGGATACTATACATAATTTTCTTACTTTTCATCGTCATTCCTTTAAATTAATAACGCAATTGTATACTAAAAAGATAAAAAAATCAATAATTTATTTTAATTAAATTAATAAATTTATTATAATATGTAACCAATTTGTAATTATTAATAATAAAAAAATAAGTTGAGTTATAGTAAAATTACATCATTATTTATTTTAAAGGGATTATTTTTATGTATGAGCTACCTATTTTAGGCTTTTTTTTGATAATTTTTACATATCTTGCTATTAGAAAATTTATCGATTTTGCTCCTAAGTTAAAACTTATTGATATCCCTAATCAAAGAAGCTCACATAAAAACATAACTCCAAGAGGTGCTGGAATAGTTTTTGGTACAACTTTTTTAAGTTCACTTTTTTTATATTATCAAGGTGAAATTACACCACATCTACTTATTATTCTTTCAATTTTAATAGTTTTTATAGGTGGTGTACTTGACGATATTTATACACTTAGTTCAAAAATGAAACTAGTATTTATAGTTTTAGCTGCAACAATTGCTTATTTTAATGGGTATACTATTACTACTATTGGTACATATTTTGGACACGAACTTAACCTAGGAATAATTGCATTACCATTTACTCTTTTTGCAATAATTGCATTTACAAACGCAGTAAACTTAACTGATGGACTTGATGGACTTGCTTCATCAATTTCAATAATAATTCTATCAGCATTACTAACAATTGGAATCATAAATAATGATACCATACTTATAGTATGGCCTACTCTTTTAATATCTTCTGTACTAGGTTTTTTAATACTTAACTGGTATCCAGCAAAAGTTTTTATGGGAGATAGTGGCTCTTTGCTTCTTGGCTTTGTAATTGCAATACTTAGTATAAAAGCTTTAGAATATGTAAATCCCGTATCTATATTCTTTTTAGCTGCTGTTCCCATTTTAGATACTTTAGTTGTATTTAGAAGAAGAAGACAAAGAGGAAAGTCACCCTTTGAAGCTGATAAAAATCACCTACATCATATACTTGATAATATCAAACAAAACAAAGCATTTACAGTAAAAATGCTTATTTTTATGCAACTAACATTTTCTTGTATGTTTTTACAAGTGTACAAGCAAGATGATGGACTAAATCTTTTAATATTTTTCCTACTATTTTTAATATTTTTTGATCTTTTTGACCCAAGAGCAAGAAAAAGACCCAAAAATGCAAAACTAAAAAAGAAATACAAGAGATTGAAAAAAGAAAAAAAAGAAAATCAAAAGCTTGAAAACATATCTTAAGAAGGAAAATAGAAATATGATAAAAAGATGTTTATTCCCAGCAGCAGGATATGGTACAAGATTTTTGCCAGCCACAAAAGCTATA
>JBLWVX010000057.1:0-6362 GCA_048268245.1 Arcobacteraceae bacterium
GTCGCAGCTTTATCTTTACCATGCAGTTGATATTATTACCGTTAAGGCAAAAGAAGCAATTCTCTCCTTTTCTGAAGGTGATGAACAACGTGCGATGTTAATGGGACTTAAACGTTTTACCAAATATCAAAACATGCCAAATATTGGGGAGTTGCGAAAAACAATTGCAAATAAAGTAATTTCGGATAACAAATACTGCTTTTAGTTAAGTTTAGTTTAAATTAGGTTTCAAAAAATCGCCTTTCTCAATTTGAGGGGCGGTTTTTTTATTTTTGTATTACAACATTATAGAAATTTAAAAGATTAATCAAGAATATATAACTAAATTAACTGAAAATATCATTTATGCCTAATCGAATAGAAAGCAATATTTATTTACAGGAACTTGCCGAAGAATATCTCAATTTAGATACTTTAAACATAGAATTGGTAGAAGAAAATGGAGGTGATATGCTTTTGACAATTTCAAAGTATGTTGATTTTTTCATAAATAAAGATAAAGATTTAAGATTAAAATTCTCAAGATTAAATGTAGCAATAAGAGATTATGACCCCAAAAAAAAACCAAACCTTATTAACAACTGTGTTGCAGTTTTAGGTTTACTAATTTTATTTAGAGAAAAATTAAGCATTAAGGAATTTAAAATAGTCTATGCTGAAAATAGTAATAATGAAATTTACAAATTTTTAAACTTTAACTTATTAAATAAATTAAGACAACCAGAAAATTCAGAGGATGATTATAATTTTAAAATTAATAATGAAAGTAAGCAAACTATTTTTTGGGAAAGAGCCCTAGAACCAATTTTAATAAAAGGTGAATTAAATAATCTGTATTGCCTTAAAAAAGTTGGTAGCTTCAATAACGTAAATATCCCGCAATCAACTTTTATAGAATATAAAAAAGGCTGGAATAAAGCTCAAAAATCATATGAGAATCAAAAAAAGTTTTTGTCTGAAAAATCTGACCAATTAAATATTCTTAGGCTTTTATTTGCATCAATTTATAATGCAAGTTATTTTACAAACTATTCTGATATATATGGTAATTATTTTCCCAAAGATAGTGCCGAAAATATTTTTTACAATATCTCAAAACATGCAAAAAAATTATTAAAAGAAAGCGAAAACTGGACTAGATTAAAATCTTATATTTTTTTCTACCTCTTTTTAGTAAGATATCAAAAAAAGTCTTCTAAATTTTCAACAATAATAAAGGCTTCAGAAGATTTTAGAAAGGCTATAAAATCAGTTGAAAAAGTATCTGATTCCATTTATGAAATATTATATGAATCTATAAAAAATACTTTACAGCATAGCGAACATAAACAAGGTATTTTACTTTTTCGCTTGTCTGACAATTTAAGTAGTTCAATTAATGGTTTAACTAAAAATAAAACTCATCTTCAAATAACTTTATTAGATTTAGGGAGTAAAGGAATTATAGAGACGTTAAAGGGTAATATAATTTCAATTAAAGATTGGATTAAAACAAAAATAAAAACTGAAGAGCTATCAGACAATTTAAAGAATAAATTAAAAAGCATAAAAGAATCCCTAAAGAAGGATATTTTACTTTTTAAAAATCCTGAAACTATTCCAAAATTAGAAGATTTACTTAGTATTAATAAAATGGATAGTGTTTTATTACATCAAATGGAAAGAAGTCTTGGCCACTATGGATTTCAAAAAATTTTAAATGAAGTTTCTAATCAATCCTCTTTTTTAAGAATAACAACCCCAAATTATAATTTTTCTCAAGATTCAGAATATAAAGTAAGCATAGATAATAATTATCAAATAAATAAAAAAAAAGTATTAAATAATTCGAAAAAATGGTATAGCGCTGGAACAGCTTTAGAGATTATTATTGATCCTGAAAATATTTTTATAGAAGAAGATGATGAAAAAAATATTGAAAAACCGTTAAAAGACAAAATTAGTTATATACATAACAATAAAAATTTTTTACAGGTTTTAGATAATAATTCTGAAAAACTTCACCCTGAAAAGAATATCCTAGTAATAAAAAATGATTCCGATTTATTTGAAAATGATAATGGTGATGAAAGTGACTTACTAAGAAAAATTTATAAGTTGAAGTTGGAATATGGATTTAAATCTGCCATACTATTAGATTTTGATGACGATTTAAAGTATAAATTTTTGAAATTAAAATATTTAATTGGATCAAATACAGATAAAGATCCTGACCACAACATTTACTTTGATGATGAAGATTTAGGAGCCTATTCTTTAGTAATTAAAACAAATACATTTAAAGAAAATTTAAAGAGTTTACTAGAAAAACCTATCGGTGAAAATGGGTACAAACTCCCAAAATCACATTTTAAATTAGGTTCCAAAAGACATATAGAAGATTTTATTTACGTGCAAAGATACCTTCAATTGGCAGAGGGAAGTGATAGTGTTGCATATTTAATGGCCTTGGATATTAATAATTTAATTGAAGAAGGTCCAAAAAATATTCTTATAGCAGGATATGGAACTTATTCAGAAATGATTATACATCAAGCAATTCGATATTTAAACCAAGATTTTTTGGTTGATAAAGGTTTTAATTTCAGATATACAATTATTAACAATATTGAAGAAAAACAAAATGTTAGAAAATCCTATCCTTCCGTTTTATTAGATAATGGAGAGTTTAGCAATACATTAAATGATGTTGAATTTTGGAAAAACTACAAAATTATCATTATATGTCCAATTGCTACCACCTTTTCCACTGCAATAAAAATTAGAAACACGCTATTAGAAACCGAAATTAATAATAAAAAAATAACGGCTGATAAATTTAAAGAACCATTTTTAAATATATTTTGGGTTAACGGAATAAATGTAAAAGAAGATTTAAATCATAACAACAAAGTAATAAACAAGGAATTACAAAAAGACACAGGTTTATCAAAAGTAGACTTTAATGAAAAAAATGTTGAAGTTAAGTTGTTTAATAAACAACTTAATGTTGAACAAAAATTTCATATTGAAATAAAAACAAAATGGTTTAATAATAAAAATTGTGTTTATTGTTTTCCACAAGAGAATAGGGTTGATGAGAGGGTAATTTTTTCATTAGATAAAGTATCCGTAAATCCTAAAGCATATATTGAAACTTTAAAATCATTTACCGAACCTAAATATGCCATTAAGCAAGGCAATGTTTTCCTACCTCCCGAAGCATACAAAAAAAACCACTTTACAGATACAAAAGGAAGGCACTTTATACATTATTTCTATACAGAACCTTTTGTAGAATATCATAAAGAAAAGATAATTAATTGGCTAAAAGAGGTCAAGATTGTATTAAACCCAGAACCAAATAGTTTTATAATAACACCAAGTGAAGAGAGCAATCATGATTTTTTACGTCTGGTTATGTATTATGTTTTTGACAACCAAGCGCAGCTATTAAAATATGACACTTCTAATACATATACATTAAACTCGGTTTCTTTCTTTAAGAAAAAACTTTCCAACAGTCCGTCTATTTATTTTGTAGATGATTTTATTCAGACAGGACGCTCATTCTTGAGGGTTCAAAATTATATTCGAGAAGTATTACAAGATATATATCAAAATCCAAATACAATAATTATGGATGGTATTATATGCTTGGTTAACAAAGCATCCCGTTTTGAATTAAGAAATATTACAGGATTTTTACCAGAAATTGAAGAAAAAGTTGAATTAATTGATTCTGGTGATAGTTCAAATCTAAATTTAGCCAATCACCCCTTTTTCTCTTTTTTCGATTTATCTATAAGAAGAGTAAATAAAAATGATTGTACTATATGTAATGAAAGAAAATTTTATAAGGAAATTGCTGAAGAATCTGTCTTAGATGCCACAAAAATTACGTATTTAAAAAAAGCAAGAAAACTCAGATATCAAGAAGATAATGCAAATGAAGAAATAGTAGTAAATAATTTATTATTAAACCTACAGGACTATTTTTATCTTTTTTGTCAAGCAACCAGTAATTTTATTGATATTAATGAGGGTTTAAATTTTTATGATGATAATGGTATATTATTCAAGATTTTTAATAATGATTATCTTAAAGTTTTAGTAAGACATTATTTAAATGGATTAGTTGCTACTTTAAAAGAAGAAGAAGTTGATTTTGATAATATAAACGATAATATATTTAAAAATATTCTTAATGATTTTCAAAAATATTTAGTAGAATTAAAATTAGACGAAGGTTTATTAAATGAAGGATCTGTTCATTATGAATTTTTAAAAAATCAAATTAGAGAATTAGTTATAAAAGTTCTTATTCAGCCAGAATTTATAGATTTTTACGATTTAAAAATGTCAATGGGAAAGTTAGTTATAGAAGAATTATCTAAAACCGAAAAAAGCCTTTCCGAGATTAAATCAAATGCTAATGGCAGTCTAAGTGAAAAAATTATTCTAAAGGGATTATATTGGTTTAGATATTACAAATTCATATTAAGAAGAACTGTGCTTTTGCAAATGAACACAATTATGCATCAGGTTACTCTTAAAAACCTTAATGAATTCTATGGTAAAGCAGAAAAATTTAAAGCATATTTCGACAATAAACAAACTAATAACAATTTAGAGGAAAATCATAGATTTAAAAATAAATTATTTAAGTATTTAAGGTATAATTTAGCAACATTCGACTTTTATTTTGCTGGTTTAACAAAAGAGTTAGTTCATAATGAACCTAGCAAAGCTCACAAACTCGACGATGTTTCAAAAACTAATCTTATTAATCCTGATTTAAACCCATCATTTATTGGGCTTATGTTAAACGTCTACTTTGAAAATATGTCGATTTATAATCGGGGTATTAATTACCTAATTAATCATCACAGGGAAAGTTTTAAAAATATTCTTACTAAGACTGATTACCCTTTAAGTGAGCCCGTAAAATTTACAAAATGTATTGGATCATTGATAAAAGAACTATATAAAGTATACCACGAGAGTGATGAAAGGGATATAAAAGAGTTTTTTAATTACGTAGAAATGGATATTCTTTTTGATAATAAAATTAAAATAGAAAACGATAAAGTTGTTAAAAAAGGCACTGATTCTATTTTCACAAGTGAAATTATCAATAGGCTTCGTACCATATATTTATATCTATTATTGGAATCCAAACCAAGTATATATCCTAAGGTTATTAAATCATTATTAAAAAACTTGGATTTTATACTTGGAGACCATACTGAAAATTTAATTGATGATGATGTTTTATCTCTTATTAATGGTAACGATAAAAATGATAAAGGAAATCCCATTACAATCCAAGATCAAGAAATTAGAAATAATACATTTTTATATAGAAAGCAAAATCATTTTAAATATCCTAATAATAACGATTACAAATTAGGCTATAAAAGCACCCTTGGAAATGGTAGATTAGATCCAAATCATTTAATATATTCATTTACAAAACCTCACACTACGATACAATCCAGTGTAACACAAACTGATTTTGTTCCAAGAGAAACAATTTCATTTTTTCATAATAGAAAAAATGACGACAAGGTGGTATTTGATTTTATAAGTAATATTGATCTTAAAATTAAAACTCAAACAGTAAATCCTAAGTCTTTATTTGTTATCAATAATGAAGATGTATCTAATAAGGTAATAAACTACCAATTAGACCGTATTCTTTTTCAAAAAAACGGAAATGGTGAAATAGAAGAAATGTATTTCCTTATTTTTAGTCTAAGCAATATCCATTTAACTCAAAATAATGGAAATATCAATTATAATTTATTAGCTAATATTTATCAAAATAGCTTTAAAAAATTTGATGAAAAGGCTATTAAACGTCTATTGACATTAAAAAAACCACTTTTAAAATATTTACAGGAATATGTAGATTCCAATGCCCATATTGAGCAATTAAATAACGATAATATGCAAGATGAGGAAGATCGTGCATCTCATAGTTTTGGCAGATATAGACAATATTTGAACCAAAAGCTGGAAAAACAAAATCTAGATATCCCTGAAAAAAATAACTCTAAATTATTATTATATTATCTTAGGGTAAGAAAGCCAGAAGAAGACTTAAATCTAAAAATAGATAGCATTAAAAACCAAATTATTGATTTTTGTAACTTTTTCTTCAATAATGATTATACTCAAAAAATAAATTTTGAGCCTTCTATCGAAATTGAAATTATCAAATATTATAAAGTCATTGGTAGATGTGTTTTTGAAAACTTAATAAATATAGATAAAAGAATTCAACCCAATCATCCAGATATAATATTTAATTTAAATAATGAAAATGATAAAATTATATTAGAGATGCTAAATACGATATATTTAAATGATAATAATAC